>NZ_JBIKNZ010000153.1:0-15656 GCF_044358365.1 Phenylobacterium sp. | reverse complement strand
AACTGTGATCAACAAGGCTCATTGTGGTCCATGGGCGACCATCAAAGCACCGCCCTCCCCTCGGCGATGTTGAGCAGCTCCGAGAATGCCAGGATGGCCGGTCGGCGGCCGCTGGCCGCGCGGAGCTCTGTGAGCATCCCAGCATCGCGGACTTCCCGGAGGATCCTGTTGGCAGTGCCGGTCGGGATCTTGGATGTCTTCGCCAGTTCCGATGCCTGGAACACCGGCCGGGTGAAAAACCAGTCCAGCGCCCGCACGGCGTGCTGCGACCGCGTGTGGGTCGCGATCCAGTCCTTCTTCTCGCGATAGAGCTCCAGGATTGCGCGAGCCTTGCTCTCGTTGGCTTCCGCCTGCTTGATGATCGCCCGCAGGAAGAACTCGCACCACCCCGTCCAATCGTCATCTCGCGAGACGGCCAGCAGTCGCTCGTAGTACTCGTCGCGGTTCGCTTCAAAATACGCGCTGATGTAGAAGTGCGGCCCGCTCAGCAACTGCCTTTGAACGAGGAACAGCGGCACCAAGAGCCGGCCGAGCCGCCCGTTACCATCCAGAAACGGATGGATCGCCTCGAACTCGATGTGCAGGACGGCCAGCTGCACCAGCCGGTCCGGCGCGTCGCCGTGCAGGTACTTCTCCCACGACGACATCAGATCCGGAATCTCGCCTGCTCCCGGCGGGACGAACTTGGCTTGGGCCTGCTCGCAACCGGGCTTGCCGATCCAGTTGGGCACGCGTCGATACTCGCCCGGGGTCTTGTTCTCGCCACGCACACCCTGCATGAGCACCCGATGGGCGTCGCGGATGAGCCGCTGCGAAAGCGGGACTGTGTTCATCCCCGCCACCGCGTCCCTCAGCGCCGCACGGTACTGCAGCACCTCGCGGATGTCGTCGCGCTTCTCGCCGGTGGCGGATTCCTCCGACGCCTCAAACTCCAGAACCTCGCCGAAAGTCGCCTGCGTTCCCTCGATCTTGCTCGACAGCACGGCTTCCTGCGTCGTCAGCGGCGACAGAAGCACCTGGGCGTTCGGCACCGCGTGCAGCACGCCCTCGTAGCGAGCGACCGCCGCGTTCGCCGGGCCGATCAACGGCACCAGCCGCTCGTAGTCCAGGCGCATCGGCGGGAACTTGCCGGTGTGGTAGAGAACCAGAGCCATCTACGCCACCTCCACCGGCACCTGGCCGCTCAGCAGTTGGGGGAGGAGGTAGTCGCGGCGCGCGGCGAGCTTGCGAGATTCAATCATCACGACTCGAATGCAGTCGAACAACGTCTGTGCGATTTCACCGAATGCGGTCGCCAGTGCTTCGGGCCGCACAGCGAGCCGGAAGTGATCCATCGCAGTTGAGGCGCCCCGCTGTCGCCCGCTTGTGCCCGTCATGTTCTGGATCGGGATCGTCTCGACGGGCGGCTCCGGCAGGAAAAGGAAGCCGAACGGCGTGCGAGTGGCCTTGGCGAAGTCCTCCAGTTGCTTGAGCGTGGAGGCCTTCTCACCGGTCAACCAGTATGGGAACGCCGAAATCTTTTCGGCCAGCGCAGACTCCGGCTTGCCTGCGCGCTCGCAGGCCCAGCGGAGGAATTCAGGCTTGACCGGCACTCTCGTCACGACGATCTCCAGGACGGCAAGGGCCTAGCAGGGTCACTCGCGGAGGCTCATCCCTCTCCGAGCTGGTGTATGGTAGTTCCCCAGCGCCTACGTGGCCATGCAAAATTGCAATCGAGCGCCGGGTGGATCGAGCTTAATCGGGGCCATCACGCTGGTGAACAACCGGCGGAATTCGAAGTGTTCACCTAGGCCTGACCGTCTGACAGAGAACGGTAGGTGAGGCGCGCGCACCTACGAACGCGGGAATGTGCGTGGTCCACATCGTCGTCAACACGTACACCTAAAGTCGGCGAATCGAGACCCGCCAATCGGCGACATCAAAGCCCAATTGCCGAGCCCGGGGGCGTTCGGGGAACCACCGCTTGCGGGTCAACCCGATACTTCAACTCATGCGCTCGCGACGGAACCCCCGGGCGCGACAAAGATCATCAGCCACGCCTTCGCGGGAATCATCCCCTTCGGCCCACCGTCTTCCGCCCGCCCACCCTCTGGCCTCCACGGCTCAATCCAGGACGGTGTCTCGTTGCGACGTTCCACCACGTAGCGGCTCAATCGTGGCTCAATGCCGTTCGGGTCACCGACGCGACTTGGCTTTCCAATCTGGCACGCCAGCCACTTGCAGATCCACTCGCCGAGCGTGTCCCAATCATGGCAAGTCTGCGACGATCTCTCTGCGCCGGACTTGAAGTTTGCAAGCACCGCATCAGCTTGCTTTACACGCGTTCGCAGGCGAACTCGATCGAAAACGCACACGAAAGCGCGCTCACGAATCTGCTGGTCCGAGGTCGCGTCCTCGAGTTGCGACCGTGCGAATGATCCCGTGAGTGCATCGCCGACCTTCACCTGGAACAGAGCCGTCTTCAGCAAAATCCCATCGGCAATCGACAGCGTCACCGCCAGATCAGCGCCGAACTTGTCGGTGTTGCCGTCGCCCTTGCGATGGAGCAGCGCGATCTGGTTGACCACACGACTTGCGGTGGGTCCACCGATATCGCAGCTGCGCCGCTTTCGCGAAAGCTCGCCAATGAGGTGGTTCAGGAGCGGTTCTTCGGTCTGAAGTCCACCTTCGGACCACGACTGCATCGCGCGATGCACGGCAACGAGCGCTGCCTCCAGCACTCGGTCAAGGTCCAGGGTTGCAGAAACTTTCATTCAATCCCCTCGAGCTTTCGGGTGCGCTGCCCCACTGATCTTGCGGCAATCCGGGTGCGTGCGCGCAGCGATGATCCTCTCGAGATCGTCCTTTGACATGATCGCTGCCGTCCCAACGCACTTTGAGCGAACGCTCCGCCAGACCACGAGCATGCGCTCATACATTTGCAAGCACGGGCTATGAGAGTTCAAGTCACCCTTCCCCAGTGACTCCGTCCATCGGTTGCCCGTCGCTTGCAGCACCTTCGCGACAGCGAGATGGTCCGTTTCGTTGTTGCCATCGAAGCCCTCGAACCGTGCGGCACCGTCCGGCAGCGAATCCGCGTCGATCCCGTGATGCTGGGCCGCCATGTTCAGCACGCGGTACATGTCCAGCACGTCGAAGACAAACCTCACTACTTCCTCCGAGACCTGGGGCTGTGGGAGCTCGATCTCTCCCAAGGCCTCAAGTGCCCACGTATGCCCCTCGAGCAGCATCCGCTCCGCGCGCTCATAGGCGTCGGCGCGGTTGGGCTCGAGATGTGCCAGAATCCGGTACTGGTTCGCCAGGATCAGTCGTTCCGTGTCGGTCGGGAGAAGCTTCATTCGGTACCTCGATCGGGGTTCGCTGGCTAAGCGGCAAGCGCCGCCAGCCGGCTCACCCCCATCACCGTTCGAGACCGTCCGGCGTGACCGGGGATCGTTGAAGAATTGAAAGATCTCCCCGGAGGGGCACGTGCGCCAAGCGCCCGTCAACTTCTCGAAGAAAGTGCCCACAATTCTCCCCGAAAGCGGAGGACTTTGATTTCCACCGCGGAAATACAGGGGTAGAGGACCTCACCTTTGCCCATGCCACTTCACCCCGTATCCGTCTCGCCCCCAGCAAGCCCACCGCTGCGACCGACCGAGCCCGGCGCCCGAACTTTCTTCGTGAACCTTCGGGATTTCCCGCCCGCTCGACCCGGACTCGTGTCGGTACAGGGTGAACACCATGCGACACCGACCAGCAGGAGGGCCGTGAACGGAAGGAACTGAGCGAAATCCGCCACGTGGGCGGAGCACTGCCGCGCAGACGTCATAAGTCATCTCGGAGGGACCGCTCCCTCCAGTCACCGAGGAACACGATGAAGACCCAGCAGCGGGTCGCGGCGATGCCGCGGCCGTGGACATCACTCGCACTCTCCGGCCCCGGATCGAACCGGCGGCGTGAGGTGGTCACGCTGCTCGGGGCCGCCGTGGCGCGGCTCGTCGCATCGCGCATCGGAGCGCACGCTACGCATCGGGAGCCGGGGCGACTTGCCATCTTCGGCGCGAGTGGGCTCACTGTGGCGCCCGGCGACGGTGCTGGCGATGCGCTGCCCGAGGAGACGACCCGATGACGACGACCGCCCGCACCCTGCCCCACGCTTGCGCCCCCCGCGCCCTTGCCGAGGAGCTGCGCACCCTGGCCACGCTCACGCCGACGGAGCTCCGCCAGCGCTACGCGGAGGTCTTCGGGGAAGCCTCGCGCTCGGGGAACCGCCAGTGGCTCCTGCGGCGGATCGCCTGGCGCCTGCAGGCCCTTGCCGAGGGCAGCGCGGCCGAGCGCGCGATCGACGCCGTGCGGCTGCGTGCGCGCGACCTGGCCCGCGAGGCGGACCTGCGGACCCGTGCACCCGCGGCGCCGCCCATGGCTGCGCCCGGCGCACCGATCGCGACCGGCACAATCGCGAGCCCCCGCGACGGGCGCATCCCGCCGCCCGGCAGCGTGATCGTCCGGCGCTTCAAGGGCCACGACTACCGGGTGACGGTGATGCCGGTCGGCTTCGAGTTCGACGGCGGGCACTACCGGTCGCTGAGCGCGGTGGCCCACGCGATCACGGGCGGCCACTGGAACGGCATGCACTTCTTCAGGCTCGGGACCCAGGACGGGGAAAGGACGGAAGGATGACGCGCGACACCAAGGAATCGAAGCGGCCGATCCGCTGCGCGATCTACACCAGGAAGTCGAGCGACGAGGGGCTCGACCAGGACTTCAACTCGCTCGACGCGCAGCGCGAGGCGGGCGAGGCGTTCATCGCGAGCCAGCGGGCCGAAGGTTGGATCTGCCTGCCGACGCGGTACGACGACGGGGGGTTCTCGGGCGGGTCGCTCGATCGCCCAGCGGTGAAGCGGCTCCTCGAGGACATCGAGGCGGGCCTGGTCGATTGCGTGGTGGTCTACAAGGTCGACCGCCTCAGCCGGTCGCTCATGGACTTCGCGCGCATGATGCAGACCTTCGAGCGTCGGCGGGTCTCCTTCGTGTCGGTCACGCAGCAGTTCAACACGACCCACTCGATGGGCAGGCTCACCCTGAACATTCTGCTCTCCTTCGCCCAGTTCGAGCGCGAGATCATCAGCGAGCGCACCCGCGACAAGATCGCCGCGGCCCGGCGCAAGGGGCTCTGGGGCGGCGGACGGCCGATCCTCGGCTACGACATCGAGCGCAGGCCCGGCGGCAACCGCCTGGCGGTCAACCCAGACGAGGCCGAGCGCGTGAGGACGATCTTCCGCACCTACCTCGAGTGCGGCTCGCTGCTGCGGCTCGTGGCGCGCCTGCGCGAGCTCGGCTGGGGCACCAAGTCCTGGACCGCCCGGGACGGACGCCCGCGCGGGGGCCGTCCCTTCGACAAGTGCCGCCTCCTCAGCCTCCTCACGAACCACGCCTACCTCGGCAAGGTGCGGCACAAGGACGACCTCCACGACGGCGCGCACGAGGCGATCGTCGCCGAGGACCTCTTCGCCGAGGTGCAGCGCCGGCTGCGCGCCAACCGCAGCGCCGACGGACGCGGGTCGAGCAACAGCCGGGGCGCCCTGCTCCGCGGGCTCGTACGGTGCACGGCCTGCGGCTGCGCGATGGTGCACCACCACACGACCGGCCGCACGCGGTCGGGGTCGGTGCGCGAGTACCGCTACTACGTCTGCAGCCGCGCCCAGAAGGAGGGATGGTCCGCGTGTCCGGGGCCGTCGGTCCCTGCGCCGGAGCTCGAGCGCTTCGTGGTGGGCCAGCTGCGCGAGGTGGGCCAGGACGGGATCCTCGTCGCCGAGGTGGTGAGCGAGGCGCGGAGGAGGCTCCGCGAGCAGGCCGATGCCCGCCGGGAAGCCGGGGAGCCCGAGCGAGCCGATGCCATTGAGGCACGGCTCGGCGAGGAAGACGAGCTCTCGGGAGCGGTCGAGGGGTTCGACGCGCTCTGGGACTCGATGCGCGCCGAGGAGCGCGAGCGCCTGGTGCGGCTCCTGGTCGGGACGATCGAGTACGACGGCGCGAACGAGCGCGTGAGCATCGCCTTCCGCACCGATGTGCCGGCCCCCGGCGAGGTGGCGGCATGAGCGGGCAGGAGGTGATGCGCCAGTTCCACTTCGCCGTCCGCGCGCGCGGCCGCCGCGAGATCGTGCCCGGCCCGAAGCCCGTCGAGCCCGTGACGGGCGACGGACGCGTACTGCGCGTGGTGCGGCTGATGGCGCTTGCCGTCCACTTCGACGGCCTGATCCGCGCGGGCGCGATCAGGGACCAGGCTGAGGCGGCGCGCCTTGGCCACGTGAGCCGGGCGCGGATGACGCAGGTCATGAACCTGCTCCACCTGGCGCCCGACCTGCAGCTGGCGCTCCTGGATCTGCCTCGCGTCCACGCCGGACGCGACCCCCTCACCGAGACCGCGCTGCGGCGCATCGTCGCCGAGCCCGACTGGCACGTCCAGCGCTCGCTCTGGCGCGACGCCGTGGGAAGCGCGCCCGCCCGCATCGATTCCTGACATCCGCCCTTCGGGCTGCGCCAGGCGCGGTCCGTTCCCGATCTCCCAGCACAGGCACGACCATGGAAGACCAGCCGACTGTCCCCGTCCCCAACCCGCTCCTCGAGGAGGCGCTCGCCTGTTCGGGCACGGGGCTATGCGTCCTTCCCGCCGTGCGAACCGGCGACGAGAAGCGCGTCGCGCTCGCGTCGTGGAAGCCCTTCCAGTCGAGGCGGCCGAGCGAGGACGAGATCCGCTCGTGGTTCGCCGCAGATGGCGGCGCCATGTGCCTCGTCTGCGGCGCGGTCTCGGGCAACCTCGAGATGATCGACTTCGACCTCGGCGGCGAGGCGTTCGACGCGTGGCGCCATGCCGTCGAGGCCGCGGCGCCCGGGCTCGTCGCGAAGCTCGTCGTCGAGAGCACGCCCTCGGGCGGTAGGCACGTGGTCTACCGCTCCATGTCGGCGGTGTCGGGCAACCTGAAGCTCGCGCAGCGGCGGATCGAGGCCGACGGCCCGGAGCCGATCGTGGTCGGCGCCAAGTCCTACGTGCCGCGCCAGGACGCGTCGGGCGCGTGGGCGATCACGGTGACGATGATCGAGACGCGCGGCGAGGGCGGGCTCTTCCTCTGCGCACCGAGCGAGGGCTACGTCGTGCTGCAGGGCGACCTGAGGAACCCGCCGGTGGTGACGGCCGACGAGCGCGACCTGCTGCTCGGGTCCGCGTGGGCGCTCAACGAGGTGCCGGAGCCCGTCGTCGGCCGCTCGGAGCCGACGCACTCCACCGGCGCGGCCGTCCGGCCCGGCGACGACTTCAACCGCCGGGGCGACGTGGGTGAACTGCTCGGCCGCCATGGGTGGTGCCGCGTGCGTGGGGGCGAGAACGAGCACTGGTGCAGGCCGGGCAAGTCCTCGGGGACGAGTGCAACGCTGAAGGACCGGGTCTTCTACGTCTTCAGCTCGAACGCGGCGCCGTTCGAGCCACAGAAGGGCTACTCGCCGTTCGCCGTCTACGCGCTGCTCGAGCACGGCGGCGACTTCTCGGCCGCGGCATCCAGGCTTGCCGCCGAGGGCTACGGCACCCCGGCCGAGCGCCGCACCGTGTCGCATGGCGCGTCCCCCACATCGCCTGCGCTGCGGCTCGTTGGCCACGAGCGGGACCAGCCGATGATCCTCACGGTCCGTCACCTCCGGGATCGCTACCCGAAGATGCGCAATCCCGTCATCCACGGGCTGCTGCGCGAAGGGGAGACCATGAACGTGATCGCGAGCCCGAAGACGGGCAAGAGCTGGCTGACGATCGACCTCGCCATCGCGGTGGCCACCGGGGAGCTCTGGCTCGGCACCTTCGAGACCGTCGCGGGCGACGTGCTCATCATCGACAACGAGTTGCACTGCGAGACGAGCGCGGACCGCATCCCGAGGGTTGCCGAGGCACGCGGGATCCCGCTCGAGCGATTCCAGGACCGGATCGGCATCGACAACCTCCGCGGACGGCTCAAGTCGATCGACGATCTTGTGGAGTACTTCGCCTCGATCGAGCCGGGTCGGTATCGCCTGATCATCCTCGACGCCTTCTACCGCTTCATGCCCGCCGGGGGCGACGAGAACGACAACGGCACCATGGCCCGCATCTACAACACGATCGACGCCATCGCCAAGCGGTTGAGGGCGAGCTTCGTCCTGATCCACCATTCGACGAAGGGGAGCCAGTCGGGGAAGTCTGTGACTGACATGGGCGCGGGCGCAGGCGCACAGAGCCGTGCGACGGACACGCATCTGGTCCTCCGGCCCCACGAGGAGAACGGGGTGGTGGTGCTCGAGGCCGCGGTGCGGAGCTTCCCGCCGCCGGAACCCGTCTGCCTGCGGTGGACGTTCCCCGTCTGGAACGTCGACCGCATGCTCGACCCCGGCCTCCTCAAGAGCGACCGGCGCGGCCAGCGGCGCCTGACGGCCCCGCGCGAGCGCGAGCCGCGGGAGGTGGAGCCGCCCGAGCCGTGGGACGCCGAACGCTTCGTCGAGGCGTTCATCGGCGACGAGCCGCTGGCACTCCCCGAGCTGCAGGAGATGACGACGGGCGTCTCGGGGCTCTCGTGGCGCCGGGCGAGGGGGTTTATCTGCACTGCGGAGCGGCTGGGTCTGGTCGAGCGCGTCAAGATGCGCGGTCGGGGCGGGCCCGTGGGCTTCCGCCGCACGTCCGAGCCGCAGGCAGGCGCGGCGACGGAACCGGACCCCATGGGCACCGAGGCCGACGACGCGACGTCCGGGGATGCCGAGGAAGGCACGCAGGTGGAGGACGCCGCGTGAGCGCACCCCGGGCATCACGCCCATCGGGCGGCCAACCAACTGCGCGCACCTGCTCGCGGTTCGTCGGTGACGTCGGTTCGTGCCGCGCGGGCCTCGGCCTCAACCTTGATCGCCAACCAACTGCGCGCGCACTCCCCCCACACCCCCCATGCAGGTGTGCCGCCAGTTGGCGGCACCCTGCTGAACTAACTGCGCGCGCGCTCGAGGTTCGTTCGAGTGATCGAGGTTCGCGGCACAGGAGTGTGGGCCAGGAGGAGGGACGCCGCGGAGATCCTTCAGATATTTCATTCCTTCAACGGCCTCGTGTGCGTGTACACGCGCGCGTACGGGGTGGAGATGGAGAGAAAGAAGAATTGAAGTATCTCTCTCTTTTCTCAGAAACCCCTACAAACCAAGCCCTTCGCGCGCCCGAGATCCTTCAAGCAGCCGCCTGCAAGATCTCGGAAGTTTCTCGCCGCATGGGTCCTCCCGGGCGCCTGAAAGCCTCGCTTGGCCCGACGGAGGAGCAGGCGATCGCGACTGAGTTTGTTTCGCGTGGGTCGCGCCTCTCGCCTCTGGCCCACCGCTCGCGCCACGTTGCCCCAGGACGCGTCCGTCGCGCTCGCGGCGGCCACGGCGCCACCGAGGCGAGGAACGCCGCTGAAGCCAACGTAGTGGTCTTCCCCCTGATTCCTGAGCCAAACCGGCTGCGAGTTATCTGGGACACTTCGGCCTCCAGCCAGCTTGGAGGTTCGCGTGAAGAAGAAGCGTTTCACGGAAGAGCAGATCGCCTACGCCTTGGCGCAGGAGTCGACGGGCCAGACAATCGCGGAGATCTGCCGGAAGCTCGGCGTGTCTGAGCAGACGTTCTACCGGTGGAAGAAGAAGTTCGGTTCGATGGGCGTCGCGGAAGTTCGTCGGCTGAAGCAGCTCGAGGACGAAAACGCCAAGTTGAAGCGGCTGGTCGCTGACCTGAGCCTCGACAAGGCGATCCTGCAGGACGTGCTCCGAAACAAAGTCTGACTCCCGACCAGCGCCGCGGGCTGGTCGGGTACGCGCGGGATGCCTACCGAGTGACGGAGCGTCGGGCATGCCGCGTGCTGTGCTCTTCGCGGGCGACGATTCGTTACGTGTCGGTGAAGCCTGGGCAGGAGGACCTTCGGATGCGGATCAAGGAGATCGCCGCGGTGCGCCCGAGCTGGGGCTCGCCGCGGATCCACGTGCTGCTGCGCCGCGAGGGCTGGCTGGTGAACCACAAGCCGACGGAGCGCCTGTATCGCCTCGAAGGCTTGAATCTGAGGCGAAATCGACCTCGCCGCAGGAAGTCGGTGGTGACTCGTGGCCCGGTGGTTGTGCCGACGCGCCGCGACGAGCGCTGGAGCATGGACTTCATGCACGACCAGCTGCAGGACGGTCGCAGGATCCGCGTGCTGACTGTGGTCGACCAGTACACGCGCGAGGCGCTGGCGACCGAGGCGCGCGGTTCGTTCTCCGCGCACGACGTGATCGACGTGCTCAACCGGCTGTCGAGGTCTCATCGGAAGCCGGCCGTGATCCAGGTCGACAACGGGACGGAGTTCGCTTCGCGCGCCCTGGATGCGTGGGCCTATCGAGAGGATGTGAGGCTCGACTTCAGCCGTCCCGGGAAGCCGACGGACAACGCGCACATCGAGTCGTTCAACGCGCGGCTGCGCGCGGAGTGCCTGAACGCGCACGTCTTCGAATCGCTCGAAGACGCCGAGGAAACCTTGACTTCGTGGCGGAGCGATTACAATGCAGTGCGTCCACATAGCGCCCTGGGCATGCTGACCCCCAGGGAATTCGCTGAACTCGGTCAGAGGAGTGCAGGCCGCTGATGGCCCGAATTCCTCGCAGCTCGAGTGGCATCAAATCGGGGTGAAGACCAACTGTGACTTGCCTGCCCGAAGCCAGGCGCCACGGCAAACGTTCCTCAATGGTACCTAGCATTTACTGGAGTCGGGTAGAGCGATTCGACTCGGGAGGGATCGGGATTCTCAAGTTCGGGCTCCAACGCAGGGGCCGAGCATCCAACCACGAGCCGGTAGTTTCCCTTCCCGGCCAATCCCCAGGCGGCCACCCAGACTCGCTTGCCAGGAGTACGTCCGGACTCAGCCCAAGCAAGCCAAGCATTGCTCCTGCCGAACTGGGTTAATGTGGATGCCTCTCCAAAGTAGACCCTCTCGAAACCCGCCGGCAAACTTCCTGAGACATCTACCTCGCGAAGCGACAACGGCGCACCGTTCCAGGCTTGCCGTGAAACGAACCGAACTAGCCCGATCTCAGGATCGAGCGCGAATCGCCAGGACTCTTCAAGTGTTGCGAATCGAACTCGCCAACCCAAATCGACATCTGGATCGCCATCCCGCCAGACATCGACATCACTCGTATCGACATTTACCCATCGCCGCTCCCGAAACTCCCCGGTAGCGAAGTCTGCCCCACTGCCGACCCCCGGGACAGGGGTTGATGTCAGGCTCGCGGCAACCCACCCATCGATCGTCCAGACGGTTCCCATCCAGTTGCTCGGACGGGAAGCGGTTCCCCCGAGCGTCCGACTGACAACATCTCCAGCTGGACCATCTCGATCGACTGCCTCCAAAAGAAGGAGCATCCAATGCTCATCCAAGTCGACCGAGGTGTACAGACCGGAGGTCTGGAATCGGATTGCGCTCAACCCTGTCCCGGAAGTCCCCTCAGCCTCAAGCGATTCCGAGGTACGGCCTTGTTTATCTGATGGCTTGCATCCCGTAGTCAACGCAAGACTCAACAACAAGCCCACGAGTGCAGGGCCCTGCGCCAGAAGAGCGCCAATCGAGCATCGACGTCGAGTCTCAGTCACCGCGTTCAAGGTATCAGCCTTTCTAGCCAGCCGGCCACCACATCACTTGGACGCGGCTGGCTTCGGCGGCAATCCGTAGCCCGGCTCCTTCAGCCCAGCTCGGCGGCCGGGGTCGACGGCGGACAGTGCGCTTGCGCAAAGTGAATTCAGCGCCTTGCACCCGAGCTCCTGCCGCCCACGAAGTCCTCCAGCGGTGTCTGGTGGATGCGTTCTACCCCGATACTCAGCCTCACGCCCATGACGGATCCACGCCTCGTCTATGGTAATGCGATCCACCGCCGCCCGGAATCCCTCGTCGAACAAGCTATCTACCGCTTTCCGCTCTTCATCCGAAGCCACCGCAAGAAGCGAAGATCGAAATCCCTCCATAGAAGCTGGCCAGAAAACGAGCTCGTGCCGTCTGCTAATGTCGCTCCAGAAAGCTAGGAGGAAGGCCCTACGTGCGGGGATGGACAGCGACTCGGCAATCTGCTTCTGCGACGCCAGAACCAGTTCCGCTAGCGCGCTGGCGGACTGACCGAGCTGGGAATACGCAGCATCGGCGACCCGGAACATCGATTCGGTGCGCACGGGTCCCTCCGGGTTCGCGGACTGCTTCTCCATCTGGCGTAGCTGCCGCCTGGATGTTGTTCGCGCGATCCTCTCCGCAGACTCGCGCATTTTCCGCAAAATCACGAGGTATCTCTCACAGAAAAGCGAGACCTGGGCGCTGATTTGCGCGCCATCACTCGCCGCGTTCGGCTCCGCCTCCAACACCTTGTCCAGGAGTGCCACCAAGTCGACGGACCCTGTCTCGAGGTGATGTCCGGGCATCGGCGTACGGGAAATCTCCAGCGAGTACTCGAACTTGTACCAGAGTTCCGGCTTTGTACCGGAGAACCGATCGCGGAGCGCGTCCAGGAATTCCCGATCGAAGGCTGCCTGCTGATCCGCGAGGGGCGCAAGCGCCACTTCCCGAGCGCAGCAGAGATGCAACCAAGCCGCGGGATCTGCCTCTACATTGATCCCTTCGAACTTCTGGTTCCATTCCTCAACGCTGCGCTTCCACGCGGTCAGTTTCGGAACAAGCGTGCGGCGGCGCTCCTCGATCAACTCGCGCAGCGTCCGCTCTTCGTCCGGATTCAGTGCGAGCATTGTTGGCGCCAGACGCGAGACCGATTCAGTCAGGGCATCAACCAACTCACGCTCAAAGTGGGGGGACCAAGGTCCCATCGGGATAGCGCGCTCTGATTCACTTGCGATCGGCCGGATTCCGAGAGCCGCTGAATTGGCGCACGGCGTCAAAGATGCCGTAACGCTCGCCCCCACAAGGATCGCTCCGCGAAGCAGCTTCGGCCATTGAGACACAATCATCGAGTCTCCAATCTCTGCGATGTACAGGAAAGGGGACGAAGGGCACGACCCGGGCCAGCTAGTCCTAACCTCGGCGGAAGGGAGTAGCCAACGACTCCCCCAGGATAGCGGCTGGTGGCGTCGCCCCGCGTCTCCAGTTGCAGCCAGGAGCTCAAGGCTGCCTCCCAAGGAAAAAGAACCGAAGTTCCTCCACGCCTTTCTTTCTACCAGCGGGGTCCGCGCGCAACCACGGATAGGAACTGGCAAACAATGTACGCTCCGCGACAACTTAGTTCCACATTCGCGAGCTTTCCGTCGGTGCTGCGAAACACGCGCCGGTGGCCGACCAACTGGTTCATCGATTGAGATTCGTGGCGACCCGCACCAAACAGCCCTACACCTTCGGCGCATCCGGGGAGTTCAAGGCCCGCCTCGAAGTAGAGGCGGGCCTTTTCGTTGACGGGCGAGATGGGCCGGGAGGCCCGCGTGGGGCGTCGTGGCGGGTCCTTGAAGCCCACGATCGAACGCCATTGGAAGTCGCTCCAACGAGGACCTCAATGAAGCGAATCACGGCAATCCTGGCAGGCATCGCGAGCATGACCGCATGTGCCCCCCACGGGTCGGCGGTGCAGGACGATCGGACCGATGACCAGGCACACGCGTTTGGCGAGTGTTTCGGGCGCGCGATGTCGTGGAGGCTGCGGATCGGCGGGACCGAGGGCAAGAACGACTCATGGACCGTCTCGATCCTCGAGGTCGCTCCCACCCGCTACGACGTGTCGAGCGGCCACTTCGACGATCGATCCGTCTCCGCCGCCGCGGTGATTCGGCGTGGCGACGAGATCGTCCACCTCCTCGGCGAAAGGAATGGCAGCCGGCTGTGCCTCGTGGACTCGGATTTGCTGCTTGGAACCGCCGCGTCGCTGTCGGTCGAAGGCTTTGAGGGCCGGATGAGTGCCCTCAATCGAGGCGGGGGCGCCGGCGAGTGCCGGCGCGCGAGACTGGCGCTGCGGGGGGTCGGGGAGGTGCTGTTCGTCCTGTCACCTCGTTGCCAAATGGTTCCAACGATCGAGACCGCGGCAGAGCCCTGCGGCACCATGCTCGAGCCTGCGCCGGTCGTGCAGCGTGTCCTGCAAGAGGTCGGGCCAGGAAACCACCGGATGCTGCTGACAATGATCGAAGACCGGTCCGGAAGCCACCCCGCGGTTCATGCGGGCGTGGCGGCCATTCGCCCCCAGTTGCGGCGCTTCGAGGGTGATGTGCCTGCGCGATGCCCATGGAGGACCAAGCGTGACTTCGCGATCCACATCGCCGAGGCACTGGAGGCCTGCGGCACGACCCTGCCGCAGGCCCCGGAGGGCGAATTGGCCGATTCGCTGAACCAAGCGAGTGGGCTTCATTTGGACGGCTGGGAGTGGCGCCGGTTGATGACGGACTGCTTCGGGTCCCTCGAACGCGCGGACGCGGCGCTCTGCTTCCTGCCCGAGATGGAGTTCACCCCGTTCGTCGTCGCATCGACGGAGCCCGGCCCGACGCTGTTTGGCACCTGGTGGCTGCCGATCGACTGGGCGTCCGCCTGCGAGGTCCATCGATACCGATGCGTTGCGCTGCCCTTGCCAACGCATGGCGATTCGCGACCGATCTCGCTGAACATCTGGCGATACCCGACCGACGGAGGAGGCCCCCGCCGTTTCGAGGGGGAGTTCCAGCTCGCGAATGAAGTTCAAGGCCCACCTTGAAGTCGAGGCGGGTGGTCGTTCCCTTGATTCCTGAGCCAAATCGACTGTGAGTTATCCGGGACCCGGCCGCGACCAAGTCGCAGGGCGCAGAGCCAGCGGTTCAGTGCCGGGACGACCGGCCGCAAAGGTCGTGGCGCACTTTCTTCCTCCTCCGAGGCGCCAAGCAAACGATCCTTTCCTTGCACCGTTGACTAGCAAGCGATCGTTTCCTAGCATGATGCCCTGAGAAAGGAGCGCTTCCCATGCCCCGCACCACCGGCAACTACCGGAATTCCACCGTCGCCGGCGAGACCGTGCGTGCATTCGTGCCGACTGCCCTGCCCCCCGCCGGACCCGCGCTCCGCGTCGAAGGACCCATCGACGCCGCCTGCGCACGCGCCATGGCGGCCATCGGCCGGCTCGAGGTAGCGGCGAGCCTGGTGCCCAGCACTGAGTGGTTCCTGTACGGCTTCGTCCGAAAGGAGGCCGTGCTGACCTCGCAGATCGAGGGCACCGAGGCCACCCTGCGCGACGTCCTGGAGTTCGAGGCCACGGCAAGCGCCACGCATGAAGATGACGTGGCGGAGGTTTGCAACTACGTCGAGGCCCTGAACTACGCGCGTCGCGAGCTCGCGAAGCCAAAGGGGCTGCCCCTGAGCTCGCGCCTCCTGTGCGAGGCGCACCGGCGACTGATGAAGGGCACCAGCACTCGGCGAGGCGGCGACAAGAAGCCGGGCGTCATCCGAACGAGCCAGAACTGGGTCGGCGGCACGCGGCCCGGGAACGCACGCTTCGTGCCACCGCCGGCGGATGCGGTGCCGGGGCTGCTCGCCGACCTGGACCGATGGATCCACGGGCGCGATCCGCTTCCGCCGCTCGTCAAGGCCGGGCTGGCGCACGTGCAGTTCGAGACGATCCACCCCTTCCTGGACGGCAACGGCAGGATCGGCCGCCTGCTCATCACCCTGCTCCTCGAGCAC
>NZ_JBIKNZ010000077.1:0-15671 GCF_044358365.1 Phenylobacterium sp. | reverse complement strand
TTCGATCGCTGTATCGCCGCTCGGACGGCGTACGTGGTCGTGGCGCTGCCATGGAGTATCTGGCCCATAGGTCCTCCCGGAATGAAGGATCAGCTTGGCTGATTCCCCCACACTCCGGGACCAGACAGCTAGGGCGGAAAGCGCCGGCCTTGAGCGTCGTTAGACGTCGCGCAGGGTCTTCGCAGGCTTCGAGGCCAGCGCAGACTGGATCTGGCCAAAAATCAGCGTTGCGACAAAAACCGAGAAGCCGGCGACGACGATTGTGAGAAAGGGTGTCATGGTTTGCTCCTGTCGATGCAAGGAGACTGCGGCCTTTCAACGGTCGCGGCCTTGATCTGGGTCAAACCAGCGACCGCAACCGAAAGCGAACCCGGCGCATGTCCCGACTCTCGAGCCCCGCCGCCTTCCCCGCCCTCGACGCCGGCATCACAGGTCTGATCGCAGCAGGGGAACTGGCAGGGGCGTCCTTGTTGGTCATCCGCGATGGCCAGGTTGTCCACCGCGCAGTGCACGGCCTGAAGGACATCGCCTCCCGCCAGCCACCTGCCCAGGACACGATCTATCGGATCTATTCGATGACCAAGCCGGTCACGGCGGTAGCCATGATGATCCTGTGGGACCGCGGCCTGTGGTCGCCGGAAGATCCGATCTCGCGGCATCTTCCGGAATTCGCCCGGGTCATCGGGCCCGATGGCAAGGCGCCGTCGAGCCCGCCCAATATGGGTCAGCTCATGACCCACACTGCCGGCCTCAGTTATGGCTTCGACGCCAACGACACGACGGACGCGGCCTATATCGCCGAGGGCGTCTGGCAGGCCGAGGGGCTCGCCGACATGGTCGCGCGGCTGACAAAGGCGCCACTGGCCTATGAGCCGGGAACACGCTGGCGCTACGCCATCAGCATGGATGTGCAGGGCGCGGTGATCGAGCGCCTGACAGGCCGAAGCCTGCCCGATTTCATGCACGAGGAAATATTCGCCCGCCTACGGATGATCGATACCGACTTCTATGTGCCGGCGGAACAGTTGGGGCGACTGGCGACCCTCTATCGCCACAGCAGGTCGCGGGGTCTGGTCGAAGCAGAGGCCATGCTGTTCGGTCGCGACCCCGGGCGGATCCCGAAGATCGCGTCGGGCGGTGGCGGGCTGTTCTCGACGGTGGACGACTACGCCCGCTTTGCGCAGATGTTATTGGGGCAGGGCGAACTCGAGGGCGTGCGGATCATCAGCGCCGAGGCGGCCAGCCTGATGTGCGCCAATCACCTGAGCGATGAGATCATGGCCGGCGGCTACGGCGTCGGTCACCAGCAGATCCGGCCGGGGTTCGGTCACGGCTTCAACGGCGCCGTGTTTACCGACCCAGCGCGCGCGGGGTCGAACGTGGGTCGCGGGACCTATCAGTGGGATGGCGCGGCGGGGACCTGGTTCTGGGTCGACCCCGAGAACGATCTGATCTGCGTGGGCATGATCCAGCGGATGGACGACCGCTCACCACCTTGCCAGAGGCTGGCTCAGGCATGGGTGGCGGACGACCTGAGACGTTGACGGGCCGAAACCGTCAATCAAACACCTCGTCAAGGCGCTGTGGCGCGCCCACCCGTCGCAGATAGATCACGGCGTTGAGGGCGGCGCCGAGGGCCGCCAGCCCGGCCGCCATCAGCTGCGCCGCCAGACGCGCGGCGGGTGACGCCGCGCCCTCGGCGCCGCCAGCGATACCAACCAGAAGAATGCCGATGAGCAACGCCGGCAGGCTGAGCACCATGGACGCCAGGATATAGCCCACCAGCTGTCCCTGCATCCGGCCCCAGGCGGCGGCGGGCGTCGCACCGGGATCACCTACCAGCCAGGCTATGGGCAACAGCAACAGGCGCGTGAAAACGATGATCCCGCCAATCCCGCCAACGGCGACCACGAGAAAACGGGGCAGAAGCTCGGCCGGGGGCGCGCCCTGGGCGCCCTGGGTGAGGGTCATCAGGCCGTTGGCATAGAGGCTGGTCCCCGCCGTCCAGATCACGAAGGCCACCAGCCCGGCCTGGAGCCCGCGCGGCGCATGGCCGGTCAGCAGGAGGTGGAGCAAGACGCCGACCATGACGGAATTGACCAGCGCCACCACACCCATATAGGCCCAGGTCTCGGGCGGCATTGTACGGCCATCCAGCGGCACGCCCAGCTGGCGTGCGCCAAGGTCAAGGCCCAGGCCGACCACGACCATCACCGCCAGCACCATCCACATCCCGCGCGGCGCAGCGCGCAGGAGACGGATGGCGGCGCCAGCCAGGGACCCTTCTCCCAGATCCGCAGGTGGGCGCCAGCGCGCGCCAGAATGTGCAGGTTCAGTCATCGGGGCTCACTACGATGCCGCGCGGCGGGACGCCAGTGGGCGGGTGACGGTCAAGGCAACCCCCTACTCCACCAGGTCCCGGAACTCCGCGCTGCGCTTCAACCAGGCCGCCGCATAGCTGCAGATCGGTCTGATCGTGCGGCCCCTGGCCCGGGCGTCCTGCGCCAGGGCAGTCATCAATCGCCCGGACGCGCCTGTGCCGCGCAACGCAGGGGGACTGAAGACATAGTCAACATAGATCCGTGCGCCGTCGAGGCGATAGTCGGCCCAGCAGGTCAGCCCCTGCTCTTCGATTTCGTAGCGCGCGCCCGTGTCATGAAGTTCAGTCATTTCAGAAACCCAGCTTCCGGAGTAGCCTCGAGACTGGGGAACGTCGAAGGAGGGATCAAGATGTATCGTGCTCTCATACTGGGCGCAGGGCTTCTGGCTCTGGCCGGCTGCCAGAAGAAGCCGGAAACGCCTACGTCGGCGACCGGCGAGGCGCCCAGCGCCGCGGCGTCGGCCCCGATGACCGGACCTCCCCGGCGCAAGGCAGGTCTCTGGACCCAGACCGTTACGACGCAAGGGATGACCCAGACCTCCAAGATCTGCCTCGACGAGGCGACAGAGGCCAAGATTACGGTCTTTGGTCAGCAAATGAACAAGGAGCTCTGCCCGAAGAATGAGGTGACGCCCGGGGTCGGCGGCTGGTCGTTCGCCAGCGAGTGCGACATGGGCGCCGCCGGCAAGATCACCACCACCGGCAAGGCGACGGGCAACTTCAATTCCAGCTATGTGGTCAAGGCGACCTCGGTGACCACTGGCTCGTCCATGGCACAGGCCAACGGGACCCATGACATGGAAATGACGGGAACCTGGGAAGGCCCCTGCCCCGCTGATATGAAGCCCGGCGACATGTTGCTGCCCGGAGGCGTGAAGGTGAACCTCAACAGCATGGCGGCGATGAAATAGCGACGGGCGCGTCAGACCAGCTCCACTGCCATCGCCGTGGCCTCGCCGCCGCCGATGCAGAGGCTGGCGACGCCGCGCGTACGGCCGCGCGCCTGCAAGGCGCTGAGCAGGGTGGCCAGGATGCGCGCGCCCGAGGCGCCGATAGGGTGGCCCAGCGCGCAGGCGCCGCCGTTGACATTGAGCTTCGCCCGATCAAGGCCCAGGTCGCGCTCCGCCACCATGGCGACCACGGCGAAGGCCTCGTTCACCTCGAATAGGTCGACGTCGTTCACCGACCAGCCCGCGCGTTTCAGCACCTTGCGAATGGCCGGGACTGGCGCAGTGGCGAACTGACCCGGTTCATGGGCATGGGCCGCATGGGCAGCGATGCGGGCGACGACGGTCAGGCCCAGGCGTCGCGCCACACTCTCGCGCGTGAGCACCAGAGCGGCGGCGCCATCGGAGATTGACGAAGCGTTGGCCGCGGTGATCGTCCCGTCACGGGAGAAGGCAGGGCGAAGCGTCGGGATCTTCGCGGGATCAGCCTTGAGAGGCTGCTCGTCCATTTCGACCGTCACCGTGCCCTTGCGGCCGGTGACCTGGACCGGTGTGATTTCCCGGGCGAACGCACCGCTTTCCGTGGCGGCGCGAGCGCGGTTGAGCGAGCCGATGGCATATTCGTCCTGGGCATCGCGGGTGAACTGATACTGACGCGCCGTCTCCTCGGCGAAAGACCCCATCAGGCGGCCGGGCTCGTAGGCGTCCTCCAGACCGTCCAGGTACATGTGGTCGAACATGGTATCGTGGCCAATGCGGGCGCCGCCACGGTGCTTTGCCATCAGGTAGGGCGCGCCGGTCATGCTCTCCATGCCGCCGGCGATGATCACCTCGGCAGACCCGGCGGCCAGTGCGTCATGGGCCATGATGGCGGCCTGCATGCCCGACCCACACATCTTGTTGACCGTCGTGGCCTCCACCGATTTTGGCAGGCTCGCGCCCAAGGCCGCCTGCCGCGCGGGCGCCTGGCCCAGACCAGCCGGCAGCACACATCCCATGAAGATCTGCTCGACCACCGCCGGATCAACACCGGAACGCTCCACCGCCGCGCGCACGGCCACGGCGCCCAGCTCGGTGGCCTTTACGCCGGAGAACATGCCCTGGAACCCGCCCATCGGCGTGCGGGCGTAGGCGGCGATGACCACGGGGTCGGAGGTCTGGCTCATGTGGGAGACGTCTTTCTCAAGGCTGCCGTGTTGTTACGTCGCTGTAGGGGCCGCCGTCGCGGATGGTTTTGTTGCGGTAGATGACGGCGCCGATCAGCTTGGGCTGTTGACGGATTGCGGCGCAGAACTCCGGCCACAGGTCGGATGGCACCCAGAGGCACAGCGCGCGGGGATCCTCGTCGCAGGCTATGTCCACGAGCTGCCTTGCGGTCATGGCGAGACCTCAGAGATTGCCGAGCGTGCCCACGATGAAGCCGCCGCCCAGAACCCGCGACGGCGCCTCCGGCGCATAGAGCACACAGGCCTGGCCAGGGGCGACGCCCTCCTCGGGCACGCCGAATACAACACCCGGCTCGCCGCCGACAAAGCCCAGGCGTCCCGGAACCGGCTCACGGGTCGAACGCACACGGGCCAGCACCGGTCGCTGGGCCTTGCAGGCCGCCGCCATATCCGGTCCGTCGCCGATCCAGTTGGTCTCCTTCAGGCTGAGCGCGCGGGTCAGCAGCGCCTCGCGCGGGCCGACCATCACGCGCCGGCTGCCAGCATCGATTTTCACCACGAACAAAGGATCGCCAACCGCCACGTTCAGACCCCGTCGCTGCCCGATGGTGTAGCGAGTGACGCCCTCGTGGTGACCGAGAACCCGACCGTCCAGATGCACGATGTCGCCAGGCTCGGCGCCATGCGGGCGCAGACGGTCGATCACAGTGGTGTAGCGGCCCTCCGGCACAAAACAGATATCCTGACTATCGGGCTTGTCCGCAACCTTCAGCCCCAGCGCGGTGGCCGCCGCGCGCACAGCGGGCTTCGGCAGCCCGCCAAGCGGGAACCGGAGGTAGTCCAGCTGCTCCGGGGTGGTGGCGAACAGGAAGTAGGACTGGTCGCGCACCGCATCGAACGCGCGGTGCAGTTCTGGCCCATGAAGACCGACATCGCGCTGCACATAGTGACCCGTCGCCATGGCTTCCGCGCCCAGATCGCGGGCCACGTCCAGCAGGTCGCGGAACTTCACCGTCTGATTGCAGCGAATGCAGGGGATCGGCGTCTCCCCACGCAGGTAGGAGTCGGCAAAGTCCTCGATCACCTGCTTGCGAAAGCGGCTCTCATAGTCGAGCACATAGTGGGGGATACTCATGGACTCGGCCGCAGTGCGGGCGTCGTGGATATCCTGACCGGCGCAGCAGGCGCCCTTCTTCTGGATCGCCGCGCCGTGATCATAGAGTTGCAGGGTGACGCCCACCACATCGTAGCCAGCGCGATGCAGTAGCGCCGCGGTCACCGTTGAATCCACGCCGCCCGACATGGCCGCCACGATTCGGGTCCCGGTCGGCAGGCGCACGGCGTCGCGCATGGCCTCGATCAGGCCGTCGCTCAGGGTGTCGGAAATCGCCGCCGGTGCGTTCATGATGGCCTATGTAGCGGTTCCGGCCCGCGTTTTCGAGGCTACCTGAGGAGGTTGATCAACGACGAGGACTGCAGGGCCTGGAGGACATAGGCGGAGAACTGCACCGAAAGCCTAGCCTGCTCAAGATCAGCCGAGGCCTGTGCCATATTCGCATCAGTTATATCGCCCAACATGATCGTCAGGGATATCTGGCGTGCTTCAAGGTTCGCAGCCACTCCTTCGACACGCTTCTGGTTGGTGCCGTTCTGCGCCGCGATCAGCGTGACATCGGCCCGGATCGTGTTCCAGCCAGCCAGTTGGCCCTCAAGGAAGGTCTTCTGGGCGTTGGTCATGGCGCCCGTGAATGGCCCGTTGGAGCCCTGGTTGAAGGTCTGGAACGTCTGCAGCGCGGTCAGCAGATCCGTGCCAATGTCGTCGGCCAGAATTCCGGTGGTCACGGATGTGGCGTCGTCCAGCTTGGACTTCACCTTGAAATCATCGTTCTTGAAGAAATCGGCGATTACGGCGGGCGCAGCAGTGAGGTCGGCCAGCGTGTTCGCCGTGACCGGCTTGGTGTCGACCTGGCCGCCTGCGAACAGGTACTTGCCGCCATAGCTGACGTTCATGCTTTCAACGGCGATGTTCATCTGGGCCTGGATGTCCTCGACAAGGCTGTCGACGCGACCGGAGGCGATCGCATCGGCCATCAGCTCGCGGATCGACTGGGCGGCGTCCGCCACCCGAACCAGCGAGGCGTCCTGGGTCGTAAGCCGGTCGGCGATCAGGCCATTCTGATCCTGAAACTCCCCGACGCGGGTTTGTACCGTGCGCATGGCGGTCAGCAGTTCAGAGGACTTGGCGTAGTCCTTCAGGTTCTGACCATTGCGCTGGGTGGAAACCCGGTCGCCGGCGTCAGCCTGCCGCTGCTGCGCGGCCAGCAGGTTGGTGAGCACCGCTGAATAGTTTCCGGAGGTGGTGACGCGAGTGACCATGGCGAACTCCTCAGACAATACCCAGCAGGACGTCGAACATGTCGCCGGCCGCCTGAATCATGCGAGCCGAGGCGCTGAAAGCCTGCTGATAGGTGGTTAGATTGACTAGTTCCTCATCGAGATTGACGCCCTCAACGGCCTGGCGGCGGTTGTTGGCCTCGGTAGCGACGGCTTCCGAGCTGGCCTTGCGCGTCTCTGCCGAGGCTGCGGCTCGACCCACTGCACCCCCGAACTCCGAAGCGTACCTGGAGACGGTCATGGTCACCTGACCCAGTGACCCGGCGGCCTGGAAGAGGATCGGGACGCCGCCCGAGGCCGAAATGCCCAGCGCCCCGCGCCCGTCGCCCGGGCGAATGGCCACCGCGCCCACGGCGACGGTCGTTTCCAGTTTGCCCATGGCGATCTTGGTGGGGTTGGACAGCAATGCTGCTGAAACCTGAAACTGCCCGGCCCGCGCCGACCGCGCCTGGGTTCCCAGACCAAATAACTGGCTGACCGACGGTCCGCCGGCGCCGCGCTGGGTATTGTCCGTAACGATTGACAGTTCGGCGTTCGAGGGGGCCGATCCGGTGAAGGTAAGCACGCCATTGGAATCGAGGCCGAAGGATCCGTAAAGACCGACCCCGGTCGAGTTGTTGTTCAGCGTATTGAGCAGGTCGCTCATCAGCGGCCCGGCCGGGATCGTGATCGGCACCTCGCGCTCGGGACGCCCATCCGGGGTCGACAACCGCAAAGTAAGCTGGCCGCCCGATGTGAAGCCATGGTTGCTGGTCGGCTGCAGCCCGGTGGCGTAGTTGGTCAAGCCGTTCGTCTTGACCAGGTCGTTCAGACCGAAGAAGTGCGAGAAACCGCGCCCGGTCTTGTTCGAGGTACCCTCGTCGAGGGCGAGCCCCGCCCCCCCGGTAGCGTTGAGCGTCAAGGCGCCGCCGGAGAAGCTGGCGCTCCCGGAGGCGCCAAGGGCGGTATTGAGGTCCGTCAGGAAGCTGGCTGGCGTGAAGGTGGCGCCGGCCCCGCCATTCACCGAGATCGTGCCCGCGGTGAAGTCGATCGCCACCTTGCGCTGCAGAAGACCCTGAGGGTTCACCACGGCGATGGTAGACGTCCCGGTGAAGCCCGCGATCGCGGTCGGCAGATCAAGTCCGGTAGCGCGGCCGGTGAGCGACGCAGGGGGCGGATAGGCAGAGGCCGCGTTGTGGGCGGCGTTCAACTGATCTACGGCGCGGCTCGTGAACTCTCCGAGCTGATCGTAGATCTTGGGGAGCTCCTCATCGCGCAGGTCCAGCAGGCCGCGGAGCTGGCCGCTCATGAGCTGGATCGGCTGCTGGTTTGAACTGCCCGTCGGCTGCGCGGTGATATAGCCCGGCGTGGTGTCGGAGCTGTTGTAGGTCAGCTTTGCCGCGCCATCCCCGGCGATCAGAACGCCTTCGACGGTTCGCACGTCGACGCCGCCGTCCCCACGTCCGGCCACGCGGATGTTCATCAGGCCGGACAATTCGTCCAGCAACTGGCTCTGGATATTTTCCGAACCCGAGGCGTCCGCCCCTACCAGAGTGGCCCGCTTGATCTCCAGATTGAGCTTGCTGATCTCTTCCAGCAGCCCATTGGCGCGTTCGACGCCCGCGCTGATCTGAGTGTCGACGGTGTCGACAAGCGACACGATCTGGCCGTTGATCCGGGCCGCTTCGCCCAGAAAATCCTCGACGCTGGAAAGCGCCTGGCTGCGCAGCAGGGTCGATGATGGATCATTCGCCGCCGTGGAGAAAGCGGCGAAAACTTTGTCGAGCCGGTTGAAGAAGAATCCGTTCGCCGACGGATCGCCAAACAGGCTCTGGGCGTTGTCGAGAAACTGCGAGACGGCGGACCAGCGCTTGGTGTCCGACGACGCCGACAACGATGCGACCTGCAGAAACTGGTCTGTGATCCGGTTGACGCCCGTGATCTTGACGCCGGCGCCGGAGCCATCAACGACCTGTTGCTCCTGCTTCACCGCCTTGCGCACGTATCCCGGCGTGTTGACGTTGGCGATATTGTCCGAAACGGCGCGCAGCGAGGCCTGTGCGGCCTGCAGGCCCGTCGTGGCGGTCTTCAGAGCGACGCCTAGGGTCATCTATTTCGCCTCCACCCGGCAAAGGCTGACATTCCACCCGGCGAAAACTGCCGGGACTTTGGTTGCCGCCCGCGCATAGGTTCTAGTTTTATCGAACAAATTCAATGTTGTGACTCTCTCGACCCGATGGGCCTGTGAATCAGGGCGCAAGTCCGGCGCCAGTTCGCTCCGACGCGGAGACAGGGCGGCAGGGAACGACCCACCGAAACACTCCTGGCTCGGCAATTTCGTCCATCGACGCGCTGTGGCAGCAAGGGGCAGCGGGCCTATTTCTCCAATATTTTCAACAAACTGAGAGACTGGCGCGGAGGTTGCTGGGGTTTGCCCGAATGAGACCGGCGCAGGACGCGCTTCCTTCACAACCCATCCAGGCTTGCAAACAGTCATGAACGCATCCGCGCTCAATGCCGCATCCTTCCAGCCGACCGGCCAGACCGGGCTCGCGGCGGGCGCCGGCGCCCAGGGTACGGCGAGCGGCCCCCTGGCTGGTTTCGAGGCGCTTCTGGCGGCGCTGTTTCCGACAGGCCCCGCACCCACAGCGCCGGCGGCGAGCGGCGCGCCCGAAGGTGGCGACGCGGACAAAGACGAATCCGACGCGCCTGGCGAAAAGGTGGAGATCAATGCGGAGGTCGCGTTCGCTGACCTGCAGTTCGGGACAGCCAACGCCAATCTGCTGACCGGCGTGATTGCGGTTCAGGCCCCGATCGCTTCCCTGGTCACGACGTCCTCATCGGCTCCGTCGACCGGCGACGCAGGCGCTGCGCCGCGCGGCTTCGCGTCGATCCTGACGGCAGGACCGCCCGCAGGGGCTTCTGCAACCCTGGCGACGACCGCGGAGGCCGACGCCTCTTCAGAACAGCTGGCGTCCGGCCTCCTGGCTGATGGGACAAAGTCGGCCACGGTCACAGGTCCCGCGCCTGGCTCTGAAACGCCGGAGCAGGCGTCAGCCAACCCGGGAGCCGCTGCAATCCGGGCTCCAGTGGCATCGATCTCGGAGCAAGCGCTCGCACCTCGCGCCAGCGCCCAGGCGGCGGCGCCTGCACCTTCGTCCACTGAACCGGCGTCGGCCCCGTCAGCGGTGGCGACCGGTGTTTCCGAAGCCTCCTTGCAGGTCGCAGGGTTGCAAAGTCGACCCGAACAGCCGGCGCCTGCACCCGCTCCGAGGAACTCCAGAGCCGAGCGCGCCAGGGCTGCCTCTGAGGCAGCTCCGACGGCGATAGCGACACCCGCCCCGCCGCAGACGGGCGATAGTCCTGATGCGATGAAGCCAGTTCAGGCGTTTGCTGCCGCCACGCCGGAACGGATCGACGCTGATGAGTCCGCGGTCAGCGACGAGATCGTCAGCGCCGACTCGCCGGATGGCGTTCTGCAAAGCGAAAGCCGCGCCGCCAGCCAGTCCCTGGCCCCTGCAACGCTGGCTGGCCATGCGGTGCGCGGTTCACCGGAGACGGTCGCCACACTGGCGGCGCAGATTATCAAGAAGCTGGAAGGCCAATCGACCCGCTTCGACCTGGAGCTCAATCCCGGCGGGCTCGGCAAGGTCGATGTCCGCATCGACATCGGAGCCCACGGCCGGATCACGGCGGCCATGACCTTCGACAACCCGCAAGCGGCGTCCGATCTGAAGGCGCGCGCCAACGAACTGCAGCGGGCGATGGAACAGGCTGGTTTCGACATGTCGGGCGGGATGTCCTTTGACGTCGCCGGCGACCGCGGCCAGCAACAACGCCAAGCCTGGCAGGAGCAAACCGATAACAATGGTCAGGCCATCCGGGGTCAGGCTTTCCGTGCAGCCCTCGATACGGCCGGCGCCGCGACTGACGCCGCCGTCAATGGTGCGCTGCGACTTCGCCGGGGCGTCAACGCCGGCCTGGACCTCAGGATCTGATCATGGACGTCGCCGCGACCACCGCCGCCGCAACCACCGCCAAGAGCGATACGATCGGGATCGGCCGGGCGCGGCTGGCCGAGAACTTCGACACCTTCCTTTCGCTGCTGACCACCCAGTTGAAGAACCAGGATCCGCTGTCGCCGATGGATTCCAACCAGTTCACCCAGCAGATCGTGCAAATGACCGGGGTGGAACAGCAGCTCGCCACCAACGATCTTCTGAAGAAGCTGGTGGCGAACACAACCTCGGGTGTCGCCACGGCCGTGAGCCTTATCGGCAAGGAAGTGCGCGCCGAGGCCGATGTCGCGGCCCTCAAGAACCAGAAGGCCGACTGGACGTATAAGCTCGATCGCGCCGCCACCGACGTGAAACTTGAAGTGCTGGACTCCAAGGGCAGGATCGTCGCAACCAAGGCGGTGGCCGACGCCAAGGCCGGTGAGAACAAGTTCACCTGGGATGGCAAGACCTCTGGCGGCGCTGTCCTGGCAGACGGAATTTACAGCCTGCGGGTTACAGCCAAGGATGGCTCCGGCTCGGTCGTACCTTCCAAGATTTTCGCCGATGGCCTGGTGACCGGAGTGGAACAGGCCGACGGGAGCACTCTCCTGACCATCAATGGCGCGCGGATCCCCTGGGAAAAGCTCGTCAGCATCCGCCAACCGGTTCTACCGGCCGACACGGCCAGGACCATCGCGTCTTCGATCACCAGTTCAAACACCAACAACCCGGACGACAAAACGTCGTCTCCAGCGGCGGCCTGATGGCCGAACTCACGCAGTACGCGCACCCGCCCAAGGAGAACGGAACCTAAGCCATGTCTATCAATTCAGCCTTGCTGACCGGCGTTTCGGGGTTGGTCGCCAACTCATCGGCGCTGGCGGCGATTTCCGACAACATCGCCAACGTCAACACAGTAGCGTACAAACGTAATGTGGTGAGCTTCGCCAATGTGGTGACTGCCCAGACCGTAAAGGGAGCCTATTCCGCCGGCGGGGTTGAGGCTGTCAGCCGCCAGTTTGTCAGCCAACAGGGCCTGGTCCAGGCGTCGGGGTCGTCGACCGACCTGGCGATCTCCGGCGACGGGTTCTTCGTGGTGTCGAACAAGGGCGCGGGACTTACGGCGGCGGATGCGCGCTCATTCACGCGCTCCGGCTCGTTCACTGTCGATGCTAACGGATACCTGATCAACCAGTCGAACTATTATCTGCAGGGATGGCCGACCAAGGCCGACGGCACCTACGACGTAAACCCGTCCGACCTGTCGAAGATGAACTCCATCAACGTCAAGAATCTGGGCTCGGCGGTTGCGCCGACAACGGACATCACTATCAGCGCCAATCTCAACAAGGCAGGCGTCGTCTCCGCCGGAGAGGCGGCCTACAATAACGCCACCGTCGCTTCGATGACCGACTACGCCACCGACCCTACGACCGGGACCAAGCCTGATTTCGTCATCGAGATGAAGGTGATCGACTCCGCCGGCGGCTCGCGCAAGGTGGCCCTGGCCCTGCTGAAGGACGACAGCGCCAATCCCAACCGCTGGCACGCTGAAATCTATTCGATACCTACCACGGACACGACTACGGGCGGGCGCCCGGGCCAGTTGGCCAGAGGTAATCTGATGTTCAATCAGGACGGCACGATCGACCTGGCGAACACCACCCTGTTCGGCGCACCGGGCGCAGTGGCCCAACTCAATCTGGCCGCCTCGGGTGCAGCCGGCACACCACGTTGGTCCAACCCCCTGGGCGTCGCGGCCCAGACGCTGGACTTCGACCTGAACAAGATTTCGCAGTACGCCGCAACGTCGACGGTCAACGCCATCAGTTCAAACGGCGCCGGTGTGGGCAACATCGTATCGATCGATGTGAATGGCGAGGGCATCGTCTCGGCGATCTATGACAACAGCCAGGTTCGCCAGATCGCCAAGATCGGGATCGCTACCTTCCCCAATGCCGACGGCCTGCAGGCCATCAGCGGCAACGCCTACCGCAGCTCACTCCCCGCAGGCCAGCTGACCATGAAGGAAGCCGGCGTGGGCGGCGCAGGTCGTATTTCACCCTCCAGCCTGGAAGCCTCGAAAGTGGATCTCTCTGCAGAATTCACCGGGTTGATACAGACTCAGAAGGCATATTCTGCATCATCCAAGATCATAACGACTGCTGATCAGATGTTGGAAGAATTAATTAATATCAAGCGCTAGTAATATCTCTTAACTGAACCTGAATCAACGACATGAATTCGATGAAGAGGCAACGCAACATCAGGGATTTCATGGTTACCGGTTTGTTTACTAAGGCGATTCAGGCGATGTTAGGAGGCGATAGGTATGGTGCACATCAATCAGTGATGGTGAGGCGCTAGAAAGCCCATGTTGCAACAACAACAGACGCGCACGAATAGCCGCGGCGAGACCTATGTGATCGGCCCGACGGGCGCGCCTTTGACGCGGAACGATCTGCCGCCTCCCAACACCGGGCGCTGGGTAATCCGACGCAAGGCCGAGGTGGTGGCTGCGGTCCGCGGAGGGCTTATCTCTCTCGAAGAAGCGCTGGAACGCTACTCCCTGACCAGTGATGAGTTCGTGTCCTGGCAGCGCTCGATCGAGCGGCATGGCCTGGCCGGACTTAGAACGACCCGCCTGCAACAATACCGCTGAGCCGTCATTCCCGATCAACGGCGAACCGCAAAGACCGGCCGCGCTTGCCCCCCAAGCGCGGCCGTTCGTCGTTTCAGGACAACTTCCGCACCAGCACGATGATCCTCTCCCGGTCGCCTGATCGGCGCTCGACCAGCAGTCGGGCGACCTGAGCGTCGTCGTGAAAAGCATAGCCCTTTATGGCGTCGAGGATGGCCTTGGCCAGGTTGTCCAGATCAAGCCAGGGTGGGTCGCCCAGATATTCCATGGCGATCTCTACCGAGTAGTCGCCCCACGCCGGTCGCGATCCGCGCCAGGCCTTTCGAAAGAACTCATAGATAAGGGGCTTGTAATACTTGCCCTGGGTGGTCAGCCCATCGACGGACAGTTCAAGCATGCCCTCGGTCTCCCGGGCGCGTACCTTTCCATGCTGGGTCCAGCCATCGTCCATCCTGCGCTCATAGCGTTCCAGCGCCTTGCAGTCTCCCCGCATGGCGGTAAACCCTTGAACGCCTGCAATCCTGGGGACTGATCGATGAGCGCGACCCGCACAGAAACCGACACCTTCGGCCCCATCGAGGTAGCCAGTTACGTCTACTGGGGCGCCCAGACCCAGCGCTCGATCGGTAATTTCAAGATCGGCTGGGAGAAACAGCCCAAGCCGGTGATCAAGGCCCTTGGCGTCGTCAAGCGCGCTGCGGCCGAGGCCAACATGGAGCTTGGCCGGCTTGACCCGGAGATCTGCAAGTACATCGTACTCGCCGCCCAGGAGGTCATCGACGGCAAGCTGGATGACCATTTTCCGCTGGTGGTATGGCAAACAGGCTCCGGCACCCAATCCAACATGAACGCCAATGAGGTGATCTCCAACCGCGCCATCGAGATGATGGGCGGCGTCATGGGTTCCAAGAAACCCGTGCACCCCAACGATCACGTCAACATGAGCCAGTCGTCCAACGACACCTATCCCACCGCGATGCACATCGCCTCGGCAGTCGAGGTCGCCCTGTCGGTGATCCCGGCGCTGGAGCACCTGCACAAGGCGCTGGTGGTCAAGTCCAAGGCCTTCGCCCATATCATCAAGATCGGCCGCACCCACACCCAGGACGCCACGCCACTGACGCTGGGCCAGGAGTTCGGCGGCTATGCGCACCAGGTCGCCATGTCGAGGCGCCGCGTGGAGGAGGCCCTGTACGGCCTCTATGAACTGGCGCAGGGCGGCACTGCTGTCGGCACCGGGCTCAACGCCCCCGTAGGTTTCGCCGAGCTGGTGGCCGCGAAGATAGCCGGGATCACCGGCCTGCCCTTTGTGACTGCACCCAACAAGTTCGAGGCCCTGGCCGCCCACGACGCCATGGTGTTCAGCCACGGCGCGCTGACGGCGACAGCCGGCGCCCTTTTCAAGATCGCCAATGACCTGCGGTTCCTGGGAAGCGGACCCCGCGCCGGCCTGGGCGAACTGGCCCTGCCCGAGAACGAGCCTGGCTCTTCAATCATGCCCGGCAAGGTCAATCCCACCCAGGCCGAGGCGCTGACCATGGTCTGCGCCCACGTGATGGGCAACCAGACCACCATGGCCTTTGCGGGATCACAGGGCCACTTCGAGCTCAACGTCTTCAACCCGGTGATGGCCTACAACTTCCTGCAGTCCTGCCGCCTGCTGGCCGACGCCTCGATCTCGTTCACCGACAACATGGTGGTGGGCACCGAGGCCCGCGAGGACAATATCAAGGCCAACCTCGAGCGGTCGCTGATGCTGGTGACGGCGCTGAACAGCAAGCTGGGCTACGACAACTGCGCCAAGATCGCCAAGGCGGCCCACAAGAACGGCACCACGCTGCGCGAGGAAGCCGTCGGCGGCGGCTATCTGACGAACGAGGAGTTCGACAAGTATGTGCGGCCCGAGAAGATGATCGGTCCGGGGTGAAAGCTCCCGCACTCCATCTGGACGGGTCCAAGGTCGAGACGTTGCGGGCCAAGTCGGCCCGATTGATCTGGGCTCTGTGTCTCGCGGTGGGCACGTGCACCCATGTCTTCGCGCTAGGCTCAGGACCCATTGAAATGATTCCCAAGGCGGGGTTGGTCTGATTCACTGGCGGCGCATGGAGGCGTCGTCATGAGTGATTTGATCTGGTTGTCGCAGGCGCAGATGCGCCGGATTGAGCC
>NZ_JBIKNZ010000076.1:0-15863 GCF_044358365.1 Phenylobacterium sp. | reverse complement strand
GAAATCGCCGAACGCCTGAACAACAGGCCCCGAAAAATCCTCGACTTCATGACCCCGAACGAAGTCTTCCAACAGCTCATCAACAGCACCAACACCCACGAAAAGCCCGTCGCACTTCAACATTGACACCGCCCTGTCGTCGCTGGACGTCACGATCACAGAAGGCACCAATATTGCGGTCTCGGCTTCCCCTGACGGCAAGACCCTGGCCTTTGATCTGTTCGGCGTGATCTGGACCCTGCCGATCGCCGGCGGCGTGGCAAAGCGGCTCACCGATGATCTCACCGATGGCACACAGCCAGACTGGTCTCCTGACGGCAAGCGCCTGGTTTTCCAGTCCTATCGCGACGGCACGTTCCAGGTCTGGACCGTCGGCGCAGATGGCAAGGGCCTGACCCAGCATACGCGGGGTCCCTTTGATTGCCGCGAGCCAAGGTTTTCGCCAGACGGCAAATCCATCGCCTTTGGATCAGATCGAACCGGCGCCTATGCGATCCACATCCTCGATCTGGCCTCAGGCGCAACCCGGCTCTGGGCGACGGCGAAGGGTCAGGCCTGCGAACCCGCCTGGTCGCCGGACAGCCGCCGCATCGCCTTTGCCGTGGACCGCGCCCGCGTCGAGATCGTCGACGACAACGGTGTCCGCGAGACCGGCATCGCGATCCGAATCTCGTCCGAACGCGGAAGTCCGTCCGAATTGCGCAATCCCGCCTTCATGCCCGACGGCAAAGGCGTTGCCTGCCATATCGTCGCCAATGGCCGGACCCGCCTGCAGGGCCCGGACGTCGTTCTGGCGGAAGGTGAGGACATCTTTCCGTTCCGCCCATCCTGGTTGCCGAACGGTGACCTGATCTACGCCGCTGACGGTCAGATCCGCCGCCGCACCCCTGCAGGCGTCACCACGACCATCCCCTTCAGTCTTTCGGTTCCGGTCGCCCGCCCCAGTTATCGCAAGCGTCAGCGCGACTATGACAGCGCGGCCCGCAAGCCAGTGATCGGGATCGGCAGCCCGGCGCTCTCGCCGGACGGAAAGCAGGTCGTTTTCCGGGCCCTGAACGCCCTTTGGCTTTTGACGATCGGCGGAAAATCCAGCCGCCTTGTCAGCGACGGCTTCTGGGTCTGCGACCCAGCATGGTCGCCCGACGGCAAGACCCTTGCCTATTCGACGGACCGGGGCGGCACACTGGACCTGTGGCTGCGCGACATGGTCTCAGGCGCTGAACGCCAACTCACCCGCCACAAGGACGCTGCGCTCTCGGCCGCCTGGTCTCGTGACGGCAAGACCCTGGCCTTCCTCGACCAGAATGGATCCCTGCACACCGTGGATGTGGCGAGCGGCCGTGTCCGGCAGGTCTTCGGCGCCATCTGGGAACCTGGCAAGCCGACCTGGAGTCCGGACGGCAAGACCCTGGCGCTGGCTGCATTCAAGCCCTATTCGGCCCGTTTCCGTGAGGGGCTGAGCGAGATCCTGACTGTGGATGTTGCCTCCGGTACAGCCACCTATCAGCCGGTGTTTCCAGACAAGTCGCTGGGGACGCGCGGCGACGATGGCCCGGTTTGGTCGCCCGACGGCAAATCACTCGCCTTCGTCTTCGCCAGCCGGCTGTGGGTGGCCCCGGTCGACGCCAAGGGGGTGATGTCTGCCCCGCCCAAAGCCCTGAACACTGAAGTCACCGACGCCCCTACCTGGAGCGGTGATAGCGGCAGACTGCTCTATCTCTGTAACGGTGCGTTGCGGGTGATCGGCGCAGAAGGTGGCAAGCCCACCACGGTCTCCCACGGCATTACCTGGGCCAACGCCAGGCCAAAAGGCCGGGTCGTGATCAGGGCCGCCCGGGTCTGGCAGGGCCTGCCCCCGGAGGTCCGCCAGGACGTGGACATCGTTGTCGTCGGCAATCGCATCGCCGATCTCGTGACCGCCGGGACCGCTGTTGGCGACGCCAGGATTCTTGACGCCGGCGACGCCACGGTCCTCCCGGGCCTCGTTGAAATGCATGCTCACCGCCAGATGCAGGGCTATGGCTATGGTGACCGCGAGGGCCGCCTGTGGCTGTCGCTCGGCGTCACCACCAGCCGTTCACCCGGCTCACCGGCCTATCACATGGTGGAAGACCGCGAGGCCATCGACGCCGGCGCCCGGATGGGCCCGCGCTATTTCTCCACCGGAGAGGCGATCGACGGTTCGCGCATCTACTACAACTTCATGCGGCCTGTGACCGAGCCTGGCCAGATGGCCCTGGAGTTGTCGCGCGCCAAGGCTTTGTCCTACGATCTGCTGAAGTCATACGTGCGCCAGCCGCTGCAGGATCAGCGAGACATCACCAACTGGGCGCACGCCCAGGGGATCCCCGTAACCGGCCATTATCACTATCCGGCGCTGGCCTTCGGCCTGGACGGCATGGAGCATATCGGCGCGACCAGCCGCACAGGCTACTCACGCACCGTGAGCCAACTCGGCGTCAGCTATCAGGACGTCACCGCCCTGTTCGCCGCCAGCGGCGCGCGGCGCACCCCCACACTGTTCACGTCTTCGGCGCTTTACGGTGTGGACCGGTCGCTGGTGGATGATCCCCGGACCAAGGCCCTATATCCGCCGTGGGAGTATGCCCGCCTGTTGTTGCGCACAACCCAGGCCGCAGCCGCCGACAACTCAGTCCCGTTGGCGTCGTTGGCTGCCAATGTCGCCCACCTCCGAGCCATCCTGGCTGGCGGTGGTCGCGTCGTCACCGGCACCGACTCACCCATCGATTTCAATGGCATCAGCCTGCACATGAACCTGCGCGCCATGGTGAAATACGGCATGACCCCGGCCGAGGCGCTCACCACCGCCACCCGCTATGCCGGCGAGTTCCTCGACCAACCGCTGGGTGTGATTGCGCCTGGCATGCTGGCGGACATGGTGGTGACCGATGGGAACCCGCTGCAGCGCATAGAGGACGCTGCCGCGGTCCGGCATGTGATCAAGAACGGCGAAGTCTACGATATCCCGACGATCCTCGGGCCTTTCGCGAAGATGCCGGCGATGGCCGCCGCGCCGGTGCGAAGCTTTGCCCGGGCCCCGGCTCCTGGCCTCTGGTGGCACGACGCTGGATACGTTGAATCCGGTCGCGCGGCCTGCTGCCTTGATCCCTTCTGCGCTATCGACGCCACAGGCCGGCGGATCTTCCGCGCGACGGAAGTTTGACGCTCGCCACCGGATCGCCACAGACTTGGGTTTATTGTGCCGCCCGAAGTCCGATTTCCAGTGGAGTCGCTATGAGCCTTATGTTGGGACGCCGAGAGTTGATCCTGGGCGGCGCCGGTCTGGCCCTGTCACCCGGTCTTGCCCTGGCCGCTCCGCCAGCGCGTCTGGCCTTCCAGGTCTTCCGCAACGGGACCAAGGTGGGCGAACACGTGATGACCTTCAGCGGTGATGACGCCAACCGCACCATCACCGCCGACGTCGCCATGACGGTGAAGGTCGGGCCGGTGCCGGTCTACAAGTACAAGCACAACGCCGTAGAGAAGTGGGTCGGCGGCAAATGGACAACTGTCGAGACCACCACCAACGGCAACGGCAAGATCACGAGGGCCTCGGCCCGCGCCATGCCGGGCTTTGTCCAGATCACCGGACCTGCGGGCGCCCAGCGCGGACCAGCAGACGCCGTCCCCCTAAGCCACTGGAACGCCGCAAACTTCACCCGCCCCCTCTTCAACCAGCAGGAAGGCAAGTTGCTGAAGGTTCGCTGCACCCAGGTGGCGCCGGGACACTGGCAAATCCGTGGCGAAACCGAGATCGACGACTTCTACGACGCCTCCGGCAACTGGCTTGCGCTCCGCGGCAAGCTCGAGGACGGCTCGAAGATGGAATACAAGCGGATCTGAATTCGCGCGCTGTCAGGCTTTCCGGGCTGCATAGAGGTGGGTTTCCCAGGCGGCGTTATTGAACCCGCCTTGGTCCGAGATGGCAGCCGGCAGCGCGTCAAACAGAGCGAGTTTCGTCGCCAAGGCCCATTTGCTGCGATCCAAATGAACACGCACTCGGAGCCGACCGGCCAAACTCGGGCTTGCGGCTTCCGATCCGCCATGCCTATCTCGCCGCATGTGCACAGAGCGCCTCCGGGCCTGATCTCCCCCGCCTAGCCCCCGAGGCCCACCGCCGGAGACCGGCTAAGGGCTTCCAACTGCGTCTCTGTTCCAGGCTCCTTCCATGAGTTTCTTCGGCAACAGCGCGATAAATCGCGTGAATGTTCACTACGCCATCCAGGCGATCGCAGTGGGCGCGGGCAGGGTTTTCATCCTCGCCTTCCTGTTACGCGCCGGCTTCTCTGTTCCGGCGACACTTGTAATCCAGGCGGCCCTGGTCGCGGCGCGCTTTGTCGTGCGCCCGATCGTCCCGCCATTGGCGGCACGATTTGGCCTTAAGCCTCTGCTGATCGTCGCCATCCTGCTGGAGGCCGCCGCCTACCCCATCCTGTCCCTGGTCAAGGGGCCTGACCTGATGCTGTTCCTCTGGTTCGCCGTGGCGACCCCGGGCAGCGTCATCTACTGGACCTGCTTTCACGCCTACTTCGCCAGCCTCGGCGACGCCGAACATCGCGGCGGTCAGATCGGCGCCCGCGAGGCGATGGGCGCTTTGTCCGGCATCCTGGCGCCGCTGGTGGGAGGCTGGGTGCTAGTGACAGGCGGCCCGGTGATCCTCTTTGCCGCGGCCGGATGTCTCCAGGCGCTATCGGCGCTCCCGCTTCTTGGCGGCCCCAACGTCAGGGTCGCCCGCAAGGCGCCCGGCGCCTGGCGGGCCGCTCGACCAGGCGCGCGCCTGATGTTCGCCGACGGAATGTTTGCCGGAAGTTATCACTATGTCTGGTCCATCGCCCTCTTCGTATCCCTGTCCGAGAGCTATACGGCCTATGGTGCCGCGATGGCCCTGGCGGCGGCGATGGGCGCGGTGTTCAGCCTGTTGATTGGCCGCCATATCGACGCAGGACACGGTCGGCGAGCTCTGGTTATAGCGACGGTGGTGAGCATCGGCGTGCTGTTGCTGCGGGCCGAGAGCATGAACCTGCCCTGGCTGGCCGTCACGGCCAATGCCCTGGGTGCCCTGGTCGTTGGGCTCTGGGCGCCAGCCTTGATGACCCCCGTCTACAATCTTGCCAAGGCCTCGCCCTGCCCCTTGCGGTTCCATGTGGCGACAGAGGGCGGTTGGGATCTCGGCTGCGGCGCCGTGTGCCTGGCTGCAGCAGCAATGACGGCCGCAGGTCTTCCCCTCTCGGCGTCGATCCTGCTGGGACTGATCGGCGCGGCCGCCAGTTTCGTGATCGTCTGGCGAGGATACGCCGCCAAACAGTGGACCTGACACCTTCCCCGTTGCACCGGCACCAAATCCCCTTAGCATAGGCACGAACGCCGGCAGCAGACCGGATCTTCGAAATGTGAGTCAGTACAGGACGCCGCGCAGGTACCTCTGCGAAGCGGCGGCAGGGTATGGAAGCCAAAAGCGAGAGCGACAGTCCCGCCGAGGGTGATCTCGCCGAGCGCGAGGCCGCCTACGAGAAGTTCGTCTGGGACAATCTCAAGCGGAACTATCTCGGAAACTACCTGCACGGCATGTTGGGCATGACCGGATTCAGGTTGGTCAATGCGCCTACCTTCCTGCCCGCCTATCTGTTCCAGATTTCCGGTTCCAACACCATCGTGGGCCTGGGCCTGGCGCTGCAGCAGGTGGGCGGGATCATCTCGCCCATCTTCGCCGGCACCAAGATCGAGCATCGCAAGAAGGTAATGCCGGCTGCAGTCCTGATGGGCAGCATGGGGCGCCTCGCCATCCTTGGCATCGCGCTCTCGGGCTGGTTCATTCCCAACAAGACATTCGCGGTTTCGATGCCCTGGAGCGACCCCATTCCGGTCAATCCGCTGGTCTGGTCCGTGCTGTTTTTCATGATGATGTTCGGCATCTTCATGGGCGCCCAGCGCGTGGTGTTCAGCCTGCTGATGTCCAAGGTGATTCCGCTCAGCCGTCGCGGTCGCCTGCAGGCCTGGCGCAACGCCACGGGCGGCGCGATCGCGGCGATCCTGGCGTTCGTCGCGGGCAAGTACTTCATCGGCCCGAACATCTTCGGCAATGGCTATTCCACCACCTTCGTCTTCGCCTTTGTGCTGACCAGCCTGGGCCTGTGGGCGTTGCAACTTCTACTCAAGGAGCCCGAGCCGCCAACTGTGCGCGCCGAGGGCCGTTTCCGGGATCGGCTTCGCGAGTTCCCGGATCTGATCCGGCAAGACAAGGCCTACGGCTACTTCATCGTCGTCCAGATGCTGGCTACGTCGGCCCGGATCGCAACGCCGTTCTTCATCCTCTACGTCGGCCAGCAGATCGAGATGACGGGGGCCACGCTTGGCCTGCTCTCCCTGGCCTTCCTCGGGGCAGACACGCTCTCAAACCTGCTCTGGGGCTACATGGGCGACAAGACCGGCTTCCGTCTGGTTCTGCTGTTGTCCATCGCCGGATGGATCGGCGCCACCATTGTCCTGATGAACTTCCATTCGACCCCGGCCATCTTCGTGGCGTTCTTCGGGCTAGGGGCTTCCCAAGCGGGGTACAATATGGCCGCCCAGACCATGATCCTGGAGTTCGGCGACCGCGACGACCTACCCATGCGCATCGCCGTCTCCGCAACGGCCGAGAGCCTCACCGCCACGCTCGGCCCCCTGCTCGGCGGACTGGTGGCCGACCTCTACGGATACAGCGTGGTTTTCGGCGCCTCGATCGGCTTCCTGGTGGCGGCCCTGGTCATCCTGTATGTCGCCGTGGGCGAACCGCGTAAACGGCTGGAGGCGTAGCTCAGCGTCTCTTTCCTCACCCGTCGGGGGAGGAGAACGGGTTGTGGCGAGGTGCCAGGTTTGGCGTCGTCGCCTCACTGTGCTATGCACCGCCCATGGTTCGTAGCTCAGCAAACCCGTCCGGTTGCAACGGCGCTACCCTCGCGGGGCGTCTGGACGGATCTGTGCGCGCAAACGCAGCCTAGCCTTCCAGACTTCAAACCCCGCCGGACCGGTCGGGGTTTTGATACGTTTGAGGAAGGCGCACCCCGGCCTCCGGCTCTTCAAGGAAAGACCCCGGAGATGACTTACAAGATACCCCTGCCACCGACGCCAGTCCTGGAGACCGAGCGTCTAATCCTGCGCCCGCTTGAGGCGCGCGACACCCCTGCCATCCAGCGGATCTTTTCCCAGTGGGAGGTCGTGAAGCACCTTCATGCTTCTGTGCCTTGGCCCTATCCTGACGACGGCGCGGCGACCAACATGGCGCAATGCCTGGACGACCGCGCCAAGGGCCTGAAATTCTACTGGGCCATCACGGTCAGGGGTTCCGACGAACTGCGCGGCCGCATCGACCTTGCGGCCTTTGATCCGGAGCGCCGAGATGGCCGGGGCTTCTGGCTCGACCCGCTGCTGCATGGCCAGGGACTGATGACCGAGGCGGCCGACGCCGTGACCGACTACGCTTTCCGGACACTGGCCTATCCCTGGCTCTACCTGACCAACTCAACAGCCAACACGGCATCGGGCAGGATAAAGGAAAAGCAGGGCGCAGAGCGGGCCTACGTCGAACCTCGACAGTATGTCTCCGGCCCGGGTGAAGCGCAGGTCTGGCGTCTGACCCGGGAGGCCTGGCTGGCGCGGCGAGCGGGCTGACCACGATTGCCCAGGATTTCGGCGCCACTTGCTCATAAAATCGGCGAATACACGGGCGGGCTCCAGGCATTTCAGGAGCTCGCCCGAACCCCTCTGGTCGACATTTTGCACACTGGCTATGCAAACGCTGCCCGATGAACAGGCACATGACGTAAAATCGTTGGTGGCATCGGCGGAGGGGATAGACGCCATGAAACGTGCACGCGCGCTCGCAGGCCTTGCGGCCATCATCGCCCTGGGTGCGGGCCCGGCGGCCACCGCACAGGTCGCCGCGCCGGTTGCGGACTCCGGCCACACGGCCTGGATCCTCGCCGCAACCGCCCTTGTGCTGTTCATGACATTGCCGGGCCTGGCCCTGTTCTACGCTGGTCTCGTGCGCTCCAAGAACGCGCTGTCCGTGATGATGCATTGCGTGGCCATCGCATGCCTGGGATCGGTGCTCTGGCTGTTCGGCGGCTATAGCCTGGCCTTCTCGGGCTCGAACCCGATCATCGGCGATCTAGCCAAGTTCGGCCTGCCCGACGTGCGCGGCACCGTCACGGGCGCCTTGCCTGAAAGCGTCTTCTTCGCCTTCCAGATGACCTTTGCAATCATCACCCCGGCGCTGATCGTCGGCGCCTATGTCGAGCGGATCAAGTTCGGCGCGGTGCTGCTGTTCAGCGGCCTGTGGCTGCTGCTGGTCTATTCCCCGGTCTGCCACTGGGTCTGGGGCGGCGGCTGGCTCGTCGGGCTCAAGGTGATGGACTACGCGGGCGGTCTCGTGGTCCATGCCACGGCGGGCGTCGCCTCGCTGGTGGCTGTGGCCATGCTGGGCCCGCGCGACGGCTTTCCGAAGACGGTCCACCCGCCCCACAACCCTGGCATGACGATGATGGGCGCCGGCATGCTCTGGGTCGGCTGGTACGGGTTCAACGCCGGCAGCGCGCTGGCGGCGGATGGCGCGGCGGGCGGAGCCCTGATCGCCACCCACATGTCCGCCGCCACGGCGGGCCTGGTCTGGGCCGTAATCGAGAAGCTCAGGTTCGGACGCTCCAGCATGGTGGGGGTGGTCACCGGCGTGGTCGCGGGCCTCGCCACCGTCACCCCGGCGTCGGGCTTCGTCGGCCCGCTTGGCGGGGTGATCCTGGGCGCGCTGGCCAGCCTCGTGTGCTTCCATGCCGTCGATATCGTCAAGCATCGCTTCAAGCTGGACGACAGCCTTGACGTTTTCGCGGTTCATGGCGTCGGCGGAATCCTGGGAACCCTGCTGGTGGCGTTCCTCGCTTCGCCCCTGCTGGGCGGCGCGGGCTATGCGGAGGGCATGGACGCCGGACGCCAGTTCGGCGTGCAGGCCCTGGGCGTTGCGGCCGTCTGCGCCTGGTCGGCCGTCGCCTCGTTCGCCATCCTGCTGCTTTGCAAGATCACCATCGGCCTCCGCGCCAGCCCGGAAACCATAGAGGACGGGCTCGACATGGGGTCCCACGGCGAGCGCGCCTATCAAAGCTGAGGTGCGACCTGCGGTCGCTATAGACCCAAGGGTAGAAAGAGGCGCCTACCTTGACCGCGTCGTTCGAACCCTGGCTCATGCGCTTGGACCTGACAGCCGACGGCACAGGCTTCACCGCCCGGTTCGGGAGCCAACTGCTCGCCGCCCTGCACCTTGGCGCCCCCGCCATCCTCAAGATCGCCGTTCATGAGGAGGAACGGCGGGGCGGCGAATCGAGGATCGGCCGGGTTCAACCCCTACCCATCCATCGGCGGAAAGCGCTCAAACGCGGGCAGCGAGTGGGCGTCGGCCATCCAGCCGATACGCTCGGCGGTCTGTATGTGAACCTGGGCCGGAATCGCGTCCGGATCGTCATAGGTGGCGCTCTGGATATCCACGATCCCAGGCAAGTTTTCGTCATTGCGGTAAAACAGGCCGGTCCCGCAATCCGCGCAGAACTCCCGCCGGCCATGTTCGGACGACACATAGACCTTTACGGCGCCCTTTGTGATCCGAAGCGCCTCTTCAGGGTACATAGTCCACCCCACCACCGGGGCCCCGGCGTGCCGCCGGCAATCACTGCAGTGACAAAGGGCATGTGTCATCGCCTCGCCTACGACTTCGTAGCGCACCGCGCCACAGTGGCATCCTCCGCTCATGCTCATGACCTGGCCCTCACCTCGGTTCAAGAACAAATAAGGAACGAATACCTTGCAATGTCAAGACGATCCGGGCATCGACGAGGGTTCCTTCGGATCACCGGCCGTTGAAGCCGCTGTCGGGATCGAAGGCGCGCCCGAGGGCAGCGGCGCGAGCGGGTCCCGCAGGAAGGCGAGCACATCGGCGATCACCACCGCCCCCTGCCGGTCCCGCGTCAGTAGGTGGTATCCAGCCGCATAGTAGGCCGTCCGGTCCGAGGTCTTGAGGTTTTGCGCGGCCCTGTACGCCGCACGCTTCGGGATGATCTGGTCGTTGGCGCCATAGAGATAGAAGGTGGGCAGGTCATCGTCCCCCACCTGCCGGGCGGCCCGGCTCATCAGTTTGACTAGCCCGTAGAGGGTGTCGGACCGTGCGCCCCAGATCATCAACCGGTCGCGCCCCATGGCGCGCAGTTCCTCGATATTGTCGGTCGGACTGACACGGTTCGTCACGAACTTCGGCGGGGTGTAGACCTTCGAGGCCGTAAAGTGGGCGGCGAACCACAGGGCGGTCTTGTAGGGCAGCGGTTGGGTCCTGAAGCCCCAGACGCCTGGCGCCAGCAACACCAGACGATCTGCGGCAGGTGGGCGATCGGTTGCGAAGGCGGCCGCCGCCACCGAGCCGCCCATGCTCTCGCCCACCACCGCGATGATCGCGTTCGGGTGCCGCGCCCGGGCCAGGGCGGTGACCGTGCGCAGGTCCTCGATCATCAGCTCATCACCCGCCCAGATGCCTCGGCCCGGCGAGCGCCCGAAACCCCGCTGATCGTAGGCATAGGTGGTCACACCGGCCTCGGCCCACAGGCGTCCGGCGATGTGGAAGGCGTTGGCGTAGTCGTTCATGCCGTGGGCGGCGACGATCACCGCCCAGGGCTCCTGCGCTGCGGCCCAGGTGGTGAGACCCAGCCGCGCGCCGTCAGCGGCGATCACCGCATCGGCCTCAAGGCGCGGCCCCTGGAATCCGGCCGGCGGCTGGTTGGCGCGCTGGATGGCCATCGGCGCGCAGGCCGAGGTCAGCAGCAGCAACAGAACCAGCGCGATACGTGTCATCGCCCTGTCAGGCCGGCGGCAGCCGGAGACGGTAAACACCTTTGAAATCATCGGGATCAGCCGGTTTATTGTGGCGCAGGATCACCAGCCGGCCCTGCCGCGCCAGCCCCCGCGCCACCGCGCGGACATGTCCCAGCGTGCGACGCCAGCTCTCCGGATCGACGGCTCGCGCCACGTCTTCGGGCGACACGGATTTGCCGGACGGCACCTTGCTCAGAAGATCGAAGATGGCCGCTTCCAGAACTTCGCTCACTAACCGCCCCGCTTGATGGTCTCGCGCGCGATGATCACCTGCTGGATCTGGCTGGTGCCTTCATAGATCCGGAAGATCCGGACGTCGCGGTAGAAGCGCTCGATGCCGTACTCGGCGATGTAGCCGGCGCCGCCGAAAATCTGCACGGCCTTGTCGGCGACACGCCCCACCATCTCGGAGGCGAAGTACTTGGCCGCCGCGCCCTCCATGGTGACGTTCTGGCCCAGGTCGCGTTTGCGGGCGGTCTCCATGGTGAGCGCCTTGGCGGCCAGCGCTTCGGTCTTGCAATCCGCGAGCATCCCCTGGACCAACTGGAACCCGCTCAAGGGCTGGCCGAATTGCTTGCGCTCGGTGGCATAGGCCACGCAGTCGGTGATCAGGCGCTCGGCCACTCCGACACACAATGCCGAGATGTGCAGGCGCCCCTTGTCCAGCACCTGCATGGCGACCTTGAAGCCCTCGCCCTCGGCACCGATCCGGTTTTCGACGGGTACGCGGACATTGTCGAAGACAACATCGCAGACATGGGCACCCTGCTGGCCCATCTTCTTCTCGGGCTTGCCGACGGTGAGGCCCGGCAAATTGCGCTCCACCAGAAACGCGGACACCCCGCCACCACCGGGTTTGGAAGGATCAGAGCGCGCCATCACCGTAAACAGGTCGGCCTTGTTGGCGTTGGTGATGTAGCGTTTCGCGCCATTCAGAACGTAGTGATCGCCGTCAAGTATGGCCCGGGTCTGTACCGCGGCGCTGTCGGACCCCGCCTCCGGTTCCGTGAGCGCGAACGAGGTGATGATGTCGCCAGATGCAATACCGGGCAGGTATTTCTGCTTCTGAGCCTCGGTGCCGAACATCACCAGCGCCTGCGAGCCAATGCCGACATTGGTGCCGAAGGTCGAGCGGAACGCCGGGCTGGTGCGCCCCAGCTCCACCACCACAAGGCACTCCTCCTCCATGGTGAGATCCAGCCCGCCGTAGCTCTCCGGGATCGAAAGCCCGAACAGGCCCAGGGCCTTCATCTCGTCCACCACGTCCTGCGGCATGGCGTCCTCTTCGGCCACCTTGGCCTCCAGAGGGCGCAGGCGCTCGCTGACGAAGCGGCGCACGGTGTCGATCAGCTGATCACGGGTCTCGGCGTCCAGCGCCATGGCGATATCCTTAGTGGCAGGTTGAGGTGGGGGTGCGCGGCTTCAGGCGCTGGGGGGCGGACGAATCCAGTTTTTGCCGCCAGGTCTCGACCCCGATATTGGGCTTCGTCTCGCACGACTGCACCGGCTGCATTCGCTTTCGCTTGGCCCAGGCCGGCACGCCGTTCTCGTCGACCGGTTTCTCAGCGGCCGCAACAGGCTTGGACGTGGGCGCAGGAGCCTCCGGCTTGGGGGGTTCAGCCACAGCCGGGGACGCCGTCAGCATCAGGCTTGCCAGAAGAATCACGGTCCGGCCTTGCATCTTGGGTCCTGGAAAGGCTTAAGCGACGCGTCCAAACTAGAGACGGAACGCTGGCGGAGCAAACGCTTCGCGCGCGGCATGGAGGATTGATGGACGGCGGCGAGACCCAGAACAGCTATACCTCCAAGCTCTTTCAGGTCACCGAGGGGGAATGGGCGGGCTGGTCCTACTATCCGGGCGGTGATCCCTACGAGGATCTGGCAGGGCCCTTCTACTACCGGATCGACGAACGGGGGCCGGTGTGCGCGTTTCGCGCCGAACACAAGCACATGAACGGCGGCATGTTCCTGCATGGCGGCTGCGTCATGACCTTCGCCGATTTCTGCCTATTCGTGATCGCGCGCGATGTCCTGCATGACGATCACAGCGTCACGGCCACCTTTAACGGCGAGTTCGTGGGCACCGCCCATATCGGCGATCTGGTGGAGTGTCGGGGCGAGGTCGTGAAAGCCGGCCGCAGCATGGTTTTCGTGCGCGGCCTGATCACATCTAAGGACGAGCCCGTCATGAGTTTCTCGGCGGTGCTGAAGAAGCGAAAGCGCCAGACGTAAAGAGATCGTCATATGCTCTCACTATCAGGTCTTATGACCCAAGGTCGAAGATTCGCGATGGGGGCTGTCGCAGCAGCTATCTCACTGGCCGGAGGGTCCGCCTCGAGCTGGTCCGCCGATGATTTCAACGGGGTATGGCATAATCCGAAGAACACCGTGCACCTGAAGTTGCGGCCCTGCGGTTCCAGGATCTGCGGCGACGTAGTCTGGGCGACGGAGCGGGCCAGAGCGGATGCAGCGCGGGGCGGCAAGGCTGAACTGGTAGGTCAACAGCTGCTGCGGGACTTCATACGTGGCGATGACGGACTGGCCCGGGGCAAGGTCTATGTGCCGGACCTGGGGGTGACGTTCAAAGGGTCCGCACAGCACGTCAATGACGACGCCATCAAGGTCAAGGGCTGCCTTGTCGGCGGGCTGATCTGCAGGTCGCAGGTGTGGACACGCGTGACAGACACAGCTCAGCATTCGACCCACAAACCCTGACGGACGGGCTTTTCCAGGGTTTTCCGGGACTTCGGCGCCCGACCTCGCCGACACTTTGACTGGACAGCGGCGGTCTTCAGCCTCAGCAATAGCCAGGGGGAGGAGCACACGCATGATCGAATTTGCCTGTCATTGCCGGGCCGCGCGGCTTGGGGCGCCCGAGGCGCCTACCGAGGTCAGCGAATGCAACTGCTCGATTTGCCGCCGACTGGGCGCGCGGTGGGCCTACTACAGACCCAGCGAGGTCACCCTGCCCGCCCCGCAGAGCACACAGCCCTATGTCTGGGGTGATCGCATGCTGGCCTTCCACCGCTGCCGGTCATGCGGCGTCACCACCCATTGGCAGAGCCTGGACGGATCGCGCGACAGGATGGCTGTCAACGCCCGGCTCATCGATGGCCTTGACCTCAGCGCGGTGCGGGTCCGCCAGTTCGACGGGGCCGAAACCTGGCGCTATCTGGACGACAACTGACACATGAAGCTTTCGGTTCTCGATCTGTCGCCGGTCACGGGCGAAGCGACGCAGGCCCAGGCCGTGCGCGAAACCATCGAGGTGGCCAGGGCGGCCGAAGCCTTTGGCTATCACCGTTTCTGGATGGCTGAACACCACAACATCGCGGGGCTGGGGTCGCCAGGTCCGGAGCTTCTGATCGCCGCCATCAGTCAGCAGACCTCGACCATCCGTCTGGGCTCCGGCGGCGTGATGCTGGTCAACTATTCGCCGCTGAAGGTCGCGGAGAACTTCATGATGCTTGAGGCCCTGGCGCCGGGCCGGATCGACCTGGGCCTTGGCCGGGCGCTGGGCGCCGATGGCCGCACCGGCGGCGCGCTGCGCTCGGTCGGATCGGACGCCTTTCCACAGTATTTTCAGCTGCTGACAGCCTGGTTGCTGGACTCCTCGGGCAAGGTCCCGATCCCGCCGGGTCACCCGATCTACGATATCAAGGCCAATCCGACGGGACCCTCACATCCGGACGTGTTCGTGTTGTGCACCTCGGAAGAGAGCGCCCAGTTCGCCGGGAACATGGGCGTGGGACTGGTGTTTGCCGAATTCATCGCGCGGACCGAGGCCGGGCCGGCGATCGCGGCCTACCGGCGGACGTTCGAGCCCTCGGCGTTCCGCAGCGAACCCTGGGCCGGGACCGCCATGGTGGCTTTTGCGGCGGAGACCGAGGAGGCTGGATGGCGCGGAGACGCGATGCGCCGGGCCGGCAATGTCGCGATGCTGTCCGGGCGCCGCCGGCGTTTCACCGACGTGGATAGCGCCGAGTCCTTCCTGGCCGAATGGGCCGGCACGCCGCTGCTGGCCGACGTCGAGGGGCGCACCATCGCCGGCGACGCAGGGTCTGTTCGCGCAACCCTGGCCGCCAAGGCCGCGCGCGCCGAAGCCGACGAGGTCTTCGTGATGGCCACCGGGCCGTCGCTTCAGGCCCGGATCCGCTCTCTGGAACTGCTCAGGCCGCAGGATGCGGCGGCATCCCGGCCGTCGCCGCAGGTCGCGCCCGCATAGCCTCGGCCCAACGGTGCACATGGACCAGCGCGTCGGGCACCTGGAGCTTGATCATCCGACCAAAATCGACGCCGGCGAAGGCGACGATATCGGCGATGGTTATGCGGCCTGCGGCCAGCCATTCGCCGTCCGCCAGTCGCCGATCCAGGAACTTCAACGCCGAGAGTGCGCCGGCCAGACTGTGCTCGCCGATCGCCGGAACCTGCGCCTCCAGCGCCGCCATGCGCGGGTTCAGGTGGCGCACCGCGACCATCAGGGGCGTGGCGACCATCATTTCGACCCGGCGGGTCCACATCTCGATCACCGCCATTTCCTGCGGGTTGCGGCCGAACAGGTTTGGCTCGGGATAGACGCTTTCCAGGTAGCGGCAGATGGCCAGCGACTCGGTGATACATGTCCCGTCATCCAGTTCCAGCATCGGCACCTGCGGCAGTCCTGCCCTGGCCACATAGGCCGGGTCGCGCTGTTGGCCATCCATCAGGCTGAGCGTCACGACCTCGATGTCCTGGATGCCCTTCTCGGCCATGAACCAGCGTACCCGGCGCGGATTGGGGGCGAGCGGCGTGTCGTAGATCTTCATCTGCGGCGTTCCTTTTCGGGACCCAATCTAGGCTCAGGACCCATTGAAATGATTCCCAAGGCGGGGTTGGTCTGATTCACTGGCGGCGCATGGAGGCGTCGTCATGAGTGATTTGATCTGGTTGTCGCAGGCGCAGATGCGCCGGATTGAGCC
>NZ_JBIKNZ010000121.1:0-4555 GCF_044358365.1 Phenylobacterium sp. | reverse complement strand
AGGTCAATCCCGACTGTGGTAATCTGCTCCATGGACGGCGCTCCTCTGATGATCTCCTGCAACGACAATCATCATGGCACGCAGATGCCGCTCACGAGCGCCGTCCACACCATCACCGTAATTCCCCAGCGCCGGCGCCACCCGCACCACCGCGTCATCCCGGCCCGCCAGCAACGCCGGCGTGCTGGACCAGCGCCAGTCGCCCGCCCGCGCGACCCGTCGCGCCCGCACCGGGTTCAGCGCCACATAGCGCAACGCCGACAGCAGATGGCCCTCATCCATCGCCACCGAGCCATAGCGCCCCTGCCACAGATGCCCGGTGGTGCGCAGCCTGGCGTTGATATAGCCGGTGTAGTGGCGGTGCACCTTGCGGAACGTGCGCCACAGCCCCTCCGCGTCGCCCGGCGTGACCACCAGGTGCACGTGGTTGGGCTAGCTCCACACCTCGACCCCCGCCGCCCGGGCCGCGTCGGCCAGCAGCTCGAGGTAGAGCTGATAGTCGCCGTCCTCAAAGAACGTGCGCGCCCTGCGGTTGCCGCGCTGGGTGACGTGGTGCGGGACGCCGGGGATCACAACGCGGGAAAGGCGGGCCATAGGGTCGAGCGTTGGGGGAGATTGGGGGTTGTTGCGAATGTCGCCGTAATTCGTAATTCCAATTACGCGATGTCACGGTAATTCCCGCAATTGCACCGTAATTGCAGGGTGACCCGTAATTCCTTATCTTGCCTTCGTGGTAGTATAGGTGTTGCCAGCCGCGTTTTGCGGGTGCTACCCGAGTTCGCCTCGGAGAGGACCGGATGCCAGCAGAAATCGAGATGGTTCAGCTCGTCGCTTTTGTTTCGGGCGCGCCGACAGATAATGCCAACACGTTGTGGTCTCGCCTGTTTTCGGACCCGCTATCGAACTTCTCCACTATGGGTCAGATCACGGTGGCCACCGGCCTGACCAATGGAATTCAGCTCCAGTTGCACGTCCAGCCAACGCGGTTCGACATAATCGCGACGGGAGCATCCCCGCAGGACCTTCCGCCCAACTTCCCGCCGAGTTTGCAGGACTTTGAGGCAACGTTGGCCTTGATGAGGCCGCCCTTTGATAAAATCTGCTCTGAGAACGGTGCGGTCAGGCTTGCGTGCGTGGTACAAACGCACGAGCAGGCCGTAAGCGAGAGCGACGCCTCGACGAAAATCGGCGCAGCTATCCAGCTTAACGTGAAGCCCAACTCAGGGGACGTGACGTTTCAAATCAATGTGAAGAAGGCTTCTTATCAGCAGCCCGGGTTAGATATAAATCGCTTATGCCGCTGGAGTACGGCCTCGATCATGATGATGCCGTTTCCGCTACAGGGTAATCCGGCTGGCCTCAACGTACCGATTGGCGGGGCCCCAGTCTGGGTTTCCAATGTCTATATCGATGTAAACACGACGGCTGGAATCCCAATTTCTACAGGAAACATTCCAAAGCTGACGGATGAGCTTATTCAGGAAGCAAAAAACATACTTGAGGGTGGTTATGCCTACCTCTGATATTCCCCCAGATTTATATTTTCCCGTTTCAGCACCGTATTCTTCACCGAAAAGCGCTAGTACTTCGGTTGAAAATCTACCTCTTTCAGCGACAAGCGTGCGCTATGCTTATCAAGCGAAACCTATAAGTGTTCGGACCAGCTCAGCCGCAACAGCTAAGATAGATTATGGTGTTCTTCCAAAATCTACCGGCGTAAACACTCGCGAATATGGATTTTTTGAAACAAGCGGGCCGATCGAAGATAGTTTATTAGCACATTCTAAACATGATAGCAGCATGGCCGAGCTGCACAAACTATCTGCAAGCACTGCTGTTCAGGCAGCGCGCGTCGAACAACTTGCAGTTCAGTTAGAGCGCCTAACCGGTGCCGTGCACCAGTTGGCTACTGACATACGCCATGTGCCTTCACGTGGTTCAGAAGATTCGTCCTTTGTGCCGGCTGTCCACGCGCTTGTCGAAGCAGCGTCAGTTGTTGGCTTGAACGGTGCTGATCTCGCCAACCTAGCTCGCGACCGCCGAGAGCTCGAGGCTTTGTTCAACTTTGTTGCGGACGAACAACGACCTATTGCGGGGCTGGCGAGTGAGGCTGAGGCTGAATTGAAGGCTGAAGACAGCCGTATTAGAGCCGCCGCGGCCCGGGCGCTCGCGCTGCTTGATCCCGAGCGAGCCAAGGCTGTTCTCCCCGATAGTATTGAAAACGAAAAGAGCCGAATGACCGCGGCCATCATGTCAGGGGCGCTCAACGCGGCAATGATATGAGCCTATTTATCAGGACAATAGAGGAGCTAGAGCAGTTCCAAGAGGCATACGAGCAAGGAAAACTGAAAATTTCTGGGTCAGATCCTGTTCCAATAGTCGCTCTGCGAGAGTTTACTCCACGCCCCCGCGACAAAGGCGGACTATCTCTTTTCGAGGTCTCGGACAAAGCCGACGCGTTGCGCGTAGCGGGCGCCGCTTCGTTGCTCGCACAAGATCTCGGGAAAAAGCGCACTATGTTTCTTGCCGCCGGACGCGCAGCGGTCGAAGCTCTCAGTCTAAAGCTTGCCAAGTCTTCTGGGACACTGAAGCATCCCTATGTCGACGATAAACACTGGGAGGCGGATGTCGCCAATCATCATGACGCCTGTCAGCTTGCTCGTCTCTTTTTGCAAGGCGAAATTTTTGTTTATGAGGGCCGCGACGTAGCTAATGAAGCTCGTAGGGCTATTCGCGTTAATGACTTCGACTTCTTGAAGCTTGCAGAGGGCGGCCCAGGAAGTCCGGCTGGAAAGCACTTGCTCGCTTTCGTTCGTGAGCGTGTCGCCCGCGTGGAGGGAATTCCTGTCTAGGGCCTTGATTGGGGCAATGAGTCGGCGTGCTCGCGGCCTCTCAAGGCAATCTCGCTATCCTCCCTGCCCTCCCCACACCATCTCACCCCCCAACACCCCCACCCCACCCGTCCCCCATTGACTCCCGCCCCGCCCTCCGACACGTAGACCCCAACTCTCGCGGGAGAGACTCCTCTTCGCCCCCCAGGCGCCGGAGGAGAGCCGAAGGCGCAACCGCCCCGGAAACGCTCAGGCAAAAGGACCGCGACGGGCTGATGAACGCTGGAAAGATCCTCCGAAGCTCGTGAGAGCGCAGGCGGACGCCGAAGGAGCAAGGACCGCCACAGTCGGCGGTCTGAAATCTCTCAGGTCCAAGGACAGCGGGGGCGCGCGACGTCAGGGGTCCGGGCACGGGCGCCTGCCGGTTCGCGCGGTCGTCAGCCGGAGTTCGCCACTTGTCCGATACGCCCCTCAAGACCACCCCGCTCACCGAGGCGCACGTCGCGCTGGGCGCGCGCATGGTCGCGTTTGCCGGCTATTCCATGCCGGTCCAGTACCCCATGGGCGTGATGGCCGAGCATCTGTGGACCCGCGAACACTGCGGGATCTTCGATGTCTCCCATATGGGCCAGGCGCGCCTGCGCGGCGTCTCGCCGCTGTCGGCGTTCGAGGATGTGGTCCCCGGCGACTTCATCGGCCTGAAGCCCGGCAAGCAGAAGTATTCGGTCCTGCTCAACAAAAAGGGCGGCATCATCGACGACCTGATGGCCGGACGTCCCGATGAAGACGGCCTGTTCGTGGTGGTCAACGGCGCCTGCAAGGACAATGACTTCAGGGTCATCGACGATGAGCTGGCCGGCCAGGTCCAGATCGAGCGGCTGGAGCATCGCGCCCTGATCGCCGTCCAGGGGCCTGAAGCCGCCGCCGTGATCAACGCCCAGGTCCCGGCCACGGCTGACATGGTGTTCATGGACATCCGCGCCCTGCCCGGCTTGGGGACCGACCTGATCATCTCCCGCTCGGGCTACACCGGCGAGGACGGCTACGAGATCTCGGTCCCGGCCACGGAGGCCGCCCGCGTTTGGGCCCTGCTGCTGGCCGACGAGCGTGTCCGGCCCATCGGCCTGGGCGCGCGGGATTCCCTGCGCCTGGAAGCCGGCCTGCCGCTCTATGGCCACGACCTGGACGAGACCGTCTCGCCGGTCGAGGCCGGCCTCACCTTCACCATCAACAAGAACCGCCGCGAACAGCGCGACTTCCCCGGCGCCGCGCGCATCGTCAAGGAACTGGCCGAGGGCCCCGCCCGGGTGAAGGTCTGCCTTCGCGTCCTCGAAGGCGCCCCGGCCCGCGAAGGCGCCGAGGTGGCGGATGAAACCGGCGCGATTATCGGAATTGTTACCTCGGGCGGCTATTCCCCCTGCCTCAAGGGCGGCATCGCGCTGGCCTTCGTCCCGCCAACCCTGAAAGCCCCGGGCACGCCGTTGAAAGTCATCGTCCGCGGCAAGCCACAGGCCTGCGAAGTCGTCACCAGCCCCTTCGTCCCCCACCGCTATGTGCGGAAGGGCGGCGCATGATCCGGCCACAGCCGCCTTTCTCCTCCCCCGTCGGGGGAGGGGGACCGCGGAACGCGGTGGAGGGGGCCAGCCCCATCCGCCGCGCTCTGGTCGAGGGCCCCCCCACCCACCAGCGCGCGGTGCCCCGCCCCCCCGCGGGGGGGGGACAAA
>NZ_JBIKNZ010000005.1:0-99293 GCF_044358365.1 Phenylobacterium sp. | reverse complement strand
ACGCAGTCTGGTGGAGGGGGCTTCGCCACAAGCGCGGTGGATCAGGCATGCCCCCTCCACCGAGTTCCGCGGTCCCCCTCCCCCGATGGGGGAGGAAACATAGCGCCCGCCGCCGGCTGTTCCCCCTGCCTCAAGGGCGCCATCGCGCTCGCCTTCGTCCCCCACCGCTATGTGCGCAAGGCATGACCATGCCGTCTTCCACCGCGCCGCAGGCGCAATCAAACAGACCGCAGAAAACGCAGAAGGTCGCAGAAACAGGCCGCCGCCCCTTCTGCGCCTTTCTGCGTTTTCTGCGGTTCCAGTATTCGGGCGGCTCCGCCGCCATCCGCCTCCAGGAGACCTGAAATGCGCTTCACCAAGGACCACGAGTGGGTCACCCTCGACGGCGACATCGCCACCATCGGCATCAGCGCCCACGCCGCCGAGCAGCTGGGCGATGTGGTGTTTGTCGAGACGCCTGAACTCGGCAAGGCCGTGAAGGCCGGCGACGCCTTCGCCGTGGTCGAGAGCGTCAAGGCCGCCTCTGACGTCTACGCCCCGATCTCCGGCGAGGTGGTGGACGCCAACACTGTGCTGGGCGACGCCCCCGAGACCGTCAACGCCGACCCCGAGAACGGCGGCTGGTTTGCGAAGGTCAAGGTCGCCGACGCATCAGAGTACGACGCCCTGATGGACCGCGCAGCGTACGAAGCCTTCCTCCAGACCCAATGATCCGCGCGAAGCGCAGATGAAAAAGACCGCAGAAAACGCAGACATTCGCAGAAGCAGGCCACCGCGCCTTCTGCGTCCTTCTGCGTTTTCTGCGTTTTCTGCGGTTCCAAACGACAGCGCCTGCGGCGCGAGAAGAGTGACCCCATGAGATACCTCCCCCTCACCACCGACGACCGGACAGAGATGCTGGGCGTGATCGGCGCGGCCGATATTGACGCCCTGTTCGTCGACGTGCCCGCCGCCGCCCGCAAGAGCGAGCTGTTCGACCTGCCCCGCCACGCCGGCGAGCTGGAGGTGGAGCGCGAACTGGCGGCGCTGTCGGCCATGAGCCGGCCGGCCGGCGCGGGGCCGTTCTTTTGCGGCGCCGGGGCCTATAAGCACCATGTGCCCGCCACGGTCGACCATGTGATCCAGCGGTCGGAGTTCCTGACCAGCTACACACCCTACCAGCCCGAGATCGCGCAAGGCACACTACAGGTGCTGTTCGAGTTCCAGACCCAGGTCGCCGCGCTCACCGGCCTCGATGTGGCCAATGCGTCGATGTACGATGGCTCCACCGCCTGCGCGGAAGCCGTGATGATGGCCAAGCGCGTGACGCGGCGCGAGAAGGCGATCCTCTCCGGCGGCCTGCATCCCCATTACGCCGCCACCACCCAGACCATCGCCCATGCCGAGGGCATGGACATCGTCCGCCAGGCCGCCGCCGTCGACGCCGAGGCCGCCGTGATCGCCGCCATCGACGCGACCACCGCCTGTGTCGTGGTCCAGACGCCGAATGTGTTCGGGGTGGTCACCGATGTGACGAAGATCGCCGAGGCCGCGCACGCCGCCGGCGCCCTGCTGATCGTGGTGACGACCGAGGCCGTATCCTTCGGCCTGCTGAGATCGCCCGGCGAGATGGGCGCCGACATCGCCGTCGCCGAGGGTCAGTCGATCGGCAATGCGCTGAACTATGGCGGCCCCTACATCGGCCTGTTTGCGGTGCGCGAGAAACTGGTCCGCCAGATGCCCGGCCGCGTGTGCGGCGAGACCGTCGACGCCGACGGTCGGCGCGGCTTTGTGCTGACCCTTTCCACCCGGGAGCAGCATATCCGCCGCGACAAGGCGACGTCCAACATCTGCACCAACTCCGGCCTCTGCGCGCTCGCCTTCACCATTCACATGAGCCTGCTGGGCGGGACGGGCCTGCGCCAGCTGGCGACCATCAACCACAGCCGGGCCCGCGAGCTGAAGGCGGCTGTCGAAGCTGTGGGCCTCGAGGTCCTGACGCCCCGGTTCTTCAACGAGATCGCCGTGCGCACGCCCGGCCCCGCCGCCGCCCTGGTCGAAGACCTGCTGGCCGATGGCGTCATAGCCGGCGTCCCCTACTCGCGGCTCGATCCCCACGCCGGCCTGGACGACGTCCTGCTGCTGGCCGCCACAGAAACCACCACGTCGGAAGACATCGCCGCCCTGAGAGGCGCCCTTGCCCGGAGGCTCGGCCAATGACCATGAATACCGTAGGTCGTCCCACCCGTCCCGAGGGATCGGCGGCAAATGCCGGTTTCACCTCTCTGACCGGCGCGCGAGGGCTGCTGCAGGATGAGCCGCTGATCTTTGAACTGGGCGGATGGGACAAGACCGGCGTCGATCTGGACCACGCCGAGCACGATGCCTCCGATCTGGCCGGCCTGACCCGCGCCGGGGTGCCCCTGCCGGGCCTCTCCGAGCCCGAAACGGTGCGGCACTTCGTGCGGCTCAGCCAGAAGAACCACGCCATCGACCTGGCGCTCTATCCGCTGGGCTCGTGCACCATGAAGCACAACCCGCGCCTCAACGAGAAGGCCGCCCGCATGGCCGGCTTCGCCGACCTGCACCCGCTGGCGCCGGTCTCGACGACCCAGGGGGCGCTGGAGCTGATGGACCGTCTGGCCCACTGGCTGAAGACCCTCACCGGCATGCCCGCCGTCGCCATGACCCCCAAGGCCGGCGCTCACGGCGAGCTCTGCGGCCTGCTCTGCATCAAGGCCGCCCACGAGGCCGCCGGCCAGGGCTTGCGCCGCACCGTGCTGGTCCCCACCTCCGCCCACGGCACCAACCCCGCCACCGCCGCCTTCGTAGGTTATAACGTAACAGAAATCGCCCAGACCCCCGACGGCCGCGTGGACCTCGCCGACCTCGAGGCCAAGCTCGGCCCCCACGTCGCCGCGATCATGGTCACCAACCCGAACACTTGCGGCCTGTTCGAGCGCGACATCCTCGAGATCAGCCGCCTGACCCACGCTGCCGGAGCCTACTTCTATTGCGACGGCGCCAACTTCAACGCCATCGTTGGCCGGGTTCGGCCCGGCGACCTGGGCGTCGACGCCATGCACATCAACCTGCACAAGACCTTCTCGACGCCGCATGGCGGTGGCGGGCCAGGCGCTGGACCGGTGGTGCTGTCGGCGGAGCTGGCGCCCTTTGCACCCGCGCCCTGGGTGGTGCGCGGTGCTGAGGGTCTGCACCTCGTGGAAGAGGCCACCGCCGAGGCGGCCCAGGCATTCGGGCGCATGTCGGCCTTCCATGGCCAGATGGGCATGTTCGTTCGTGCCTATGCCTATATGCGCAGCCACGGCTCCGACGGGCTGCGCCAGGTCGCCGAGGACGCCGTCCTGAACGCAAACTACATCAAGGCCCGTCTCTCCCGCGCCATGAGTCCGGCCTTCCCGGATGGTCCGTGCATGCATGAGGCGTTGTTCGACGACGCCTGGTTGGAGGGAACCGGGATCACCACGCTGGACTTCGCCAAGGCGATGATCGACGAGGGCTTCCATCCAATGACCATGTACTTCCCGCTGGTGGTCCATGGTTCGATGCTGATCGAGCCAACGGAAACCGAGTCCAGGCGCGAACTGGACCGGTTCTGCGACGCCTTGCTGGCCCTAGCCCAGGCCGCGAGAGCTGGGGATGCGGACCGCTTCAAGGGCGCGCCCTACCTCGCACCGTTGCGCCGGCTGGACGAGACCCTGGCCGCGCGCAAACCAAAACTGGCGTGGCGGGCGGAGCTCACCACTGTGGCGCCGACGCCATTGGCAGCCGAATAGACGCCGGGCGGCGCAATTTCATGGAACCGTGTCTTTACGAGTCGACGGTACGAACGCATATGAAAAGGGTGCCGGCGGAACCCCCCCGCTCTGCCGTGCACTCCCCAGGACTAAAAAGTGTCTTTCGCCATGCCATCGCTGCGCGTGCATCGCGCCACGGACGAGGTTGCCCGCGAGATCGCCGCGCGCTTGAAGCGCGTGGGCATGGTGGTGTTTGGCCTGTTGATCATTCTGGCTGGCGTGCTGATCTCCCCGCTCCCCGGCCCTGGCGGCATTCCGGTAATCGTCGTCGGGCTGATGATCGTTCTGAAGAACTCGTTCAAGGCGCGTCGCCAGTTTGTCCGCCTGCATCGTGCGCATCCAAGGATGATCTCGCCCATCCGGAGACTGCTGCGGCGGGATCCGGAGTTTGTGGCGCTGTTCTATCAGCAGTATTTGCGTGTGGAGCGGCTACTGCTGCCCCGGCGCATGCGGTTTTCCGTGAGGCTTCGCCACCGGATGCGGCGCGGTCGGCGCGCCACCTGACCGTTCAGGCGTGATCGTCCACGAACCCCACAGAAACGACTGACAGGCCACGGGCAGCGAGCCACCCCAGGTTGAAGCGCTGAGAAGGGCTGTGGGGGTCGTGGACAGGTCATTGGCGCGCCCACGTTCCCCAACGCGGACCTGCCTGACCGTCAGGCGTCGACGCTCCGAAGCCGCCGCGCCCGATCTCTATCGCCTATTGCAGCTTGCCGGCCAGCTGGCTGATGGCCTTGTCGATCAAAGGATCGGCCTTTGCACCAACCAATCGGCGCGTCAGAACTTGCTCGGCCATCTGCGCCGCAAGATCCGCAGCTGCGGCGCGAACATCCGCCTCTGCCTGAGCTTCGGCTTGGGCGATCCGCCGCTCTGCCATCTGGCCGCGCCGGGTGATCTGTTCTGCGAGCTTAACCTGAGCCTCAGCCTGCAGGCGCTTGGCCTCTTCTGCGGCATTGGCGATCATGGCAGCGGCTTCGCGTTCCGCCGTCGCACGCTCCACCTTGATGCTTTCGAGCAGGGCCTGGGCCGCACCGCGAAGGGTAGCCGCCTCGTCAAGGTGAGATTGTACCTTTCGGCCGCTCTCGCCCAGTGCGTTCCAGACGATCTTGTGGACGCCGACCGCGACCATTAGAACCAGGAACAGTACGAAGGCAACGCCGACCCAGAAGTGGGCGTCCATCAGAAGTTCGGTCATCGTCCTATCCTTTGACCGCGGAAAGCTCAGTTGCCGTAGCAGCCTTGCCGGTCAGCTTGCTGACGATGGCCTGAGCCGTCTCCTGCGCGATGCCGGTGACATTTCCCATGGCCTTGTCGCGGGCCTTGCCGATAGCCGCATCAGACACAGCCGCCACTTCAGCGAGGCGCGCCTCTTCCGCCGCAAGCGCAATGTCGATCTCGGCACGCGCCAGGGAGCGCGCGTCGTTGGCCAACTTCTGCGCCGAAGCGCGGGCCTGGGCCCGCTCCTGAGCCGCAGCGTCCGCCTGAGCGTCTGCCTCGACTTTCAGCTGCCGGGCCTCCGCCACGTCGTCTGCGATCTTCGCATCACGCGCCGCAATGGTGCCGCCGAGCTTGGGCACGGCAAAAAGCCGCATATAGGCCAGCAGGACCACAAACACGATGAGCACCCAGGCAATCTGGCCTGGCCACCACTGAAAGTCGAACTGTGGCAAGCCACCGGAAGCGCCGGCATGGCCGGCCGCCTCGGTGGTCGCGTGGGTCTCGGTCGCCATCGGCGTGGGATCCTAGGGTCTTAGCCGAAGCGCAGGAGCAGCGAGACGACGAAGGCGAACAAGCCCATGGTTTCGGTCAGCGCCATGCCCAGGAACAGCATGGTTTGCTGGCTGGCGGCCGCTGCCGGGTTGCGGATAGCGGCCTGCAGATAGTTGCCGAACAGAACGCCCAGACCAATACCCGCGCCGGCCATACCGATGGCGGCGAGACCCGAGCCGATCAACTTTGCGGCTTCAACTTCCATATCGATAGTCCTCTCTTGAGAGCTTGTAAGCGTTAGTGGCCGTGACCGAAGTTCACGACCTCGTTGAGGTAAACGGTGGTGAGCGCGGCGAACACAAACGCCTGCAGGACCGCGACAACCAGCTCAAGGCCGGTCAGGGCGACAATCATGGCCAGTGACAGGCCCGATCCGATCCAGCCCAGGGTCGCGATGCCGCCGGCCAGAGCGAAGATGCCCAAACCCACGACGAAGGAGCCAAACAGGCTCATCACCACGTGGCCGCCCAGCATGTTGCCGAACAGTCGCATGGCCAGCGTCACCGGGCGCACGAAGTAGGAGATCATCTCGATGAACACCATCGCGATGCCGCCGGGGATGCCCATACCGGGCACCCAGAACAGGCTCAGGAACTTCGGTCCGTGCTTGATGAAGCCCAGAATGAAGACACTGAAGAAGGTGATGACGGCGAGCGTCGCGGTCACGGCCAGCTGAGCGGTCACCGTAAAGGTCAAGGTCAAGCCGCCGATATTGCCGATAGCCAGCACCACGCTCATGAGGTTGAGCGTCAGGATCAGCATGAACAGGGTGAAAATGAACGGGATGTAGGGCCGTCCGCCCGCGCCGATAATCGGCGTGACCAGCACACTGTCGATGATGCCGTAGAGCGCTTCGGCTGCAGCCTGAGCGCGGTTCGGTACGATTTCGCCGCGCGCGGTCAGAGCCAGAAACACCATCAGCAGCGCCACGCCAGCCAGTAGCGTAGCCACGGAATTGGTGATCGACATGTCCAGCATGAAGCCGCCGATGTTGATCGGCGGGATATCCACGATCTTGTGGATCAGGAACTGGTGCATCGGGTCGATGGCAGGCTGTTCCGCCATGGTGTTCGGCCTCAATCGTTCTCTTCGTCGTCCGGGACCGACGGGAGTGGTCCCGCCTGTTCCATCGCGCGTTTGGTCGCCAGCGCAGCGCTGCGCATGGCGATGAATATCGAAAACCCTGTGCCGATCAGCAAACCGCCAATCAAGCCCAGGGGCTCCGCATGGGTGAAGCGATCAACGAGCCAGCCCAAGCCAGCGCCGCCCAGCACCCCACTAACCACTTCACCAAGGAAGCGGAACCCGTCGCCGGAAAAGCTCTGGGCCACGGCGCTGATCTTTTGCGCACGATCGGCCTCGAATGCATCCAACCGCGCGGTAAGCCGCTTACGCGCCTCGTCGTGCGATTCTACCAACTTCGGCATGCGTCAGGGGGCCTAACGGGCCGCGACGTCGCCGCCGTGGCGGGGGCTTCAGGTCGCGCGGAACCTATAGACGCTGCCGCAGTGCGTCAAGGCTGGCCAAAACTTACCCAAGCGTCTGATTTATTTCACGTCTTTACACAAACCAGGGTTGCGTGCCTCCAACTCTACTGCGCGGCCATCGCCTCGGCCTGCCTGAGGTCCACCGACACTAGTTGGGAAACGCCGCGCTCGGCCATGGTCACGCCGAACAGGCGATCTGTCCGCGCCATGGTCACCGGATTGTGGGTAATGACGATGAAACGGGTCTCAGTGCGCCGGCACATCTCGTCCAGCATGTTGCAGAACCGGTCGACATTGGCGTCGTCGAGTGGAGCGTCCACCTCGTCCAGCACGCAGATCGGCGCCGGCTGGGCCAGGAACACAGCGAAGATCAGCGCCGCCGCCGTCAGCGCCTGCTCGCCGCCACTCATCAGGCTCATGGTGGCCATGCGCTTGCCGGGCGGGCAGGCGTAGATCTCGAGGCCAGCTTCCAGCGGATCATCCGATTCGACCAGCCGCAGCTCGGCCTGCCCGCCCTGGAACAGGGTGGAGAACAGTGTCTTGAAGTGTTCATTGATCACCAGGAAGGCGGCGTTCAGCCGCTCACGGCCTTCAACGTTCAGTTCGTCGATACCCTGGCGCAGGCGGGTGATGGCGCCGGTGAGGTCGGCGCGCTCTACATTCATGGTCCCAAGGCGGACGGAAAGCTCGGCGGCTTCCTCCTCTGCGCGCAGGTTCACCGGGCCGATGCCCTCGCGCTGGCGCTCCAAATTGAAGAGATGCGACTCCATGCCGTCCGCGTCGGCCGGGATCGCCACGGCCTCGTCGGAGAGCTTGCGGGCAAGCTCTTCAGGCTCCATGCGCGAGGCTTCGCGGATGTTGGCCGCCACCTCGCCGAGGCGCTGAACGGCGGCTTCGGCGTGAGCCGCGAGGCTGGCGCGAAGCTCGCGGGCCTCCGATGCGGCGGCCTCACAGGCGCGCAGGGCCCGATCCGCCTCCGCGCGTTCCTGGTCTCCGGCGGCGAGGGCATCCGAGGTCGCCCCACGGCGCGCCTCCGCCACGACCAGCTCGTCCAGCAACGCGCTCCGGCGCGCCTCCAGGGTGCTCGGAGCCTGGCGAGCCGCGTCCAGCGCGGCCACGGCCCTCACGCGAGCCGCAGAGAGTTGCTCCACCCGGCGGCCGGCAGCGGCGGCGCGGCGCGTCCAGTCCTCGTGCTCGCGGGCCAGAGTCTCCAGCCGCCGCGTGCGACTGTTGTTGTCGCGAAGCTCATGCTCATAGGTCGCCCGGGCCTCGGCGGCGGCTTCCCGGGCCGGCGCGGCGGCCGCTCGGGCGATCGCCAGGCGGTTTGCCAGATCATCCGCGCCCTCGCTGGTCACCATCGCGACTTCGGCGGCCTTGAGCTGTGCTTCATGCTCGGCAAATTCGGCGTCGAAGCGAGCGATCAGGTCATCCAGCGACGCCGCGCGGGCTTCCCTCAGCGCCGCCTCGCGATCGAAGCGCTCCAGCGCGGACCTCGCCTGGGACGCCTGTTGCTCGAGAGGCGCTGGCGCGCGCCGCGCAGTGCGTAGCATCTCCTCGGCCCGAGCGAGACGCGCGGCGGCGGCTCCGGCGGCGGCGCGCGCTGTCCCGGCTCGCGGCGACAGGACCTCGATCTCCTGCTCCACCTCGTCCAGGCGGGTCTTCTGTTCCATCCGCACGGCAGCGGGACGGGGGGCGTCCGCGCGGGCCGTGAAGCCATCCCAGCGCCAGAGATCGCCCTCGCGCGACACCAGCCTGCCGCCGGGCGCCAGGGTCTTCTGCAGGCGCTGTCCGTCTTCCCGATTCACCAGGGCGACGTGGGCCAGCCGGGCGGCCAATGCAGCAGGCGCCTTGACCAGAGGACCCAACGGCGAGGCGCCTTCTGGCCAGACAGGCGGCGAAGGCTCGCGCCCGCCCCAGTAGGCCGGCGCTGCGGGATCGAGTGAGGCGTCCAGATCGTCGCCCAGGGCTGCAGCCAGCGCGCGCTCGTAGCCCCGGTCGGGGGACACGGAGTCCAGCGCCGGTGCAAACCCGCTCCGCCGCGCCTGGGCCACCAGCGCAGCAAGCGCCCGGGCCTCCGCCGTCAGCCGGCCCAGTTGCTCATCCAGTTTCCGGGCTGTGTCGCGCAACGCAACTTCCGCAGACGTGGCTGCGGCGCGGTCCGTCTCGGCGCCGTCAAGCGCTTGACGCGCCGCCGCCAGAGCAGCTTCTGCGGCAGCCAACTGCGTCCTCGCCTCGACAGCGCGCGGGTCCTGGGATGTCGCCAGCGCCTCGCGCTCCTGCCGGGCCTGATCAAGGGCACGCCGGGTGCGTGACAGCCGCGTCTGGGCCTCATCCAATCGCGTGCGGGCGCCGCGCTGCTCGGCCTCCAGCGTCGCCGCCTCGGAGGCCAGGCGTTCTACCGCCGCGTCTGCTTCAGCGCGCGCGGCCTCGGCGGATCGGGCCAGCGCTTCCAGTTCCGGTCCGCGCGCCGGCGCGGCAGCGATCAGCGCCTGGAGGGAGGCAAGATCCTCGGACAGGCGGGCCAGAGCGGCCTCGGCATCCTCGGTGATGTGGGCCTCGCGCGCGGCGTCGGCGTCCGTGCGCTCCAGGTCGCCTGTCAGCCGGGCCAGCTCGGTGGCGTAGGCTTCGGCCTCACGGTCAATGCGGTCCTTGTCGATGGCGAGTTTGTGCTGGATCGCCGCGGCGATGGTCTCGGCCTCGCGAAGCGGCTTCAGCGCCTCGTCAGCCGCCGAAGCGCGGGTCGTCGCCGCTGCCGCTGCGCGCGCAGTGGACTCAACCGCCCGGATCGCTGTCTCCGCCTCGCCGACCAGCCGTTCGGCCGCGACCTTGGCCTGCATCCAGCGGGCATAGAGTACAGCGCCCTGCAGAGCTCGGATTTCTGCCGAAAGTTTCTTGTAGCGTTCCGCCTGGCGCGCTTCGCGCTTCAAGCGGCCCAGATTGCCTTCCAGCTCGCGCGCCACGTCCTCGAGCCGGGTGAGGTTGGTCTCCGCCGCACGCAGGCGCAGCTCGGCATCATGGCGACGGGAATGCAGGCCCGAAACGCCCGCCGCCTCCTCAAGCAAAAGCCGCCGGTTCTGCGGCTTGGCCGCGATCAGTTCCGAGATCTGGCCCTGCCGGACCAGCGCTGGAGAATTCGAACCGGTCGAGGCGTCGGCGAACAGCAACTGGACGTCGCGCGCCCGCACCTCCCGACCATTGATCCGGTAGGTTGAACCGTCGCCCCGGTCGATGCGGCGGACGACCTCGATGACGGGGTGTTCGTTGAAGGCTGCCGGCGCACGATGATCGGCGTTATCGATGGTCAGCGAGACCTCGGCGTGATTGCGCCCGGTCCGGTTGGCCGCCCCGGCGAAAATCACATCGTCCATGCCGCCGGCCCGCATGGCCTTGGCGGAATTGGCGCCCATCACCCAGCGCAGCGCCTCCAGGAGGTTCGACTTGCCGCAGCCGTTTGGCCCGACAATCCCCGTGACGCCGGGTTCGATCCGAAACTCGGTCGGTTCGACAAAGGACTTGAAGCCCGTGAGCCTGAGTCGCTGGAAGTGCACGAAGGTTAGCGGCCTCCCCCGGGTTTCGGCTTCAGCGCCCTGGCGATGGCGGCGTCAAGATCGGCCAGATCAGGCACCCGATCACTGGCCAGCTTCACACCATTTACGAAGAAGGTCGGGGTGGAGTTCACCTTGTCTGTGCCCGTGGCGTACCGAACCCGCCCCTCGAGCGCCCGAAGGGCCGTCTCGTCCACCAGGCAGGCCTCGAACTGCGACTCGCTCAGGCCATTGGCTTTGGCGATATCCAGAAAGATGGCCTTGATGTTCCCGCCCTGCCAGCGCGACTGGCTTCGTAGCACCTGGTCAATGATCGGGAAGTAGCGGGTCCCGCCGTTGCAGCGCGCCATCAGCACGCCTGCGACTGCAAGTTGCTGGGGCGCGGTCAGCAGTTCGCGGGCCGTGTAGAAGACCTGTCCCGTGTCAATGTACTTCGCCTTGAACGCCGGAAAGACCTCGGCGTTGAATTGGGCGCAATGCCCGCAGGTCAGCGACATATACTCGACCACATGAACCCGGGCTCTGGAGTTCCCGAGGTTCATGTCTCCCGGCGCGGCAGGCCAGGATTGCTGAGCCGCCCAGGCCGGCGCCACCGCCGTCGTCGCCAGGCTGGCGAGAACCGCCACAGAGCGCCGCCGGGTCAGGGTCGCAGACATGTTACTTGCCGGCCGCGGCCACGGCGGCGTCGAGTTCCTCAAGGGTCATCTCGCCCTCCTTGGCCTTCTTGCCGTTGATGAAGAAGCTGGGCGTGGAGGACACGCCGCGCTGAACGGCGGCGTCGACCCGGGCGGCAATGGCCTTCTGCGACGTCTCGTCATTCACGCAGGTGTTGAACTGGGCCTCGGTCATACCGGCCGACTGGGCGACCTTCAGCAGGGTTCCCCGCGCGTCGCCGGTCCGGAACATCTCTTCCTGGCTGCGGAACAGGGCGTCGATGACGCTGAAGTACTTCTCCTTGCCCGCGCAACGCGCCGTGAGGAAGCCGGCCACGGCGACGGCCTCCGGCGGGGTCAGGAATTCATGGAAGGTGTACTGGACCTTGCCGGTGTCAATGTACTTGGCCTTGAAGGCCGGGAAGACGTCATTGTTGAACCGGCCGCAGTGGTTGCAGGTGGTGGAGGCATACTCCTCGACCTTGATCGGCGCATTGGCGTTGCCAAGGGTCATGGCGTCCGCAGAGGCAGCGCCGCCAGTTCCGGCATTGTTGCATCCAGCCAGGGCCAAGGCCGCGCCGGCGGCGGCCAGTGCCATCAGGAAGCGGCGTGTAGGGATCGTCATCTGGGACCTTCCGGTTCTGAACGGAGTATTAAAACGCGATTCCCGCGCGACGGCATAAACCCTCTCGCAAAAGCCGACGCTGGAACCTGCGGATTAGACCGCCGCGAATGTGTGTCAACTGCCGCCGCGACGCAGAACACCTCGACCAAGCGTGATCAGGGCGTCCTTGAGGCGGCCTTCGGGGGCGCGGGAGAGGCTTTCCATCAATTCGGCCTCGGTCGCAGCGTCCAGCGGAGCCTTGCGGCGGGGCGGTGGCGGTGGCTCGGCCCGGCGAATCGGGCCCTGCACGATCCGCAGCTTGCCGACGGCGTCCGCACCCAGGAACACATTGACCCGGGCCAGAATGTCCTGCGCCTGATGCTGGATAATCGCCGCAGAAGGTCCGGCCACGCGGATCTCAAGTGAAGAGGGCGCGCCATTGCGACCCTTGATGAGCTTCACGGGCTCGGTGCGGCGGGCGATGTCAGCGCCGACGATCTCGCGCCAGCGGGCGATCAGCGCCGAAGCCCCCTGGCCAAACCGACCGTCCAGGTCCTTCATGAACCCACGGAGCGCCCGGCTGGCCGGGGGCGGCGGACGATGCAACGGCCGGGTCCGTTTCTCCTTGAGAATACGTAGCGTGTCCTCGACATCGGGAAGGCGGCGGCGCATGGCACACTCTACCGCGGAGACTGCGGGGATGGTAGGCGGGTCTTGTGCAGCCTGATCACCTTCGCGCCCAGCTCCTGACCTGGTACGACGCCAATGCGCGAGCCCTGCCCTGGCGGGTAAGGCCGAAGGATCATGCGACTGGCGTGCGCGCCGATCCCTACTTCGTCTGGCTGTCGGAAGTGATGCTGCAGCAGACCACTGTGCCGCACGCGACGCCCTATTTCCTGGCCTTCACAGAACGCTGGCCGACCGTGGCGGATCTGGCGTCAGAGGCCGACGGCGAGGTCATGGCGGCCTGGGCTGGACTCGGCTACTACGCCCGCGCCCGGAACCTGCTGGCCTGTGCGCGGGCCGTGGCGAACGACCACGGAGGCGTGTTTCCGGATACGGAGGAAGGCCTCCGCGCCCTGCCCGGCCTGGGGCCCTACACCGCCGCCGCCGTGGGCGCGATCGCCTTTGACCTGCCGACCAACGTCGTGGATGGCAACGTCGAGCGGGTGATGGCGCGCCTGTTTGCTGTGACGACGCCATTGCCGGAAGCCAAGCCCGAATTGAAGCGTCTGGCCGGGGAGCTGGTGCGCAGCCAGCGGCCTGGCGACTGGGCGCAGGCCCTGATGGATCTGGGCGCCACGGTTTGCAAACCGAAATCGCCATTGTGCGAGCGCTGTCCAGTGTCGCGCCATTGCGCAGCGAAAGCCAAGGGTTCTCCGGAGACCTACCCCCGACGCACGGCGAAAGCCGCGCGGCCGCATCGGTTTGGCGTCGCCTATATTCTGACGCGCGGCGATGAAGTGGCGCTGGTGCGACGCCCGCCCAAGGGGCTACTGGGCGGGATGTTGGCCCTGCCGACCAGCGAATGGCGCGGTAACCGCTGGGGCGAGGCCGAAGCGATAGAGGCGGCGCCCGCGCCGGCTGACTGGCGAAGTGCAGGCGAAGTGGAACACGTCTTCACCCATTTCAGCCTGACCCTGCAGATCCTGCGGGCCGAGGGTGATGCTCATGAGGTGATCTGGAGCCCTCATCGCGACATGGAGGGCTTGCCCAGCGTCTTTCTGAAGGCGGTGCGTGCAGGGCTTTCAGCTCTTCTCTGACGGTTGTGCAGACACGCCCGGAAACACGAACAGCAGCACACTGAACCCCACCGCCGACATCATCAGCGCCGCGGCCGGGATGGCGGGCACGCCATAGCTGGCCAGAGCCACCCCGCCCAGCGTCGCGCCCATGGCCTGGCCCATCGAGAACACCGAACCGTTGAGCGCCAGCGCTACGGGCGCGCCATTGGTCATCTGGATCAAGCGGGACTGGGTGACCGGCGAGATCGAGAACAGCGCCATGGCGGCCAGGAAGATGGCCAGGGCGACGAGGGCGTCGCTGGCCCAGCCCCTTGGCAACAGCTGGTGTGTTGCGGCCAGATGCAGGCTCATGGCGCAGGCTTGGATGGCGATGCCCTGCAGGATCCAGGACTTGCCGGCGCCACGGTCGGCGGCGCGTCCGCCCAGCCAAAGGCCGACGGCGGCGCCGACACCGATCATCGCCTGGAAAAACGCCACGCCGGCGCCGGTGATGCCGGTGCCCACCCGTACGATGGGCGCGATGTAAAGGTTCAGCGTCATATTGGCCGCAAACGTCAGGAAGCTGGTCAGGTGGAGCGGCCAGATACCGGAAAACTCGACACGCCCGCCTTCCCGCTTCGGCGGAGCCGGCACGCGGGGCAGGAAGAAGATCACGCCGATGAGCGCCACAGCAGCAAGGGCAGCCGCCACGAGAAAGGTGGCGCGCCAGTCAAAGATCGAACCGACGACACTGCCGATGGGAATGCCAATAACAAAGGCCAGGGTCATGCCGCCGGAGACCATGGCCAGGGCGGACCCACGCCGCTCGGGGGGCACAAGGGCGGCTGCAGCCACGCTCGCGGCAGGCCCGGACATGGCGCCGGCCAGGCCAGCAAGGGCGCGAAGCACCAGCAAGGTCTCGAAGTTTGGCGCAAGACTACAGGCCAGATGCAGCACCAGCCCCAGCGCAAGGCCCGCGATCACCACAAACTTCCGGTCCATGCGCCCCAGCGCCCAGGCCGCCACCGGGCCCAGCAGGGCCGAGGTGAGCACATAGGCCGTCTGCAGTTGTCCTGCGACGGCAGTGGAGACGCCGAGGTCTTTCGCCATCTCTTCCAGCAGGCCCGCGAAGATGAAGGCCGCCGAGCCGAACGCGAAGGTGCAGAGCGTGAGCACGAAGACGCGCGGGTTCATGCCTGACGCCCAAACATGCCCGAAACTCTCCCCACGCTTTTCGCAAGGGTGGTTTGGAACGGCGCTGAGGTCCAGCCCTCCGTAGATCGCGACAGCTTGAAGTGGATACCGGTTCAAGCGCCGGTCGCGCTCTAAACGTATGAAAACGAGCCTGTTTATCCGGTTCAGATGATTCCATCTGAACCGGACAGGCTCCAGCGTCAGACGGGCAGCTGCGCCCGCACCTTGGCCCTGAGCACATCGATGGGAGCCAGGCCCTTGTCGGTCTTGAAGTGCCAGTAGGTCCAGCCGTTGCAGGCCGGTGCAGACTGGACCATCGCGCCCATCTTGTGGATCGAACCCGAAAATTCACCGACCACCAGGCTGCCGTCAGGCCGGACGCGCGCTGCGTGGCGGCCCTTGGGATCATAGAGCAGGTCACCTGCCTGCAGCAGACCGGCCTCCACCAAACTGCCGAAGGGCACCCGCGGCTCGGACCGGCGCGACCCTGTCACCAGCAGTTCCTCGGCCGTAGCCGGGATTACCTTGGCGATCCGCGCTTCAGCAATGGCGGCGTAGCCTTCATCGCGTTCGATGCCGACAAACCGGCGACCCGTGCGCCGCGCCACGGCGCCCGTCGTGCCGGTGCCGAAGAAGGGGTCCAGGATGATGTCGCCCGGCTTGGTCGAGGCCATGATGACCCGGTGCAGCAGGGCTTCGGGCTTCTGCGTCGGATGCGCCTTGGTCCCGGTCTCGTCCTTCAGGCGCTCGTCGCCGGTGCAAAGCGCAAAGGTCCAGTCCGAGCGCATCTGCAACTCGTCATTGGCCATCTTCATGGCGTCATAGTTGAAGGTATAGCGCCGCCCGCCACGCGATTTGGACGCCCAGATCAGGGTCTCATGCGCATTGGTGAAACGGGTGCCCTTGAAGTTCGGCATCGGGTTCGACTTGCGCCAGACGATGTCGTTCAGGATCCAGAACCCGAGATCCTGCAGCGCCACGCCGCAGCGGAAAATGTTGTGGTAGCTGCCGATCACCCACAGGGCGCCGTCGTCCTTCAGGACACGCCGGCATTCCTTCATCCAGGCGCGGGTGAAGGTGTCATAGGTCTCGAAGCTCTCAAAGCGATCCCAGTCGTCGTCTACCGCGTCGACCTTGGAATTGTCCGGACGCAGCAGGTCGCCGCCCAGCTGAAGATTGTAGGGCGGATCAGCGAAGACGAGGTCGACAGACTTGTCCGGAAGCGTCTTGAGCGCCTCCAGGCAATCGCCCCGCAGGATGGTGTCGACCGGCAGACTCATGACTTCAAGTCCCTGAAACAGAAGATGAGAGTCTGCGCTTACATGGTGAACGGGCCGTCAACGGTCATGGTGAACGAGCCGTAAAGGCCGGGCCGGGGCTCAGCCGTTCACCACCCGGATCGCACGCCCAAGGCTCTGCTCTGTCACCCGGACACTGGCCTGTTGCCTGGGCATGCGGTTCCAGGCGTCCAGCGCGGCCACCTTGTAGGCCTCGGCAAGGGTCGGATAATTGAAGGTGTTCTCCACGAAGTAGTCGAGCGTGCCTTCCAGATTGAGCACCGCCTGTCCGATATGGATCAGCTCGGTAGCGCCCTCGCCCACGATATGGACGCCCAGCAGGCGCCGCGTCTCGAGCGCGAACAGCATCTTCATGAAGCCTGTGCCGATGCCCATGATGTGGCCGCGTGAGGTCTCACGGAAGCGCGCCACGCCACACTCGTAGGGAATCCCGCGCTCACGCGCCTGTTCCTCGCTGAGGCCGATGGTTGAGATTTCCGGCACGGAATAGATGCCATAGGGGAAGAATTCCGGCGCCGCCTGGATCGGCTCTTCGAAGGCATGGCAGGCGGCGATCCGGCCCTGCTCCATCGAGGTGGAGGCGAGGCTGGGGAAACCCACGATGTCGCCGGCGGCGTAGATGTGCGGGGTGGCGGTCTGGAATGTGGCCTTGTCGACCGTCAGGCGGCCCCGCTCGTCGGTCTCCAGGCCGCAGGCCGGCAGATTGAGCGCATCGGTGGCGCCTTCGCGGCCCGCCGAGAAGAGCACCATGTCGGCGCGCAATTCACGACCATCTTCCATCGACACCAGGCAGCGACCCGGGCCCTGGACCTTGGCGCCGGTAACCTTGGCGTTGAAACGGACGGTGACGCCGCGATCGCGCAGGTCATGGACGAATTCATCGGCCAGTTCGCGATCCAGGAACGGCATCATCGAGGCGTTGGGCTCGATCACGGTGACCTTCACGTCCAGCGTGCTGAAGATCGAGGCGTACTCCATCCCGATCACGCTGGCGCCCACCACCACTAACTGGCGCGGGATGCGGGTAAGGTCGAGGATCTCGTCGCTGTCGACGATGTTCTCGCCGTCAAATTCGATGTGTTTGGGCCGATAGGGCCGGGTGCCGACAGCGATCACGAACCGTTCGGCACTGAATGTCATTACGCCGTCAGGGCCATCTACGGTGATCGTCCTCAGGTCAACGAACCGCGCTGAGCCGATGATGGTGTCCACGCGGTTGCGGGCGAACTGGTGCTCTAGCACCTCGACCTCGTGGTGCAGGGTGATTTCGAGGCGCTTGCGCAGGTCTTCCGCCGTGATGTCCTGTTTGGCCCGATAGGCCTTGCCGTAGAAGCCACGCTCGCGCCAACCCGACAGATTCAGCACCGTCTCGCGCAGGGTCTTTGAAGGGATTGTGCCGGTGTGGACCGAGACGCCGCCGACCCGCCGGCCACGCTCGATCACCAGAATGCGCTTGCCGAACTTGGCGCCCTGAACTGCGGCCCGGCGACCTGCAGGCCCGCTACCGATCACGATCATATCGTAGTGGGTTTGACCCTTTTGGGTGATCGACACGTATCCCCTCCGGCTTCTGCTGGACGAGGGGACCATAGCGGCGGGGTGTTAAGGTAACCTTCGCGTTGAAAACGCGGGCGTCAGCCGCCCAGCAATGCCCGGATCGGCGCCCAGCTACGCCGATGAATGGGGCTGGGTCCAAGCCGCGTCAGCGCCGCCACATGGCTGGCCGCGTGATAGCCCTTGTGGCCGGCGAAACCGTAGCCGGGATAGAGGGCGTCCATCTCCACCATCAGCTGATCGCGGGCGACCTTGGCCAGGATCGAGGCCGCCGCGATGGACAGCGACTTGCCGTCGCCGCCCACGACGGGTGTGACCGGGCACGGCAGAACAAACCGGTAGTTGCCGTCCACCAGGGCATGGGCGGGCGTGATCGCCAACGCCTCGACCGCGCGGCGCATGGCCAGGCCGGTCGCCTGCAGGATGTTGAGGGTATCGATCTCCTCAACACTGGCGAAGCCGACGCCCCAGGCCAAGACTGAGGCCTTGATCTGCGGTTCCAGGGCCGCGCGCGCACGCTCCGTGAGCTTCTTGGAGTCATTCAGGCCGTCTGGAATACGCGCTGGGTCGAGGATCACCGCCCCGGCGCTGACCGGCCCCGCCCAAGGGCCCCGACCAGCTTCGTCGACGCCACAGACTACCGACCCGCTGATTGCATTTTCCAGAGCCAGATTCGGCGCGGCTGTTTCCCTCACCGCACCAGCGCCTTCACCCGCTCATGGCAATGGCACTGGACGAAGTGGTCATTGACCATGCCCACGGCCTGCATCCAGGCATAGACGATCACCGGCCCCACAAACTTGAACCCCCGAGCCTTCAGCGCCTTGGAGACCTCCACCGCCAGCTCGGTCTGGGCCGGAACCTCGCCGAACCCGGTCCAGCGATTCTGGATCGGCTTGCCGCCGGTGAACCCCCAGCAGAACTCCGAGAAATCCTCCCCGCGATCGCGCATGGCCAGATAGATTTTCGCGCTGTTGATCGCCGCATCGATCTTGGCGTTGGAGCGAACGATACCGGCGTCAGCCATGAGCCGTGCCCGGTCGGCCTCGCCGTAGAGCGCCACCTTTTCGGGATCGAAATTGTCGAACGCCGCGCGAAAAGCGTCACGTTTCCGCAGGATGGTGATCCAGGCCAGTCCCGCCTGAAACCCGTCCAGCACCAGCTTTTCCCAGAGCGCACGGCTATCGTATTCGGGCGCCCCCCACTCGGTGTCGTGATAGGCCTCGTAGACCGGGTCGCCGGCCATGCCGCGCCATTCACATCGGATCAGGGACTGGGTCATGGGCGCAGTCTCGCAGCAGCCGGAGCGCCGAGACAAGGGGGGTCAGGCCGTCATCCGAGCGCTCGGTCAAGCCAGTCCGGACGTGCGACCTCGACGGCGCGACCTTCAGCAGTGAGACCGCCAGCCTCCGCCCGGTCCAGCCGCACCAGCGCCATTGCTCGTCCATCGATCCCGGAAAGCACTGCGCCCGCCCGCAGGTCGCCCGCCAGCACTTCGGTTCCCGGGGCGGGCGCGGCGCCCTCGAACACCAGCGGCAACATCCGGCTCTTGATTACGCCCCGCCGCTTCATGCGCGAGGTGGTCTCCTGGCCCACGAAGCAGCCCTTCCGGAAGTCGATGCCGTTCAGGAGGTCGAAATTGGCCTCGATGGGATAGGTCTTCTCGCTGCCCCAGTCTGCTGAGCCGGGCACACCCAGCGAAAGCCGGTAGGCGTCATAGGCCGCCTCATCGGTGGTCGGGTCCATGGCGCCATATGCGCGCCAGCCAAGTTCATCGAGACGCGGATCGCGAAGCCCGCCATCCGGTGCGCGGTCGCCCCAGACCGCATAGACCTGGGACTCCGACCCGGCGAGGTCCACCTTGGCCCGCAGGCGATACAGGGTCAGTTTCTGCAGCAGAGCCTCGCGATGCTCCGCCGCCACGTCCAGCAATGCGCCGTCACCCCGACCCACCACGAACAGGTCGTAAAGCAGTCGCCCTTGTGGGGTCAGTAATGCACCGAAGCGGACTTCCCCGTCCGCCAGGGTCTCGACGTCCTGCGTCAACAGGCCCTGCAGGAAGCTCCGCCAATCAGCCCCGTTCACCGCGATCAGGGCCCGGCTCGGAAGATGCGCAATCGAAAGGTTGGCGGTCATATCAGCAATCTGGGGCCGCAGGCAGTGGAGCGCCAGAGCCTCAATGCCTATAGAAGCAGACAATGCCCTCCGCCCCCGGTTTTCCGATCCTGTTCATCACCGCCACGCGGATCGGCGACGCCGTGCTGTCGTCCGGTTTGATCAAGCGTCTCGCCGATGAGATTCCGGGCGCCCGCTTCACCATCGTCGCCGGACCGGCCGCAGCCCCGCTGTTCGCACATGTGCCGGGTCTGGACCGGATCATCACGCTCGAAAAGTCGAAGAGCGGCAGCCACTGGTTCCAGCTCTGGCGGGAGGTGCGAAAGACGCGGTGGGGCCTCGTGGTCGATCTTCGGGGATCGCGGATCGCAAGCCTGCTTGGTCCCCGTCGCAGGGCAGTCCACCGCAAGGCCGGCCAGCCGCTGCACAAGGTGCTGGAGGCGGCGCGGACGCTGAAGATCGAGGACGATCCCGCAGCCCCTCATATCTACACCAGCGTCGGCGTTGAGGCCTATGCAGACGAACTGACCCAAGGCGCGGGACCGATCCTGGCCATGGCCCCCGCCGCCAACTGGATCGGCAAGACCTGGCCGGTCGAGCGCTTCAGTCAGGTAGCCATGACCCTGTTGCACGGTCATGGGCCGATGGCCGGGGGGCGGTTGATGGTGCTGGGGGGGGCCGGCGACGAAGCCCTGGCGCTGTCGCTCAAGGACTCCGCCGGTCGGCGTTTCATCAATCTGGCCGGCAAGGTGGATCCCCTCACGGCTTTTGCATGCCTTAAGCGCGCCCGGTTGTTCATCGGCAATGACAGCGGGGCCATGCATCTGGCTGCGGCGGCCGGCGTTCCAACCATCGGGTTGTTCGGGCCCTCGGACGACAGACTCTATGCGCCCTGGGGGGATCTGACCCGCGTTGTGCGGGGTCCGCGCAGCTACGACCAGATCCGGGCGTTGGATCCGAACCTTGACCAGGCGATCTGTCACATGATGGACCTGCCGGTGAAGACTGTGGTCGCCGCAGCCGAGGCGTTGATCCGACAAACAGAAATCTGACCGACAGGGCCGCAATCTGTCGGCTCCCGGGGGTCTCGTGCGTCTATTCCCTGGCGCAGGTTTTGCGCTGTCGGACCAGAGGAACCCAGCCAAGCAGTGCATGCCCTCGGTGGCGGATATGCAGAAGGCTGGCCCACTGGTGGCTGACGCCCCGGACGCAGTCCTGGCCTCGGCGCGGCAGATCTCTTTGACGGTCGGCGGCGGGGTCAAGGGCCACCCGAAAGCAGACGCCCGGGCTTCCCTTTTTGTGTCCGCGCCCGTAACGCTCGATCCATGGACGCCGAGCTTCGCCCCTCCAACGCCCCGTTCCGTGATCCGCTCTATGCGCCCAGGCGGCTGGACGTAGTGGAGCGACCGGGCGGCGAGTTCATCCTGACCAACCCGACACTGTTTTCCCAGGATCACCAGACAACCACGGCGTCTCTGGCGCATTGGGCGATCATTGCCCCGGATAGGTTGTGGCTGGCGGAGCGCTCAGGTTCAGGATGGCGGACTCTGAGCTTCGCCGAAGCGTGGCAGCGGGTCACAGCGCTGGCCGCCGGGTTGCAGAGCCTCGGCGTTGTCGCAGATCGCCCGCTGCTGATCCTGGCGCGAAATACCATTGAACACGCCCTGATCACCTATGCCGCGATGAGCCAGGGGATGCCGGTGGCGCCAGTGTCGCCCCAGTATGGCCTTCCCGGCGCAAATCTGGCGCGCCTGACCCATGCGTGTCAGGTGCTGAACCCTGCGGCGGTCTACGTGGAAGACGCGGGCTTGTTTTCTGATGGACTCTCGGCGGACGCACTCGCCGGCCTGCCTGTCATCGCCAGCCTCAATCCGCGTGCTCAGGATGTGCCACTCGAGCGGCTTTACCGCGAAGGCTCGGTCGCGGCGACGGCTACACCCGAGCAGCACGCCAAGTATCTCCTGACCTCAGGCTCTACAGGCCTGCCCAAGGCGGTGATCTGCACCCACTACGGCATGAGCATCAACGCCGCTCAGATCGAGGCCTGTTTCGTCGATCCCGATCCCCCGATCATGGTCCACTCCGCGCCCTGGAGCCACAGCCTCGGGGGCAATGCGATCCTGCATATGGCCGCGCGCAGGGGCGGCACGGTCTATATCGACGCCGGCCAGCCGACGGCCGCGCGGTTTGGCGAGACGGTGCGGAACCTGAAGGAGATTTCGCCGACCTATCAGAACATGGTGCCCGCCGCCTGGATGTTGTTCGCCGAGGCGCTGGAGGTCGACGACCAGCTGGCGCGGACTTTCTTCGAGCGGGTGCGACTGCTGCAGTACGGCGGCGCAGCGCTGGGTCAGTCGACGGCCGACCGGATCCAGGCTGTCGCCGTGCGGACCATCGGCCATCGCATCAGCTTCGGGTCGGGTTATGGCGCGACCGAGACCGGGCCCACGGCCTGCAACGTTCACTGGCCAAATGCGCGGATGGGCATGATCGGGCTGCCGTTGCCAGGCACTTCGGTCCGGCTGGTGCCAACGGCTGGCAAGCTGGAGTTCCGGGTCAAGGGTCCGCAGGTCTCGCCGGGGTATCTGGGGCAGCCGGAGATGTCGGCAGCGGCCCGCGACGAGGAGGGCTTCTACAAGGTGGGGGACGCCGCGCGCTTTGTAGACCCTGAGGAACCCACCGCCGGCATGATCTTCGACGGCCGCATCTCGGAGAATTTCAAGCTGGTCTCCGGCACTTTCGTGGGCGTCGGCGAGTTGCGACTGGACGCAATCGGAGCAATTGGTGACGCCGTGACCGACGCGGTGGTCTGCGGCGAGGGTGAAGAAACCGTGGGGCTCCTGCTCTATCCCAACCCCACATTGGCGTACGACCAGGTCGAAGCCGCGGTCCGCACCGGCCTGGCCGCCCACAATGCCCGCGCAAAGGGATCCGGCGGCAAGGTGGCTCGCGCATTGGTCCTGCCCGCCCCGCCAGACCCCAACACCGGCGAGATCACCGATAAGGGCTACATCGCCCAGAGCCTCGCCCGCACCCGGTACGCCGAAGACGTAAGGCGGCTCTTCGCCGTCCCCGCCCCTCAAGATGTGATGGTGTTCCAATGAATGGCGCCGACGCCCTGATCGCGACCCTGGTGGCCAATGAGGTCACCGCCTGCTTCGCCAACCCCGGCACCTCCGAGATGCAGTTCGTCGCCGCCCTGGACGGCGTGCCGGCGATGCGCCCTGTGTTGTGCCAGTTCGAGGGTGTCGCGACGGGCGCCGCCGATGGCTACGGCCGGATTGCGGAAAAACCGGCCTGCACCCTGCTGCATCTGGGGCCCGGATACGGCAACGGCGTCGCCAACCTGCACAACGCGCGCCGCGCCTACACGCCGATCGTCAATGTCGTGGGCGACCACGCCACCTATCACCGCCAATACGATGCGCCGTTGAATTCCGACATCGCGACCCTGGTGAAGCCCAATTCGATATGGGCGAAGTCTGCCGACAGCCCTGAGACTGTCGCCAGCCTCACGGCCGAGGCGGTGGCCGCCAGCTATGGCCCGCCGGGTGGCCCCGTCAGTCTGATCCTGCCGGCGGATTCAGCCTGGCTGCCGGCCAGTGGCGAGCCTGTCATGGCCCAGAAGCCCGTGCGGCCCGCCCCTTCCGGCGAGGCTGTAGACGCTGCCGCCCGGGCTATCAGGGCGGCGAAGAAGCCGGTCATTCTGTTGGGCGGCCAGGCCTGTAGCGCAGAGGCGATCCATCAGGCTGGACGTCTGCAAGCCGTGGGCGTCACGATCTACACCGACACCTTCGTCGCCAGGCAGCCGCGCGGCGCCGGCGGATTTGCGCCAAAGAAGATGCAGTATTTCGGCGAGCTGGCGCTGGTGGAACTGGAGGGTGTCGATCTGATGGTGTTCGCCGGCACGACCATGCCGGTCGCCTTCTTTGCCTATCCTAACCGGCCCAGCGTGCTTGTGCCCGAGGGCTGCGACACCCTGTCCCTGTCCGCACGCGCCGAAGACTCGGTTGCAGGCCTCGCGGCCCTAGCCGATGCGCTCGGCGCCCCGGCGACGGGGCAGGTTCAGGCCCTGAAGCTACCCGATGGGGCGCCGTCCGGCGCACTGAATGCTCATCTGGCGGGCGCCTCCATCGCGCGTCACATGCCGGAGGGCGCGATCATCTGCGATGACGCCGTGACCTCCGGCGCCGGCGTCTCGGCCGCCACCCTGACAGCACGGCCACATGATGTTCTGGCCCTGACCGGCGGGGCCATCGGCATCGGCCTGCCCCTGGCGATCGGGGCTGCCGTCGCGGCGCCGGACCGCAAGGTGCTCAGCCTCAATGGCGACGGCGCGGCGATGTACACAATCCAGGCTCTTTGGACGATGGCGCGTGAGAACCTGGACATCACTGTCGTGGTCTTCGCCAACTACACCTACCGCATCCTCAATATCGAGATGCAGCGCACCGGCGCCGGCGAGGCCGGCCCATCTGCGCGCAAGCTTCTGGACCTTGGCGAACCCAACATCGACTTTGTCTCCGTCGCCAGGGGCCTTGGTTTGCCGGCCGTCAGTTGCTCGACCGCCGAAGACTTCGACAAGGCCTTCGCCGGCGCCATGGGCCAGCGCGGGCCGATGTTTATCGAAGCGAAGATCTGACGAAAAAGGCCCGCGACGTCGCCGTCGCGGGCCTCTCATCATTCAGCTCAAACCGGGATCAGGTGTTGCCGGGCAGCTTGCAGTTGCCAGCGAACGCACAACCCACGGCCCGGACAGCCGACACGGCGGGCGCACTTTCATACTCGAGCATATAGCCCTTCAGTTTGTCGGCGCAGGCGACCTCGACGTAGGTGGTGCCCTTCTCGGTCTTGCCGACGACGCGCGAGTTGGACACCTCACACGAGTTCACGTTGTTCTTCTTGAGGTCGGCCGTGAAGGCCGCAAACCCCGGTTCCTTGGTCATGGAACACCGGAACCCCGTGATCGGCGCGCGGGTGCAATCCACGATCAGGTTACCCTTGCCACCCGGACGGAAGCTTCCGATCACGCCGGATCCGTCCTTGCAGACCATCTCGACGTTCTCTTCTCCCGGCTTCGGCGGGAACAGGGCATAGCGCGCGACTTCACAGGTCGAACCGGCAGCCTTGGCGAGCTTGGTGTAGAGCGCAGCCTGTTCGGTGAGGGCCTCACGGGCGTCCGTCAGCTCGCAGCCCCCCAGGATGTTGGTGGCCTTGGCGCATTCATAGGTATCCGAGAGCGTACCTGAAGCGGCAACCTTGTAGATGTAGCCCTTCCCGTCTTGACAGGCGGCCTCGTAGTAGGTGGAGTTATCCTTGGCCGTGCCGACGAAGCGGCGATCCTTGATCACGCAGCCGTTGTTGGCCGCCACAGCGAACTTGTCGACCACCAGCATGCGGGTCGCCCGATCAGTGATCGTGCATTTGATGTTGCTCTCGGGACCGTCATACATCAGGCAGTTCTGAACCTGCGCGGCCTTGGTCGTGTCGAACGGGGCGCTGGCGACGACGATGTAGCCCGCGCCGCCCGAGCAGGCGACTTCCATATAGGTGCTGGTCTTGGTCTGGCCGATGCCTCGTGCCTGCTCCGGTATGCACTCCACGCCTGCCGTCTTCATCATCGGCTGAAGGAGCGCCTTGGGATTATCGTTCCCGGGAAGCATGCAGGGCGCTGACGGAGCCTGGCCCGGCGCTGGCGGCGTATTGGCCTCAAGACAACTGAACGCCGAAGGTGCACCAGCCGCAGGAGCCTGAACGATGTAACCCATCGCACCGGCGCCGCAGGCCACTTCGAAGTAGGAAACCTTGGCCTTCTTGTCCTCGCCGACCAGTCGGGCGTCGGATATCTGGCAGGGGAGACCGGCCGCAGCGACGACGGCTGGCGCGCGCGCCATGCCGGCTTTGCGCGCAGCCTCAGGGACTCCCGCCGGCTTTTTGGCCTGGGACACGGCCGCAGCGGGGACCATAAGCGCAGCCATCAGAGCCAGCGCCAGCCCGATTGCTCTAGGCGTCTTCACCGTTTGTCTCTCCTGGGTCGTGACCGTGGGGTCGTGGATTTCCGCGCACATAAGCGCTGTGACATGTCGCGGGTCAAGCTGCTGCGCAATGCCGACTGAAGTATGGCGCAGTTCCAACCACTTAGCGAAACGTGTACGGTCGTGCGGCCTCCCGGTCATCCGACCATTGCAACCGACTCGTTACGCAGGCCGCACCTTGAGGTGGGCGCCTTCGATGTCGACGACCTCGACGTTTGTGCCCGCCGCCAGGCTCTCACCGGTCTCCAGCCGCGCCGCCCACTCCTTCCCGTCGATAGCAACCCGCCCCGCCCCATTGGCAAAGGCGACGACCGTCGCGCCGTGACGCCCTAACAGACGACCGGACGCGTCATTGATGTCCGGAGTGGGAGTTCCCGAAGTCTGCGGCAAGTAGCGCCGGGCAGCCAGAGTCGAGGCCATGGTCAGAAGGGCGAACACCAGCAGGGAGGTCGGCAGACCGGTACTCGCAAGCGCGACGACCACCGCAGTCACCCCCGCCGACGCAGACGCCCAAAGCAGCCACCCCGTCCCGGTCATGACCTCGATAGCCAGCAACGCCGCACCGAGCCCCGCCCAAATCCAGAACGGCTGCGCCGCCAGGAGATCCGTCACCGCATCCATTGCCTCAGACTCCCGTCGACGGCACTGCCGACCCGCCTCTACCGCGAGGCTGGGCAGGGTGTGGCGGCTGGGGATCAGCGTTGATGGCTTTCACGAGTTCGCCAATGCCGCCGATGGACCCCACCAGGGCGCTCATCTCGGCCGGTACGATGACCATCTTCTGGCTCGGGCTTTCGGCAAGCTTGCCAAAGGCCTCGACGTACTTCTGAGCCACGAAGTAGTTGATCGCATTGACGTCGCCGGCGGCGATGGCGTTGGAGACCAGCTCGGTGGCCTTGGCCTCGGCTGCGGCGGAGCGTTCGCGCGCCTCGGCGTCCCGGAAGGCCGCTTCCTTTCGGCCCTCCGCCTGCAGGATCGCCGACTGCTTCTGGCCCTCGGCGACCGTGATGGCCGCCTGCTTCTCGCCATCGGCTTCGGTGATCACAGCGCGCCGCTCCCGCTCGGCCTTCATCTGGCGCGCCATGGCGTTGGTGATGTCTGGCGGCGGTTGCAGATCCTTGATCTCGATCCGGGCCACCTTAACGCCCCACGGGCTGGTCGCCTGATCGATGACGTCGAGGAGCCGGGTGTTGATCTGGTCGCGTTGCGACAACACCTCGTCCAACTCCATGTTGCCCACCACAGTCCGCAGGTTGGTCATGGTCAGCTGCGTGATGGCAAAGTCCAGATTGGTCACCCGGTAGGCGGCGGCCGCTGCATCCATCACCTGAATGAAGACAATGGCGTCCACCTGGACCGAAACGTTGTCCTTGGTGATCACGTCCTGGCGCGGCACGTCCAGCACCTGCTCCATCATGTTGATCTTGCGCCCGATGCCTTCAACAAAGGGGGTAAGGAAGCTGATCCCGGGCTTCAGGGTTCGCGTGTAGCGACCAAACTGCTCGACGGTGTATTCCCGCCCCTGGGGTACAATCTTGATGGCGCCGAGAGCGACAACCACCGCAAGGATGAGGAAAACGCTAGCGACAATCAAACCCATGGCCCGGCCTCCAGACTTCAGGGACGAAGTCTACCGGGAAGCCGCGCCCGACGCCACGGAAACCAGACGTTGCGGGACGGCGCCATGCTCGCGCCATGGTCTACAGTCTGATAGCCATCCGACATGATCCGACACGCCCTCCTGATCGCCCCCCTGGCCCTTCTCTGCGTGGCCGCCGCGCCGGCCCCCAAGGCCCCGCCCGCAAAGTCCGCCGCCAAGCCGGTCGCAGCCAAGCCCGCGCCTCCGAAACCGGTATCTACGGCGGTGGTGAAGGGGTCCTTCGACGTCCAGAATCCGCAGGGTCTGATGGACATTCTCGGCCAGGCCGGCGCCAAGGTTCAGACCCGGGCCCGCGATGGCGATTCCGTATTTGTCGCCGTGACCTCGACCACCGCAAACTTCTCGATGCAGTTTGCCGGCTGCAATCCGCAGGGTCGCGCCTGCCGCGCCGTACTGCTCGACGCGGCCATGGATAGGTCGTCGGTAACCGGCGCCCAGATCAATGCGTTCAACCAGACTTCGGTGATGTGTCGAATCTATCAGGACCGGGCAGCCACCCAGCATGTGGTCTATTCAGCGATGCTGTTTCAGACGATGAACCGAGATGACGCCGCAACTCACCTTCAGGCTTGGCAGGGCTGCCTCGCGGACGCTCATGACTTCCTGAAGGACCCGGTAGGTTACCTGGCCAACGCAGCCTGAGCGTCAGGCGGCCTTGCGAGCCGGAGACATCGGCTCGGGCTGGGGCCGCGAGAATGTGAACTCGGCGTCGGAGGAAAGCTCCGGCGCGAACCGGTATCCAGCGACGTTGAATGATCGAAGGTCGGCCGCCTGCTCGATGCGGTTGTCGATGGCGTAGCGCGCCATCAGGCCACGCGCCTTCTTGGCGTAGAAGGAGACGATGCGGGCCTCGCCGTCCTTCTCCTCCAGAAATCGGCAGGACAGCACCGGCAGGGTCAGAGCCTGGCGGTCGACGGCGCCGAAGTACTCTCCGCTGGCGCAGTTCACCAGGGTGGGATCACCATGGTCACGCGCTGCCGCGTTCAGGGCCTCGGACACTCTAGGGCCCCAGAAGTCGTAGAGGCTCTGTCCACGCCGGGTCTTGATCCGTACGCCCATCTCCAGACGATAGGGCTGGATGGCGTCGAGCGGACGCAGCACCCCGTAGAGCCCCGACAGGATGCGCACATGATCCTGAGCCCAGGCCAGACCCTTGCGATCCAGCTCGCGCGCCTTCAGCCCGGCGTAGACATCACCGTTGAAAGCGAACGCCGCCTGCACGCCCTCGTCCGACCCGGCGTCGAAGGCCTGGAACCGCTCACGGTTGAGTTTTGCCAAACTGTCTGAGAGCGACATCATCCGCTTGAGATCGGCGACGCGCAGATTGCGGGTAACCTTCGCCAGCTCGGCCACCTGATCGGTCATCTGCGGCGAAGTCATCGCCACCGTTTGAGGCGCCGCAGTGAAATCGAGGGATTTGGCCGGTGACAGGACGATCAGCATCGCAGCGTCTTACGGCGGCGCGCCGGGGTCGCCAACCTCCTAAAACAGAACTCTCGGATTGAGAATTCTTCCGGGATCAAGCGCCAGCCGGATCGCGCGCTGCGCGGCCAACTCGACATCGCTCTTGTAGCGCGCGCCTTCCGCCGTTTTCATCGATCCCAGGCCGTGCTCGGCGCTGATCGAGCCGCCCAATCGGGCCACGATATCGTGAACGATCCTGGATCCGGCGTCACGGCGCGCGGCATGTTCGGCGTCCGACCCTCCGTCGGGCCGCAACACATCATAGTGGATGTTGCCGTCCCCGACATGGCCGAAGGCGGCGATGCGGGCGCGAGGCGCGAAGACGTCCATCGCTTGGTTCGCTTCGGCCAGAAATGCGGGAACCTGGCTGACCGGCACCGCTACATCGTGTTTCCAGGTGGCGCCCTCGGGCTTCTGGGCCGGCGACTGGTTCTCGCGGATCTCCCATAGCGCCCGGGCCTGGCTGTCGGATTGGGCGACTACCGCATCGCGGATCAGGCCGGACTCCAGTCCCGCCTCGAGAAACTGCGTCATCGCGCCTTCCGCCGATCCCGGCTCGCCGGACGCGAATTCGGCAAGCACATACCAGGGGTGCGGCGCCGCCAGTGGGTCACGCGTGCCGGGGATATTTCGGAGCACGAACTCCACCCCGAGCCGACCCATAAGCTCGAACGCCTCCACGGCCCCGCCCGTCTCGTCCTTGGCGCGGGTCAGAAGTTCCAGCGCCGCCTCGGGGGTGGCGACGCCGATCATCGCCACGGCGCGCGAGGCCATCACCGGGAACAGTTTCAACGCCGCGGCGGTGACGACGCCCAGCGTGCCTTCGGCCCCGATCAGGAGCTGCTTCAGATCATAGCCGGTATTGTCCTTGCGCAGCCGTTTCAGGCCGTTCCAGACCTCGCCATTGGGCAGCACCGCCTCAAGGCCCAACACCAGATTGCGGGTCATGCCGTAGCGCAGCACCTGGGTGCCGCCGGCGTTCGTGGAGACGACGCCGCCCACCGTCGCAGAGCCTTCAGAGGCCAGGCCGAGTGGAAATCTGCGGCGCACGTCCGCCGCCGCCGCATGCACCTGCGACAGGGTCACGCCCGCTTCGGCGACCAGCACGTCGTCATAAGGCTCAACCTCGCGGATGGTCCGCAGGCGCTCTGTGGACAGCAGCACCTCGCCCTGCGGGATCTGTCCGCCTACAAGCCCGGTGTTTCCGCCTTGGGTGGTGATCGCCTGGCCGGCTTCGAAGCAGATGCCGACGACGGCGGCGACGTCAGCGGTCGATTTCGGAAGGGCAAGAAACGGCGTGATCCCGACCCAGCGGTCGCGCCACTCCACAAGCTTGGGCGCGATCCGGTCAGGATCCTCGCTCCAGCCATCCGGACCGAGCACGGCTTTCAGGCGTGAAATCACATCGGCGGAAACGGGCGCGGTCATTCCCCCAATCTATGACATTGGCGCTAACCTACAAAGCCCGCCGCACGGCGCAGGCGATCGTTGATGGCCTCGCCCAGACCCTCCTGGGGAATCGGCGCTATGGCGATCGCGAGGGGGTTGGTGCGATCTGCCGCTCGCAGATAAGCGAAGAGATTGGCGGCGGCTTCGCGCAGGTCACCGGTCGGACTGAGGTTCCACGGACCATGCCCTGCCGATCCGAAGGCCAGCCAGGCCTCGCCGGGGACCGGCTGGAGCACATCCAGTCGGACTGGCGCGTCAGGTGCGTAGTGACGCGTCAGTCGGCCAGGGGAGCGCTTGGCGTCGCCGCCGGCCTCCGCCAACGGGCCAATGATCGCCTCGATCTGGTCCCGGGTGATCGCGCCGGGGCGGAGCAATCGCGCATCGTCCAGCAAGGCGACCACTGTTGATTCGAGACCGATTGTGCAGGAGCCCCCGTCCAGGGCCACTGTCGCGGCCTCACCGGTCTCCTCGACTGCGTCTGCACAGGTGGTCGGACTGGGGCGACCTGAGCGATTGGCCGACGGCGCGACGAGGGGCCCGCCATAGGCTGAGACCAACCTCTGGGCCGTTGGATGCCGGGGAACCCGCACCGCAACGGTTTCAAGTCCGGCGCGAGCCAGATCACAGACCGCAGCGCCATCAGAGACCGGCAACACGAGTGTCAGCGGGCCTGGCCAGAAAGCGGCAGCCAATCGCTCAGCCCGATCATCGAACCGTGCGACGCTTCGCGCCATCGCAAGATCACTGACGTGAGCGATGAGAGGATTGAAAGCGGGCCGCCCCTTGGCCTCGTAGACCCGGGCCACAGCCAGCGGATCAGAAGCATCGGCCGCCAGGCCATAGACCGTTTCGGTCGGCATCAGCACCAGACCGCCAGCCCGGAGTGCGGCTAAGGCGAGGGCGAGCTGCGTTGCGCCGCGAGTACGATCCGCACCGTCACCTTCGCCGGAATCTGATCGGTGCTCGCCCATTCGCCCTGCCCTACCCCGAAGGTCGTCCGGTCGAGGGTGGTTACACCGCTGACCTCGGCCCTGTCGCCGACGATCTTCAACCGGAACGGCAGGGTAAGTGGCCGACTTACGCCACGCAGGCTCAGCTGGCCTCGCGCCACGAACCGCCCATCGCCCGTCCTCTCGAACCGCGAGGCGGTGAATGTAGCCTTCGGATGGACGGCGGTGTCGAACCAGTCGGCGGATGGCAGGCTGGCGTCTCGCTGCTCATCGCCCGATACCGCCGAGGCCATGTCGATAGAAACCGACACCCGTGATCGGTCGAGCGCGTCGGGATTGAACTGGATATCAGCCATCCAGCGGTCGAAACGGCCCTCGATCGCCTCGCCGCTCCAGGCAGTGGCGAAAGTCAGGCTCGAGCCGCGAGAAACTTTCCACGCAATCGGTCCCACATCTGGTCTCGGCTCCACCACCGTAGTCGCCGCCGCAGGCTTCGGCGGAATCGGCGCCTCTGGCTCAGGTGTGGCTGCGACCGGAGCAGGCGCACTATGCGGACGCGGCGGATGATAGGTGCGACCGAACGCCACGACTGCGAGCAGCGCAACCGGGATGGCCAGCAGTCGCCGATCAAATCGTCGGTCAAACCGCACACCTGGAATCATGCGCGGGAGAATACGCGGATCACCCCTGAAGATCTGATGCTTCAATGCGCCCAGCACATGCAAGGCGATCAAGCCATAGGCAGCCTTGATGATCAGCTCGTGACTGACCTCCCCCGCCTGATGCCAGATCGCCCGCGCAGCCGGGGTCAGGTCGGCAAGGCCCGGCACGTGCGGCCAAGGCACGACGCCGAACAGCAGGGTTGGAAACGCATACCGGCTGGCCGACACCGCAAGCCAGCCGGTGATCGGCATGCCGATCATCACGCCGTAGAGGGCCCAATGCACACCGTGCGACAGCCTTCGCTCCCAAGGCGTCAGGGACGCGGGTTCCGGCGGCGGCGGATTCAGCATGCGCCACGCCAGCCGGATCAGGCTCAACAGCAGGATGCTTATCCCGATGGACTTGTGCAGCTGGACGATGGCAAACGCCTCGGGCGTTCGACCTTCCATCCGACCTGCCAGCACCACCTGCAGAACGATCAGCGCTGCTATTGTCCAGTGGAGTAAAATGGCTCCGGTGGAGTAGCGAGCAGCGGCGAGGGTTCTCAGGTCCGTCATCGGGCTATTTCCTCACGAACTCGACATCGAAAACCAGGTCGATCTGATCATCTGCAAACAGACGCGCTGCGGTCACGCCGAACTCGGATCGCCGGATCCGGCCCGTGCCTGAGAACGCCATACGCTCGCTTGCGCCAGCCGGGTCAGCACCCACGCCCTTGAACGCTACATCAAGCACCACCGACCGAGTGACGCCGTGAAAAGTCAGATCCCCCGTCAACTGCCCTCTCCCCTCCGTGTCTGCGGCGAGCGATGTCGATCGGAAGCGAATGACCGGATACTTGTCTGGCTCAAAGTAGCCCAACACTGCCCGACTGAACGCGCTGTCGCGCGCCACGATGGATCTGGGATCGACCGTGATCTCCACCTCCGTGTTGCGCCAGCTCGCCGGATCGTAGGTAAAGTCGCCCGACAGAGTATTGAAGCGCATGGCATAGCGGGACAACCCGCCCATGAGTGGAATCCTGATCAGGAGGCTCGAGCTCCCGGGCTCGAGCACGTAGTTGCCCGCAGACGCCCGGGTCGGGTCGCGATTGGTGGGCTGAGCAGTGATCGGGCTTGTAGCCATAAGCCACAGACCCAGAATCAGGAACGCAGACGCGCGGCGCAGCATTCGGATCGCACCCTCCCCGACCAATCCAACTGATAAGCATAGGTGCGACGAAGAGATGGCGGGAATCTCACGGGCCGCTTCCGAACTTCTCGCGCAGAGGTTAGGAGACGGCAACAGTCAGACGAGATCCATATGACGTTCCGAGCCCCTGCCCGCGACCTGGCGTTCGCGTTGAAGACCATCGGCCACAGCGACCTGCTGGCACGCGCCTATCCGGATCTCGATGAGGACACCGTCCAGGCCGTGCTGGAGGCCGCCGCCGCCTTCGCCAACAACGAACTGGCGCCGCTGAACCGCAAGGGCGACACCGAGGGTGCACGGTATGAGAACGGTCGCGTAACGGCTGCACCGGGCTTTGCCGAGGCTTATCAGCGCTTCGTCGAGCAGGGCTGGAACTCGCTGTCCGCCGATCCTGAGCATGGCGGCCAGGGGCTCTCAAAGGCGCTGGAGCTTGCAGTGTTCGAGATGGTGCACGCTGCCAACATGGCGTTCGGCCTTTGCCCGATGCTGACCCAGGGCGCCATCGAGGCCCTGGCTCTCCACGGCACGGAGAGACAGAAACGGCTGGTGCTACCCAAGCTGGTGTCCGGCGAGTGGACAGGCACCATGAACTTGACGGAACCGCAGGCGGGCTCGGATCTGGCAGCGCTCACGACCCGCGCCGAACCGGACGGCCAAGGTGGCTATCGGCTGACAGGCCAGAAGATATACATTACCTGGGGTGACCACGACGCGGCGGAAAACATCTGCCATCTGGTCCTGGCGCGCACCCCCGACGCGCCCGCGGGCGTGAAGGGCATCAGTCTTTTCCTGACCACCAAGAAGATGGTCAAGGATGACGGAACACTCGGCAGCCTGAACGATCTGCGCGCCGGGTCCATCGAGCACAAGCTGGGTATCCACGGCTCGCCCACCTGCGTCATGCTGTTTGAGGGTGCCCAGGCCGAACTGGTGGGCTCGCTCGGGCAGGGCCTGCCCCATATGTTCGTGATGATGAACGCCGCGCGCCTGCAGGTGGGTGTCCAGGGCGTGGCCATCGCCGAACGGGCGTTCCAGCAGGCGCTGAAGTATGCCACCGAGCGCAAGCAAGGCCGGACCACCTGGGAGGCAGACGGCGCCATCTACGGCCATCCGGATGTGCGGCGCACACTTTTGCTGATGAAGGCCAAGATCGAAGCTGCGCGTGGAATCTGTCTCGCCACGGGCGTTCTGGCTGACCTCGCGCGGCTGGCCGAAACGCCTGACGATCGCACGGCGGCGAAGGCGCGTCAGGAGTTGCTCACCCCCATCGCCAAGGCGTGGTCGACCGACATCGGCGTTGAGGTCGCCTCGCAGGGGGTTCAGATCCACGGCGGCATGGGATTCATGGAAGAGACGGGCGCCGCCCAACACTACCGGGACGCACGCATCGCCCCGATCTATGAGGGTACCAACGCGATCCAGGCCATCGACCTGATCGGGCGCAAGGTGCGGCTGAACGGCGGCGCGACGATGCGGGCGCTTTGCGAGGACATGGCCGCTACGGCGCATAACCTGGCCGACGACCCCGATCTGGCCCGGGTGGGTGAGCGGCTGACCGCTGGGGTCGCAGCCCTGGAGCGCGCGACTGACTGGCTGGTCGCCGCCGACAACGCTGCTGCCCTTACCGCGGCCACGCCCTATCTGAAACTGGCCGGTGAAGTCGTGGGCGGCTGGATCCTGGGTCGACAGGCGCTCGCAGCCTCCGGGTCGTCGGATCCCTGGATGCAGAGCAAGGGCGCGCTGGCCCGGCTCTACGCGGGTCAGATCCTGACCCAGGCCTCCGGGCAGGCCGACGCCGTGGTCGAAGCCGATCACGACCTGGAGCGGACGGCGGCGGCGGCGCTGGCCGGCTGATCCATACGCGTTCAGAACGACGTTCGCTGGCAATTCATCTTTGCATGCTAGACACCCTCCGGTGTGGAGACTGTCGGGATGTCGAAGGCATACAAGGTGTCGCTAGGATCAATCACCAACGAGGCCTTCGTTGACGTCAAACTAACGGCCCATCAGCTGACTCTGCGCGGGATGCGACTGCCGGTGGCTGCGCATTATGTGTTCAATGGCCTGGCGGCGTTGGCCATGGCAATGCTGGGCCACCCAGTCATCGCCGCCGTCGCGATGGTGTCGGCCTGCGGGATCGACACGCTTCAACAGCACCTGCTTCGACGCTGGATTCGGGAGGGCGCCACCTCCGACGAACGCGAAGGCGCGATCAAACTCGCACTGCTCTGTGTCGCCCGGGTGGTCGCCTACACCGGACCGAGTTTCGTGATGGCGGCCGGTGGGGGTCTGGCCGAGTTGGCAGTCTTCGCTTTGCAGATGGCGACCTTGATTATCGTTGCGATGGGGGTCAGTGCGACGTCCCGCTACGCGTTCTGGGGCCTCTGCTCACCCCTGATCCTTGAGTGCGCGGCACTGATCCTGTTCCTGTTCGATCCCGTTACGGGCGGCTCGGTGATGCTCAGCCTGTTCACGCTTTCGTTCATCATGATCATCGTCGCCGAGAACATGGGTCGCGCGACCTCTACCTGGCACGCGGCGTTCCTGGCCAACAGCGACCTGGTCGATGACCTGGCCAAAGCGCGCGATCAGGCCGTGGCGGATCGAACTGCCGCCGATGCCGCCCGTGAGGTGGCGCGGCGCGCCAACGCCGCGAAGTCCAGCTTCCTGGCCACAATGAGTCACGAGATCCGCACACCCATGAATGGCGTGCTGGGCATGGCCGAGCTTCTCAAGCGCGATGAGACCAACCCCGCGCAGGCCGAGCGACTGGCGGTACTGATCGACAGCGGCGAGTACCTGCTTTCGATCCTGAACGACATTTTGGACATCTCCAAGATCGACGCCGGCAAGATGGCGCTGATCACGGCGTCGGAAGACTTCCGGGCGACCCTGGGCGCCGTCGTAGGTTTCTGGCGCCCTCGCGCTGACGCCAAGGGCGTGACGCTGAGCCTCTACGTCGACGATGACGTCCCCGACCGTTTGATGATCGACGCCCTGCGCCTTCGGCAGGTCGTGTTCAATCTGGTGGGCAATGCCCTGAAGTTTACCGAGAACGGCTCCGTAGAAATTCTGGCCCGGGCCGCCACGCTGGATGACGGTGCTGTCAATCTGAGGATATCAGTGCGGGACACCGGACCAGGCATCGCCGAGGCGCATATCCCGGTCTTGTTCGACAGGTTTTCCCAGGTCGAGGACGCCGACGCCCGTCGCTTTGGCGGCACGGGGCTGGGCCTCGCCATCGTCAAACAACTCACAGAACTGATGGGCGGAAAGGTTTGGGTCGAGAGCACTCTGGGCCGCGGCTCAACCTTCCACATCGAAGCTCCGGTCAACGTCGCACAGGTGGAGGAAGCCCAGGCTCGGGAGCCCATCGCACCGACTGCGGTCTTGCCGTCTTTGTCGATCCTGGTGGTGGACGACAATCCGGTGAACCTCATGGTCGTGGAACAGATGCTGGCTACGTTCGATCACCGGATTGCCAAGGCGTCGAGCGGCGTACAGGCGTTGGAAGCTCTGGCCGCCGAGCCGTACGACCTGCTGATCTCGGACATCCAGATGCCGGAGATGGGCGGCGTCGAGCTGCTGCAACGGCTGCGCGCTGGCCCGGGCTCGAACCGCGACATCCCGGCCATAGCGCTGACGGCCGACGTCACCACAGGCGATCGCAACCACTACCTGGCGATGGGCTTCAATGATCACAGCCCCAAGCCCATCCAGATCGCCGACCTTCTGGCCGCCATAGCGCGGGCAGTGGAGGGGCCCGCGATGTCGGACGAATCAAGCTCAGCTGTCCCCATCGCCGTGTGACGGCCCGGGAACACCGGCCCCCGCCTGACCGGAACGTTCCCACCAGTAGGGCTCGCGTACTCGGACGCCGGTGACGACTTCGTTCATGGTTGTCGGGTCGTAAAGCCGTCCACCCAGCATCACGCGGAAGATCCTTTCGCTGTTGCGGATATCCACCGTGGGATCAGCGTCCAACACCACAAGATCGGCCAGCTTGCCGACTTCGAGCGATCCGATGTCATTGGCATAGCCCAGGGCCGTCGCCGGCATGATGGTGCCGGCCCGCAGCGCGTCGATGGGCTTCCACCCACCTCTCACAAACGACCACATTTCCCAGTGAGAGCCCAGTCCGGCCTGTTGGCCGTGGGCGCCGATGGAAACCTGAACCCCGCGCGCCGCCAGCTTGCCGGCCTCGCGGGCGCTCTCGTCGTCGACGTAGTCTTCCTCGGCGGCGATGACCCGACGCACATTGTCAGCAGCCAGGATGCCGGGCGGGATGTGGCGCATCAGCAGCGGGTGCTTCCAGACATCGGTGTGGGCGCGCCAGTAGGGATCGCCCGCCAGACCCCCGAACGTCACAACCAGGGTTGGCGTGTAGCTGGTCGTCGTTTGCGTCCAGAGGCTCAGGAGGTCTTCATAGAAGACGCTGACCGGCACATTGTGTTCGACCGTGGCATTGCCATCCTGCACCAGGGTGACATCCATATTGTAGAGGGCGCCGCCCTCCGGGACGATCGTCATGCCTTCCTGCTGAGCGGCCCGGACGAGCATCTGGCGCTGTTCACGGCGAGGCTGGATGTAGCTCTTGATGCTGAACGCGCCCTGCGCCTTCAAGCGGCGGACATGGGCGAGCGCGTCGTCATAGGTATTGATATCGGCGTATGTGCCAGCAGCCTTGGCGCCGTAGATGGTCTCGCCGGTGGAGAACGTACGGGGCGCAAGCATCCTGCCCGACCGTTGCCTTTCGGCGGCGACAAAAATCTCGGCGGCCCGGGACGAGGGGTTGTGGATTGTGGTGGTTCCGAGCGCCAGATTGACGATAGACGACCAGTTCTGCTGCGGCACCAGATCATCGTCGCCCTGGGGGCCATGGGCATGGGCGTCAACGAGCCCCGGGATCACCGTCTTTCCGGCAAGGTTCACGACCTTGGCGCCGGCAGGGACCGTCACGCGGGATCCCGGCCCGATGGCCGCAATACGATCTCCGCGCACTACGATGACGCCGTCATCGATGATCCCGCCGGCCTTATCAGCCATGGTGACGATCCGGGCGCCGACCAGAGCCACGTCGCCGGCGACCTTGTCCGCCGCAACCTCCATGGAGAGACTTACGCCCTGGGCAGGCGCCTTGAAGGCCGACGTGTTCTCGCTGGCCGGTGCGACCAGGAAAACCCTTTCCGCATCGGCGCTGAAGAGCGTGGGGCCCAGGCTCCAGTGGACCTTGCGACCCTCGTTCGACCAGTGGATGAAGTCGGCGCCGTCGCCGCTGAGCCGCACGACCGGAAGGGGTCCACCCTCGGAATCGACCGAAAGCTCAGTCGGCCCAGGCAGCAAGGGCATGACGAAGGCCTGGTAATTCTGACGGAAGGCCAGGAAGTGGCCATCCGGCGACACCTGAAAGTCATTGACGAGGTCACCGCTCGCATGAACCCTGCGGCCTTCGCCGCTCAGGTCTGTGCTGATCAGTTGGGCCTTTCCCTTATCGCTGGCGATCATGAACACGCGATCCGAGGCCGAACCGAACTGCGGCTCTGCGGCGTTGCGCGCGATCCGGACCTGGTCGCCGCCGGTCACAGCGACCCGATAGACGCCCGGATCCTGGCTCCAGAGGTCGGAGGTCAGCCCGCCGCCAGCGCGCCGTTCGAACACCAGCGTCTTGCCGTCAGGTGAGAACCGGGGGAGCGCATAGTGTCCGGGCTGACTGGAGACATCGCGCGGCGTCCCGCCACCGCCGGCCACGATCCGGAGCCGGCCAAGGTTCGCGTCGGTCCAGCCGACATAGGCGATGGAGCGCCCGTCTCGAGACCAGGTGGGCCAAAGCTCGAGGCCCGGATCGTCTCCCCGGGTCAGACGTCGCGGCGCGCCCTCACCCATCGGCTTGATCCAGAGCTTGCCGAGGGTCTCGAACACGACCTGTCTGCCGTCCGGCGACACCTGGGCCCAGCGCGGCATGCGCGTGGTGAACCGGTCCGGCGCAACGGCGACCTTCGGGTGTACGGAATCGATCACCACCCGTGTGTCGCGCACCCGGAAAGGAATCTCGGCGGCTGCTGACCCGTCCGCGCCGACCCGGCGGATCTTTCCCCCCGCCCAGAAGACAATCTGGCGACTGTCGGGCGTCCAGCCCATGTTGGGATAGAGGCCCGAGATGGCCCAGGTCTCCTGCGTATCCTGGTCCAGGGCGTCGTAGACCTTGCGCTCGGCGCCAGAGATCAGGTCGCGCACATAGAGTTTCGACTTGGTCCGCTCGCGTCGGACAAAGGCGATCAGCTTGCCGTCCGGCGATGGCGTGGGCCGCACAGCGCCGCCGGCGCCCGCGACCACTGTGGTCACCTCCCCGGTCGCCAGGTCATGCCGCTCGATGTGGAACAGGCTGGCGTTGGAATCCTGGGCGTACTCGAAGATCGGCCCGGGGGTGACGTTGCGGGTGAAGTACACGGCCTTGCCGTCGGGGGCGAAGACCGGCTCACCCAGTTCCTTCTGGTGCTGTTCGCTTGGGCGTTTGATGATCCGCACACCGCCGCCGCCGGACACATGATAGAGCCATACCTCGCCGGTCCCCAGTGAGCGCCCGGTGCTGAAGTGCTTCTTGGCGACGATAAAGCGGCCATCCGGGCTCCAGCTAGGCTGGTTCAACAGCCGGAAGCCCTCCTTCGACACCTGCTGCTTGTTCGAACCATCGCGGTCCATGATCCGGATATTGTCGCCACCGCCACGGTCAGAGACGAAGGCGATACGCTTGCCGTCGGGCGAGAAGCGCGGCTGCTGCTCATAGGCGAGACCTTCGGCGATCCGAGTCGGCGTTCCGCCCGCAATGGGCATCATGTAGACATCGCCCAGCAGGTCGAAGGCGACGCTCTGGCCGTCGGGCGAGACGTCGACATTCATCCAGGTGCCCTGATCGACGTCGATCGGGACCTGCCGGGTGGTCATCCCCGGGGGCGCGGAGACATCCCACTTCGGGGCCCTGGGCGCGTCAGCGGCGACGGCAGGAGATGCGGCGAGCGTAAGGGCCGCCAGCAGCGTCATCAATCGAGTGGTCATGGGTCGCCTCGAGTGGTCACGAACGAATCAGCCGGCGGGACACCCGAAACTATAGCGCCAGGAAGCGTCCGCTCACGCTGCCGCCAGCGACGGTAGGTCGTGCAGGTCCCTGGCAAGGCCATTCCCCATCAGGTCGATGAAGTTGTCGCGGTAGAACTTGCGCTTCAGCTGCTCGTCCACCCCGGCCAGGTTGTCGTTGAACCGTTTCAGTGGATTGCGGCCGCCCTCTACGTGGGGGAAGTCGGAGGAGAACAGCACCATGTCCTCGCCGGAGTTTTCCATGATCCAGCGGACGTCCTCGTGCGGATAGGGCGTGACCCGGAGCTGGCGGCGCAGGATTTCCGACGGCGTGCCCGACAGGGTCTGCAGACGCTCTTCCTTGCCGAAGGCGGCGACCCCTGAATCCAGGAACTTCATCAGGCTGGGGAGCCAGGAGGCGCCCAGCTCGATGGCGCCGAACTTCAGGCGGGAGAAGCGATCGAAGACACCGTCGATCACCAGGGCCGATAGCGTCTGCCAGACGCTCAACGGGATCGACATGAAGGAGAGCGAGGTGAAGTTCTCGTCGCCGCCGTGGAAGTCCTTCACATAGGGCAGGCCATTTTCCAGATAGGCTCCCGGCATCTTCTCCTCGCCGCCCACGTGGAACAGGATCGGCACACCGGCATCCTGGGCCACGGCCCAGAGCGCATCCAGTTCGCGGTGGCTGGGGGAGAAGCCAGGCGGGTGACGCGACGGGACCACCAGCGCCTTGGCGCCCAGCGCCAGCGCCTCGCGGGCGACCTGGGGCGCGCGTGCGCGGTCGATCAGCGGCACATAGCCGGTGGCCAGCAGGCGGCGGTCCACCGAGCAGAACTCGGTCATCATCCGGTTTTGGGCGCGCGTGGCCTCGAGGGCGAGCTCGACCTCGCCCTGCTGCTCCAGACCGAAGTTTGATAGACAGGCGGTGGTAAACACAAGTTGGGATGTGAAACCCAGATAGTCCAGCGTCCTGGGACGGTGGTCAGCGTTGAAGGCGCCGAGCGCCTCATAGTTCTTGCGCAGCAGGATGTTGGCCTCTGCGCCGGCCAGGAACTCGGGGTCGCGGGCCTTCTCGGCGGCCTTGGCGAACCATTCGGGCAGAACCTCCTTACGGCCGGTCTTCTCGACGAAGTCGGCGCGGAACTTCGGGTCGATGTAGCCGTTGATCGTGCCCGGCAGTTCCATGATGTGGCTGTCGGCGTCGTGGACGGTCTGGCCTTCGACATATGCCATGGCGCATCTTCCCTGGATGGTTTCTGTTGTTGAGCGACATTCCGGACCTTCTGGCGTCGAACGTCAAGGATTCTGGCGGCGGCATCCCGCCGAGGTCGCGCGTGAACTGATCGGTCGCAGCCTGTTCATCGAGGGCGTGGGCGGGCGGATTGTCGAGACCGAGGCCTACCATCACGAGGATCCGGCCTCGCACAGCTTCAAGGGACCAACGGACAGGAATGCGGCGATGTTCGGGCCGCCGGGGCGAGCGTATGTCTATCGCTCCTATGGGATTCATTGGTGTTTGAACGTCGTGTGCGGCGAAACGCCGGGCAGCGCCGTGCTCATCCGGGCGCTGGAGCCGACGCTGGGTCTGGAGGTCATGCGGCGCCGGCGCGGGGTAGCTGATCCCCGGGCGCTGTGTTCGGGTCCCGGCAAACTGGCGCAGGCGCTGGCGGTTTCACGGGATCATGACGGCCTGCCGCTGGACGCCGCGCCCTTTCAACTGGTCGCCGGACCGACCCCCGGTCTGGAGGTCGGCCCGCGTATCGGCCTGTCAAAAGCGGTCGAGACGCCCTGGCGGTTCGGCGAGGCTGGCTCGCGGTTCCTGAGCCGGCGGTTTGGCTAGAGTTGAGCCAGCAGGTAGTCGGCGGCCGACACCCGGAATTCACCGCCCTGCTCGACGTTCAGTTCCTTCACGACGCCGTCCTTGACGATCATGGAGTAGCGCTGCGAGCGCTTGCCCATGCCGAACTTGCTGCCGTCCATCTCCAGGCCAAGCGCGGTGGTGAAGTCACCGTTGCCATCGGCCAGCATGATGATGTCGTCGCCCACGGCCTGGTCCTCGCCCCAGGCGCGCATCACGAAGGCGTCGTTGACCGAAAGGCAGGCGATCTCATCAACGCCCTTGGCCTTCAGATCAGGACCCAGTTGCTTGAAGCCGGGGACATGCTTGGCCGAGCAGGTGGGCGTGAACGCGCCCGGCACGGCGAAGAGGGCGACGGTGCGGCCCTTGAAAAAGTCTTCGGTCTTGACGGGCTTCGGCCCTTCGGCGGTCGCCTGGGTCAGGGTCGCGGCGGGCAGCGTGTCACCAACTTTGATGGTCATGGCCTGTGGTCCTTGCATGGAGATCGGAAGCCATGCTGATACCTGAGAAGCGGTCGCGACCGTAGTCTCGATTTTCAAGATTTGTGCGGCGGATCTATCTGGACACCATGGACGGCGCCTTCCTGACGGGTCAGTTCCTGATCGCCATGCCCGGCATCGGCGACGCGCGGTTCGAACGCGCCCTGATCCTGGTGTGCGCCCATGATGGCGACCACGCGATGGGGGTGGCGGTAAACCGCCCGCTGGAGGGCCTCAGCGTGCCCACTCTGCTGGAGCGGCTGGAAATCGAGGGCGCGGCGGCGATGGCTGAGCGCCCGGTGCTGATGGGCGGGCCAGTGGAGACGGAGCGCGGCTTCGTGCTGCACACCGACGACTTCGGCGCCGAGCACACCGTGACCGTTCCCGGCGGTCTGGCGCTCACCACCACCCGGGAGGTGCTGGTCGCCATGGCGACGGCGACCGGCCCGCGGCGCGCCATGCTGGCCCTGGGGTATGCCGGCTGGGGCGCCGGCCAGCTGGAACAGGAGATCCGGCAGAATGTCTGGCTGACGGTGGAGGCCGACGAGGCGCTGGTGTTCGACGACGACCACGAGACAAAATGGAACCGAGCCCTCGCCAAGCTCGGGGTCGACCCGACGTTTCTGAGCACGGAGGCCGGGGAGGCCTGAGGCAGTGCTAGCCCCGTGCTTTCACCGGCGCCGCACCATCCACATAGCTCTCGTTGAGATAAACCTCCGCCTCCTGGGCCGATAGCGCAGGGGCGTAGCCGAAACCCTGGCCGTAGTCGCAGCCGAGCGACTGGAGGTGATGGGCCATCATGGCGCTCTCGACGCCTTCGGCGATCACTTCCATGTTGAGGTCCTGTCCGAGGGTCACCACGGATTTGACGATCTTTGCCGAGCCCTCGTTGGAGGACATGGTGCGTACGAAATAGCGGTCGATCTTCAGCGTGTCGAAGGGCAATCGGGTCAGATAGGAGAGCGCCGAAAAGCCGGTGCCGAAGTCATCCAGCGCCAGACCAGCCCCGGCGGTGCGCAAGGCGCCCAGCACTATGGCGGCGCGATCGGGATCGCGCATGACGTCGCCCTCGGTAACCTCCAGCTTGAGCGCACCCGGCGGCAGGCCGGTCTCGGCTCGGATCGATTTGACCTCGGACACAAGATCAGGCCGATCCAGTTCGCCGGTGGAGAGATTTACGGCCACGGTGAGTTCGCCGGAGGCCCGGTGGCGGCGGCGCCAGACGGCCAGCTGCTGGCCCGCCTCGCGCATCATCATCGAGCCCAGCTCGGGCATCAGGCCCATTTCCTCGCAAAGCGGCAGGAAGTTATCGGGGGTAAGCAGCCCCCGACGGGGATGCTTCCATCGCACCAGCGCCTCGAAACCCGACAGCGCGCCGGAGGAGAGCCGCACGATCGGCTGATAGAAGGGCATCAGTTCGCCGCGCCGCAGGGCGCCCTTCAGGTCACCCTCGAGGGCCAGCCGCGACAGACCGTCCGTCTCAAGCCCGCGACCATAGGCCGCAGCGCCGCCACGGCCGTGGCTCCGGGCGGATTCCACGGCGAGCTCGGCGCGACGCAACAGCTCGGTGGCCTCCGGCGCCTCATCGCCGCCTGCGGCGGTTACCGCGCCGATGGAAAGGGTGGGATGGATATCGAATCCCGCCACGCGCAGAGGCTGTTCGAGAGCGCTGCGAAGGGCATCGGCGCCCGGCGAGATCGTCTTCGGCGCCAGTGAGGCGAACTCGTCCTCGCCGATCCGCGCCAGCAGGGCGCCCGGCGGGAAAGCCGCGGCCAGCCGGGAGCCGAGCGCGGCCAGCACCAGATCGGCGCGCTCATGTCCAAGCGCTTCGTTCAGGCGCCGCAATCGGTCCAGATCGGCCACGATCAGCTCGTAGTCGCCGGGCGCCTGCAGGCGCTCGCGCGCCAGGGTGATGAACGTGCGCCGGTCGGCAAGACCGGTCAGGGGATCGACGCCGGAGGCGGCGAACCGGACTTCTGCGGCCACAACGCCAGCGGCGCGTACACCCTCTTCCAGCCAGACGCCACGCCAGACACTCGGTGCGCCGCCACGCAGCCGCAGGCGCACGGCCACCTCGCCCCCCGGCTGCTGAAGTCGCAGGATATCTTCGGCCATCGCCCGATCCTGAGGCAGCGTCAAAGCTCGCAGCGCAGCTGAGGAACAGTCCGGCGCCAGGGGCCCCAGGCCAAGACTGCGGGTGGCGCCCGTCAGGCGCAGGCGGTCCTTCTGCGGCTCCCAGACCCACAGAGCGACCTCGGCAGCGCCCAGGGCCTCAAGATTGGCCGTGGCGTCCCATGTCCAGCGCTCGTTGGCCATTGCGTCCTGATCAGAGCCTTGAAATCGAGGGCGACGGTCAGACCGACACCCCCATATCCGGAGCCTCATGGGCCCCATCGGGGTTCAACTGCCCGAACAGAACATGATCTCGCCATGCGCCGTTAATTTTAAGATAAGCGGGGGCAAATCCCTCCTCGGAATAGCCTGCCTGGACCAGCAAGCGGCGCGATGGATCGTTCTGAGGAATGCACGCAGCTTCCAGCCGGTGGAGCCCAAGCGTCCGGAAGGCGAAGGCGTTGAGCGCGCGCACCGCCGCCAGCGTCAGGCCCTGGCGCGCGAAGGGTTGACCGCACCAGTACCCCACCGATCCCATCTGGGCGACGCCGCGGCGAACGTTCGACAGGGTGATGCCGCCGGTCAGGGCCTCGTCAGCCGCGCGAACTACAAAGAAGGGATAGGCGACACCGGCGTCGCGGTCCCGCGCATAGGCCATCAGACGGCGGCGATAGGAGGCTCGGGAAAGATCATCCGCCGGCCAGGTCGGCTCCCAGGGCTGCAGGAACGCCCGACTCCGGGTGCGCAGGTCGCGCCACTCGGCATAATCCTGGGCGCGCGGTGGGCGCAGCAACACGCCCTCGCCTTCAATGCGAAGGCCGCTCTCGGGCGCGATCCAGTCCAGAAGGGCCATGTGGTGAGCGTCGCGGATTTTGGATTGAGGTCAAGGGCGGTGATCACGTTGGCGCGGTCAGTTGAACAGCGCCTGTTCGAACGACTCTGCCGCGCCCAGAGCAGCGCGGGGGCCCAGGATGGCGACCGCAGCCTGGCGTGAGGCCAGGATGCGGCTGGTCAGGGCGGCGAGCTGGGCCGGGGTGACGGCGTCGATCTCGGCCGCGGGATCCTCCGGATCCAGGGTTTTGCCGAACAGGAGAACCTGACCGGCGGCCTGCTCGGCGCGGGCGAGTGCAGACTCGCGACCCATGAACATCGAGCCTTTCAGCTGGGCCTTGGCGCGGGCCAGCTCAGCGTCCGGAACCGGCCGGGTGAGTCCCTGGATTTCGCGGGCGGTCACCTGCGCCAGTTCGACCGCGTTCTTCGCCTCGCAGCCCGCAAACACGCCCAGCACTCCGGTGTCCGCATAGGTTTCGGAATAGGCGTCAATGGCGTAGGCCAGCCCGCGCGCCTCGCGGGCCTCCTGGAACAGGCGTGACGCCATGCCGCCGCCCAAAATTTCGGCCAGTAGCCGGAGCGCGAAATAGTCGGGATCCTGGACGCCGACGGCCGGTAACAGCAGCACCAGATTAGCCTGCTCCAGCTTGCGCGCGACCGTCTTCGACCCGGATATGAAAGTCGCCGCTTCGGCGGCGGGAAGGCCGCCGCCGGACGCGCCGCCGAATTCCCGCTCAGCCAACCTCAGCAGCTCATCCTCATCCACCGCGCCCGCAGCGCTTACGACCAGGGTTTCCGGCGCATAGAGGGCGGCGCGCCAGTCGCTAAGCGTCCTGGTCGTGGCCGCGCCGATGGACTTCGGCGTACCCAGGATGGGGCGACCCAGCGGCTGACTCGAGAACGCGGCTTGCTGCGCCAGTTCGAAGACCAGATCGTCCGGCGTATCGGCCGCCTCGGCGATCTCCTGGCCAACGACCTGTTTCTCGCGTTCCAGATCGCCCTCGTCCATCACCGGACGTAGCACCAGATCGCCGAGCACCGAGGCGCCGAGGTCGAGGCCGGCCTTGAGGGCCCGGATCTGGAAACTGGTCCGCTCATAGCCGGTGGCCGCATTGATGTTGCCGCCCTCGGCTTCGATCACCTCGACGATCTCACGCGCAGACCGGTCGCCCGCGCCCTTGAAGACCATGTGCTCCAGCAGGTGCGACCAGCCCGAGCGGGCTTTGTCCTCGAACCGCGCGCCGCGACCGGCGACGACGGACAGCGCCACGGTCTGCCAGCCAGGCAGCGGATCGCACACAACGCGCACGCCATTTGGCAGAGTGTGAACCTTGGGGGTCAAGGCTTCAGGCTTCCGCGAACGCGCGGACGTAGGCCTTGATCGTATCGGCATCCCCCGGCAGCCGGTCGAAGCGCTCACGGCGACCCGACAGGCTGGCGACGCCACGCGGCAGCATGGGCTGTACGCCGGATGCACGGGTCACATCGTCCGGGAACTTGGCCGGATGCGCCGTCGACATAACCACGGTGGGGCCCTCGAGGTCCACATGGCGAAGGACCGCCACGGCCACGGCCGTGTGCGGATCAATCAGTTCGCCGGTCTCGTTGAGGGTCGAGACGATGGTGCGGGTGGTTTCATCCTCGCCAATCGCGACGCCGGAGAAGATGCCCTGCATGTAGCTGAGCGCGACCGGCGGGATATCGATCACGCCGGAGGTCCGGAACGCCTCGAAAGCGCGGGCAGTCTCCACCGAATCGCGGCGGACGGCCTCGAAATAGAGCCGCTCGAAGTTGGACGCCGACTGGATATCCATGGCCGGCGACAGCGTGGGCTGAACGGCGCCGCGCGTGTAGCGTCCAGTGGTGAAAGCCCTCGCCAGGATATCGTTGGAATTGGTGGCCACCACGATCCGCTTGACCGGCAGGCCTAGCCGCCTCGCCACGTAGCCCGCAAACGCATCGCCGAAATTGCCCGACGGCACCACGAAATTGACCGGTCGATCCGGCGCGCCGAGCGCCGCGGCTGTCGTGAAGTAGTAGACTGACTGGGCTGCGATCCGGGCGAAGTTGATCGAGTTCACGGCGGCGAGATCCACCGACTGGCGCAGCACGCGGTCCAGGAAGGCGTCCTTCAGGATGGCCTGGCAATCGTCGAACGTGCCGTTCACCGCCACGCAGGCGATGTTGCCCTCTTCTGCGGTCGTCATGAAGCGCCGCTGGACCTCCGAGATCCGGCCCTCGGGGAACATCACCACGACCTTGACGTTCTTCGCACCCCGGAAGGCTTCCACCGCCGCGCCGCCGGTGTCACCGGAGGTGGCGCAGAGGATCGTCTGCTTGCGGCCCTGCCGGCCCAGGAAGTGGTCATAGAGGCGCGCCAGGATCTGCATCGCCACGTCCTTGAAGGCGAGGCTGGGGCCGTGGAACAGTTCAGCGATGAAGGTCTGGGGTCCGATCTGCACCATGGGCACGACGGCCCTGTGGCTGAAGGTGGCGTAAGCCTCCTCGCACATGGCCAGCATCTCGGCAGGCGTGATCTCGTCGCCAGCGAAGGCGCCAAGCACCTCGGCGGCGACCTGGGCGTAAGACATGCCGGCAAACGCTGCGATCCGGTCGCGGGCCAGGGCGGGCCAGGCCTCGGGCACGTAGAGACCGCCGTCGGGGGCCAGACCGCCGAGCACCGCGTCGGTGAATCCGACCGCAGATGACTCCCCCCGGGTCGAAATGTAGCGCATCAGGAAACTCGCCTGCGAAAGAGCATGGCGGCATAGACGCCGAGCAGGGCGGCGGCAAGGCCGTACCAGGTGAGCGCGTACTCCAGATGGCGATTCGCAATGTCTGCCGGGATTGGTGCGGGAATCAGCGCTTTCCAGTCCGGGTTGGAGGCGGTCTCGGCCATCAGCACGAGGGGCGCGGGCCGGGGAGCCTTCAGCGCAGCGGCCATGCTGGCAAGGTCGCGGGTGTACCAGCGCTGGGCGGTATTGGAGGGGGAGAACCGGTTGCCGGCTTCGGGCTGGCGCAACACACCCACCAGCTTCAGCACGGTCTGGTCGGTGGCATCGACGGGCGGTCGTGCGGATAGGCTGTCGGACACGAAGCCGCGATCCACCAGGATGGAGCCATAGGCCGCGCCATCCAACCGACAGGCTGACATCAGACGCACCCCCGCCTGGCCGTCGCGCAAAGCGTAGAGTTCGACGTACGGCGCCTTTGACAGGCCCGGGCAGTCCAGGTTGACGCGGGTGAAATCGGCGTCGCCGCCTTCGGCGATCCGCGCCAGCACCGGGAGGACAGGCTGGGCGGGTGCGGCCTGCAGGGCATTTATCCGGGCCAGCAACTGCTCTTTCCATTGCAGGCGCTGAAGCTGCCAGGTTCCGAGCCCGACCAGGATTGCAAACGCCACCACCACCGACAGGGTGAGGCCCAGCGGAAACCGCCGTCGGGGGATCGCGGGATTCTCAGTCGTCACTGCGCGCCTCGGCAGCCTTGTTCGTGAACTGCGCAGCCAGCATCACGCCCTTCAGCGGACGCATCAACGCGAGTGACAGGATCAGGGTTCCCGGCAGCCAGAGCACAAGATGAAGCCAGATTGGCGGGCGGAACCGGAATTCGGTGAAGACGGCGGCGAACGCCACGATGAACCCCGCGATCAGGATCACGAACACCGCCGGCCCGTCGCCCGAATCGGCCTTGGCGAAATCTGCGCCACACGCCTCGCATGAGGGTGCGACCTTCAGGAACCCATCGAACAGATATCCCTCGCCACAGGCGGGACAGCGTCCTGCGAGACCCGCCAGCAGCGGCTGGGGCTTGCTCAATGGGTCGGCCTAATGGCCCGCTCCGCTGAAGACCACGTAGATGAAGGCGAACAGGAACAGCCACACAACGTCAACGAAGTGCCAGTACCAGGCCGCCGCCTCGAAGCCGAAGTGTTGCTTGGGCGTGAAGCCCTTGCCCATCAGGCGCACCAGGCAGACCGCCAGGAAGATGGTGCCGATCAGCACGTGGAAGCCGTGGAAGCCGGTGGCCATGAAGAAGGAAGACCCATAGAGACCCGAGTTCTCCTGACCTTCGCCGCCGAAGAAGTAGTCGTGGGAAAGGATGTGATGATACTCGTAGGCCTGGATGGCGGTGAAGATCGCGCCCAGGATCACAGTCAGGATCAGCCCTGTCTTGGCGCTCTTGCGGTCGCCAACCTGCAGCGCGTGGTGCGCCCAGGTGACAGTGGTGCCCGAGAGCAGCAGGGTGAGGGTGTTGACCAGAGGCAGTTCGAACGCCGGGATGGTCTCGATGCCTTTGGGCGGGAAGGTGGCCCAGGCAGCCTGAACCTCCTCGATCGAACCCAGAGTGCGGTTGCCATGGAACAGCGCCGCCTCGAAGAAGATCCAGAACCAGGCCACGAAGAACATGACTTCCGAGGCGATGAACAGGACCATGCCATAGCGGAGCCCGATCGACACCACCGGGGTGTGATCGCCGCGATTGGCTTCCTTGATTACGTCGGCCCACCAGCCGGCCATGGTGTAGAGCACGCCCGCCAGGCCGGCGTAGAATAGCCACGACGTACCTTCGGGGAGGCCGAACAGGCCCTTCATCCAAACCACGCCGCCCAGAGCCATGACCGTCGCGGCGATCGAGCCGATCAACGGATAGGGGCTGGGATCCACCAGGTGGTAGTCGTGCTTTACGCCTGCGGCCATTGCGCTCAGATCCCCTCGTAGAATGCCGGGCGCGCAACCAGAGTCGCGCGCAGCCAAACTTGCGCCACGCTATAGCCCCGCGCCGAGCGGTTCGCCAAGGGGGAAAGGCAGGTTTCAGCCCTTCTTGTCGGGCTTGGGCGCTTCGGCCTGGACGGCTTCGGTAGACGGGAAGAACGTGTAGCTGAGCGTGACCTCGGGCTTGCCCTTGGTGTTCATATCCTGAGCGTACTCGGGATCAATGAAATAGAGCACCGGCATTTCGACGGTGGCGCCGGCGGCGATGGTCTGATCCTCGAAGCAGAAGCACTGGAGCTTGCGGAAATAGGCGCCGGCCTGCTCGGGCACCACATTGTAGATGGCGCGCGCCGTCACGGGCCGGTTGGAGTTGTTGGTGACCTTGAAGAAGGCCAGCTTCGTCTCACCGATCCTGACGGACTGGGAGGTCTGTTCGGAGGTGAACGTGAACGGCAGGTCCCGCGTGTTGGCGTCGAACCGCACGGTCATGGTCTTGCCGAGGATGGTGTCCGGCGCGGCATCCGCCCGGCGCACAGTGCCATCGAACCCCGTGACCTGGCAGAACAGCTTGTAGAGCGGCACCGAGGCATAGGCCGCCCCGATCATGCCGAAGAAGGCCGTCGCACAGATGACGGCTACGCGGACGTTGCGCTTGCGGTCCGGATCAGAGTGCGCGGTCAAGGACATTGGCGCCCATTTTTATGACGGTGACGACGTAGACCAGGGCCACAAACAACACCAACCCCACCGCGATCACGATGTTCCGGCCCCGGCGGGCCCTGGCGAAAGTATCGTCCTCACGGACCGGTTGATTCATGACATCCATTCCAGGGGCCTGAGGCCCATCAGGTGCTCGACCAGCAAGGTGGCGAACAGGAGGGTCAGGTACAAGATCGAGAAGGCGAAAAGATTGCGCGCGTCGCGGGCGCCGGCCCGCACATCATAGAGGCCATCGGTGTTGCGCGGGTCCGCAGCATCGCCGGCCTGGCTGCGGAACAGGCGCCACGCCAGGAGGAGGAAAACCGCTCCACCGAGTCCCGAGACGATGAGATAGGCCAATCCACCCAGGCCCGTGAACGCCGGCGCCACGCAGAAGGGGATCAGCAGGACGCTGTAGATCAGGATCTGCTTGCGCGTGGAGGCCGGCCCCTTGACGACCGGCATCATCGGCACGCCGGCCTTTTCGTAGTCTTCGGACGTGTAGAGCGACAGCGCCCAGAAGTGAGGCGGCGTCCACATGAAGATGATGGCGCACAGCAGCCAGGCGTTGGCAGGGGCCGTACCTGTGACCGCAGCCCACCCGATCACCGGTGGCAAGGCCCCGGCGAGTCCGCCAATGACGATGTTCTGCGCCGTCGAGCGCTTCAGCCACATGGTGTAGACCACGGCGTAGAAGAAAATGGTGAAGGCCAGCAGACCGGCCGCCAACCAGTTCAGCGCCATGCCCATGAGCATGACCGAGAACAGCGACAGCACCACGCCCAGCGCCACGGCGTCAGCGCCCTGGACCTTGCCCGATGGCACCGGGCGCCCGCGCGTGCGGCGCATCTTGGCGTCGATGTCGGCGTCGTACCACATGTTGAGCGACGCCGAGGCGCCGGCCCCCACCGCGATACAGAGGATCGCCACCGCGCCCAGCACCGGATTAATGGGCTGACCCGCGCAAACCAGACCGGTCAGCGCGGTAAACACCACCAGCGACATTACGCGAGGTTTCAGCAGCTGGAAGAAATCCTGCCAGCGCGCAGGCGCTTTCGGAGAGCTCAGGGCCTCGGACATGGCGATGGCTATACTCGGAAAAAGTCAGGGGCGCGCCCCGAACCGGACCGCGCCCCCAAATATTTGTTCTGGACCGAAGACCGACCTAGTGGTGGGCGTCGGGCTTGATCACCGGCAGTTCGTTGAACTGGTGGAACGGCGGCGGCGAGGACAGGGTCCACTCCAGCGTCGTGGCGCCTTCACCCCAGGGGTTGGCCTCGGCCTTGCGGCGACGGATCGCCGACTCGGCCAGCATGACGAGGAACACCCCGACACCTACGGCTGTGATCATATAGCCGTACGTCGAGATCCGGTTCCAGTACTCGAATGCGGTGGGATAATCGACGTAGCGGCGCGGCATGCCCTGGAGACCCAGGAAGTGCTGGGGGAAGAAGATCAGGTTCACGCCAACGAAGGTGATCCAGAAATGAGCGGCGCCGAGGAGCTCATTGTACTTCACGCCCCACATCTTCTCATACCAGTAGTAGAAGCCGGCGAAGATCCCGAACACCGCGCCCAGGCTGAGCACGTAGTGGAAGTGGGCGACCACGTAGTAGGTGTCGTGCAGGCTGTAGTCGATGCCGGCGTTGGCGAGCACCACGCCGGTCACCCCGCCCACCGTGAACAGGAATATGAAACCGATCGCCCACAGCATGGGCGTCTTGAAGTCGATGGACCCGCCCCACATCGTGGCGATCCATGAGAACACCTTCACGCCCGTGGGCACGGCGATGACCATGGTGGCCGCCACGAAATAGGCCCGCAGCTCGATGCCCATGCCCGCGGTGTACATGTGGTGGGCCCACACGATGAAGCCGACGAAGCCGATGGCCACCATGGCGTAGGCCATGGCCAGATAGCCGAAGACCGGCTTGCGCGAGAAGGTGGAGACGATGTGGCTGATCATGCCGAAGGCGGGCAGGATCAGGATGTAAACTTCCGGGTGACCAAAGAACCAGAACAGGTGCTGGAACATGACCGGATCGCCGCCGCCGGCGGCGTCGAAGAAGTGGGTGTTAAAGTTGCGGTCGGTCAGCAGCATGGTGATCGCGCCAGCCAGAACAGGCAGCGAGAGCAGCAGCAGGAACACGGTCACCAGGATCGACCACACGAACAGCGGCATGCGGTGCAGGGTCATGCCCGGCGCGCGCATGTTGAAGATGGTGGTGATGAAGTTGATGGCGCCAAGGATAGAGCTGGCGCCGGCCAGGTGCACCGACAGGATCGCGACATCCATTGCAGGCCCGGTATGGCCGGACGTCGAGAGCGGCGGATAGAGCGTCCAGCCTCCGCCGAACCCCTTGCCGGGTCCGCCGTCAACGAACATCGATACCACCAGCAGCACCCAGGCCGCCATCAGCAGCCAGAACGAGATGTTGTTCATCCGCGGGAAGGCCATGTCCGGAGCGCCGATCATCAGCGGCACGAACCAGTTGCCAAACCCGCCGATCATGGCGGGCATGACCATGAAGAAGATCATGATCAGCGCGTGGCCGGTGACGACCACGTTGTAGCCATGCTTGGACGGCTCGATGAGACCCGTCGCAGCCAGCCATGAGCCTTCACGGAACACCTGGATACCCGGCTCGTACAGTTCCCAGCGGATGAGGCCGGAAAGCGCACCGCCCACCAGGCCCGCCATGATGGCGAACAGGATGTAGAGCGTGCCGATATCCTTGTGGTTCGTGGAAAGGAACCAGCGGGTGAAGAACCCCGGCGTGTGGTTGCCGTGTTCGTCCTCGTGTCCGTATGCGGCGGCTTGTGCCATCTGACGCGATCCTACGATTTACTTGGCGGCCGGCGCTGAAGGCGCTGGCAGTGTTGCGACGGCGGGCGCCGCGGTTGCGGGGGCTACGGCAGGCGCCGTTGCGGCCGTGGGTACGGCGGCGTCCGTTGCGGCCGGGGCGGCGACTTGGGCCGCAGGCACAGCGCCGGCGACCGAACCGCCCTTCTTGACGACCCAGGCATCAAAATCGGCCTGGCTGACCACGCGGACCTCGATGGGCATGAAGGCGTGATCGATGCCGCACAGCTCACGGCAGTTGCCGTAGTAGACGCCGATACGGTCGGCCTTGAACCAGGTTTCGTTCAGACGGCCGGGCACGGCGTCAGCGATGATCCCGAACGAGGGCACCGCGAAGGCGTGGATCACGTCGGCGCCGGTCACCTGGACCCGCACCACCTTGTTCACCGGCACCACCAGGGGTTCGGTCACCGCCAGCCGGTAGGGCACGTTCTTCGCGACGGCCTTGTCCTCGGGCAGGATGTTGGAAATGAACTCGCCGACCTTCTGGTCGGGGTACTCATAGCCCCAGTACCACTGATACCCGGTGGCCTTGATGGTCACGTCGGGCTTGGGCATGTCGTTGTAATCGAACAGAAGCCGGAACGAGAAGATCGAGATCACCACCAGGATCAGCACCGGGCCCAGGGTCCAGCCTACCTCCAGCGCCGTGTTGTGGCTCCACTTGGCCGGCACCGGATTGGCGCGCTTGTTGTAGCGGACCACCACCCACACCAGCAGCGCCAGCACGAACAGCGTAATGGCGGTGATGATCGGCAGCAGGATCCAATCGTGGAACCAGATGGCCTGGAGCCTCAGAGGCGTTACGCCCGGTTGAAGCGCTATGCCGCCCGGCGTCGGCTCGCCCATCCGGTCGGCAGCCCAGGCCGACGTGCTCCAGAATAGTGCTCCGGCGCTTGCGAGCAGGCCTGCCGCCCGCGTCCGCATTCCGTGAAAACTCGACTTCATGTCCCCTCGGTCTGGCTGGCCGGCGGCGTCCCGCAGGATGGGCGAGAGACCACCACCGACTTCGGAAGGCGACGTAGCGACACGCTGGCGCAGCGTTCATTCGGCCCCTTCAGCGGCGGTGCATACGCGCATCGCTTGGGATTGCCAAGGCGTCTAGGGCCCTAAGGTGGCGACGGATTGCGATGATCGCCATTCTGTCGTCGCAAAGCCGGAGCCGACGACGATCCCAGGCAGTTCGCAGAGCCATGTTCGCCGGAGCTGGAGGCAGCCACTGCCCGCAACAACGCTCAGGAGCCGGGAACGTGCAGCGGGCGTCATCAAAGGGTGACGCTGGGCCGGACAATCCCTATCTTGCCCTGCATGAACGCTCCCAGCCCTGCCCCATCGATCCTGGACGCCGCCGGCGTCGACCCCGACCGCGCCCGCGAGATCCTGCATGAGGCGCTGGTCGGCGCCGATGACGGAGAACTGTTCGTCGAGCGTTCCGAGAGCGAATCGTTCCTGTTCGACGACGGGCGGCTGAAATCGGCGGCCTATGACGCCACCGAGGGCTTCGGGCTGCGCGTGGTGGCCGGCGAGACGGCCGGCTACGCCCACGCCAGCGAGATCTCAGAGGCCACGATTCGGCGGGCCGGCCAGTCAGCGGCTCTGGCCAAGCGCGGCTACGAAGGGGTCGCGGCGGAAGCGCCGCGCGCTACCAACGCCAAGCTCTACGGCGAGGAGAACCCGCTGGCATCCCCGGAATTCTCGGACAAGGTCGCCCTGTTGCAGGAGATCGACGCCTGGGCTCGCGCCAGAGACCCCCGGATCGTTCAGGTGATGGCGTCCATAGCCGGCGAACGGCGCACGGTGGAGATCCTGCGGGCCGACGGACGGTTGATCCGCGACGTTCGGCCGCTGTGCCGGATCAATGTGCAGGTGACCGTCGAGCGCGATGGCGCCCGCGAGAACGGCTACACCGGCGCCGGCGGCCGCGCAGGCTTCGAGGCCTGGATCAGCCCGGACAAGTGGCAGGCCCAGGTGGACGAGGCGCTCCGCCAGGCGCTGACCAATCTGGACGCCATCCCTTGCCCGGCCGGCGAGATGGACGTGGTGCTGGGTCCCGGCTGGAACGGCGTTCTGTTGCACGAGGCTGTCGGCCACGGCCTGGAGGGCGACTTCAACCGCAAGGGCACATCGGCCTTTTCGGGCCGTATCGGCGAGCGGGTGGCCGCGCCGGGCGTGACCGTATTCGACGACGGCACCCTGCCCGGTCGCCGCGGTTCGCTGACCATCGATGACGAGGGCACGCCCACGGAGCGCACCGTGCTGATCGAGGACGGGATCCTGGTGGGCTATATGCACGACCGGATGAGCGCGCGGCTGATGGGGCTCGCCCCCACCGGCAATGCGCGGCGACAGTCCTATGCCTACATGCCGATGCCGCGGATGACCAATACGGCGATGCTGAATGGCAGCCATACCCAGGCCGAGATGATCGCCTCGACCAAGCGTGGCCTCTACTGCGCCAACTTTGGCGGCGGCCAGGTGGACATCACCAACGGCAAGTTCGTGTTCCAGTGCACCGAGGCCTATCTGATCGAGAACGGCAAGATCACCACGCCGGTGAAGGGCGCGACCCTGATCGGCGACGGTCCCTCGGCGCTGACCCGGGTGACGATGATCGGCGACGATTTCGACTTCGACCCCGGCGTCGGCGTCTGCGGCAAGTCGGGCCAGAGCGTACCGGTGGGCGTGGGCCAGCCGTCGCTGAAGATCACCGGCCTGACGGTGGGTGGGACCAGCGTCTGACCCCTTGCCTTCCCCGTTCACGGGGAAGGGGGACCGCCTCCGATCAGGCCTCGCGCTTCGGGGGCTCCGTCGTGGTGTTGGCGCCGTGGTCCCAGTGGCGGATCAGGTAGCTCAGGCCGATAAAGACCACGCCGCAGCCGATCCCGGCCCAGCCCAGCTTGTTGAAGCCGTCGATGGAGGTCGCCAGGGCCGCCGCCGGATCCAGAACCTGGCCGCCGACCGTCTCGGTTCCCATGGCGCCGGCGATGATACCGCCCACGTACTGGGCGATGGAGGACGCCAGGAACCATACCGCCATCATGAACGACACGATCGAGGCCACCGAAAGCTTGGTGATCTGCGACAGGCCCACAGGCGACAGGAACAGCTCCCCCGTGGTGTGCAGCATGTAGAGCAGCGCCAGGATGACCAGAGGCATCCGGAACTGGTCATCCGCCATCCCCTGCGCCCAGACCACCACCAAGAAGCCAAGCCCCACCTGGATCAGACCCAGGCCGAACTTCATGACTGGATTGAGGTCGAGGTTGCGGCTGGCCAGCCAGGCCCAGAGCGCGGCGAAGATCGGCGCGAAGATCAGGATGAAGCCGGCGTTGAACGACTGGGTCTGGCCCGCCGATATTCCCAGCAGGTCGACGTTGCGATCAGCGAACAGGTTCAGCGATGTACCTGCCTGTTCGAACAGCGTGAAGAACACCACCGAGCCGAAGATAAGCACCATGGCCAGCAGCATCCGCTCACGCTCGACCTTGTCGCACCTCGCGGCGAGGAACCAGGCGATGAAGACCAGCGCAACGACGGTCGAGATACCCAGCGCCCAGCCGACCAGCTGGTTGCTCTGAACCAGCAGCCAGATCGGGATCACCCCCAGCACACCCAGGCCGTAGATCAGCCACTCAACGTTCAGGGGACCAGCCACCTGGCGGGTGAGCGCCTCGGGCGCCGGCGGCTCGCCCTTGCCCATGAGGTGCTTCTTGCCCAGCACGAAGACGATGAAGCCCGCCGCCATGCCGACGCCCGCCAGGCCGAAGCCGGCCCACCAGCCGACCGTCTCACCCAGCAGGCCGCACAGCACCGAGGCCCAGAAGGCGCCCAGGTTGATGCCGTAGTAGTAGAGGGTGAACCCGGCGTCGCGGCGCGGATCTCCTTGCGGATACAGCTGGCCGACGATGGCGGAGATGTTGGGTTTCAGGAAACCCACACCGACGATGATCAGGGAGATCGCCAGATAGAAGGCAGTCTTGCCCAGCGGATCCGACTGCGTCTCGATTGTGTAGGAGCCCTTCGGCAGGACCGCAGGCAGAGGCGCGCTCGCAGGCAGGCCTTCGATCTTCAGGCCGCCGCCCTCGGCGGGTCCAAACGCATGTGGCTGGCCCCCGATGGTCAGGCGAACCTCCCGGGAATCCATCCGGCCTTCTGCGGAGATCTGATAGCTCTGGCCCGCATAGGTCAGGGTCTGGGTCGAGGGCCTGCCCTCCACCGCCATGGTCAAGTGCCCCGCGACCAGCAGCAGCGCGCCGAAAGCCACCGCCTTGCGCGTGCCAAGCCAGCGGTCGGCCAGCAAACCGCCCACCAGCGGCAACAGATACACCAGCGAGGTGTAGGAGCCGTACTGCGCGCCGGCCGTCTCATCGTCGAACAGCAGGTGCTGGGTAAGGTAGAAGATCAGGATCCCGCGCATCCCGTAGTAGGAAAACCGCTCCCACATCTCGGCGAAGAACAGGATGATCAGGCCGCGCGGGTGGTTCTTGAGCAGCTGGAGCAGCACGGGGATACCGGTGACCAGGGTGATCACGATACCGATCAGGACGACGATGTTCATGGGAAAGGGGTTCCGGTGATCAGGAAAGGTATGACGCCCCAAAGCCCCCGGCGCGCCTGTCGCAAATCTGCACCGACAAAATCACGCGCCATCCCCAAGCACAAGCAAGGCGGCTATAGCTTTGCGGACAATCGGGCTGCATCGCCCCCTTGAGGCTCTCAATGAAAACACCCGGACCCGACCATCCGATCTCCATCACGAGCGCGCCGAACCGCTGGCAGGCGCGCTTCAACGGCGAGGTGATCGCCGACAGCGCCGATGTGCGCGTGCTGAAGGAGGCCAGCTACCCGGCGGTGATCTACTTCCCGCGCGCCGACGTGACCATGGCGGCGCTGTCCCGCACAGAGCGGTCCACCCACTGCCCCTACAAGGGTGATGCGGCCTACTATTCTCTCGGCGTCGGCGACAGGACATCAGAGAACGCCGTCTGGACCTATGAGGCGCCCTATCCGGCCATGGTCGAGATCGAGGGCCGGCTGGCCTTCTACGCCGACCGGGTGGAAATTCTCGATGTCAGATAACGCCGTCCCGGTTCTGGGCCAGACGCCAGCCGGTGTATTCCGGCACGCTGGTCACTTCGCGGACACACCAATCGGGAATCTCGACGGACATGGCGGCCATGCGGTTGCTAGCCTCACATTCGGCCAGGATCAGGCCGCTCAGGTCGCCCTCGAACACGTCGACGGTAAAGCCACCCAGCCTGTGCCGCAGCTTGCTCAACCGCTCGCCAGGCAGGGCGGCCAGCACTGCATGCTCCTCGGCGTTGAGATAGAGGTTGGCCATCGGGCCGATCAGCGGGTTATCCGGGGCGTATTTCTTGGCCAGCTTGAACTCGCGTTCGCCGGACGAGAGATGGGTGATAGCGCGCAGACCTGAAAGCGACTCGGGCAAGCTGTATCTTGAGGCCATGGCCATGCTCAAAGCCGGAACAGAAACGCCCGAAAATCTCCCGAAAACGCAAACCGGCCCCCAACCGGGAGCCGTCAAGTGATTGAAATTATTGGAGCGGCCGGGGGGAATCGAACCCCCGACATTCAGCTTGGGAAGCTGACGTTCTACCTCTGAACTACGGCCGCGCTGAGCGACCCTTTAGCGGCTCGCGCGCATCCCCTCAAGGCGTGCTGGAGCGGCAGCTGAAGTTCGATAGGGATTGTGGACCTCCACGTTCCCGCCGCTTTTTGGCGTTCAGGGAGTAGGGGTGGACTGATCGCGGCTGTCAATTACCCCGCGTTGACGTGCGCCCGGGAGAGTCGCACGATGGGTGCAAAGCTCAGGGAGTTGAAAGATGGCCGACGGCGAGATGCTGCAGCAGGCGAAGTTCCATTCGATGGTGGAAGGCACCGCCGAGGATTGGGCCGCGATCAGCCGCGCCGGCCAGGCGCACCGGGGCGAACACGTCGACCGGATCGTGAGCCACCTGAACCTCCTGAAGGGCGACCACGGCGGCTTTGCCGTGGATCGGCTGGAGCACAGCCTGCAGACCGCGACACGCGCCCACCAGGCGGGTCAGGACGAGGAATATGTGGTCTGCGCCCTGCTGCACGACATCGGCGACATTCTGATGCCGGCCAACCACGCCGAGCTCGCGGCGACCATCCTCAGCCCCTATGTCTCGGACCGGAACCTCTGGATGCTGGAGAAGCACGGCATATTCCAGGGGTACTACTTCTTCCATCATCTGGGCCTGGACCGGGACATGCGCGAGGAGTTCCGCGGCCACCCGGACTTCGAATACACCGCCCAGTTCTGCCATCTCTATGACCAGAACTCGTTCGACCCCGCGTTCCAGTCGATGCCGCTGGAAGCCTTTGTGCCGATGATGCGCCGCGTGATGGAGACGCCGAAGCGTTCGATCTATCGGCGCCCGGCAGAGTAAGCGCAGTGCGCGTCCTGGTCGGGCTGACCCTCGCGATCACGCTGATCCTGGTTCCGGGCGCGCAGGCGCAGACTTCGACCGACCGCGCGGCGGCCTTCAAGGCGGCAGGATTTGTCGCCAAGGCAGGGCGCTATCCTGCCTGCGACCCTGCGCAGACGCTGGGGATCGAATTCCGGGATCTGAACGGCGATGGTCGCCCGGACGCGCTGATCACAGACTCCGGTCTGGCGTGCTATGGCCAGGACGAGGTCGGCTTCGTGATCGTCACGAAGGACCAGGCCGGTAAATGGCGCAAGCTGTTCAACAGTCCAGGCGTCGCCACATTCCAGACGAGCCGCGGGGCTGGGGGCTGGCCGGATATCGAGAGCGGCGGGCCGGGATTTTGCCATCCTATCCTGCGATGGAATGGCGCCGACTATGTCAGGGTCCGCTGGCGGGCTGAGCAGCCGGGCGCCTGCGCTGGTCGCCGCTGACGATCCTACTGTCCCTGGCCGAGGGTAAAGCCTGCCTCGCCGTCGAAGGTGCAGAGGTGCTCGGTCTTGATGAACTCGATCCCGGCGGTGACCGCACGGCTGCTCAACGCCACGATCTCGTTCAGGTCGATGGACCCGCCGCCGTTCATGAACCTGCAGCGCCAGTGATCAGTACAGAAGGTCTCCGGGATGCCGCCCGGCCATACCTTGACCCCGCGATTGGTGATCATCTTCAGTTCCAGCGGCCCGCCCTCAATGCCCTTGAGCCTGGCGGCGAGGTCGTCGGCGCCGCCGCGCCACTGCACGAAGAGATCGACGCCCACCGTCTGGCGATCGGCCGGCTCGCGACGGGGTTCGGGGGCAATTTCGAGAGAGGCGTTGGAATCATATCGCACCGGCGTCAGCTTCCGGGGCTCCTGGCCCAGACGGTCTATAACGGCCTGGGCGAAGGCGCGGGTGCCGACTGCTTCGCCGGAACCGTCCTCGACACCCACATCGCCTGTGTGAACCCCGTCCTCGACCGTCCGGAGCCAGGCATTGTGCACCCGCTCGGCGACGTCGGACTGGCCCAGGTGGTTCATCATCATCACGCCCGCCAGCAACAGCCCTGACGGGTTGGCGATATCCTGACCGGCGATCAGCGGGGCCGAGCCGTGAATGGCCTCGAACATCGAAACCTGTCGACCGATATTGGCCGATCCAGCCAGGCCGACGGATCCGGCGATCTCGGCGGCCACATCGGAGATGATGTCGCCATAGAGGTTGGTCGTGACGATGACATCGAAGTCCTGCGGGCGGGTCGCCAACCGGGCTGTGCCGATATCGACGATCCAGTGGTCCTGTTCGATGTCGGGATACTCCTCACCGATTTCGTTGAAGACCTGATGGAACAGTCCGTCGGTCAGCTTCATGATGTTGTCTTTGGTGAAGCAGCTAACCTTCGTTCGCCGGTTGGCGCGTGCATATTCGAAGGCGTAACGCACGATCCGCTCGCAGCCCGGCCTACTGACCAGCTTGAGGCACTGATAGACCTCATCGGTCTGGCGATGCTCAATGCCTGCGTAGAGGTCTTCCTCATTCTCGCGGATGATGACCAGATCCATATCGGGGTGTTTGGTGGCGACGTACGGCGAGTAGGCCGAGCAGGGCCGGACATTGGCGTAGAGCCCCAGGGTCTTGCGGATGGTGACATTCAGCGACTTCATGCCGCCGCCCTGGGGGGTGGTGATCGGCGCCTTGAAGAAGGCCCGCGCGGTGCGCAGCGTCTCCCAGCCCTCAGGCGAGATGCCGGCGGTGTGGCCCTGGCGGTAGAGTTTCTCGCCGATCTCCAGGGTTCTCACCGTCATCCGCGCGCCGGCGGCGTCAAGGACCTGAAGCGCAGCGGCCATGATTTCGGGTCCGATGCCATCGCCGTGGGCGACGGCGACAACGGGGGATTCATCGAAGGCGGCAGAGTCGTACATGGCGGCGTTCCTCAGGAATGTGAAGCTCCACTACGTTGATGTGGTCGGCCATTGCGGTTGATTGTCATCATCCCTATCATATGCATAGCAAATCATTCATCTCACATCGGGCATCATGATAAATCTTGAACTCAACCTGGTCCGAAGTTTCGTGGCCATTGCCGAGGTGAAAAGCTTCACGCGGGCCGGCGAGCGTCTGGGCCGCTCCCAGTCGGCGATCAGCCTGCAGATCCGGCGGCTGGAGGATCAGATCGGCGTTCGATTGCTGTCGCGGGATCCCCGCCACGTGGTGCTGACGCCCGACGGTGAGGCATTCCTGCCCCAGGCGCGCCGACTGCTGCGCCTGAACGATGAAATCCTGTCCGGCCTGAGCGGCGGCGACGTGGCCGGCGAGGTTCGCCTGGGCGCGCCCGAGGATTTCGCCACAGTCCACCTGCCGGACATCCTGGGCGAGTTCACCCGCGCCAATCCGAAGGCGACACTGGCGGTCACCTGCGACCTGACGCTCAACCTGCTGGAGCAACTGCGTGACGGCGCGCTGGATCTGGCGCTGGTGAAGCGTGAGCCGCTGGGCCCCGATGTCGGCACCCGCGTCTGGCGGGAACCGCTGGTCTGGGTCGGCGCGGACGAAAGCCTGGCCGAGGCTGACGGCCCCCTGCCGCTGGTGGTGGCGCCTTCGCCTTGCGTCTACCGCAAACGCGCGATCACGGCGCTGGAGAAAGCCGGTCGGCCCTGGCGCTGCGCCTACACGAGCCCGTCGCTGGCCGGGCAACAGGCGGCGTTGCGCGCCGGGCTTGGGATCACCGTCCTGCCGCGCGAGATGGCGCCCAGCGACCTCGTCCGGCTGGGACCAAGGCACGGACTGCCCGAACTTGCCGACACCGAGATCGCGCTGATGCGGGCGCCAACAGCCGTGCCGGAAGCCGCCAACCGGCTGGCCGATTTCATCCTGCTGTCACTGGACCGCGAGCACAGCCTGATGGAGGATCAGCGCGTCCAATTGCGTTGATGCGGAAAACTCATCAATCAGCCTCTGGCAGCGCGTCTTCCGAATGCACACATCGGAGATGCGGCCCGGGCCCCTCTGACGATCAACCATGATCGTGATGTCGGACCGCACGGTGCGTTCGGGGTCCGGTGATGCTTCCCCCCATGTCGCCTGCTGGGCCCTGGGCGCACCTCCATTTCGGAGGAGCTGATGAATCAGAATCGAATCTGGCGTTTGCGGAACCACCACCGGGGGCTGGAGCAACGGCTCCATGACGAGCGGCGCAGGCCCTATCCTGACGCCCTCGTACTCCAGGACCTGAAGCGGCAAAAGTTGCTGGTGAAGGACGAACTGTTTCTGGCCGAAGCCGGCCTCGAGCCGCATCGGCTGCAGCCAGTACCCGCCTGAGTCTCATCCCAAGACGGGGGCGGCAGATCTGCAACGAACCAACTACATTTGCTCAAACACAAGACAAGTGAGATTTGACTCTGGACCTGCTCGCCGCCGTTCTGACCAGCGACTTTCTGGGCAAGCCCGCCTGGCTCTGGCTCGTGTTCGTGGGGATCGTCGGCGCCTTGCTCGCCTTTGACCTTGGCATATTGCACAAGTCGGACAAGGCGATCGGGGTATCCGAGAGTCTGAAACTCTCGGCATTCTATATCGCCGTCGCAGTCCTTTTCGGAGCCTGGGTGTGGTGGTCCATGGGACCGACCTCGGGGATGCAATACTTCACGGGCTACGCGCTGGAAAAGGCGCTCTCGATCGACAACGTCTTCGTGATCTCGATCATTTTCGGCTACTTCGCGATCCCTCCGAAATACCAGTATCGGGCGCTGCTCTGGGGCATTCTGGCGGTGCTGATCATGCGTGGCGTGATGATCGCAGCCGGCGCCGCCCTCGTGCAGGAGTACGAGTGGGTCCTCTACATCTTCGGCGCCTTCCTGGTCGCCACGGGGATCAAGATGCTCTTGATGAAGGAGCAGGAGCAGGACGTTTCGAAGAACCCGGTCGTGAAGTTCCTCTCCAAACGCATGCGGATCACGTCCGAGCTTCACGGCGAGCGCTTCTTCGTCAGCCAGCCTGACCCGGCGACCGGCAAGATCGTGCGCTTCGCCACACCGCTGTTCCTGGCGCTGGTGATGATCAACATCGCCGATCTGGTCTTTGCGGTGGACTCGGTGCCGGCAATCTTCGCGATCACGACCGACACCTACATCGTCTATACGGCAAACATCATGGCGATCCTCGGCCTGCGGGCCCTGTACTTCGCCCTCGCCGCCCTGGTCCACCGCTTCGAGTACCTGAAGTATGCCCTGGCCATCGTGCTGGTCTTCATCGGCGCCAAGATTTTCTGGAACCAGATCGTCGGCAAGGTCGACCCGGCGATCTCGCTGGGCGTGACCCTGTCGATCATCGCAGCGGGGATTGTGTTCTCGCTCTGGAAGACTCGTGGGGTGCAGCCGTCTACGCACGCCTGATCAGGGCGGAGGGGCTTCAGTCCGGCGCATCCATGAAGACCTGTTCGATGGTCAGATCGAACAGGCGGGCGATCCGGAAGGCCAGCGGCAGACTCGGGTCATACTTGCCGGTCTCGATGGCGTTGACGCTCTGACGCGACACATCGAGACGCTGGGCGAGATCGGCCTGAGACCAGTTGCGCTCGGCACGGAGCACCTTGAGGCGGTTGTTCATCGATACCTCCGCGCGGCCAGCGGCAGGGTCACGCCCAGTTGCGCGAAGAACACGACGGGGGCGACCCACATCCAGATGTTCGGGACCTTGTCGAAGGTTTCGAGGAACCCCCAGACTGTCGCCTCGCACAGGGTGAGCGCGCCGCTCCAAAGCAGGGCGGTGCGGATCAGCTGCCCCATCACCTCATCGGTCTCTTCGCGCAGGAACTGGCCGATGATCAGGAAGATCGCCACGATGGGCGCTGCCGGCGCCAGCGCGACCAGATATCCGATGGGGCCCGTCGTAAGCCCCAGATCATAGAGGTGCGTGGCGGCCATCAGGGCGGCTACATACACAATCATGGTTGCGGTCAGACGGCGGTGATAGCGCTCGACGGCAGGCCGCATCGGCGTGGTGCTGAACAAGCGGCGGTAGAGCCAGACCGCCAGCATCGGTGAGAAGCTCATCAGGGCCACGCCCGCCCAGCTCCAGGCGCTCCACCAGGTGAGCTGGATGATCGCGAGCCCCAGCGGTGCGCCGGCCGCGATCAAGGCCACCAGCGCGATCTGCAACAGCCTGTTACCGTTTGACGCGGTGCTCATGGTGTCAATCTCCATTGTCTATATGACAAGGAAACATGACAAACGCGCGAGTGTCAATGATGCTTTACATTTCTCTCGCACCTCGCCGGTGCGGCAAGGCGTCCTACTCGCCCCACACCTTGAAGTGCTTCGACAGCTTCAGTCCCTGGCGCTGGTAGTGCGAACCCAGGTCGCCGTAGAGCCGCGATGGGCGCTCAGTAAGCGGCTCATAGACCAGCCGCGCCACCGTCTGGTCGTCCTCCAGGATGAACGGCGTCTCGTGGCTGCGGACTTCCAGCACGCCCTTTGAGCCCTTGCCGTGGGCTTCGTCGGTGCCGAAGCCAGGATCGAAGAAGCCCGCGTAATGCACACGGAATTCGCCCACCGACGGATCGATGGGGGTCATCTCGGCGGCCTCCATCACCGGGATCTCCACCGCGCCCTTGGACGCCAGGATGTAGAATTCGCCCGGATCCAGCAGCAGCTGGCCGTTGCGGGGGATCAGGGGCTCCCAGAAGTCACGCGGATCGTGGCCGTCCACGTGGTCCAGATCAACGACGCCGGCGTGGCGACGACCGCGGAAGCCCGCGATCTCGCCGGTCAGATCAACGCTGACGCTCATCGTGCGCAGCCGCTCCGGCGTACCCACCTTGAGCCTGAGCTGGTTGAGCCGCGTGCCCGCGCGCACCAGCACCGAGAAGGTCTGCGGCGCGATCTCAATGTAGATCGGGCCATCGTAGCCCTCGCGGACGTCGTCGAAGGTGTCGCCGTAGTCGCTGAGCAAACGCACAAAGACGTCCACCCGTCCGCTGGAGCTCTTGGGATTGGCCCGGGCCGACACGCCGGCGGGCAGCTTCAGCCGTTCCTGAAGTTCGGCGATGTAGACGCAGCCGCGCTCCAGCACAGCGCCCCTGGTCAGGTCGAGCTCGTGCATGGCGACTTCGGCGATCCGGTCGCGCACCGTGCCGTGTCTGGGCAGGAACGAGGCCCGCACCCGCCAGCACCGGCCGGCGAGCCGCAGGTCAAGGCTGGCCGGCTGCACCTGATCGGCGTCAAACGGCGTCGCCGACGTGATCGCACCCTGGGCTATCAGGGCGTCGATGGACTGGCAGGGCAGGATGCCCGGGGCTTGAAATGCACTCATGGGCGGCGGAGCCTTAGCCGAGAACGGCGCTGTGGCAAGGAAAAGGCCACCGCAGAAAACTCAGAAAAGCGCAGAAAGGCGACATCGTCGCGCCGCGACCTCCCGTTCCCGCCAACGCTGACCGACCATCTGGCCATTCTGCGCCATTCTGCGTTTTCTGCGGCCCCTCGCTCAGGCCGCTTCGCGGGAACCGGACCTTGACGACATCGGCCTCGCCCGTCATGCCGCAGGCCGCGCTTCAAGGAGACGGTCATGGCGGAAGATCCGCGCAATTGGGAACCCGAGACCCAGGCAGTCCGCGGCGGCCTGATGCGCACGCCGCACGGGGAGATCTCCGAGGCGCTCTTCCTGACCCAGAGCTTTGCCTATGACAGCGCCCAGGCGGCGGATGACCGGTTCGCGGGCGGTCCGGGGTTTATCTATCAGCGGTTCGGTAACCCCACGACCCAGATGTTCGAGGACCGGCTGGCGCTTATGGAAGGCGCCGAGCAATGCAAGTCGACGGCGTCCGGCATGGCAGCGGTGCAGCTGTCGCTGATGGGCCTGCTGCGGGCGGGCGATCACCTTGTGGCCGGCCGCGCCCTGTTCGGCTCGTGCCGCTGGATCATCTCGGAGTGGCTGCCGCGCTTCGGCGTGGAGACCACCTATGTGGACGCCACCGACCTGGAAGCCTGGAAGAATGCGGTCCGGCCCAACACCAGGGTGTTCCTGGTGGAGAGCCCGGCCAATCCGCTGCTGGAAGTCACCGCCATCGGCGCCGTGGCCGACATCGCACACGCCGCCGGCGCCAAACTGATCGTGGACAATGTGTTCGCCACCCCGATCTTCCAGAAGCCTCTGGAGCTGGGCGCGGACATCGTCGTCTATTCGGCGACCAAGCATATCGACGGCCAGGGCCGGGTGCTGGGCGGCGCCATCCTCGGGTCCAACGAACTGATGAACCAGGCCTACAAGGACATGCATCGCCATACCGGCCCGGCGCTGTCGCCGTTCAACGCCTGGGTGCTGCTGAAGGGTCTCGAGACCCTGGACCTGCGCGTACGCCGCCAGACCGAGACGGCGGCGCGCGTTGCTGACGCCATCGCCGCGCACTCCCGCGCGAAGCAGACGATCTATCCCGGCCGTCCGGATCACCCCCAGGCGGCCCTGATCGCCAACCAGATGAGCGGGGGCGGCAATGTCATCGCCTTCGATCTGGGCGACCGCGCCTCGGCCTGGCGGTTCCTCGACGCCCTTGAGATCGTCGACATCTCCAACAATCTGGGCGACGCCAAGTCGATGGCCACCCACCCCTGCACCACCACCCACCGCTCCATGCCCGAGGCCGAACGCCTGGAGATCGGCCTGACCGAGGGCTGGGTGCGGATGAGCGTGGGCCTGGAAGGCGCCGGCGATCTGGTGCGGGATGTGAGCCGGGCGCTGGACAGGGCTTAAGGGGCCCCTCACAGGCTTCGTGGGAGCTCCCCCAACGGGGGGAGCGACCTGTGGCGCGAAGCGCCGGAGGGGGTTCACGCCCCCGCCAGAGCCTCCGGCGCCACCGCATAGAGCCGGCTGCAGAATTCGCAGGTCACGTGGATCTTGCCGTCAGGCTCGACCATGTCCTCGCGCTCCACCGCCTCGAAGGATTTCAGCACAGACTCGATGCGTTCCTGGCTGCACCTGCAGACCGCCGCCAGCATCCGCGGGTCGAACACCCGCACGCCGTCCTCATGGAACAGGTTGAAGAGGAGCTGGTTCGAGCTCAGGTCCGGGTCCACCAGCTCGTCCTCGCCGATGGTCTCGAAAAACGCCTGAGTGCGCCGCCAGGCGTCTTCGGTGGAGCCGCGTGTTTCATCGGCGGCAATGTACTGGATCAGGACACCGCCGGCCCGCGAGACCCCATCCACCTGGCCCACCGCCAGACGCACCCGCGTGGGGGTTTGCTCGGACTGGACGAAATACTGCTCGGCGCAAAGCGCCAGGGTCTCGCCCTCGATGGCCGTCATCCCCTGATAGCGGTCCATGTCCGGGCCCTGATCCACGGTCATCATGAATACGCCATCGCCGAGAAGGGTCTTGGCGCCCGGTCGCACGAATCCGGTGGACGCGGCTGCCACCTCCTCGGCTTCAAACCGGCAATAGCCACGTAGTCCGCCATTGGTGTCATAGTCCGCGACCACATACCGGACGGGACCGGAGCCCCTCGCCTCGACGATCAGGCGCCCCTCAAACTTCAGGTTGGACCCCACCAGCGCCGCCAGCGCGCACGCTTCACCCAGCAGGTTCGCCACGGGCTCCGGATAGTCGTGCGCCCGCAGGATGGTGTCGATAGCCGGGCCCAGGCGCGCAATGCGGCCCCGGACAGGCTCGCCTTCGATCTGGAATGCGCCGACCAGATCGTCGTGAGGAGAGGTCATTTCGGACATGGGGCGCTATATAGTGAAGGTGCGAGCGGATGCGAACCTTGCTGACGGAAGAAGCCGACACCCGGCGTTGGAACTGCGTCAGCGATCCGGCAGCGCGCGTCGGGCATCCTGGCGCCCAAGAACCCTCACGATCAGCACATCATCCGATCGGATCAGATAGTAGATCGCATGGGCTCCGCAGACGCAGCGCCGGTAGCCGGGCCTCAGATGGTCGACGGCAGGATAGTGTTGGGGATTTGCCGCCGCGCGTTCGAAGTGGTGCTTGAGCAGATCGCGATATCGGATGGCCTGTTCCCGACCAAACGTCCGTGCGCCGTAAGCGGCGATGTCGAGCAAGTCTTGTCGTGCTGCCAGCGAGAGGCCGTACTCAGCCATGCGACGTCGGGCGACCGTCGAGAGCTTCCGCCCAGATTTCGTCGACAGACTGGGTACTGATCCCGCTCTGCTCGCCTTCGATGAGGGCGGCGCGGATCGCCTCGATTTCCGCTGGGCTCTCGACGTCGTTCTTCTGCGCCCGTCGGATCAGATCACGGATACACTCGCTGTCGTTGGTGTAGTCGCCGCCCTCGATCCGGGCCTTGATCCAGTCATCCTGCTTGCGGGTCAGGGTGATGGTTTTGCGAATAGTGGACATGTTTGGCTCCTTAAGGAACTCGAATTCTCATACTATTGGTGCTTTATCGCGCGATTGCGCGGATGGCGCAAGAATTCCCAATCGGGCGGAAATGGCGTGAACACGTCCGTGATTGCACCATGCGAGGTCGAAGCGACGCCATCATCTCATGGGCTTCTTCGACCTCATTATCGGGCACGGCTCGCTCCATGAAGCTCAAGCAGGAGGCCGTCCCCGCCCTCAGATCGCGCCGAAGCACCAGGCCAGGATCGATTTCTGGGCGTGGATGCGGTTTTCGGCCTCGTCCCAGATCACGCTCTGCGGGCCATCCATCACCTCGTCGGTGACTTCCTCGCCGCGGTGCGCAGGAAGGCAATGCATGAACAGGGCTTCCTGGTTGGCAACCGCCATCAACCGTCCGTCCACCTGGAACGGTTCCAGCGCCTCGACCCGCTCGTCATGGTCGGTGTCGCCCATGGAGACCCAGGTGTCGGTGATCACGCAGTCGGCGCCGCGCACAGCGTCGTAGGGGTCATGGCCTGTGGTGATCAGGCCCTGCTGCTCGGCGGCTCGGGCCAGGTCCATCATGTCCGGATGGAAGACCGCCGGCGAAGCGATGTTCAACCGGAACCCCAGCTTCGGCGCGGCGTGGATGAAGCTGGAGCAGACGTTGTTGCCGTCGCCCACCCAGGCCAGGGTCTTGCCGGTGACCGGTCCCCGGTGTTCCTCGAAGGTCATGAGGTCGGCCAGGATCTGGCAGGGGTGCCCCTTGTCTGACAGTCCGTTGATCACCGGGACCGACGACCACATGGCCAGACGCTCGACGTCCTCGTGAGCATTGGCGCGGATCATGATCGCATCGACCATTCGCGACAGAACGCGCGCGGTGTCCTCGATCGGCTCACCACGACCCAGTTGCATGTCGACGGCGTTGGAAATGATAACATCGCCGCCCAGTTGGCGCATGGCCGCATCGAACGAGAAGCGAGTCCGTGTGGAGTTCTTCTGGAAGATCATCGCCAGCGTGCGGCCGTCGGCCGGACGATCGGCGTCGGGCTTGCCCTTCGGCCAGCCGGCGCGTGCGGCCTTGCGGGCCTTGGCGTCTTCCAGAATTTTCCGCAGCTCGGATCCCTCGAGCTTCCAGAGATCGAGAAAATGCCGGGGCGACGGCGCGCTCACGCCGCCTTCACCTTGGCCTGTGCCGCCTCGCAGGCGCGCTCCAGACTGGTAATCGCCTCACGCGCCTCTTCCAGGGTGAGCGTCAGCGGCGGTAGCAGACGCACGCAGTTGTCGCCGCCGCCAGCGATCAGCAGGTGCTGGTCGCGGGCGTGCTGCATGAATTCGCGGTTGGGCGTCGCCAGCTTGATGCCGATCAGCAGGCCCTTGCCGCGAATGTCGACCACCACGTCCGGGAAGCGATCCTTCAGGCCCGTGAGCTGCTGGTTGAAGTAGCCGGCCACCTCGCGCACGTGGGCCAGGAGTTCCGGCTTCACCAGTTCCTCGAGAGAGGCCAGACCCACCGCCATGGCCAGCGGATTGCCGCCATAGGTCGAGCCGTGGGAGCCGGGCGTCATTCCTGCGGCCGCTTTGGCCGTGGCCAGGCAGGCGCCCACCGGAAACCCGCCGCCCAGCGCCTTGGCCACCGCCATGATGTCCGGCGCCGCATCCTCGGCCCATTCGTAGGCGAACAGCTTGCCGGTCCGGCCCAGGCCGCACTGAATTTCGTCGTAGATCAGCAGGATCCCGGCCTGGTCGCACAGCTGGCGCAGGCCGCGCATGCAGACGTTCGGCAAGGCGCGCGCGCCGCCCTCGCCCTGTACAGGCTCGATCAGGATCGCCGCGGTGGTGGGGCCGATCGCCGCCTTTAGCGCCTCGTGGTCGCCGTAGGGCAGATGAACAAACCCCGGCATCGGCGGACCAAAGCCCTCCAGATAGCTGGCGTTGCCCGAGGCGTTGACCGCCGCGAGCGTCCGGCCGTGGAACGAACCGTCAAAGCCGATGATGTCGATCCGCTCGGGGTTACCCCGCGCCCAGTGATACTTGCGCGCCGTCTTGATGGCGCACTCGATGGCCTCGGTGCCCGAGTTCGTAAAGAACACCACATCAGCGAATGTCGCGTCTGTCAGCGCCGTCGCCAGCTTCTCCTGCTGGGGGATCGTGAAGATGTTGGAGGTGTGCCAGAGCTTCTCGGCCTGATCCTTCACGGCCTGGATCAGCTTGGGATGGCTGTGGCCCAGCGCGGTGACCGCGATACCCGCCATGCAGTCCAGATAGGCGACCCCGTCCGTGGTGTAGAGACGCACGCCCTCGCCTCGCTCGAACGCCAGCGGGGTGCGGCTGTAGACACCCATGATGTGATCGCTGGGAACAGGCGGCGCGGACTGATCGGCCACTGAAAGACCCTCCAGAATGGAAGCGTCCCCGCAGCGCTGGGCAGCGGGGACCGGAAGGCTTTGCGTTTTCGTCTTGGAATGTGACGAAGTCAATCGTCAGGGCGTAGAACCGCAGAGCGCGAACTTCATCCAGGCCTCTGGCGCGTCAAATGTGATGCGAATTGACCCAGCGCAATTCGATCGGACCGTCGGGAGATCATCTTCTGGTGAGACGATGGAGGCAGCCATGATCGAGACCCTGAAATCACCCGACCACGTTCTGGCCTACCGTCTTGACGGCGTCATGACGGCCGAGGACTACGATGTTGCCGCCAGAGCGCTGGAACAGAAGCTCAAGAGCCATCGCCATTTGGGTCTCTATGCCGACATGACCGACTTCAAAACAATGACAGCCGAGGCCCTGGTGCATGACCTGAAGTTCCACATGTCTCACCTGGGCCTGTGGAAACGCTTTCCGCGCATCGCCATCCTTACGGACGAGCCGTGGCTGAAGGCCATGGTCAGCGTGATGGACGCCATCCTGCCGCACGTCGAAGCCAAGGCGTTCGCGCCCGGCGAGAAAGAGGTGGCGCTTGCCTGGGCCTCCGTGATGGTCGACGCCTAGATGTGAGCTCACATCTAGGTCTTGATCTTGTAGCCCGTCCGGAACATCCACAGGCAGACCCAGCCTAGACTGAGGGTGAGGACCGCCGTCATCACGACACCAATGGTGATCGAACTGTCAGCCATGCCGGTAAAGCCAAACCGGAAACCGTCGATCAGGTAGAAGAACGGATTGAAGTGGCTGGCCGTGCGGAACGGCTCGGGCAGTTTTTCCACGAGATAGAAGGTCCCGGAGAGGAACGTCATCGGCATGATCACGAAGTTGGTCACCGCCGCCATGTGGTCGAACTTCTCGGCCCAGAGCCCGGCCATGATGCCGATGAAGGCCATGATCAGCGCCGCGCCGATCCCGAAGTAGAGCACCGCCCAAGGCTGGGCCATCGGCAGGCGCGCGAAGGGCATAACCGCCAGCAGGGTGACCAGTCCGACCAGGATGCCGCGGGTGGCGGCGCCGGCGCCGAACCCGATCGCCAGTTCGCCCGGCGTCAGCGGCGGGGTCATGAAGTCGCCCATCATGCCGTTGAACTTGGCCTGCAGCAGCGATGACGACGAATTGGCAAAGGCGTTCGACAGGATCTGCATCATAATCAGGCCGGGCGCCACGAAGGTCCCGTAGGCCACGCCGTGTACCTCGCGCCCGCCGCCCACCGCCACCACGAACACCAGCATATAGAGCAACGCCGTCACCACCGGCGCGGCCAGCGTCTGGGTGCCCACCTTTATGAAGCGGCGGATCTCGCGGAAATAAAGGGTCTTCAGCCCCTCCCAGTTCACGCCCTGATAGACGCGGGGCACGGGCGGCAGGGCGGCTTTGGCGGTTGGCATGTCTCGCATGGCCGAGGTGTGCGCCGGGCGCGGCGAACGTGCAAGAGCCGGCTTGGCCGACGCAACATCTAGTTCCTGTGGATGATAGCGATGGCGCCTATTGTGGCCGTGAGGGAGTTGTTTACTACTGATGGTGGTTGCTGAGCGGCGAGATCGTTGGGTGACACAAGATGTAGATACCGGCGTCGCCTTATGCGCGCCGCAGACTGGGAGGCGAGACCATGGGCTGGACCGACGAACGGGTCGAACTTCTGAAGAAGCTCTGGCAGGACGGGCTTTCCGCCAGCCAGATCGCCAAGCAGCTGGGCGGCGTCACCCGCAACGCGGTGATCGGCAAGGTGCATCGGCTGGGCCTGTCGGGCCGCGCCACGCCGTCGAAGCCTCAGCGGACCACCTTCAAGGCCCCGCGCCCCGCCCGCGTCGCCGTGGCGGCGCCATCGGCCCCGCGCCGGATCGCCGAGCCGGTCTCCTCCAGCCCCGTGCCGCCCACGCCGGTCCGCTATGTGGACGAGGCCCCCGGCACCGCCACCGTCCTGACCCTGGGCGCCCACATGTGCAAATGGCCCATCGGCGATCCCTCGATGGACAACTTCACCTTCTGTGGCCGCCGCTCGGAAGAGACCGGCCCCTACTGCCACGAGCACGCCACGATCGCCTATCAGCCGGTGCAGACCAAGAAGAAGTCCGGCGCCGCCGAACTGGCCCGCAGCCTGCGCCGCTACATCTGAGATCCGCAAGACGACGCGGACGACCAATCCGTTGGGGATGGGGGACGTGTCTGGAGCCGAGGTGGCAGCTGCTGCTTGAGGCGCCGGATGCGTCCCTTTCTCTTTCGTCGGAGCCGCCATGCTCATTATCCTCGCCTGGACCGGAGCGATCCTCGGGCCGATCCTTGCCGCATGGTTTTGGCGCAAGCCGCGGAAGTGGCTCGCCATCACGGCCTTCGGGCTGGCGACCATACCCTATAGTCTTGGCGTCTGGGCTTTCCTTGTGGAACCTGAATTGCTGGCGGTTCGGCAGGTCACCGTCGAGAGCCCGACATGGCGTGGGCCACCCCTCCGGATTGGCGTGCTCTCCGACACCCACGTCGGCGAGCCGCACATGCCGGCTACCAGGGTGGAAAAGATCGCCGGACGGCTTTCGCGCGAGAAGCCCGACCTCATCGTTCTGGTCGGGGACTATGTCGGTGGACACCTCCCGATGGACGCGCGCCATCCGGCTGAGCGCGATGAAATAGCGCGGGGCATCACGGCATTGAGATCAGCCCGCGCGCCCCTTGGCCAGGTGGCTGTGCTCGGCAATCATGACTGGTGGTATGATGGTCCAACCATCGAAGCGGCGCTCCAGCGCGAGGCAGTCGTGGTGCTGGAGAACCATGCGGTCCAGATTCGCCGCCCGGGCTCTGCATTCTGGGTAGCCGGCGTTGCCGACGATGATTCCCGCCGCGCGGCGGCATCCATCCCGATGGCGCTGGCCTCGGTGCCCCCGGAAGACCCTGTGATCCTTCTGAGTCACCGCCCCGACCCCTTTGCGGAGGCCCCAGCCAGGGTGGCGCTCACAATTGCGGCGCATTCGCATTGTGGGCAAGTGAATTTGCCCTGGATCGGCCGCCCCATCGTGCCCTCACCCGGCTCACGCCGCTGGCCGTGCGGCCTCTATAGCGAGGCTGGTCGCCAGTTATTCGTCACCGGTGGAGTTGGAACCTCGATCCTGCCGGTACGCTTTCGCGCGCGGCCAGAGATCGTGATTGTGACCTTGCGCGCACGGCCCTAGCCTATCTCTAATGACCGACGTCGCCCTGCCCCCCGAAGAAGCCGGCAACGCCAAGCCCTACTCCGTCTCGGAGCTGGCGTTTGCGCTGAAGCGGACGCTGGAGGACGCCTACGGATTTGTGCGCCTGCGGGGCGAGCTCTCCAAGGTCACCAACCACTCCAACGGCCACGTCTATCTGACGATCAAGGATGAGCGCGCCGCCATCGACGGCGTGGTCTGGAAAGGGCAGGTGCGCGGTCTGCAGGTCCGGCCCGAACAGGGTCTGGAGGTGATCGTCACCGGCAAGATCACCACCTATCCGCAAGGCTCACGCTACCAGATCGTCATTGAAACCATGGAACCGGCCGGCATCGGCGCCCTGCTGGCCCAGCTGGAGCGGCTGAAGGCGAAGCTGGCGGCCGAGGGGCTGTTCGAGCCGTCGCGCAAACAGCCGCTGCCCACCATGCCCGCCGTGGTGGGGGTGATCACCAGCCCGACCGGCGCCGTGATCCGCGACATCCTGCACCGCATCCGCGACCGCTGGCCCTGCCGTGTGATCGTCTGGCCGGTCGTCGTGCAGGGCGAGGCCGCCGCGGGCCAGGTGGCTGCCGCCATCCGCGGGTTCAACGCGCTGGACGGCTCGGGGTTAGTCCCCCGGCCAGACGTGCTGATCGTCGCGAGGGGCGGCGGCTCGGTCGAGGATCTCTGGGCGTTCAACGACGAGGCGCTGGCGCGCACGGCGGCCGACAGCGCGATCCCGCTGATCAGCGCCGTGGGTCACGAGACCGACACCACCCTGATCGACTTCGTGTCGGACCGAAGGGCGCCAACCCCCACGGCCGCCGCCGAGATGGCGACGCCCGTGCTGGCGGAACTCAAGGGCCTGATGTCGGACCTTGGCGGACGGCTGCACCGTTCCGGTGGGCGCGTGGTCGATGACCGGATGGGCCGGATCGAAGCGGCAGACCGGGCGCTGAAGCGCGCGCCGGACCTGCTGCGGCTGGCCGAGCAGCGGTTCGATATCGTCTCGGGCCGTCTGGCCGCCGGTCTCGCCCGCAATGCGGCGGTGCATGAACGCGAACTGGTGCGCGTGGCCTCGCGGCTGACGCCACTCCTGCTCCAGCGACCCCAGGCCACGCAGAAACTGCGCCTCGATACCCTCACCGCCCGACTGCGACCGTCGATTGACCGACGGCTGGAGCGCCTTTCGGAACGGCTGGAAAGCCTGGCCAAACTCTATACCTCGGTCGATCCGGACCGTCCCTTGCAGCGAGGTTTCGCCCGCGTCGCACGGGCTGACGGCGGCCTCGTCCGCGCGGGCGAGGCGCTCAAAGCCGGCGAAACCGTCGCCATCACCTTCGGCGACCGCGTCACCCGCCAGGCTGTAATCGACGGCGAGAGCACCACGATGCCCCGGCCCGCCCGACCGCGACCCCGCGCCGAGCCGCCGCCGCAGGGCGATCTGTTCTGAACCCCGGCGGCGCGCTACACTGCATCCCATGAACGCCCACGACCGAACCTTCGCCGCCCAGGACCTCGCCAAACTCCACTACGGCGACGGCGACTTCGCCGTGCTGCGCCCGGGCCGCCATGTGCTCTGCGCCGTCACCGGCCAGAAGGTGCCCCTGGAGCAACTCCGCTACTGGAGCGCTGAACTGCAGGAAGCCTACGCCGGCCCGGCCGAGTCGCTGAACCGCTGGCAGGAAACGCAGGGCTGAGGGTGGGGCTGCCGGACGGCGAGCCCGACGCGACATGACCCCCTCCGCCCCCCTCCCCGACGCCGCGCCGACCAACTGGGTGGATACCTACGCCCCCGCGCCGCTCCGGCCCTGGTTGAAGCTCGGGCGGTTTGATCGGCCGGTGGGGATCTGGCTGTTGATGCTGCCCGGCTGGCAGGGGATCGCGCTGGCGGCGGCGATGATGGGCAAGTTGCCGGATATGCGGCTGCTCGTGCTGGTGTTCCTGGGCGCGGCGCTGATGCGGGCGGCGGGCTGCGCCTATAATGACATCGTCGACCGCGACATCGACGCCAGGGTGGCCCGGACCGCCGGGCGGCCAATCCCGTCGGGCCAGATCACGGTGAAACAGGCCTGGGGGTTTGTCGTCGCCTGTTGTGCGTTGTCGTTCCTGATCCTGATCAGCCTGCCGCCCCTGGCCATAGGCCTGGGGGTTGGGTCTCTGGCGCTGGTGGCGGCCTATCCGTTCATGAAGCGGATCACCTGGTGGCCGCAGGCCTGGCTGGGGCTGACCTTTAACTGGGGCGCCTTGCTGGGGTTCGCGGCGGCCAGCGGCCAGCTCAGCCTGCCGGCCCTGCTGCTCTATGCCTCCGGCGTGTTCTGGACCCTGGGATACGACACCATCTATGCGATCCAGGACATCGAGGACGACGCGCTGGCGGGGGTGAAGTCCTCCGCGCGACGGCTGGGAGAGAAAGCCCCCCGGGCGGTGGCGAGTTTCTATCTTCTTGCGCTGGCCTTCGCGCTGGCCGCCAGCGTGGTGGCCGGTCTGGGGCTCGGCTTCTCGATCGGGCTGATCGGGATGGCGATCCATCTGGGACTGCAGGCGCGCCGCGTGCGTATCGATGACGGCGCGCTGGCGCTGAAGCTGTTCAGGTCCAACACCGGGGCGGGGCTGATCCTGTTCGCAGCGATCGTGGCGGGCAGCTGGGTTCCGGGTAGCTGACGGAGCGGAGCGGAAGGGTTACACTGGTCCCATGACCGCCGCCGCCCGCGTTGCTCCGAAGGACTATTTCTCCACCGAGGAATGGGCGCCGCTGGCGCGCAAGTCGGCCTGGAAGGGTCCCGCGCTCATCGCGCACGCCTGGCTGGTGATCCTGGCCGCCGCCGCCATGGCCATGGCGTTTCCGATCACCATTCCCCTGGCCGTGATGATCATCGGCGCGCGGCAACTGGGCCTTGCGATCCTGATGCACGATGCGGCTCATGGCGCACTGCATCCCGACCTCAAGGTCAACGACTGGCTGGGCGAGCACCTGACGCCGGGCGGCCTCGTCCAGTACCGGACCTATCACCTGGGCCACCACAAGTTCGCCCAGCAGGCCGAGGACCCTGACCTTGGCCTGTCGGCGCCCTTCCCGATCACAGCCCTGTCGCTGCGCCGCAAGATCATGCGCGACCTGACAGGCCAGACCCACTTCAAGCAACGCTGGGCGCCGCTGTTCCGCCGGATCGCCGAGCGGACGCCGGATCAATCAGTGCTGGGCATCCTCGGCAGGTTCGTGCGCAGTCGGCCCCGGTTCTTCATCGGCGCTGCCGTGACCATCGCGGCCACAGCGCCGTTCGGCTTCTGGTGGGCGTGGTTCGTGCTGTGGTGGCTACCCTCAGCCACCTGGCTGCCGCTGGTCACGCGCCTCAGGAACATCGCCGAACACGCCTGCATCGCGAAGGACGAGCCCGACCCGCTGCGTCACGCGCGCACCACCCGGGCCAGCCTGATCGAGCGGATGTTCCTCGCGCCCTACTTTGTGAACTATCACTGCGAGCATCACATGTTCATGCATGTGCCCTGCTACAATCTGCCCAGCACGCATCGCCTGCTGAAGGCGAAGGGGGTGATGGCAGGCATGCTGACAGCGCCGAGCTATCGCGACGTGCTGCGCCAGGCTTCGAGCAAGCCGGTCAGGGCTGATCGGGGCGGTGGCCCGACGCCCGAGGACCGCGGCGTGGAACGTGCGCTCATCCAGTAAGCCGACATGGCGCGGCCAGACACCGGGCGCGCAGCCGGGTCAGCGCGTCATCGGGTTCGAACTCAGCATCTTTGGCCTCCCCCTTGAGTCCAGGCGAACACACTAACGTCGATTGACCCGACCTGCACAACCGTCGACGGGGGGTGATGGACCTATCCACGCCGGCGGCGCGCAGCGCCTTCATCCTCGAGAACACGCGCCTGCAAAGTCCGCCGCATACGCCGGAGTTGCGCCTGCACCTGGCCGACGAGATTACACCCATCTGGAAGCTGACCGAGGAAGCCCTGCTGGAGATCGGCCTGCCACCGCCCTACTGGGCCTTCGCCTGGGCTGGCGGACAGGCGCTGGCGCGCTATGTGCTGGACAATCCCGACGTGGTGGCGGGCAAGGCCGTGGTCGACTTCGCGTCTGGATCAGGACTCGTCGCCATCGCAGCGGCCCGCGCAGGTGCGGCGCGGGTGTTGGCCGCCGATATCGACGGCTATTGCGGTGAGGCGCTGGCGCTCAACGCCCGGGCCAACGGCGTGGTTGTCGGTTTCACCGATATCGACCTGCTGGATGCGCCCCCGCCGGACTGGGCCGACGTGATCCTCGCCGGCGACATCTGCTACGAGAAACCGTTGGCCGAGCGGGTGCTGGCCTGGCTGGCCCAGGCGCGCCACGCCGGCGCCACCGTGCTGATCGGCGACCCGGGCCGCAGCTACTTCCCCCGTACGGGCCTGACCTTGCTGGCGGAATACCAGGTGGAGACGACGCGGGAACTTGAAGACATGGCGGTGAAGCGGACGTGTGTATGGGCGATGCCGTGAGGTGTCCCATGCGCATGGAAGTGTTCCATTTTTGTTCTTTACCGACAAATTCGCGGTCGATAGGGTAGAAGCCCCATAGGGTCGCCGATGATGCGGAGTGATCAGCCAGTGTCGGAAGAGGGGTAGACGGCCAACCCCTTCGCGCCGAAAGTGTCGATGGTTGCAACATACGCGAAGCACTATCGGAGGATGAAATGCGTTTGGTCTTGGGAGCGCTTCTGGCGTTGATCGTCGCAGGCCAAAGCACCGCTCAATCCATAGAAGTCGTGGTACCACCGCAGATGACCATCGAGGCGTTGCCAACTGGAGCGACAACAAAGCCTGTGAACCTTACGCGAGTTGCAGGGAACATTCCCGCCGGAACACCCTGGATACAACAGGATGTGGCGACGGCGTTCCTGATTTCGTGTTCTGGAGGCGGTACTATCACCCGATGGTCGGAAGAGAACAACAAGGTTTCGAACCTTGAGGTTTTTGATCGCGTTTTCCGCGAGGAACTCAAAAAGGCCGGGTTCCAAAATGGCGGTGATCCGTCGAATCTTTTTGAGGATCAGAAGAGTTCTGACATTCAGGTCGGTGCCTTGATCAATGGATTGCGAGTACGCACCTGTGAGAAAACAAACCTCAGGGTTTGGAACACGGGCGGTTCGGGCGTCATGGAGGTCGAGTGGCAGCTCTACTCCGTTTCCGAGGCGAAAATCTTGGCACGCATAAACACATATGGCGGCGTCACGGTGCCGACGCAGAAAGGTTTCGAGCTTGATCTGATCGTCGGTGGCGCTTTTGCCGAGAATGTAAGACGGCTGACTGCAAATGATACATTCCGACGCCTGCTAACCTCCAACTCGCCGCAGCCTGCGGAGAACAGTTTGAGCCAGCCACATCTAGTTCGCCTGCCATCCGGGGAGCGAAAACCTTCATTGCATGAGGCGGTGAAGAGTGTTGTGACTATCTTTGCGGGCGACGGAATGGGAAGCGGTGTGCTGGTTTCGGACGACGGGTACATTCTGACCAATCACCATGTGGTTGGCTCCCGCGGACAAGTGCGGATTCGATGGCAGGACGGGACCAACACCATCGGCGAGGTGGCGCGGAGTGACGCACGTCGCGACGTCGCTGTGGTCAAGACGGAGCCCAAGTCGACAGCTTTGTCCGTCCGCACGACAGCCGTTCAGCTTGGTGAGGCGGTGTTTGCTGTTGGCACGCCCCTGGACAAATCTCTTGCAAATTCCCTGACCCGCGGCATCGTCTCGGCTCAGCGTCTAATTGAGGGGCAACCTTACATCCAGAGTGACGTCGCCGTCACCCACGGCAACAGCGGCGGGCCATTGCTCAACGAGGCAGGTCAGGTCGTCGGCATTACAGTGTCTGGCCTGGAGCCAAACGGCGCTCCGATTGGCCTGAACTTTTTTATCCCCATCGCCGACGCCCTCAAGGCGCTCGGCATTCAGCCTCAGGGCCAATAAACTACGGGTGTAGATCGTATAGATTACAGGCGTAACATCTAAATCGTTCAATTGAAGTATGCCCGGAATGTTCGTCATTCCGGTGATGCGCGCCACCTATCACTCGAAGTTGCGCGACGCAGGCCAGACGGCCACCGAGCGATGCGATCTGGTTCCCGGCATTCGCCGGGATGAGCGGTGGAAGAAGTAAGTTTGCGCGCAAAAACGTTAGTTCGCCGACCCCGTCGTGGCCGGCTTGGCGGCGGCGGCTTTGGCCCTTTCGGCTTCCTCGACACGGGCCCCGGCCAGAATGCCTGGCAGGGCATAGTTGCCCTCGTGGCAGGCGTACTCATAGATCACGCCTTGAAGCGGGCTGAATTCATACTCGCCGCCCCAGGGCTTGTCCCAGAACGTCGGGTCTTCGGCTGTGAAGGCATAGTGGACGCGGTTCTTGCCCACGCGGGTGAAGCGCTCGGTGATCTTCAGGTCCTTCCACGATCCCATCCAGGCCTGCGCCTGTGGGATGTTGGTGGTCTCCACGATCAGGGTGTCGCCCTCCCAGCGGCCGATGGAATCGCCCATCAACGGTCGGACGCCATCGGTACGATGCTTGCCGTTCAACCGCACGATCCGAAGGTCGTGGTTCATCTCGACCTCGATCACGAAGGTCTCGGCGGTTTGAAGGAACTGATAGTTGTTGTTGTAGAAGCCGTTGGCCAGCATCGGCGGCCCGGCGTTGCGACCGAACGACATGATGCAGCGCTCGCCCAATGATCGCGACTCATAGCTGTCGAAGGCGCCGCCAGGCGGGCGCTGCGGCATGGGCGCGCCTTCCTTGCGGCGGGGCGGCTGTCCGTTCGGCGTGGTCAGGATCGAGGTGCGCGCTTCGCCACCCACACGCATCACATGGTTGCCAGGATCCAGCCAACCGCGATTGTAGCCGCCCACATCTCCGCCGGCGGCGGCAAACTCGGGCCGTACGTTGGCTGTTGAAGCTCGCGGCGCTTCGGCCGGGGCGTCAGGATCGGTGTCGGCGTTACCCTCCTCCACCTCGGCGATCACCTGGGCTTCAAGCTTCTTGACCTCTTCCTCGGTGTAGACGGCCTTGCCGCCGGCCGAGGCAGGCCGCGTGAGCGGCGTCAGGCTGGCGTTGCTCCAGAAGCCGCTCAGATCCGGCTGGCCAAAGGCGTTGCGCGGCGTCTTGTAGGCCCCCGCAGGCGCCTTGGTCTGGGCGACGGCAGCGCCGGTCACATAGGCCAGCGGCGCGAGGCTCAGGGCGGTTCCAAGGGCGAGAATAAGGGCGCGGCGCACAGCGAGCTCCATAGCTATCGTCGCCGCTCCAGGGCGGCGCTTCCGTACCGTGTTTACGAGCGGACGCACTTTCCCGCAATGGCCTGCGGACGGATGGCTGACACACAGCAACAACATCCTGCGCGACATCCGGACGCCGTGACGTTACGTAGGTAGCGTCGTCGCCGGTTCATCTCTGGCCCGGTCAGGAGCGCCTTCGCATGAAGTCCCTGCTTTTCCCGAGCCTCGCAACGGTCCTGGCCCTGGCGGGGGCCGCACAGGCGGGAACGCCGGCCTTGCAGCCTGACCTGATGGCCGCCGTCCGCGCCAAGGCGCCCGGGCCGATCATGACCCCGAAGCCTGCCACCGGTCTGGACATGTCAAGCCGGCATGCCCGCTTTGACGTCGCCTACGCCTACGCCGGACCCGCGCGGATTCCCGGCGTCGCCCGCACCTCGGTTGATCGGTCCCTGGTCTCGGATGATGTGATCGGCTCGCTCGGCTTCTTGTGCGGTCTGGAGCCCGGCTCCGGCAAGGATGGCGCAGCCGCTGCGAGGGGCTATGATCCCACCGGCAGGTTCCTGGGGGCCAAGCTGAAGATCGCGCTCAGATAGCTGAGCCGCCGACCGAGGCAGACTGCGCAAGGCGGGCCTGCTCAGGCAACCCTAACCGCACCGGCGGCTTTACGGCGAGCGGCCAAGGCCGTACCGACCACGTTGGTCCCTACGCGATCCGTTGCTGAAAAGGCTGCCCCGAATGGCGTCTGGTCTTGTCGCCCTGCTTGATGACGTCGCCGCCATCGCCAAGATTGCGGCTACATCGCTGGACGACGTTACCGCTGCGGCCGGCAAGGCCGGGGCCAAGGCGGTAGGCGTCGTCGTCGACGACACCGCCGTCACCCCAGGCTATGCGGTAGGCTTCACGCCGGATCGCGAACTGCCCATCGTCTTCAAGATCGCGCTGGGCTCCCTGCGCAACAAGTTCTTCTTCCTGCTGCCGGGCGCCCTGGTGCTCAGCGCCTTCGCCCCCTGGGCCATCACGCCGATCCTGATGCTTGGCGCCGCCTATCTCTGCTTCGAAGGTGCGGAAAAGATCGTCGAGGCCCTGAACCACGAAGACCACGCCGACGAGCCGGGCGAGCTGGCGTTGAGCTCTACCGAGCTCGAGAAGGCCAAGGTCACCGGCGCTATCCGCACCGACTTCATCCTGTCCGCCGAGATCATGGCGATCGCACTGGCCGACGTCGCCGATCGCCCCATGGCCATCCAGGCCGCGGCCCTGGCTGTCGTCGGCCTGGGGATCACCATCGGCGTTTATGGCGTGGTGGCGATGATCGTGAAGATGGACGACATCGGCCTGCATCTGGCCAAGGGAAAGCGCGCCGCCACCCGTGGTCTGGGGCGTGGCCTGGTCAAGGGCATGCCGCATGTGCTGGATCTGCTGACAAAGGTGGGGACCGCCGCCATGCTCTGGGTGGGCGGCGGCATCATCGTCCACGGACTGGACCACTTCGGGGTCTCGGGCCTGGAGCACATGATCCGGAGGGCAGCAGAGTTTGCCGGCACGTTGCCCGTGATCGGCGCCATTACGGGCTGGCTGGCGACGGCGCTGGCCTCAGCGGTGGTCGGGCTGATCCTGGGCGGCGCCATCGTCGGCGGCCTGCGGGTTGTGCGACCGCATCATCGATGTCTGACGCCGCGCGCTTGAGCGCGCGAGGCGACGTGTTACGAAACACTTCCGACTGGTTCAGGAACAACCCATGCAGCTGTTCTACTCCCCGACCTCGCCCTATGCCCGCAAGGTCAGGATCGCAATGCTGGAACGCGGACTGGACGCGGGCGTCGAGGTGGTCAGCGTGTCGCCCTTCGAGAACCCGGTGCTGGCCGCCGCCAATCCCCTCAGCAAGATTCCGGCGCTGGTGCTGGAGGATGGTCAGGCCCTCTACGATAGCCCGGTGATCTGTGAGTATCTCGACAGCCTGGGTACGGCGCCACAGCTGATCCCGGCAGACGGCGACGCCCGTTGGGCGACCCTGCGGCTGCAGGCCCTGGCGGACGGTGTCCTGGACGCCGCCTTCAACATGGTGATGGAACGCCGCCGCCCTGAACCTGAGCATTCGCAGGAATGGCTGGGGCGCTGGCAGGCCTCCATCCTGCGCGCGATCGCCGCCGCGGATCTCGAACCCGCCACACGTACAGACGCCCTGAACCTGGGGCAGGTCACCCTGGCCTGTGCACTGGGCTATCTGGACTTCCGGCATGCCACCATCGGTTGGCAGGGTGTGGCGCCGGGGCTGGTCGGATGGTTCGAGGACTGGAAAGTTCGTCCTAGTTTCGCGGCGACCACGCCGGGTTGAGACCGCGCCAACTCAAATCGCCGGCGGCGCCTCACCAGGCTCGCTGAAGCCATATTCGCGGCAGAGATCATAGGCGCGTTTCGCCGTAACCGGGTCTGACTGCCAAAGTTTACTGAAGGCGCGCACGCAGGCGGCATGGGGTACAAGCGGCTCGCGCATTCGCTGGATCACGCGCTGATCTGTCGTCGTGCCCACGCCGTCGCTGACAGCTCTTAACGCCGCGCCCAGGATCGCGATCATCCGGGCCCGTTCCCGATGCAGAATGTCGCGTTGGTTGAGGCCGAAGAAATCGATCATCACCTGACCCCGGCGCGCTTCAGCAACCGATCCTGACGCCGGCACCGCTGTAGTGGCCACAAAGGTCATCAGCGTCTGAGGATCCACATCGACGGTTCCGATCGGATAACAGAGGTAGGGCTCCTCTCCGGCGAGCGCCGCGACGGAAGACGACACGGCGCCCCGGTTCTTGCCTACGGGGAAGTAGTTCAGTTTGAAGGTCGTGTTGCAGACCTTGCACGAGGCCGCATAGTTCTGGAGGTCGTAGGCCAGCCAGTAGTACCCGCTGGGCGCAGCCAGCCCCGTGGGGTGGTCGTAGGTCAGGTGCGTGTGACGTCCCGGATCGGGCCAGACAGCCACGTTGGATTTGGGCCTGAAATGCTCCAGGTCGAACTCAATGGTTCCATAGTCCGGGTTCTCGAACTGCCGCTCGCAAAACACGCACTTGTTCATCTGCAAGCGCATGAAAGCGGGCTTGGCCTTGCTCCAGATCGGCGAACTGTCCTCGAAGCGACCGGCTGTGATGAAATCTAGCGTGCGTTTGGCGGCCTTGGTCGCCCACTTGGCGTCTACAGCAGCAATCTCGGCGGTCACCGTCGCGGCATCGAACGGATATCTTATCATCCGCCGGCCCCGTCAGCTCGCTGTGTTTCCGGTCAACCGCTCAAGATAGCTGAGCGCCGCCGAGGAATCGCCGTCCGCCACTCGTTGGAACAGGGCCTCGGCGTCTTTCTGGAATGACGCGGGGCGGGTGGTGGTCAGACCAAAGTATGACGACAGCAACAGTTGCTCGGCATTGCGCCCATACACATGCTCATCCAACTGCTTGATGATCGCGGTTCCGTCCTCCGCAGCATCCGTCACATAGACATTTTCACGCTTGACGGTGCTGGCTACCAGAGGGCTGTGAGAACTGAGCACGAACTGCAGTTTCGGGAACGCGTGCGCCAGCAACGGGATCACCTCGCGCTGCCAGGCCGGATGCAGATGCAGATCAATCTCGTCCACCAGCACTATGCCCGGGATCTCATTGAGGGATTTGTCGGCCGGCGCCACATCGGCCAGGTGACCGATCAGGTCTCCGACCCATCCGATGAAGGCCTTGTAGCCGTCGGACAGCGCGGTGAACGGCGTGGGAACTCCCTCGAAATCAAAGATGAACTGATCGTCGTCCTGATCATATTCGCCGCGGAAGCGGATGGTCTCGGGCAGCACCGTGTCGATGAGCGCCACCGCCTGCTCAAAACGGTCCTTGTCGGCGCGAAGCTTCTGCAACCAACTGACCAACGGTCGCAGCGCCACGTGGTCTTCGAACAAGCCGGCGATCCGCTGGTAGCGCAGGCCACGCGACCGGCGCGCGCTGCTTTCCGAGAACTCCCCGGTCTCGACCCTTCGGGTCGCCCCGTAGCCTACGAGGAAGAAGGCCGCCGAATAGTCGTCGTCTAGCAATGGCTCGATAGGTGAATCGGGCGTGCTCTCCAAGGTGAGCCTGTCCAGATTGCCTCGCGTCGGCGCCTGCAGGCGGGCAAGGAGCTTAAGATCGCGCTTGAGGCCGGCCTTCAGCTCCCCGGGATCGGGCTGGGCATGCACCACCAGCAGCGACTTCTCGACCGGCGGCCTTCCGGCCTTGGCCCGGCGGACCAGACGGTAGGGCACGAACCCTGATCGAAGCAATGCGGGCGCCAGGACCGCGATCGCCAGGGCGCGAAGTACGGACGACTTGCCGCCGCCATTGTCCCCCAGTACCAGATTGATGTTCGGAATCTCGGACGCGCCATCGCCCTTTCGCCCCGGATACTGAAACTTGAGTTCAGCCTTCCCGAAGCATTTGAAATCGTAAATCGCGAGCGTCTTGGCGTACAAGTCGAAGCCTCTGGAATTCGCGTCAGGCTACCACTCATTTGTGACCTCGGAAACAGGCCAGCACCCTCAACAACCCGGAGCCATCCATGCGTCGCCGCACCTTCCTGGCCACCCTTCCCGCCGCTGCGGTGGCAGGCAAGGCCTTTGCCTCGTCCCGCTCGGAGAACCCCAACCGCAACCGGCCCGACGTGCGGCCGGGTGACCGGGTCGACGGCGCCAACTTCGCGGGCCGTTCCGCCGCCTGGGGCCTGCATGGCGCGGCGGCCACGGCCCATCCGTTGGCCACATTAGCGGCGATCGAGATGCTCAAGGCGGGCGGCTCGGCGGTGGACGCCGCGATTGCAGCTAATGCCGTGCTGGGATTCGGCGAGCCTATCGCCTGCGGGATCGGCGGTGACGCCTTCGCCCTCCTGTGGGACCCGAAGGCGAAGAAGGTGGTGGGCCTGAACGGTTCGGGCCGCAGCCCCCGGGCGCTCACGCTCGAAACCCAGCGCGCTCGGGCCAAGGATGGCCGCGTTGCCTCCCATGGCGCCACGACCGTCAGCGTGCCCGGCGCCGTCGACGCCTGGTGGAGCCTGCACCAGCGCTACGGGAAACTTCCCTGGATAGACCTGTTCCAGCCGGCGATCCGTCACTGCGAGGAGGGCGCGCCCACGATCCAGCAGACCGCCTTCTACGTCGGCATTTCCCACCGCAATTTCACCCGCCCAACCGCCGGTATCGAGGAAGTAGAGAACTTCAAGGCCCTCTGGGCGCCCAATGGCAAGACCCCGCGCGAGGGCGAGATCTTCCGCAATCCGGAGCTGGGGCGCACCTATCGCCTGATCGCCGAGGGCGGCGGGCGCGCCTACTACGAAGGTCAGATCGCCGAGACCATCGAGCGCTACTTCAAGCGCATCGGCGGCTGGATGACCCGCGCCGACCTCGCCGCCCACAAGAGCGAATGGGTCGAGCCCCGGTCGGTGAACTATCGCGGCGTCGATGTCTGGGGCCTGCCTCCTAACAGCCAGGGCTTTGTCACCCTGCAGATGCTCAACATCCTGGCCGAGTTCGACATCAAGGCCATGGGCTTCCAGTCGGCGGCGGCGATCCACCACGGCGTGGAGGCCAAGCGTCTGGCCTTCGAGGATCGCGCCCGGTTCTACGCCGACCCGACTTTCTACATGTCCCCGATCGACTGGCTCTTGTCGAAGGAGTACGCCCGCCAGCGCGCCGCCCTGATCCGGCCCGATCGCATCAGCCCCCGCGTCTATTTCGGCAAGGCGCCCGGCCAGGGCGACACCACCTATCTCACCACGTCGGACGCCGACGGCATGATGGTGTCCCTGATCCAGTCCAACTATCGCGGGATGGGTTCCGGCCTGATGCCCGACGGGCTGGGCTTCATGTTCCAGAACCGGGGCGAGGCGTTTGCGCTTACCGACGGCCACCCCAATGTCTATGCGCCGGGCAAGCGCCCCTTCCAGACCATCATTCCAGGCTTCGCCACCGAGGCGGGCCGCCCGCTGCTGAGCTTCGGCGTCATGGGCGGGGACATGCAGCCGCAGGGCCAGTCGCAGATCATTTCAAATCTCGTGGACTTCGGCCTGGGGCTACAGGAGGCTGGCGACAGTCCGCGCTGGCATCACAACGGCGGAATGGAACCCACAGGCGAGGACCTGGGCGCGATCGGCGACCTCAATCTGGAAACTGGAGTCCCGGAAGCGACCAGGGCCGAACTCGCGAAAATCGGCTGGGTGCTGAAGCCGTCGCCCGGCGGCTACGGCGGCTACCAGGCTATCCGCGCCTGGCCGGGCCGCTATGAAGCCGCCACGGAGATGCGCAAGGACGGCGTGGCGCTGGCGTACTGACGACGCGCGGTGCCGGTTTGGTTCAGACCGACGCCGGCATACCCCAGGCCGCTACAAAGCCGGTAACCAGATGCTCGACCAGTTCGTCGGCCGCGCCGGGGCGAACCCGCTGGCCGCCCAGTTCCCCCTGATGCAGCATGAACAGCACCACCGGCGAAATCAGGCCAAGCGCGGCGTGGCGCACGTTCACGGGCTTCAGTTCGCCCCGCTCGATATGCGCCTGCAGCCGTAGCTCGAAGGCCTGCAGCGCCGGCTCGAGTATGGTCTGCAGATAATGTGGCCCCAGCGTCCGGTGCAGAAGGCCTTCCGTCAGGCCGATCGCGTGGAACCCGCCCACGGCGAACAGGTGGCCCTGCACGATCTGCATCAGGCCCGACCGGAGCGAGGGCTCAAGTGGCCCGTCCGCGCGCGCAGCCAGCGCGAGAAACGGCGCGCCCCGGGCATGCGCATCGGCAAGCACCGCGCTGACCACCCCCTCGCGATCTCCGAAATAGTGGCGAAGGGTCGGCACGGACACTTCAGCGGCAACCGCAAGCTCGCGCATGGACGGCCGGTCAGGTTGCTTGAACCGCTGCACGATGCGGCCCAGAAGTTGGCGGCGCTTGCCGTCATACTCGGCCCGCCGGGGCCGGGGGCGCACCAGTTTAGAGGCCCGCTGTGGGCGAGCGGATAACGACGGTTCCGACACGTTTCAGTCCCCGGTCCCCTGACCGCATTCGTGATGCGGCACCCTAGCATAGTGCAGGACCACGGGTCCTGGCAGATGCGGACCACACATCGGAAAGCGGCCGCATGTGGCAACTATGTATCTCTTATGGAATACTATATCTTGTGCTTTATCCGCGTACCGTCCCTATGCGAGTGGAAAAATGTGACGCGTGCCTTGCGATCTGATCAGTTATTACTATCTCAATCGGGATAACAAAATCCAACCACCATCGCCTACAGGAACCCGTCCCATGATAAAGAGTCTGACCACCGCCGCCGCCCTCGCGCTGGCCACCCTCGCGTTCTCCCCGGCCTATGCTGCCGACGCCAAGGGCGACATTGTCGCCGTGGCCGCCGGCGCCGGACAATTCAAGACCCTGCTGGCCGCCGCCACCGCCGCCGGCCTCGTGGATACCTTGAAGTCGCCGGGCCCCTTCACGGTGTTCGCGCCCACGGACGCGGCATTCGCGGCCCTGCCCGCCGGCACGGTCGACACGCTCCTCAAGCCGGAAAACAAGGCCCAGCTCGCCTCCATCCTCACCTATCACGTGGTCCCGGGACGTACGCTCTCGCCCGCCCTGGCCGGCAAGCAGCTGACCGTCACCACAGTTCAGGGCGGCACGCTGGCCATCGACGGCCGCAACGGCGTCACCGTCAATGGGGCCAAGGTCGTCTCCGCTGATGTCGCCGCCTCCAACGGCGTCATCCACGTGATCGACAAGGTGCTCCTCCCGCCTGCGAAATAGCGGAGCGGCAGGCGGCGCGGCCCACTACGCGTCGCTGTGCGCCGGCTGGCTCTCCCCGGGCCAGCCGGCGTTTTCCTGCGGGATATGAGGCGGGAGGCGCTCACCGCCGTAGCGGTCTTCGCCCCGCTCGCGCGTCAGATACTGATGAGCAGGGGACGTCGACTTTGACAAAGAAATGTCCCGTGCGGTCACTCGCAGCGAGCACCTCTGCTTCAACGTCTGTGACGAGATATTGGGCCGCACGTTTGCGCCCTCTACACGCCCACCGCCTCGACCAGCCCCCGCGCCCGCGCCTCCGCGGCGGAGAAGTAGACAAATCCCTCGCCCCAGTCGTGGGCCATCACACCAGCGGGGGCGAGCGCACCCTCACCGCACAGAAACTCGAGTTCCTGTCCGGTCAGGACGCCCCACTCGGCGAACGCTTCCTGCGGGGTCGGGTCCTTTTGCGGATGGGCGGTGACGCCGGGTTCAGCGGTCTCCAAGCCGGATTCGTACTCCTCGTAGCGCACCCAGCCAGCCACCGTTTGCTCGCCGCCTGAGCCCCTGAAGATCAGCGTCGGCAGGGCGTAGCGGTCATGGCCTTCGGAGTGTTTCAGCTCCCCGTTCATCGGGCTGTCGTGCTTCAGGTTGCGCACCCAGTCATTGGGCTCACGGGTCTCCTGCCAGTCGGCGCGGTATGCGGCGGCGACCTCGGGCAGGTCATAGTCGGCCAGCCAGCGGGCGATATCGAGGCCGGGCACGCCCACGCAGGCCGCGGCGAACTCTTCCCGGGTCTGCGGGCCGATGCCGAAGACGAATATCTGTTCGCGGAAGCGTCGCAGCACCGCCTCGCCCACAGTCTGGCCCTGGCGCTCGGCAGCCTTGACCGCCTGGCCCAGCGGGTCGGTGGATTGCAGCATCAGATGCATGGGGTTGGGATAGGGCATGCCGGTCAGGCGCCAGACCCGCTTCCAGTAGTCGCGCATGGGCTCGGCGGCGCGCACGCGGTCCCAGCCCGCCTTGTCTTTCGATGAGTCGCCGATCAGGCCGCCCTGCACCTTGCGCCAGTCGAGGTGCTGGCCGAACCGCCATTGCAGGCGGCGCAGCTGCGGCTCGGCGCCCCAGGCGGTGGAGCAGACGGCGTCGGTGTATTCGACCACTTCAACGCGGGCCATGCGGCGATCCTCGCTTTTGTTGGCCGCAATCCTCCGCCCGTAGAGACAGGAAGTCGAGCCCCAGGGTATTCAGGATCTCCCCGCTGTTGGCGACGAAGGTTTCCGCCCTCCATGTCCGAACCGCCCGGCCCCGATGACCCGGCCTTCGCCGCCGCCTATCAGGCGATGATCGAGCACGATCGTGAACGGGCGGTGGCCGAACTGGAGGCGCTGGTGGCGGCACAGCCCGCGTGTGCACCGTCCTGGGCGATGCTGATGCTGGCCCATCACCGGCGTCTGGACTTCGTATCGGGGACAGCGGCCACCGAGGCCTTGCTGGCCCTGGACCCCACACATCACGAGGGCCTGCAACAGCTCGCGTTCAACCTGACGGCGTGCGGGAACTATGAGCAGGCGGTGACGGCCTATCGCCGGGCTCATGCGGTCACGCGCTCTCCCCTGTCGGCCTATATGGTGGCGGTTTTGCTGCACCGTCTGGGCCGCCATGAGGAGGCTGCGCAGGCCTATGGCACAATCCTGGCCGCCAGCGACCTGGCTGGCCTGGAGGTGCTGGGCATCCTGCGTGGGGTAATGAACCTGCTGCGCGATCAGGGCCAGCCGCTGGCGGCCGACCGTTTCGCGCACATGCTGAACCTGAGGTATCGGCAAAACCCGGTGCTGGTGTCGTCCTTCCTGGTGGACCGCGACCAATCAAGCCCGTTCCACGAATGGCTGGGTCTGGTGGACAAGGCGACGCTTGGGGCCGTGCTGCGCCGGGGCCTGGCGACGGAGCCAGGCGTGGCGCGCGTCCCCGAGACGTTCAACCTGCCGGCCGAGCGGGACGCGCTGATGCGGTTTGCCGCCGCGACGCCGGACGCGCTCTACATCGTCAAGCCGGCGCGGGGCTCCGGCGGTCAGGGTATCCATGTCACCGGCGACCTGACAGCCCTGGCCGGGCTGAGCGACGTGGTGGTGCAGCGTTACATCTCCAACCCCTGGCTGATCGACGGCCGCAAGGGCCACCTGCGCATCTATGCCCTTATCACCCAGGCGGCGCCGCTCAGGGCATACATCTACCGTGAAGGCATCGTACGGATCGCGCCGGAGCCCTACGAACTATCGCCGGACCGGCTGGCCGACGTGGCGATGCACGTCACGAACACGGCGCTGCATCTGGATCACCCCGGCCTGATGATCAGCCAGGATGAAACCCGCGACGACGAGGGCGCCATCCGGAGTCTCTCCGCCCTGCTGCGCCGGATGGCCGCCGAGGGCCACGATCCCGACGTCGTTTTCGGCGAGATCCGCAGTCTGGTCGCCTGGTTCCTGCGCCAACTGGAGCGCGAAGGCTTCTTCGCGCGGCAGGCGGCCCTGGGTTCGACGCGATCATTTGGCCCCAAACTGATCGGCTTCGACATCCTGCTGGACGCCGATGGCCACCCCTGGCTGATCGAACTCCAGTCCAACCCGGCCGCGAAGGGCGCCCCGCTGGTCAACAAGATCAACGCGGAGATGTTCGCCAACATCTTTCGGATGAGCGTCGGCGTCCTGGCCGAGGACAGCCTGTCGGACACCGATCTCGCGGCGCTGCGCTCGGATCCCGCGGCCCTGGCCGCTGCGGAACTGGCCCACGAGACGCGCCGCAGTGCGCTGTTTTCGTCGCTTTGGGACTAGCAGCTGTCGACAAGCGCTTCGGTCTCGGCTTTGTTGCGCGCCGAGCCGATACAAGAGCCAAACAAACCGATTGTTCGAAGGGATGGAGCTGCCGATGCCGCCACGCATATTGCCTGAACCCACGCCGGAAACGCGGCACTTCTGGGAAGGCGCCCTCAAGGGCGAACTGCTCCTGCAAAGAGACCGCCAAACGGGCGAGGTCTATTTCCCGCCGCGTCCCTTCTGTCCCGGAACCGGCTCGCGCGACGTCGAGGTGTTCAAGGCCTCGGGCAAGGCCGTGCTTTGGTCCTACGTGATCAATCACCGTCCGCGCCCCGACATGGGGACCGAGCCCTACGCCATTGCGGTCGTGAAGCTGGAAGAAGGCCCGCAGATGATGACCAATATCGTGGGCTGCCCGCAGACCCCCGAAGCCCTGCAACTGGACATGCCGCTCGAGGTCACCTTCGAGAAGATGAGCGACACCATCGCCCTGCCGTTCTTCAAGCCGGCCGGAGCCTGATCGCATGAAACAGAAATCCGTAGCCGTCGTCGGCGCCGCCGAGACCACCCAGATGGGTCGCATCCCCGATGTGTCGGTGATTGGCCTGCACGCTGACGCCGCACTCAACGCCATGGCCGATTGCGGCCTGAAGCCATCGGACATCGACGGCGTGGCCTGCGCCGGCATCAGCCCGACCGAGCTCGCCCATTACCTGGGCATCACCCCCACCTACGCCGACGGCACCAGCGTGGGTGGCTGTTCCTTCATGCTGCACGTGCGCCACGCTGCGGCGGCGATCAACGCCGGGCTCTGCACGACCGTCCTGATCACCCACGGGGAATCGGGCAAATCGCGGGTGGGCGCCGGCGGTTTCGCTCGCGCACCGTCCAGCCTGATGGGCCAGTTCGAGATGCCCTATGGCGTCACCAGCCCGCCCACCATGTTCACGGTGCCGGTGCTGCGTTACCTGAAGACCTACGGCCTCACGGAAGAGGACCTGGCCTGGATCTCGGTGATCCAGCGCGAGTGGGCGGCGAAGAACCCTCGGGCCTCGTTCAAGGACCCGATCACGGTCGACGACGTGCTGAACTCGCCGATGATCGCCTGGCCGTTCCGCCTGCTCATGTGCTGCCTGGTCACCGACGGCGGCGGCGCCCTGATCCTGACCTCGGCCGAGCGCGCCAAGGATTTCAAGACGAAGCCGGTCTACGTCCTGGGCACCGGCGAGAGCGTGGAGACCCCGCTGGTCAGCCAGATGGAGGACTTCACCTCGTCCAAGGCGTTCCGGGTTTCGGGCAAGAAAGCGTTTGACGAGGCGGGTCTCAAGCGCGCCGACGTCGACCACCTGATGATCTACGACGCCTTCGCCCACCTGCCGCTGTATGGCCTTGAGGACCTGGGCTTCTGCAAGCCCGGTGAGGCGGCCGCCTTCATCCGCGAACGCAACACCGCCATCGGGGGCAAGCTGCCGCTGAACACCAATGGCGGCGGCCTCTCCTATATGCACTCAGGCATGTACGGCATGTACGCCCTTCAGGAGAGCGTGCGGCAACTCCGGGGCACGGCTGCGGCACAGGTGCCAGGCGCCACGAACAGCGTCTGCCACGGCGTCGGCGGCATGTTCGGCGCGTCGGGGACGATCATCTTCTCCAACGAGGCGCCCTGATGCGAAGCCGGGCATGGCTGGCGGCGGCGCTTGCGCTGCTGCTGGCCATGCCCGCCGCCGCGGAGACCGTGACCCTTTCAGGCGTACTCACCGGCGCCGATCATCAGACCTATCGTGAGGTCCCGTTCCGCGTTCCCGCCGGGACCACCGCCGTCTCCGTGACCTTTGCCTATACCGGCCAGGACCAGAAGTCGGTCATCGACCTGGGGGTCCGTGATCCACGGCGCTTCCGGGGCTGGAGCGGCGGGAACAAGGCCAGCTTCACCCTCACCGAAACCTGGGCGACGCCTTCGTATCTGCCCGGGCCGCTGCCCGCGGGTGAATGGAAGCTGATCCTGGGCGTGCCCAATCTGCGCAAGGACGCCCGGGCCGAATACAAGGCCACCATCACCCTGGCGAAAGATGGCGCTTTCCACGGCTTCACTGCCGCGCCGCTTGAGGAAGGGCCCGCCTGGTACCGGGGCGACCTGCACCTCCACACCGGCCACTCCGACGGGTCGTGCCCCGCCCAGTCGGGGGCCAAGGCGCCCTGTCCGCTGTTCAGGACCCTCGACGCCGCCGCCGCGCGCGGCCTCGATTTTGTCGCGGTCACAGAGCACAATACCTCCAGCCACTTCCAGGCGCTGGCCGAGCAGCAACCCCACTACGACCGGCTGCTGCTGATCCCCGGGCGGGAGATCACCACCTTCCAGGGGCACGCCAACATCATCGGCATGACGGCGCCGCTGGACTTCCAGCTGGGCGGCGCCCGCGCGCCGACCTTCGCGCAGATCCTGGATCAGGCCGAAGCGGCCAGGGCCTTCGTGACGATCAACCACCCGGGCCTTCCGTCCGGCGAGGCCTGCATGGGCTGCGGCTGGACGGCGCCGGTGGACTTCCGCCACATCCAGGCGGTCGAGGTCATTAACGGCGGGATCACCGACGGGCCGCTGTCGGGCGTCGCCTTCTGGGAGGCGCGGCTGAACGCCGGCTTCCGCCTCACCGCCGTGGGCGGGTCCGACAATCATGACGCCACGCTCGATCCGGCCAAGCCCGCCGCGGTGGGTCGCCCGACCACAGTGGTCTATGCCCAGGCGCTGTCGCAGGACGCCATCCTCACCGGGCTGCGGGCGGGACGGGTCTTCATCGACGTCCAGGGCACGCGTGATCGCCTGCTGGACACGACCTACGCGACGGGCAAGCTGACCGTCCGGGTGACGCACGCCGCCGGCGGGAGACTGGTGCTGAAGGGACCCGCCGCACCCTTGCAGGCATTGGCCGGGGTGCTTGGCGAGGACGAGACGCGCACCGTCGACATCCCCTCCAGCCAGACCGGCTGGGTGCGGGCGGAGGTGCGGGGGCCCGACGGGGCGTTGTGGCTGTTCGGAAATCCGGTCTATCTGACAGGGCCCTGAGCATTCCGGAGTCCGCTGCGAGATGACCCACTATCGGATCGGTGTTGTCGGCCTCGGCCAGAGGATCGCCCACGTCCTGGCCGCCATGCAGGAGGTGGGCTGGAGCTTGGACGTGGTCGCCCACGTCGATCCCGCCCCGGTGGGCGCACCGATCCTGGCCACTGCCGGTATCCGTTCGGGCCGGCCCTGTGCCGACATGGCCGAACTGCTGGCCCAGGGGCCCTTCGACCTGCTGATGCTGGGCGCCCCCAACCACCTGCATTTCGCCCACCTGATGCAGGCGTTGGACGCGGGCGTCCCGATCTTCGCCGAGAAGCCCATCGTGCGCACCGAGGAAGAGACCGAGGCGCTGGCGTGGCGCCTGTCAGCGCCGGGGACCCCGCCGGTCTTCGTGGGGCTGGTGATGCGCTCGCTGCCGATCGTGCGCGAGGTGCAGGCCCGGGTGGCGCGGGGTGAGCTGGGTGACGTGGTCTCGATCGACGCCACCGAGCACCTGCCGCCAGAGCACGGCGGCTATCTGGCGCGCAACTGGCGGCGCAAGCAGGAATGGGGCGGCTCCTACTTCCTCGACAAGGTGGTCCACGACTTCGACATCTTCGGCGTGCTGGCCGGCGCCAGGCCGGCCCGGGTGGCGAGCTTCGGCGGTCGCCGGATCTTCACGCCCGAGCGCAAGGACCCCCCGCGCACCTGGGAGGACGGCTCGGCCGCCTATGCCCTGCGCGACGCCGGCTGGGCCGGCGCGAACGACGCCTTCCAGTCGGACATGGACGTCACCGACCACCAGGTGGCCATGGTGGAATACGCCAATGACGTGCGCCTCTCGTTCCACGCCAACAGCCACGTGGCCCTGACCGAGCGGCGCTGGTACGTGGCCGGGACCGAGGGCACCCTGATCGCCGACCTGGTGCGCAACAGGCTGATGGTCCGCCGCGCCCTCCACCGCGGCAAGCCGGAGAAGATCGACTACGGCGGCGTCACCGCCGATGCCCACAATGGCGCCGACCAGGCGATGGCGCTGGACTTGCTGGCCGCGCTGGAGGGACGGGCCGCGTTCCCCGTTACGCCCTATGACTCGCTGGAGGCGGGCCTGACGGTGATGGCCATCGACCGGGCGATGGACGAACGCCAGGTGGTGGACTGCGCGCCGATGTGGGCGCGGTATGACGCAGCGCGGGGGATCTGAGCGCGTCAAACATGATCAAGGGGCGGGATATCGACTCACGCGGCGACGCCCGATTTCGATTTCGGTGACACTTTACTTAACCCCCAAACGTGGCGCCGGCCCTCGCGGCCTTGGGGCCAGCTGGCGGCCGGTGCGGGCTTCCATGTCGGCGAGCCAGGCCGCCCCGCCCACCGGGCGGCCGACGCTCTCGGCCCGGCGCAGGGCGCCATAGGTCAGCGCCTCGTCGAAGTCCTCGTCCAGAAAGGCGGCAAAGTCGCCGACCCGCTCCAGAGCCGGCGCCACGCTGACCACATGATCGTCCACGCCCGCGATCAGCGCCCGCGTGCTCGACCAGGGCCAGTCCTGCGCCCGCTCCACCAACCGCGCCCGCACCGGGTTCAGCGCCACATAGCGCAGCGCCGAGACCAGGTGCGTCTCATCCATCGCCACCGATCCGAACCGGCCCTGCCACAGATGCCCGGTGGTGCGGCGCCGGGCGTTGACATAGCCGGTATAGCGCCGATGCAGCTCGCCAAAGGTGCGCGAGAGGCCAGCCGCGTCCGATGGCGTCAGGATAATGTGCACATGGTTGGGCATCAGGCAGTAGGACCAGATCTCGGCCTGCGCCCGGGCCGCTGCGGCGGTCAGCAGGTCGAGATAGAGGCCATAGTCGCCCGGCTCGAAGAACGTCTGCTGCCGGCCATTGCCGCGCTGGGTCACATGGTGCGGGACGCCGGGGATCACGACGCGGGAGAGACGGGCCATGGGGATCGGTACAGCGGAATGGGGGTTAAGTAAAGTGTCACCGTAACACCGCGTTCCCCGCCCCCGTTCCAAAACCAAGTGCAACAGGACATGTTTTCTGTGGCTGAAATTGGAGCGAGGCGATGGGAGAGTGCTACGGTCATCTGAGTTATCCAGAGCGGCTGTCGATCATGGCGTGGCATGACGCGGGACAGAGCCTGCGCGAGATTGCGCGCAGGCTGGAGCGGCATCCCTCGACGATCAGTCGCGAGTTGCGACGCGCCCGGTTGCATCGGACCGCGCGCTACGATGCCTCGAATGCCTATTTCGGCGCCGTTGTGCGCCGCTCGGAAAGCCGTCGGGGTGTGCGCAAGCTGCGACCTGGAACGAGGCTGTTCGATACCGTGACCGGCCTTTTGCGGATCGGCTGGTCGCCGCTGCAGATTGCCGGCAGATTGCGTCGCATGGACGCCAGTGACCGCCCCGGAACCGTCTGCCACGAAACCATCTATGGGGCCTTGTACGCCCTGCCACGCGGCGAGCTGCGCCGCGAACTGCTCGGGGCCTTGCGTCAGGGGCGTCAGAACCGGCGACCTCGCTCGCGCGGCGCCGACCGGCGCGGGTTCGTCACCGACGATGTGAGAATCACAGCCAGGCCTCAGGAAATCGACGCACGCCTGATCCCCGGCCACTGGGAGGGCGACCTGATCAAGGGCGCGGCGAACCGATCTGCGGTCGGCACGCTGGTGGAGCGGACCAGTCGCCTCGTCCTGCTCGCCCGGATGGAGGGCCTCGATGCCGACACCACGCGATGTGCCTTCGAGCGCGCCTTCGAGCAGATCCCCGCGTCGCTGCGCAAAACGCTCACCTATGATCGCGGCACAGAGATGGCCCGCCACGCTGACCTCACGCGCAACACCGGGATCAAGGTCTACTTCGCCGACCCCTACAGCCCCTGGCAGCGCGGCAGCAACGAAAACGCCAACGGCCTGATCCGACAATACCTGCCCAAGGCCACCGACCTCTCGCCCTTCACCCAGGACGACCTAAACGAAATCGCCGAACGCCTGAACGACAGGCCCCGAAAAATCCTCGACTTCATGACCCCGAACGAAGTCTTCCAACAGCTCATCAACAGCACCAACACCCACGAAAAGCCCGTCGCACTTCAACATTGACACCGCCCTCGCGCCAGGCACCCGAGGCCCGGCGCCTCGATTAGGGGTTAAGTGAAGCGTTGTCTAATTGGTTTCACGGTTGCCTCAGGTTCGTTGTTGGACTGACCTTGGTCTATGGTTGTCTACGGGGTCATGGCCTGGCTGGGGAGCCTTGATGGCCGTGCCGCAAGATCGCGGTCAG
>NZ_JBIKNZ010000149.1:0-4915 GCF_044358365.1 Phenylobacterium sp. | reverse complement strand
GGGCTCGCGATGGAGATCTTCGGCAAGAGCGCGTCGAAGCTCATGCCCGTCCTCGCGGGCGGCGCTTCCGGCCTCCAGGCCTTCCGCGCCGAGGCGCAGCGGCTCGGGCTCTCGATCTCCGGCGAGACCGCCGAGGCCGCCGACCAGCTCGGCACGCAGATCGAGATCCTCAAGGACCAGACGCTCCGCGTCGCCGTCGCCATCGGCGAGGCGCTCGCGCCCGCCGCACGCGAGGTCGTCGCCGCGCTCCAGGGCGGGATCGGCGCCGTCGTCCAGTGGATCAAGTCCAACCGCGAGTCCGTCGTCGCCGCCGTCGGGTGGGCCATCGCCATCGGCACCGTCGGCGCGGCCATCGCCGGGATCGGCGTCGCCATCGTCGCCGCAGGCGCGGTCATCAGCGGGCTCGGCACCATCGTCGGCGCGCTCTCGGCCGTGCTCGGCTTCCTCTCCGCCGCGTGGGCCACGGTCGCGGGCGCGGCCACCGCCGCGTGGGCGGCCATGACCGGACCCGTCGGGATCGCCATCGCCGCGGTCGTCGCCCTCGTGGCGGCGGTCGTCTACCTGGCCGACGGCTTCGCGACCGTGGGCGACTTCGTCGGGCGCGTCTTCGACCGCATGGCCGTGCAGGCACGCGGCGCCGTCGAGGACGTGAAGGTCGCGGTCGGCGGCATCGGCGACGCGCTCGCCGCGGGCAACATCATGCTCGCCGCCGAGATCCTCTGGCAAGGGCTCAAGGTGCTGTGGCTGCGCGGCACCACGCTCCTCAAGGACATCTGGACGGACTTCACCTACGACCTCGCGGGCGCGTTCACCGTCATCGAGGTCACCGTGCGCGAGATCTTCGCCGCGATCGTCGACTCGGTGGTCGGGACGGTGCTGTACGTGCTGCAGCAGGTCGCCGAGCTGACCGGCGTCGGCTCGGAGGCCGCGTCGCGGATGAAGGCCGACTACGACCGCCGCGTGCTTGAGGAGAACGCCGCGCGCGAGAAGGAGCTCACCGACCGCATCGCGGCGCTCGAGGAGGCGCGCGGCGCCGAGACGAAGGCGAACGCGGCGGAGCTCGATGCGGCGCGCGAGGAGCTCGAGCGGCTCAGGCAGCGTGCCGCCGAGGCGCGCAAGGCGTCCGACGAGGCGAAGCCGCCGCCCCTGAAGCCGATCCCCGACGAGGACCTCGCGCTCAAGGCGCCCGAGATCCCGCCGCTCGAGGTCGAGCCCGTCGAGATCGACCAGGTGAAGCTCGCGGGCGAGGCGACGCGGCAGGCCGAGCGCAGCTTCCGCAGCGCCGGGACCTTCAGCTTCGCGGCCGCCGCCGGGCTCGTCGGCCCCGACGAGCGCACGCAGCAGAGAATCGCCAACGCCGCGCAGGCGACCGCCAGCCACACGCGCGGGATCCTCGAAGCCATGAGGGGAGGCGGGCTCGTCTGGGCCTGAACCATGCCGACCACCGTCCACCAGCTCATCGAGGGAACCGAGGTCACGACCGGCGCGAGCCCGTCGGTCACGCTCAAGTACTTCGTCGACGGGGCCGCGAGCGAGAACGCCGCGCTCGACGCCGTGCTCTCGGCGTGCCCGGCGAGCTACAACGGCATGCCGCGGCAGTCGCGCTCGGCCGAGCCGATCAGCGACACGAAGTACCTCGTCACCGCCCGCTACTCGCCGCAGGAGTCGAACGACCAGGGCTCGTCGGGCAGCGCGCCGCCGGAGAGCTCGTACGAGTTCAACACGAGCGGCGGCAGCGAGACGATGTTCGTGTCGCTCGCGACGAGGCAGCGCGTCGCGCTTCCCGGCGGACCGCCCGCGCCCGACTTCCGCAGCGGCGTGAACATGACCGACGACGGCCCGCAGGGCGTCGAGCGGACCGTGCCCGTCTTCAGCTTCAGCGAGACGCACTTCAAGGCGGCGTCCGCCGTGTCGAACTCCTACGTCGCGTCGGTCTTCTCGCTCACCGGCACCGTCAACAGCTCCGCCTTCCGCGGCTTCGCGGCCGGAGAGGTGCTCTTCCTCGGCGCCCGCGGCTCGAAGCGCGGCGTCAACGGCGACTGGGAGATCACCTACTCCTTCGCCGCGAGCCCCAACGTCGTCAACGGCACGATCGGCGGCTTCACCGGCATCAACAAGGACGGCTGGGACTACCTCTGGTTCCTCTTCGAGGACAAGGAGGACCCCAACGCCGAGAAGGTCGTGCGTCGGCCACGGGCGGCGTACGTCGAGCAGATCTACAGGCGCGGCAACTTCTCGGGGCTCGGGATCTAGCCATGACGGACTACCTCAAGAGCGTCCGGCGCGGCGAGCCGATCGAGATGTCCGCGGCGGCGTGGAACAAGCTCATGGACATGGCGCGCCGCGACGGCGAGCGCGGGGCATCCGGCACCGCCGACCCGCTGCTGGCCCGCCGCGACCGCGACGTGGTGCTCGTCAAGAACGTCTCGGGCATCGACTACCCGCGCTGGGGCGCGCTCGGGCTCGGCGCTCCCGTCTACCTGCCCAGGCACAACCCGCCGAGCGGCAAGCAGGAGCTCCCGCAGGACTTCGCTGAGAACCTCGTCCTCAAGGGCGAGATGCCCATCGCGGGCGTGCACGAGGGGCTCTTCGGCGTGCTGCTCCAGCCGCTCAAGGTTGGCGAGATCGGACCCGCCGTCGTCTCGGGCACCTTCGGGTGCGTGATCGTCGTCCAGGACGAGCGACACCGCTTCGCCGACGTCTACCCGTCCCGGCCCGACGCGCCGACGGGCGCGAGCATCAGCGGCGGCACGCCGCTCGTCGACGGCGACGTCCACCTGCGCAGCTGCGACCACGGCGGCGCGGAGATCATCTGGAAGGAGGCCGGGCTCGGCGAGCGCTACGCCGCGCTGCGCCTCGCGCAGCAGCACCGCACGCGCTTCCGCGCCATCCTCGGGCTGGCCCACCTGCTTCCCGGCGAGCGCTTCCGCTGGCGCTACGAGTGGCAGGAGGCGCGCATCGACGCGGACCCCAACAGCGAGACCTACGGCAGCTACGTGCCGCTCGACCGCGGCCTCTCGAGCAGGAACAAGGCGGGCGCGCAGGCGGAGGCCCGCATGGCGATCAACCGCTACGAGTCGCACCTCTCGCAGGTGCATCCGCAGCCCGACGACGGCGTCGAGGGATTCGCCAACGCAGGCGCGTGCATCGTGCCCGGCGTCCCCGAGTCGTGCCCGCCCGAGAAGGCGGCCGTGCCGATCCTGCAGCCCATCCTCGAGGGCGTCTGCGTGGAGCTCGTCGCCGAGCCCGACTCCTTCGGCAACACGCGCTACGCCTTCGAGGCGCTCAACGGCGTCGTCTTCACCGAGATGGAAGTGCCCCCGCAGGGAGGCGCCGTCGAATGAGCGACCCCGGGCACGTCGTCGAGGCGATCCTCGCGATCGAATCCATGCGGCCCCAGCCGCGCTTCGTCGTGCACCTCGCGTGCGGCGACAACGCGCTCGTGTCGGCACTCAGGAGGAGGCGCTGCGACGGGCTCGGGATCGACCCCGCATCCGCGGCGGCTGACATGCACGGCCCGTCCGCCACACGTCCAGGAGAGCGCATCCCCGTCGGCGACGGCGTGGCCGACTGCGTCGTGGTGCTCGGCGCGACCACCGCAGGCCTCGACCACGCGTGGGCCGAGATCCGCAGGATCGCACGCCCGGGCGCGCACTTCCTCCTGTCGTTCGGGCGCGTGCCCACGGCCGCGTGGTGCGCGGCGCGGCTCACGGGCGCGACGGTCTCGCGCAGGCATCCCTTCGTGTGGGGGCGCCTCCATGCGTGAGCACGCGGGCGACATCGCGGCGCTTCAGGCGGGCATCCGCCAGCGCAGGCCAGCGCCGAGCGGCGTGCGGCTGTGGACCGCCGACTTCGACCACGTGTCGCTCGCGAACTTCTACCGCGGCAGGCACGCGTTCCTCGTCCTCTCCGGGCCGAGCCTCCTGACGCACGACCTCTCGCGGCTCTCCGCACGCGGCATCGTGTCGATGGGCGTGAACAACTCCTGGACCGTGCACCGCCCGACGCTCTGGACGTGCGTCGACTCGCCCGACCGCTTCGTCGACGTCGGGTGGAAGGACGCGGGCATCACGAAGATCGTGCCGGTCGAGCACTGGAACTCGCGCCTGCGCGTCGCGCTCGGCGAGGGCCGCTTCCGGCAGAGCCAGTTCCGCGTGGCCGACATGCCGGGCGTGCTGATGTACCGGCGCAGCGACTCGTTCGACCACCGCACGTTCCTCCGCGCCGACACGATCTCGTGGGGCTGCCACACGGCGGCGACCGACTCGCTCGGCATCAAGGGCAAGCGCAGCGTCATGCTCGCCGCGCTCGGGCTCCTCCACTACCTCGGCTTCCGCAGCGTCTACCTCCTCGGCGCCGACTTCAGGATGGCGACCGACCGCAAGTACGCCTTCGACGAGAACCGCTCCGCGCAGTCGATCCGCCACAACAACGTGCTCTACGACAGCCTCGACCGGCGCTTCCACGCGCTGCTGCCCGAGTTCAGGAAGGCAGGCTTCGAGGTCCTCAACTGCTGCCAGGACAGCGGGCTGACCGCGTTCCCGAAGATCGGCTTCGACGAGGCGGTCGAGCGCGCCAGCGCCGAGTGCTCGAAGCCCGTGCCCACAGACGGCTGGTACGAACCGGCCAAGGAGAAGAAGCCATGCCCGTGAACTCAAGCGGCGCCTCCGGACAGATGCGCTACTTCCTCTACATCCCCGTGTGGGCCACGACGCAGCAGCCGCAGGGCTCGTCCGGCACCCAGGAGTCGAGCGGCGAGTCCTCGGGATGGTCAAGCTCCGGCGAGCCAAGCTCGAGCCAGTCGTGGACCGAGTCGTCCGGCTCGTCGAGCGGCAGCGAGGGATCCTCCGGCCACTCCTCGGGCGACACCAACGGCTCGCCCGGCACGAGCGGCGGATCCCCCGGATCGCCCGGC
>NZ_JBIKNZ010000118.1:0-4999 GCF_044358365.1 Phenylobacterium sp. | reverse complement strand
ACGATCCGCTCGCGCAGGTCCATCGAATAGCTCTTGCCCATGATCCACCTCCATCCACGGTGAATCACGCTTCGTCAGATTTGGGAATCCTTCGATTCCCGATTCAGGCACGACGCTCTAGATGGCGCAGGCCGTGACGGTGGCCGCCTTGGCGGAGGCATAGTTTGCCGCCGCTGATGTCGCCGCTGAGTTCGCATGGGCCAGGGCGGCGCCGGCAGCCACGTTGGCGGCGGTCGCCAGGGCCACAGCACCCGACGCGGCCGCCGCCACGGTTACGGCGGTAGCGGCCGATGACGCCGTGGCGATGACGCCGGCAGCGGCGGCGGCCGAAGCGGCGTTGGCGGCGGCAAGCGCGGCCAGGGCGCCTGCTGCAGCGGTATTGGCCACAACCACGGCCGCTGTCGCGGCAGCGGCCAGCGCGTCGGCAGCGGGATCCAGACCCAGCTGGGCGGCGGCAAATGCGATGGCGAGCCCCTCGGCCACGTCGGCGCCGGTCGCCGCGGCGGCGGCGGCGGCGGAAGCGGCGTCCGCCACCACAGCGGCTGCGGCCAGAGACGCCGCCAGCGTTACGGCGGCGGCGGCGGCAGCGGCTGTCGTCGTAACGGCCGCCGTGGCCACGCCCCCGGCGGCGATCGCCGCCGCAAGCACCGACTGGGTTGCGGTGGATGCGATCTGATCAGTGGCGAGCGTCGAAAGCGCCTGGTTGTTCGCCGTCAAGGCGGCTGCTTCGGCGTTCATTGCGGCCTGGCATTGCGGAGTGACGGGCATGGTGTTCACGGCCTTCTGTTTACGTCGTCCACCAAATGTGATCCGGATAACATCGATACACGATTAAGCTACCCTGGCTTCACACAATCTCGAGACCTGCAGGCAGGACGACCCGCGCGCCGGCCGAACCGGCGCTGAAACGCGGCCATTCGCTCCGGACCTCGGGTCCTCTCCAGCCGTCGGGCGCGATGCGGGCTCATGGGGCGATGAAACAGCGCGCGGGCCTACCGGGCTATGTAGGAAACTGGTTACTGAGCCGCGGCCGCGCCTCAGAGGTGTCATCCCGGTTTTCAACGCAGGTGAAAGACCGGGACCCATAGACTCCGGAATTACGGTGATGGTGTGGACGGCGCTCCTCTGATGATGTCCTGCAACGACAATCATCATGGCACGCAGATGACGCTCACGAGCGCCGTCCACACCATCACCGTAATTCCCGTAATTCGAATAGGCGTGCGTATCCTCACTTTGCGAAGACGACACCCAACGCCCAAGCCGGGCGCGAAGCCGCCCTTCAGAAATCGCCGGCCCGATATCGGGCGGTATTCAGTTGGCGCCACGCCCCCGTGCACGGGCTTAGCGGCTGTTCGTGGCCGCGTTGCAGAACCGTATCAATGGATTCCCCGTGATTCTGCTCAATCGCGAAAACGGTGGCGGTTGGGTCTGGCTGGATTGAGCGGATATCTTCAAGGCATTTCGGCATAATCTCAATACGGTCTTTGTCCCGCCGCATGAGATCTGGCGAATTGTGCTCTTCTCTCACATAGCAGTATCGGTCGCCAAAGATATGCTCCCGATAGGCATATCGTCTCTTCACAAGATGCGGCTGGGGCTTGCTGGTGCTGATGACAAGCAGGGCTGTCATGTTGGCATTCCGTCCTGTTAGGCCAGGTTGCCTTTATGTAGGCGGCCCATCTGATCCCGCAAGCTGTCCACCAGCGCCTGGGCATAGGGCCTCAGCGGCTCCTGGGCGCGGACCACGATGGTGAGTTCGCGGAGCGCCCAGTCGTCGGTCAGTTCGATGACCGCCAGGGCCATGGTCTGGGCGGCGCGGTGGGCCGTGGTCTGGGGGACGACGCCGACGCCGACGCCGGCGGCCACCAACCGGCAGACCGCATCGAAGCTGCGCAGCTGGATCCGGGCCTTCAGCGGGCGGCCCTCGCGGGCGGCCTTGCCGGTCAGAAACCGTTGCAGCGAGCTTGAGCGTTCCAGACCGACGATGTCGAAGTCCAGCACCTCGGCAAACGCCATCCGGGTTCGCGCCGCCAGCGGATGGTTCTGCGCCGCCACCACCACGAACCGGTCGGAGCGAAACGGATAGGTCTGTAGGCGGCCGACATCGACGGTGCCGGCGACGATGCCGATGTCACCGACGCCCTCGGCGATCAGGCCGACGATCTCGTCGGACAGCCGCTCCTCCAGATCGACGTTGACCTGGGGGTGGGCGGCGAGGAACAGGCTGAGCGGTTCCGGCAGGAACTCGGTAAGCGCGTTGGTGTTGGCCAGAAGCCGGACCTCGCCTGACAGGCCGCCGGCAAAGGCGGAAAGGTCGTCGCGCATCCGGGCCGCCTGGTCGAGCAGGCTCCGGGCGTGTTTCAGCAGCGTGTGCCCGGCGGGCGTCAGGGCGACGCCTGCGCGCGAGCGCGTCAGCAGGGCCGCGCCCAGATCGGCCTCCATCTGCCGGATTCGCGTGGAGGCGGCGGCCAGGGCCAGGGCGCTGCGCTCGGCGCCCGCCGTGATCGAGCCGGCGTCGGCCACATCGCGGAACAGTCGAAGATCGATCAAATCGAAGCGCATCCTTCGCCATCCACGAAGCAAAACTGGGAAACTGACGCATTGCGCCTTTAGCAAGGCTTAGAATACTTCACGATCTACGAAGTTTCGAGTCCGGCGACTGCCTGCCAGGTTCGGGTCTTCGTTGACAGCCCCGACGTCACCCTTACAACCGGGTCGGGCACAGGTTTTGGGGGAGGCGAGAGCGCTTCGATGACATCCGTTCCACGGGGACCCGCCGACAGGCCGATGTCGCCGCACCTTCAGGTGTGGCGCTGGCATGTCACCATGCTCACCTCGATCCTGCATCGCGTCACCGGCGCCGGGCTCTATGGCGCGGGCCTGATCGTTGCGGCCTGGGCCGTGGCGCTGGGCAGCGGGCCGGAAGCCTATGGCGCCTTCATGGACCTGCTGGGCTCGCCGCTGGGCAAGCTGGTGATGTTCGCGATCAGCCTGGCGTTGTTCTACCACCTGGCCAATGGCGTCCGGCACCTGATCTGGGACGCGGGGCATGGGCTGGACCTGAAGAGCGCCAATTCGTCGGCCTATGCAGTGTTTGGTTTCACCATCGCCGCGACGCTGGCGATCTGGGTGATCGCCTTCATGGCGGGAGTGGTCTGATGAACTTTCGCACACCCCTTTCGACGGCGCGCGGGCTGGGCTCGGCCAAGCACGGCGTCAGCCACTGGATCTCCGAGCGGGTCGGCGCGGTGGCGCTGGTCCCGCTGGTGCTGTGGGCGGTCTACAGCTGCATTCTGCTGGCCGGGATGGACTATTACGGCGCGGTTGAGTGGATCGGCAATCCGGTCAACGCCACCCTGATCATCCTGACCATCACCATCAGCTTCATGCACATGCAGGGCGGCGTTCGGGTGATCATCGAGGACTATGTCTACGGACACCTCACCAAGGCTGCGGCCCTGATGGCCAATGTCTTCGTCTGCGGCCTGGCGGGCGCGCTGGCGATCTTTTCAATCCTCAAGGTCGCGCTGGGGGGCGCCTGAACCCATGGCGACGTACGAGTTCATCGATCACAAGTTTGACGTGGTGGTGGTGGGGGCCGGCGGCTCCGGCCTGCGCGCGGCGCTGGGCTGCGCCCAGGCCGGGCTGAAGACCGCCTGCATTTCCAAGGTGTTTCCGACCCGGTCGCACACGGTGGCGGCGCAGGGCGGGATCTCCGCCTCGCTCGGCAACATGGGCGAGGATGACTGGCGCTGGCACATGTATGACACCGTCAAAGGGTCGGACTGGCTGGGCGATCAGGACGCCATCGAATACCTCTGCCGCAACGCGCCGGCGGCGGTCTATGAGCTGGAACACTGGGGCGTTCCGTTCAGCCGCACCGAGGACGGCAAGATCTATCAGCGCGCCTTCGGCGGTATGACCAAGAACTACGGCGAGGCCCCGATCCAGCGCACTTGTGCGGCGGCCGACCGCACCGGCCACGCCATGCTGCACACCATGTATGGCCAGTCCCTGGCCAACGCGACCGAGTTCTTCATCGAGTATTTCGCGCTCGACCTGATCATGGATGAGGGCGTCTGCCGGGGGGTGACCGCCTGGAAGCTGGACGACGGCACCCTGCACCGGTTCCAGGCGCAGATGGTGATCCTGGCCACGGGCGGCTATGGCCGCGCCTATTTCTCGGCCACTTCGGCCCATACCTGCACCGGCGACGGCGGCGGCATGGCGCTCAGGGCCGGCCTGCCCCTGCAGGACATGGAATTCGTGCAGTTCCACCCCACCGGGATCTACGGCTCCGGCTGCCTGATCACCGAGGGCGCGCGTGGCGAAGGCGGCTATCTCACCAACTCCGAGGGCGAGCGCTTCATGGAGCGCTATGCGCCCACCGTGAAGGATCTGGCGCCGCGCGACATGGTGTCACGCGCCATGACCATGGAGATCCGCGAGGGTCGGGGCGTGGGTCCGAAGAAGGACCACATCTTCCTGCATCTGGATCACCTGGACCCGAAGATCCTGCATCAGCGCCTGCCCGGCATCTCCGAGAGCGCCAAGATCTTCGCCGGCGTGGATGTGACCAAGCAGCCGATCCCGGTTATCCCCACCGTGCACTACAACATGGGCGGCATCCCCACGAACTTCTACTCCGAGGTGGTGACCAAGGCGGGCAAGAACCCTGACCAGGTGGTGCCCGGGCTGATGTCGGTCGGCGAAGCGGCCTGCGTCAGCGTCCATGGCGCCAATCGCCTGGGCTCAAACTCGCTGATCGACCTGGTGGTGTTCGGCCGTTCGGCGGCTCTGCGGGCTGCCGATATCCTGAAGGCCGGCGCGACGCAGCCCGAGCTGAAGCCCGCCATGACGGACGGCCATCTGGCGCGCCTGGACCGGTTCCGCAACGCCGACGGCGGCACGCCGACCGCCGACCTGCGGCTGGAAATGCAGATGGTGATGCAGGAAGACGCCGCCGTCTATCGCACCTCCAAGGACCTGGCCTCGG
>NZ_JBIKNZ010000117.1:0-5025 GCF_044358365.1 Phenylobacterium sp. | reverse complement strand
CTGGCGCGCCTGGACCGGTTCCGCAACGCCGACGGCGGCACGCCGACCGCCGACCTGCGGCTGGAAATGCAGATGGTGATGCAGGAAGACGCCGCCGTCTATCGCACCTCCAAGGACCTGGCCTCGGGCGTGAAGCGCATGGAGGTGGTGAACGCCAAGCGCGCCGATCTGAAGGTCAGCGACCGTTCCATGATCTGGAACTCGGATCTGATGGAGACGCTGGAGCTCGATAACCTGATCGGTCAGGCTGTTGTCACGGTGGTCGGCGCGGCCAACCGCACCGAAAGCCGCGGCGCCCACGCCCACGAGGACTTCCCGGATCGCGACGACGCCAAGTGGATGGCCCACACCTTGACCTGGTTCGACGACGCTACAGGCAAGGTGAAGATCGACGACCGGCCGGTGCACAACTTCACGCTCTCAAAAGACATCGACTACATCCCGCCAAAGTCGCGGGTGTACTAGGTTCGGAAGGAAGACGCAGATGGTCCAACTCACCCTTCCGAAGAATTCCGTCCCCAAGGGCGGAAAGCATTATCCGGCGCCGGCGGGCTCGTCGGGGAAGACCAAGACCTTCAAGGTCTATCGGTATGATCCCGACAAGGGCGTCAATCCGAGCTGGGATACCTATGACGTGGATACCAGCCTGTGCGGGCCGATGGTCCTGGACGTGCTGATCTATATCAAGACCCACATGGACCCGACGCTGACGTTCCGCAGGTCGTGCCGCGAGGGCATCTGCGGCTCGTGCGCCATGAACATCGCCGGCCGCAACACGCTGGCCTGCATCCACGGCCACGACGACTGCCCCTCGGACAAGATCATGATCAGCCCGCTGCCGCACATGCCGGTGGTGAAGGATCTGGTGCCGGATCTGACGCTGTTCTACGCGCAATACGCCTCTGTCGAGCCCTGGCTGAAGACCGAGACGCCCGAGCCGCAAAAGGAATGGAAGCAGTCGCCGGAAGACCGCGCCAAGCTGGACGGCCTCTATGAGTGCATCCTGTGCGCCTGCTGCTCCACCTCGTGCCCCAGCTACTGGTGGAACCAGGAGAAGTACCTGGGCCCGGCCGCCCTGCTCCACGCCTATCGCTGGATCATCGACAGCCGCGACGAGGACACCGGCGCGCGTCTGGACGACCTGGAAGACCCCTTCAAGCTCTATCGCTGCCACACGATCATGAACTGCGCCCAGGTCTGCCCCAAGGGTCTGAACCCGGCCCAGGCCATCGCCGAGATCAAGAAGATCCTGGTCGAGCGCGTGGTCTGAGGGTTTGGACTCGGGTTTCAGTCAACAATTTCAATAACATACGCTCATCTCGGCGAATGCCGGGATGAGCGTATGTTATTGAGCACAGACCCTAGCGGCCCGGGTCCGATCCAGCCGACTTCCTGACAGCGGTCGAGACGCGTCCAGGTTCAGACGGACCCCCCACGCTCGCGGGCCGGGTGCGTTCGGAACATGGATGAGAAATAATGATGAAACCCAACCCGGCTAGCCTAGGTTCTGGCATAACGCAGAATTTCGGATCGGGAACCTGAGCGGACCGTTCGCGACCGCCAGCGTCTGGGAGGATTTCAGCATGATCAAAGCCCATGTTTCGGCCCTGGCCACAGTCGCGGCGGCAGCGCTGCTGTTTGGCTGCACCACCAGTGGCGAGGCGCCGAGCGCTCTGGCCTCCGGCGCGCCCTCGGCCGCCGAAAACGCACGGGCGACCCGCGCGCCGGCCACCATCGACAACTTCATGCTGTCGGACACCGACTACATGGGCCACGAGCTCTATCGGATGACCGATGCGAAGGCGATCGTGATCGTCACCACCGGCAACGGTTGCCCGATCGCGCGCAACCTCACGCCTCACCTGAAAGCGCTGCAGGCCAAGTACGGCCCACAGGGCGTGAAGTTCCTGATGCTGAATTCCAACCTCCAGGATGGCCGCGACGCCATCGCGAAAGAGAAGGAAGAGTTCGGGATCGACATCCCGATCCTGATGGACACCCACCAGCTGGTGGGTGAGCAGCTGGGCGTCACGCGGACGGCCGAGTTCTATGTGATCGACCCGAAGACCTGGAAGGTCGCCTATCGCGGGCCCATGGATGATCGACTGGACTACGGAACCCAGAAGGCCGTCGCAGACCATCCCTGGGCGTCCAACGCCATCGAGGCCGTGATGGCCGGCAAGCCGGCCCAGGCCGCCACCCGGATGAGCGCCGGTTGCCTGATCGACTTCCCCGGGCGGGCCGCAGCCGCGAAAAAGATATCGTACGTCAAGGATGTGGCGCCGATTCTGGAGGCCAAATGCGTGTCCTGTCACGTGGAAGGCGGCATCGGTCCCTTTGCGATGACCAACTACGAGATGGTCAAGGGCTTCTCGCCGATGATCCGCGAGGTGCTGCGCACCGATCGCATGCCGCCCTGGAACGTGGACCCGCACGTGGGCAAGTGGTCCGATGACAAGAGCCTGACCTCGGCCCAGATCAAGACCGTGGTCCACTGGATCGAGCAGGGCGCGCCGCGCGGCGAGGGCGCCGATCCCCTGGGCGCGAAGCGGCGGGTGGCCGAGACATGGCCGCTGGGGAAGCCGGACCTGATCCTGGACATCCCGAAGTACACCATCCCGGCGTCGGGCGTGGTGGACTACCAGCGGCCGGTGATGGTGAACCCGCTGACCGAGGGCAAGTGGGTCAAGGCCTCGACCTTCGTGGTCAGCCAGCGCCAGGCGGTGCACCACTTCCTGACCGGCTACCTCAAGGAGGTTCCGGCTGACGGCAAGGGCAATGAGAGCCGCTGGGGCGCCTCCATGGGCGGCTATGCGGTGGGTGCGGAAAGCACGCTGTGGCCCACGAACGTCGGCACCTACCTGCCGCCGGGCGGCGCCATCGGGGCGCAGGCCCACTACACGCCCTTTGGCAAGGAGGTGACCGACACCTCCAAGCTGGGCCTCTACTTCTACAAGGACGGCGAGACGCCCGAACTGGTGATGCGCAACTCGGTGATCGTGGACCCGACCATCGTCATCCCGGCCGGCGAGGGGCGCCACAAGGAAACCGCCTATATCGATGTGCCGAAGGACATGCTGCTCTACTCGGCCTTCCCGCACGCCCACTACCGCGGCTATGCGTCGGACCTGTGGGTCGAATATCCGGATGGCGCGAAGAAGCGGCTGCTGGCCATGCCGCGCTACGATTTCAACTGGCAGCGCGAGTACAGCTTCGCCGAGCCGCTGAAGATCCCGGCGGGCTCGAAGCTGATCGCCAACTACTGGTACGACAATTCGAAGCAGAACCCGGCCAACCCGGACGCCAGCAAGACCATCGTCTGGGGCGACCAGTCCTGGGAGGAGATGTTCTATACGGCGGTGCGCTATCGCTGGACAGACGAGACCTCGGCCCAACTCACCAACAACGACGACCTGATCGACAAGACCCGACTGATGGGCATGTTCGACGACAATGTGGACGGCAAGATCCAGAAGGCCGAGCTCAAGGGCGAAATGGGCGCCAATCTGGTCAAGTACTTCCCGATGGTCGACAAGAATGCGGACGGCGCCATCGACAAGATCGAGTTCGCCGCCATGCAGGCGATGATGGGCGGACGGCGCCGCGAGCAGGCCCAGCAGGCGCCGAAACCTGCGGCGACCCCGGCCCCGGCGGCGGTTTCAGGCGGCGGGCGCTAGCTAACGGGACCCCTTACCGGCTAAACCGGTCCAGAGCGGGTTGAGGAAAAGTGGGAACCGGTTTTCCGCCCGCAACCCGCTCTGGACTTGTGAGGGCGATCACGTTTTTCGAGATTGGATTGAGTCAATCCAATCTCGACGTGATCTAGGAGGGTCCCATGCGACTGTTGATTCACGAGAAGGCCTGGCGGCGCGTTGAGGCGTTGATCCCGGCGGGCGTCGAGGCGCTCACGGTCAATGACGCGGGAGAAATCCTGCTGGCGGGGCAGGCCCTCGACGCCGATACGGCGCAGCCCGATGTCGTCTGGGCCAATGCCGACGCCTTCTTCAGCCCGGGCGCCCGGACCTTCATGACCGCAGCGTTGAAGGCGCCGGCGCTGAAATGGGTGCAGAGCGGCGCGGCCGGGTTCGACAATCCGGTCTTTGGCCAGTTCATCCAGAAGGGCGCCCGGCTCACCACCAGCCATGGTCAGGCTGTGGGGATGGCCGACTATGTGCTGTGGGGCGTGTTGGACGCGCTGCAGGATGGCCCTGGCCGCCGAGCCGCCCAGGCGGCGGGGCAATGGGAGCGCCGGCCCTTCCGCGAGATCGAGGGCTCGCGCTGGACGATCTTCGGCTTCGGCGCCATCGGGCGCGGCGTCGCGGTGCGCGCCCGGGCCTTCGGCGCCCACATCACAGCGATCCGCCGCAGCCCGGCGCTGGATCCTGCCGCGGATCGCATGGCGAAACAGGCTGACCTGCAGGAGCTGATGGCGGAAACCGATGTGCTGGTGCTGGCTGCGCCGCTGACACCGGAAACCCGTCATGTGGCCAACGCCGGGCTATTCGAGCGGATGACGCCCGGATCGATCTTCGTGAATGTGGGGCGCGGGCCGCTGGTGGACGAGGCCGCCCTGCTGGCCGCGCTGGATCGCGGCGTGCCCGAGCATGCGGTGCTCGACGTGTTCGAGACAGAGCCCTTGCCTGCCGAAAGCCGGTTCTGGAACCACCCGCGCGTGACGCTCACCCCGCACTCATCGGGCATGAGCGCGGGCAACGCCGGGCGCAATGACACGCTGTTCCTGGAGAATCTGCGGCGGTATCTGGCGGGCGAGGCCTTGGAGAACGAAGCCTCGGCGGCAGACGTGCTCGCCGGGTTAGAGCGCGACAGCTCGAAGTGGATACCGGTTCAAGCGCCCGTCGCGCTCTAAATGTATGAAAACGAGCCTGTTTATCCTTTTCAGATGATTCCATCTGAAACGGACAGGCTCTAGGAGCTGTGGACTCTAGGGATTCCGGTATCGAGCGGATCGTGATTCAAGGCTTCTCTTTGGGAGGTGACCTTGGGTGTGATGGATCGGCTGGTTCT
>NZ_JBIKNZ010000116.1:0-5065 GCF_044358365.1 Phenylobacterium sp. | reverse complement strand
CCCCGTCGCCTGCGCCCCGAACTGCGTCATCCATCGTCGCAGCACCGTCTCGTGCAGACCCAGCTCCCGGGCCACCGCGCCCGCCGACAGTCCGCTGGCCGCCACACGATCAACCGCCTCTCGTTTGAAAGACTCCGGGAAAACCCGACGCGTCGGACTCATCAGACACGCCTCTCCAGCTCCGAAAAGCTAGCATGGGTGTCCACTGAAACGAGGGAGGATCACGACTGATTGGGCGTTTCAGCAGTCGCATCACAGGTTTTGCTAGTTGTTGAAGAAAGGGTGCTCCTAAGTCCCGTTCTGGACGGTAGGGTTAACGTGCCACGTCTCTTCCCGTTGGTACGCTACCTAACTGGAGATGGTCCCTGAATCAGACCCCTAAGTGAATGAGGAGGAATGATTTCTGGCGTATGGCCTCCAAGAAAGACGTCTTCCCCCTCGGCTCCACCAGGAACCTTTCAAGCCCTCAGTGCGCGTCGTCCCAGTTGGGCGCGGCGCGGGCTTCCACCACCAGGGGCACCGAGATCGACAGCGCCGGCTCCGCCGCCCGCTCCATGATGCGGCGGGCCACGGCGATGACCGCTTCGGCCTCGGCTTCGGGGGCTTCGAAGACCAGTTCGTCGTGGACTTGCAGCAGCATCCTTGCAGCCAACCCCTCAGCGCGCAGCGCGTCAGGCATCCTTATCATGGCCCGGCGCATGACGTCGGCGGCGGCGCCCTGGATCGGGGCGTTGATGGCGGCGCGGTCGCCGAAGGCGCGTTCGGCTTGGGAGCGGCCCTGAGCGGCGGGGATATAGACCTTGCGCCCGAAGATGGTGGTGACGAAGCCCTCGGCGCGGACCTGGCGGGTCATGCGATCCATATAGGTGCGGATGCCGGGGAAACGCTCGAAATAGGTCTTGATATAGGCGCCGGCCTCTTCCCTGGGGATCGAGAGCTGGTTGGCCAGTCCGAACGCTGAGATGCCGTAGACGATCCCGAAGTTGATCGCCTTGGCGCGACGGCGGGTTTCGGCGGGCATGCCCTCGATCGGCACGCCGAACATCTCGGAGGCGGTCATGGCGTGGATGTCGAGGCCGTCGGCGAAGGCCTGTTTCAGTTGCGGGATGTCGCCGATGTGGGCCAGCAGGCGCAGCTCGATCTGGGAATAGTCGGCGCTGATCAGCACATGGCCCTGATCGGCGATGAAGCACTTCCTGATCTTGCGCCCTTCCTCCGTGCGGATGGGGATGTTCTGCAGGTTGGGATCTGACGAGGCGAGACGCCCGGTGGTGGCCGCGGCCAGCGAGTAGGAGGTGTGCACGCGGTTGGTTTTCGGATCGATCGCGGCGACCAGATTGTCTGTATACGTACCCTTCAGTTTCGAGAGCTGGCGCCAGTCCAGCAGGATGCGCGGAAGTTCATGGCCCTGGGCGGCCAGATCTTCCAGCATGGAGGCGTCGGTGGACTGGGCCCCGGTGGCCGTCATCTTGCCGGACGCCAGCCCCATCTCGCCGAACAGGATGTCGCCCACCTGTTTGGGGCTGCCCAGATTGAAGGGGTGTCCCGCGACGCGGTGGGCTTCCAGTTCGAACTCGGCCATGCGGACGGAGAAGTCGTTGGAGAGCTGGCGCAGCCTGTCAGGGTCCACGCGGATGCCGGCCAGCTCCATGTCCACCAGAACCCCCGGCATCGGCCGTTCCAGGGTCTCGTAGACCGTCAGCAGATGCTCATGCGCCAGGCGGGGGCGCAGATGCTCATAGATGCGCAGGGTGACATCGGCGTCCTCGGCGGCGTAGCGGGTCGCGGGCTCCAGTTCGACATGCTTGAAGCTCTTCTGCGCCTTGCCCGTTCCGGCCACGGTCTTGAAGCTGATCGGCTCGTGGCCCAGCAGGCGGCGCGAGAGCTCATCCATGCCGTGGCTTTTGTGCAGGCCGCCTTCCAGGGCGAAGCTGATCAGCATGGTGTCTTCGATGGGTCCGACCTGGATGCCGTAGCGGGCCAGCACCGCCATGTCGTACTTGGCGTTCTGGGCCACCTTCAGGATCGAGGGGTCTTCCAGCAAGGGCTTCAGCCGAGCGATGGCGGCGTCCATCGGGATCTGGGTGAGGTCGGCCGGCGCGTCCAGTTGCAGCCCGCCCTCACCCTCATGCACATGGCCCAGCGGAATGTAGCAGGCCTTGCCCGGCGCGGTGGCCAGCGACACGCCGCAGAGCCCCGCACTGGTAGCGCCCAGCGCGTCGGTCTCGGTATCGAAGGCGATCACGCCGGCGGCAGTGGCCTCGGCGATCCAGCGGTTCAGCGCCGCCAGATCCTGCACGCATTCATAGGCGCTGACATCCACCGCCCCGTGGGTCGGCGCGGCGGGCGCCTTGGTCTCCGGCGCCGGCGTGGCGGCGACGGTGATTCCAGGCGCGGCGTTCCCGGCCTTGCCGTCGCCGATCCGACGGGCCAGCGTGCGGAACTCCATCTTCTCCAGAAACGCCGCCAGCACCGTCGGGTCCGGATCGTCGACCACCAGAGCCTCAAGCGGTTCCGGGAGGGGCGTGTCGCAATCCAGTTGCACCAGCTGTCGCGACAGCCGGATCTGGTCGGCGAAGTCGATCAGGGTCTGGCGGCGCTTGTCCTGCTTGATCTCGCCGGCGCGGGCCAGAAGGGTGTCGAGGTCGCCGTATTCGTTGATCAGCGCCGAGGCGGTCTTGATGCCGATACCCGGCGCGCCCGGTACATTATCGACGGAATCGCCGCACAGGGCCTGCACATCGACGACTTTGTCCGGCGTAACGCCGAACTTCTCGGCGACCTGTTCAATTCCGACCTTCACGTTCTTCATGGCGTCGAACATGAAGACCTTCGGGCCGACCAGTTGCATCAGGTCCTTGTCGGAGGAAACGATCACCACCTCGCCGCCCATGTCGCGCACCTTGCAGGCATAGGCCGCGATCAGATCATCGGCCTCATAGCCCGGCAGTTCGATGGCGGGCACGCCGAACGCCAGCGTGGCCTCCCGCACCAGCGGGAACTGCGGCACCAGATCCTCGGGCGGCGGCGGGCGGTGGGCCTTGTACTGATCATAGAGTTTGTTGCGGAACGTCTTCTCCGAGTGATCAAAGATCACCGCCAGATGCGTCGGCGCCTCCGCGGACGTCTTCATGTCCACCAGCAGTTTCCAGATCATGTTGCAGAAGCCGGAGACAGCGCCGATCGGCACGCCGTCGCTCTTGCGCGTCAGCGGCGGCAGGGCATGGAAGGCCCGGAAGATGAAGCCAGAGCCGTCGACCAGATAGAGCCGGATCGCAGCCCCGTCCTGAGGTTTGGCCTTGACGCCGGCGGATGCAGTTTCGAGAGTGTCGCTCATGTCGACACGATAGGCCCGGACGGGCGCCAGGTCACCCGCTTCGCGAACAGATTGCCGCAACCCGGCGACGGCGCTAGGGCTGGGCCGAGGAGCTTTGAATTCCGCATGACTGGTCCAGTGTCGGCATCGCAGGTCACCGTCTGGTACGATGGCGATTGCCCGCTGTGCCGGCGGGAGATCGCCTGGCTGCGGCGACTTGATCGACGTGAGGCCATCGCCTTCGTCAATGTGGCCGAGGGCGCGGCGTGCCCGATCGACCGGTCAACCCTGCTGGCGCGGTTCCATGCGCAGGAGGCGGGCGGACCCATGGTGTCCGGCGCGGCGGCCTTTGCGGCCATGTGGCGGGCGATCCCGGTGTTGCGACCGGTCGGCCTGATGGCGCGCAGCCCGCCGGTGCTCTGGGTTCTTGAGCGGGCCTATCGCGCTTTCCTCCTGATTCGCCCCCGGTTGCAGGCGCTGGCCCGCCGCCTGACAGGATCCGTCGCGGAGGTCCCATGACCTTTCTTGCCAGCCTCAAGGCGACACCGGGTGCGATCCTGATCTACGGCGTTCTGGGTCTTACCGGGTTTCTGGGGCCACCACTGGTCGGCCTGCTGGTGCCGGCCTATGGCGAGCTGGTGCTTAAGCTACTGATCGCCTACGCCGCGCTGATCCTGTCGTTCCTGGGCGGTGCGCGATAGGGTCTTGCAGCGTCCGGCTCGTCGCTGTCGCCGATCACGATCTCGCTGGCGATGCTGCCGACGCTGTTTGCCCTGGCCATCGTAATGTTTCCGACGAGCGCGCGCGTCTGGCAGATCGGAGCCCTGGTTGTTGGACTGGCCCTGCAGTGGCTGTGGGATGTCCGGGCGCGGGGCCTGCCGGACTGGTATCCGGGTCTGCGGACCTTGCTGAGCGGCGGCGCGATCGCAGGCCTGGTCGCCGGAGCCCTGTTTCTGCAGACCTGACGCCTGGCTTGTTCGCGCTCGACCCTGAAGCAGGCTAAGACGCCCCGGTGACCGCCTGCGCCCTGACACGCCTGACCCTGACGGACTTCCGGTCCTACGCCACGGCGGAGCTGGCGCTGGACGGGCGGCCCGTCTGGCTGGCGGGGCCCAATGGCGCGGGCAAGACCAACCTGCTCGAGGCGGTGAGTTTTCTCATTCCCGGCCGGGGATTGCGCGGCTCGGGGCTGGCGGAGGTCGGCCGCCGGATGCCGGGCGAGACCCACGGACGCGCCTGGGCCGTGGCGGTGACCGTGCGGGCGGGAGACGAGGACACCCGGCTGGGCACCGGCGTCGAGACCCCCGGCGCCGCGCGTCGCGCGGTGCGGGTGGAGGGTGAGACCGTGCCGCCGGGCCGCCTTGCCGAACACACCCGGCAGGTGTGGCTGACCCCGGCGCAGGATCGTCTGTTTCTGGAGGGCGCGGCGGATCGTCGCCGCTTCTTTGATCGGCTGGTGTTCGCCGCCGAGCCCATCCATGCCGCCCACGTTCAGGCCTATGAGAAGACCCTGCGCGAACGCATGCGTCTGTTGACTGATGGGCCTCCCGACGCAGGCTGGCTGGATGCGCTGGAGGCGCGGCTGGCCGAGGCCGGGGCCTTGATGTCGCAGGCCCGCGCCCGGACCCTTGCGGCGCTGTCTGCAGAGATCGACACCCGGGGCGACCGCCCGTTCCCCCAGGCGCGCCTGTCCCTGACAGGGGAGTGGGAACAGATGGCCGCCGAGGGCGCCGGACTGGCCGACATCCA
>NZ_JBIKNZ010000075.1:0-16748 GCF_044358365.1 Phenylobacterium sp. | reverse complement strand
CCGAGCGAACCGTCGGTGCCCTCTGGGACGCCATCGGACGCTTCATCGACCTCTTCACTCCGACCGAGTGCGCCAACTACTTCAAGAGCTGCGGATACGATGCAGACTGAATGGAATCCGCTCTAGGGACGTGGACCGGGTCATGCCGGTGATGGCGTGCTTGGTGGCGGTGTAGGCGATGGAATTCGGGCGTGGCGTGTGGGCCGAGATCGAGCCGTTGTTGATGATCCGCCCGCCGCGCGGATTCTGGGCCTTCATCTGGCCGAAGGCGGCGCGTGTGCAAAGGAAAGTCCCGGTCAGGTTCACGTCGACCACGCGACGCCAGTGTTCGAGAGAGTGTTCCTCCAGCGGGCCGGGCGGGGCGCCCGTTCCGGCGTTGTTGAACAGCAGGTCAAGGCGACCAAACCGGTCCTGAGTCGCGGCGAACAAGGCTTCGACGCTGTCCGGGTCGGCCACGTCCGTGGGATGGGCGAAAGCCTGGCCGCCTTCCGCCTGGCTCACGGTAGCCTCCAGCGCCTCTGCGCGGCGTCCCGCCAGGGATACCGACCAGCCCGATTTCAGTAGCGCCAGGGCCACAGCGCGTCCGATCCCGCTCCCTGCACCGGTGATGATGGCGACCTTCGTCATTGCGCTCTCCTCCAAGGCTCTTTAGCCCTCGGTCCCCACGTTCATACCAGACCTTCGAGTTGTCATGCCCGAACTGCCCCCGCCACCAGTAGGTGAAGTCGAGATCGTTGTGGTCCATCCGCCACGGCTGGCCCCGCTTGGCGGCGACGCGGTGTTCAGCGCCGTACAGATCGGGACGGAGATCCTCAAGTCCGAAACCCGGCTGGATGAGGCCCTCAAGAGCACGCCGGGGGTGTCGCTCTTTCGCCGGACCGGCAGCGGCGCGGCCAATCCGACCACGCAGGGGCTATCACTCCGCGCCATCGCACCGTCCGGCGCCGGTCGGGCGCTGGTGACGCTGGATGGTGTTCCTCAGAACGACCCCTTTGGCGGCTGGGTGATCTGGACTGGCCTGCCGCCCGAAGGGCTGGACGGCGCCAGTATCGTACGTGGGGCCGGGGCAGGGCCCTATGGCGCAGGTGCGTTGACCGGCGTGGTGGCGTTGCAGGAACGGGGCATCGGCGGCGGGCTCGCCGCACTGGACGCTTCAGCAGGTGCGCGCGCAAGTTACCGTGTGGCGATCGCCGGCGGCTTGCCAGGGTTGCTGGTGACGGCGGCGGCTTCGCGCACAACCGGCTACTATGCTGTGCGAGGGCCAAGGCAGGGCACGGCCGATCAGCGGCTAGACACCAAGGACGCCAGCGTCGCAGTGCGCGCGCAGCAACGGATCGGCGACGTTCAGATCGCCCTGCGGCTGCAGGCGTTTCGCGTACAACAGGGCGCAGGCCTGGTTGGCGCGCGGTCGGTTTCCACCGGCGAGGCCTTAAGTCTCACCCTTGCCCAGCCGGCGTCAGACGGTGTGGGAGGATGGCGGCTGCAGGGCTGGGCCCGGGGCAGCAATCTCAGGAATAGTTCCGTCGCCGTCGCTGCGAACCGGGCGAGCACAACCCCCGCGAACGATCAGTACGATACGCCGGCCCTCGGCTACGGCCTGAATGGCGCCTGGCAGGGACGCGTCGATGACCTCGCGTGGGAGGTCGGCGCGGACGTTCGACTGACCGACGGCGTAGACAAGGAGAAGTTCCGCTTCCTCAACGGCGCCTTTACCCGCGACCGGCAGGCGGGCGGCAAGGCGCTGGTGGCGGGCGCCTATCTGGAAGCCGCCTATGATGAAGGCCCCTGGCTGGCGTCCGCCGGCGTGCGGCTGGACCGGTCCCGTGCATACGCAGCTCTGCGCGACGAACGAGATATCGCCACCGGTGTGCTCACCTTGAACCAGCGCTCGCCGGACCGTACGGACACTACGCCGACCGGCCGCATTGGCCTGCGCTATGCGGTTTCGGAGGCGCTTTATCTGCGTGGTGCGGGATATGTCGGGTTTCGCCCGCCGACGCTGAATGAGCTGCACCGGCCCTTCCGGGTAGGCAACGACATCACCGAAGCCAACGCGGCGCTGAAGCCTGAGACCCTGCAAGGCATCGAGGCTGGCCTAGGAGGAGAGGGCGCATTCCGCTGGAGCGCGAACGTCTTTCTCAATCGCCTGAGCGACCCAATCACCAATGTCACGATCAGGCGAGGACCGGGGACGTTTCCTGCGGCGGGCTTCATTCCGGCCGGCGGCACGCTTCGCCAGCGCCAGAACGCGGGTGAAATCAATGCCTGGGGTGTAGAAGCCGAGACCTCCGGCGACGTCGGTTCCGCCGCCTCCTGGCGGGCGGCCATGGCCTATACAGACGCCGAGGTCCGTGGCGGCCCTCGCGCCCGGCAACTCGATGGGCTGCGACCGGCCCAGACACCGAAGTGGACGCTGACGGGCGGGCTTGAAGTCCGTCCTGCCGCCACGGTCACCCTGTCGGGGGATCTGCGTTACGAGAGCGCTCGCTGGGAAGACGATCTGAACACCCGTGGGCTCAGTCCTGGCTTACAGCTTGATGTTCGCGCCAGCTGGGCGCTCCGCGAGGACGTCGAGGTCTATGTGGCGGCTGAGAACCTGCTCGATTCAAAGCTCGAGGTCGGCGAAACGGCAGATGGCGTCGAGAGTTTTGCCGCCCCGCGAACTGTACGACTCGGCTTCAGCCTGCGGCGGTGACGGCAACGTCCGCGCACGAAAAAGGGCCCGCGAGGGGCCCTCATCCGAGAGACAGTCGAGGCTCGGGCGGTCAGGCGCCCAGGCTGGCCGAACCGAAGGCGGCGATAAGGCCAAGCGCCATCAGGAAGGCTGGAGCGAAGCGGTCGAGCGCGCGTTCGAAGCGAATGAAAGTCATGACACACACCTTGTGGTTTCTGCGAGGAACCCCGGGGGAGCGGGGCTGTCCGTGTGGACACCCCCTGTATAGCGAAATCTGAGCACTGCATAGATGACCGATTTCACAGACCGGCTATGCGTTTACGCATGTTTTCCCATTGCCTGCGGAATGCGGCGCTGTAGACGCCAACGTGCTATGGCGCGAACTGCACAAACTCCGGGTCGCCCTTGAACTATCGCCACGCCTTCCATGCCGGGAACTTCGCCGATCTGGTGAAACATGCGGCGCTGATCTGCCTGATCCGCAAACTGGTGGCGTCGGGCGGACCGTTGACGGTGATCGATACCCATGCGGGGCGGGGCCTCTACGATCTGGCAGGGACCGATGCGCTCAAATCGGGCGAGGCGCAGGCCGGCATCCTGCGATTGATGGCGGCTTCAGATGCGCCGACCGAATTCACCTGGCTTATCCGGGCGGTGGGCGCGCTGAACGACGAAGGCGAAGTCCGGCGCTATCCTGGCTCGCCGTGGCTCATCGCCAAGGCTCTGCGGCCCTCTGACACCTACATTGCCTGCGAGATGCACCCCCAGGAGCATGACGCGCTCCGGGTGGCGCTGCGGGGGCTGCAAAATGTCCGGACCATCTGCGGCGATGGCTATGCGACGGTGATTCCACAATGTCCGACCCATGGGCGGGTGTTGGCTCTGATCGATCCTCCGTTCGAGAAACCCGACGACTATGGGCGGATCGTTGACACCCTCGTTGCGCTGCGTCGGCGCAATCGCGCGGTTCAGGCGTTGGTCTGGTTGCCGATCAAGGACCTGGAGACGCTGGACGCGTTCCTTCGCGATCTCGAGGATCACGTTGCGGCGCCAATGCTGGTGGCGGAGACCCGCATCCGACCCCTGACCGACCCGATGAGGATGAACGGCTGCGCTCTGGTTCTGGTAGACGTCGCGGGCCTTGAGGCGCCGTTGGAGGCGATCTGTAGCTGGGTTGCGCAAACTCTGGGCGCTGGCGGCGCGGGACGTGTTTATTCGCTCTCGCCACAATAGTTTCGCATCCACGTCGTTTTTCGCGCGCTATGCTGCAGCGCACAATCGCAGCCGCTGTGGAGACCCTGATCCATGTCAAACCTCGAAGCCTTGAACCGTTCCCATTCACGGATCAGCTCTGCCGTGATGATGAGCTCGATGTCACCGCTTTGGGCCTACTACAGCGCCGTCGCCATGGGCGGAGTAGCCTTCTGGTATGCGACGCGATGGACCCGCCCGGTCAATCTGGAGGCCGTCTTCGCGGGCGCGACACCCCTGACACCGGCGGAAGTTCAGCCGCCTGTGGCGGTCATGGAGGCGGTGGCCGACGTTGCGGCCGACCTGCCGGACGTGGCGCAGCTTCCGGAACCCGAGCTACCCCCTGTCGCGGCTGAAATTGTGATTGAGATACTGCCAGAACCAGAGCCGCAGCCGGTGCTTCAGGCGGCTGCGGAACCGGTCGCCGAGACGGTCGCGGAATTGGCCCCGGCCCCGGAATCGGTTCCGCGCTTGAAGCTTCGGGCCCGGAAGGCCGCCACCGTCGTACCCGACGTTGAAGCCTGACGTGGCGCCGATGCTCCCGGCGCGTTAACAACGCCGCGTGCTGAAGCGTGTTCTGGACATCATCGTAGCGCTCGCAGGGTTAGCCGTGGGCTGGCCCGTGCTCCTGGCGCTGGCGCTCGCTGTGCGGCTGGATAGCGCCGGTCCGGCGCTCCACTGGTCCAGGCGAGTCGGGCAGGGAAACCGGCTGTTCCTGATGCCGAAGTTCCGTTCGATGCGGACCGATACCCCGGATGTAGCGACGCACCTGCTGGAGGATCCTCACCTTTGGGTCACGCGGATTGGGCGGGTGCTGCGAAGGAGCAGTCTGGATGAGTTGCCACAACTCTGGAGCGTGCTGGTTGGAGACATGAGTCTGGTGGGACCACGGCCCGCGCTGTTCAATCAGGACGACCTGATCGCATTGCGCACCCAGGCTGGCGTGGATCGATTGAGGCCGGGGGTCACGGGTTGGGCGCAGGTGAACGGTCGCGACGAACTGCCGATACCGGAGAAGGTGCGACTCGACGCGGAGTATCTGGCACGAGGCTCACTGGCCTTTGACCTAAGGATAGTCGCAGCCACCCTGCGCGCGGCGCTTTCGGGGCGGGGCGTGAGCCACTGATCGACTGCGATACGGAATCCGTTGACGCACAAGGGATGACGCCTTCAATCTGCACCCATCCACAGGGATCCGGAAAGCAGACACCATGGCAGTATTCATGAGCAAGGGCGCGGTTTTGGCCGTGGCAATGGGGATCGGCGTGGCGATTGCCGCAGGGGGGACCGTGGCCAATAGCCAGACGGCGACCAGAGCCGCAGCATCACCGGGCGCCAAAGCCGCGAATATGCGGCACGAGAATTTCGAGAAGCTGGGCGAGGCTTTCAAGACGGTTATTGACGAAACCAAGAAGAGTGAACCGAACAAAGTCGTTGTTGCGCGCGCAGCGAAGACGATGAATACGCTGGCGACCGCATTGCCCACCTGGTTCCCGCGCGGCAGTGGCGTAGAGGCCCGGGCCAAGAGCGAAGCCAAGGCCAATATCTGGACCGATGCTGCAGGGTTCTCGGCTGCGGCTGCGGCCTCCCAGCTCCAGGTCTCCAAGCTGAACCAGGCGGCGATCGCGGGCGATATGAACGCAGTCCGCGCCCAGATTCGTGCGACCGGCGGGTCCTGCAAGGCGTGCCACGACAAATACCGGCTCGAAAAGAAAAGCTGAGATGCCGCAAGCGCCGCCCGGAGGCGTGAAGGTCAGGCTTTGGGACGGTCCGGTTCGGATCGTCCACTGGCTGCTGGTGGCTTTGATCGGCTTCTCCTGGTGGGCGTCCGAGGATCATCTGGATTGGCATCAGTGGAGCGGCTACGGCGTGGTCGGTCTGCTGCTGTTCCGGATCTACTGGGGCTTTGCCGGCGGTGAGGCGGCCCGGTTCGCGAGCTTCGTTCGCGGCCCCAGGGCGACTCTGGCCTACCTCAAGACGGTCACTGCGCGCACGCCGTCGACGACTGCAGGGCATAACCCGCTGGGCGCGCTCAGCATTCTGGCGCTTCTGGGGTTGTTGGTGGTGCAGGTAATCACCGGCCTGTTCGCTGTAGATGTGGATGCCTATCAGGGCGGGCCGTTGTCGCACCTGGTCAGTTTCGATCAGGGCCGGCGTCTAGCAGAGCTTCATGATCTGAGCTTCCACGGCCTGCAGGCGCTTGTGGCGCTGCACGTAGCGGCGGTCGTCTTCTATCTGGTGTGGAAACGTACAAACCTCATCGGACCGATGATCACCGGTCTTAGGTGGCTACCGGTCGACCCGGGGTTGGCGCGTGCGCCGCTGTGGCGGCTGGCGCTCGGCGTGGCCCTGGCAGGGGCCATCGCCTGGTTCATATCAAAGGGACTGAGACTTTAGCTCCTCGCGGCAGCGTCGCGCAGGGAATTGAGCCAGGCGTCCTCACGCATCTTCTCGGCGTCGCGAAGCTGGACTTCCGCGTCACGGACGGCGGCGTCGTGCTTGCGCCATTCAGACACAGCGCCCTCGCGGGCGGCCCGGGCGGCCTCAAGGGTCGGGTAGCGCGCCAGCACCGCGCGAGTGGAATAGTTCACCGGCGGTCCGACAGCTTCGCGATCCGGATAGAAGCCGGTGATGGAATCAGCGGCCTCGCTGTCGATGTGGAAGACGTCGGCCCAGCCCGCGTGGTGGCGCATCAGGGCCCAGGGTCGTTCGATCAGATCGCTCACGATAGTCTCCGTCGAAGGTGTCCTGCCGATTCCGCGGACAGCGGTTGATCCCTGCCTTTAGCGCGACCGTGCGCGCCGTCCAACGCCGCGTTGGTGGTTTTTGCTTTCATGACGCCGCAGCGTGGTGTGAAAGCCGCAGGAACACCGTCGAATTCCGCCAGCGAGCCATATCTTGAGCACCATCGTGATTGACCGCCAGTTCCGCGGTCCCCCCAATTCCGGCAACGGCGGATATGTCTGCGGTGTGCTGGCAAGAGGGCTGGTGGGTCCCGTCACGGCGATGATCCGCGCGCCCGTGCCGCTGGATGAGGCTCTGGAGTTCGAGGCTGGCCCCACGGGCAACCGCCTGCTGGGCCCGGAGGATGCGGTGATTGGAACGGGCGCGGCGGCGATGCAGCCGATCCCTGATGCGCCAGTGATTCCGACACTGGCGGCGGCGCGGGCGGCCAGCGCGGGCTACTTTGGCCATACGAACCGCGTTCACCCGCCGTGCTTCACCTGCAGCAACGAGCGCGAGGAGGGGGATGGCCTGCGGGTGTTTCCCGGCCAACTGGAGGGAGCCGAACCTGGCGTCCTGGCCTGCGTATGGACGCCGCACGCGGCGTTCGGCGGGGTTGATGGATTGATTCCGCCCGAAGTCGTGTGGGCTGCCCTGGACTGCCCCGGGTTCTTCGCCTGGATCGAGAAAGAAGGCCGTCACGGCGCCTTGCTGGGCACCATGACCGGCGAGATCCTGACGCCGCCCCGGGTGGGCGAGGATTACATCGTCCTGGCCTGGCCGATTGCACGGGAGGGTCGCAAGGAGACGGCAGGGGTTGCGTTGATCAACGCCGAAGGTCAGATCCTGGCTCGTGCGCATCAGGTCTGGATCGTGATGCCGCCCCGGCCGCCCGTCGCCGCCTGAGCCTTGCGTCATAGGCCCCGTAGTTCCAGAAACGGAGCGTGAGGGAAGGATGTATCCATGAAGGCGGCTTCGCTGTCGGACTTTCGGGAGATGGCGCGTCAGCGGCTGCCCAACATCTTCTTCGAGTACATCGACGGCGGCTCGTACGCTGAGGTCACCCTCGGCCGGAATGTGACGGACATGGAGGCCATTGCGCTGCGCCAGCGTGTGATGCGCGACATGAGCAAGCTGGACACTTCGGTCGAAACCCTTGGTCAGCACTTCAGAATTCCGGTGGGACTGGCGCCGGTAGGCATGGCCGGGATGTATGCGCATCGCGGCGAGACGCAGGCTGCGCGTGCGGCTGCGGCTGCCGGTGTGCCGTTCTGCCTGTCGACGGTGGGCGTGTGCTCCATCGAGGAAGTGGCCTCGACCGGGACGGCCCCGTGGTTCCAGCTCTACATGCTCAAGGATCGCGGCTACATGCGCGAGCTGCTGGGACGGGCCAAGGCCGCCGGCTGTCCCGTACTTGTGTTCACGGTAGATCTGCCGGTTCCGGGCGCGCGATATCGGGACCGACGCTCGGGGTTCACCGGCGCCTCGCCGCTACGCCAGACCCTGACCCAGCTTCGGGATGGGATGACCCACCCGGCCTGGACCTGGGACCTGTTCATGCATGGGCGGCCGCACACGCTTGGGTCCGTTCAGGGCGCGGTTGGAGACGGCCGACGCGTCACCGACTTTCTGGGCTGGATCAGCCGGAATTTCGACCGGTCTGTAACCTGGAAGGACATGGACTGGGTGCGTGAGGTCTGGGATGGCCCTATCGTGATCAAGGGGGTGCTGGATCCGGACGACGCGCGAGATGCGGTCAAGGCGGGCGCCCAGGGGCTGGTGGTGTCCAACCATGGCGGCCGGCAACTCGATGGAGTGGTGTCGTCCGTGGCGGCGCTGCCGCGCATCGTGGACGCGGTGGGCGACGACCTCGAGGTCTATATGGATGGCGGGGTCCGTTCCGGACTGGATGTGCTGAAGGCTCTGGCGCTGGGGGCGAAAACCTGTTTCGTGGGCCGTCCATGGGCCTGGGCGCTGGGCGCGGGCGGCGAGGCGCAGGTCACGCGGATGCTGGAGATCCTCAGCGCGGAGCTGGCGGTCGCCATGGTTCTGACGGGGTGCAAATCGGTGCGCGACGCCGGGCCGGATTTGCTGGATCGGCTCTGAGCGCATGACCATTTCCTCGCAGCGCGTGACCTCCCGCACAGGGTGGGGTCTGATCGTGATGCTTGCGACGTTACTGGCGTTTTTCGGCCTGGGCGCGGCGATGCTGACCGGAATGCTGGACGCGCTGGATCGCAATATGTTGCTGGCGCTGCGTGGACCCGGCGGTCTGGGCGATCCCGTCGGCTCGCGTGGCATCGAGGAGGCCGTGCGCGATCTGACAGCGCTGGGCGGCACGACACTGGTCGCCGTGACGACCGTTGCGGTCAGTCTGTTCCTGTTGGCGCAACGGCAGGGCCGCCACGCGGTGGTCCTGGCAGGCGTGGTTCTGCTGGCCTGGCTTACCAAGGACACGGCAAAGCTCCTGTTTGGCCGGGCTCGCCCGGACCTGGTGCCGCATGAGGTGTTTGTCAGTTCCGCGAGCTTTCCAAGTGGGCACACCACGATGGGAACCGTGCTCATTTTGACATTGGCCGTGCTGGCCTCGAGGTATGGGCCGTCCGGGCGCGGCCGGCTGCTGATCTATGGGGTCGCGGTGCTGCTGGCGGGTCTCGTGGGCTTCAGCCGGGTCTATCTGGGCGTTCACTGGCCCAGCGATGTTCTGGCCGGGTGGTGCCTCGGCGCCTTCTGGGCGGCCACGGCCTGGGTTGGTCTTTCTGTGTCAGCCAAATCCGCGGAGGTCCGGTGAGCGTCCGCGCCAGTCGGAGACACGCTCATAGGCCGCGGCCAGCGCCACCACAGTCAATTCGTCGCGGGGGCGACCCAGGATCTGCAAGCCCACCGGCAAGCCCTCATCCGTCAGCCCGCAGGGCACGCTGATCCCCGGAAGGTCGAGGTAGTTGGCGGCGCGCGTCAGACGGCTGAGCGGCGAGGTGGTCTCGTCGATGTCTATCATCGGCGGCGCCGGGATAGGGCAGGTAGGTGAGAGCAGCCCATCGTAGGCGTCCAGCCAGGCATGGAACGCGTTCTGATCGGTCTGGCGTTGCAGATGCGCCTGGGCCAGCGCCTCATCCGTGATCCCACGCCCGACCTCAAATCGTCGCACGATCCAGGGGTCCATGACCTCTGCGTGCAGCGCGATCCGTTCGCGCCAGATTCGAAAGCCTTCGCCGGCCATCAACAAGCCGTTGGGGGCGAACGAGTGTTCCAGAGCCCGGGGCGGACTGGCGATGTCTATCTCCATGCCGGCCGCGCGCAGGCGCTCCAGCGCGGCCAGATAGAGGCGCGCGACATCGGGGTGAAGGTCGCCCAGGTCCTCGATCGGCATGGCGGCGAGCCGGCGGCCGCGAACATCCGTGGTTAGGGCGGCCTCCGCGTCGAACGGGTCACGGACGGCGCTGTCCCCGTCCGGACCGGAAATCACCGCCAGGGCGCGGGCGGCGGTAGCGACATCGCGGGCCAGAGTTCCCACCGTGTCCAGTGCGGGGCTCAGGGGATGGACGCCCTTCAGGCTGACCAGGCCGCGTCCCGGCTTCAGGCCGACCACACCGCAGACGGCCGCTGGAATTCGCACCGAGCCGCCGGTGTCGCTGCCGAGTGCGACATCGCAGAGGCCAGCCGCCACCGCCACCGCCGAGCCCGACGACGAGCCGCCGGGCGCGCGATGCACCCGGGCGTCCCAGGGGTTCCACGGCGCGCCCACGGCCCGGTTGGTTCCCCATGCGCCATAGGCCAGTTCCACCGTGTGGGTCTTGCCCACGACCGAGTATCCCGCCTGCAACAGCCGCTGGACGACCACGGCATGGGTGGTCGGACCCGGGTCAAGCGGCACGACGGCGCCGCCGCCTGTGGGCGTCCCGGCGATATCCATCAGATCCTTGATGGCGACGGTGGGCCCATCGGAGGTTTCCCCGAACAGTGGCGGGTCGAAGACCTGGATGAAGGCCTTCAATCGGGGGTCATAGCGGCGGATCCGCGCGAGGGCTTCAGTCGGTGTCATGTCCTGACTATCGCGCGACCTGCCACCTCGCGCTAGGTAGGGGTATGTCCGAGAACCTCTACGATCTTCTGGCCAGCCGGTTTCCGCAGGACCGGGCGAAGCCATGCTTCCTGCTGAGCGATGGCGGCGTTGTCAGCTACGGCGATCTGGAGGCCGGCGCGGCGAGGGTCGCGGGGCGGCTGGTGGCCGAGGGCGTTGAGCCGGGCGACCGGGTGGCGCTGCAGGCCGAGAAGTCGGCGGATGGCATCATGATCTATCTGGGCGTCCTGAAGGCGGGCGCTGTCTTCCTGCCCCTGAACAACGCCTACACTTCCGCGGAGGTGGACTACTTCCTGAAGGACGCCGAGCCGCGGGTGTTCATCACTGATCCGGCATCCTGGGTGAACGAGGCGATGCGGCATCCGCCCCTCGAGGCGGCGGTGAGCCGCACGGGCGGCGATCTGGCCAGCCTGATCTACACCTCTGGCACCACGGGCCGGTCCAAGGGCGCAATGCTCAGTCACGGTAGCCTGGCGGCCAATGCGCTGGCGCTGCACGAGGCCTGGGGCTTCACGGCGGACGATGTGCTGCTGCACGCCTTGCCGGTGTTTCATGTGCACGGACTGTTCGTGGCGCTGCACTGTGCGCTGCTGAGCGGGTGCCCGTTGGTCTGGCTGCCCAGGTTCGCGGACGCCGAGGTGCTGGCCGGGCTGAAGCAGGCGACGGTGATGATGGGGGTGCCCACCTTCTACACCCGATTGCTGGCCAATCCGGGGTTCACGCGGGAGCTGGCCTCTGGCCTGCGGCTGTTCATCTGTGGATCGGCGCCCCTGTTGCCCTCGACCTTTGCCGAGTTCGAGGAGAGGACCCGGCAGCGCATCCTCGAACGCTACGGGATGAGCGAGGCTGTGATCATCACCACCAATCCGCTGGCCGGCGGGCGGGTGGCCGGATCGGTGGGCTATCCTCTGCCGGGCGTGGACCTGCGGATAGGCGGCGACGGGCAGACCGGCGTCATCGAGATCAAGGGCCCCAGCGTGTTCTCGGCCTACTGGCGGATGCCGGAGAAGACGGCCGAAGAGTTCACCGCCGACGGCTTCTTCATCACGGGCGATGTGGGCCGGCGCGATCCCGACGGCCGGGTCTGGATCTCGGGCCGGGCCAAGGACCTGATCATCTCGGGCGGATACAACATCTATCCCAAGGAAGTTGAGCTGGTGTTCGACGAACTGCCCGGCGTGACCGAGACGGCGGTGGTGGGCGCGCCTCATCCCGACTTCGGCGAGGCGGTGGTGGCGGTGGTGATGGGGCAGGGCGATGAGGCCGCCATGATCGCCGAGGCGCGCCGGCAACTGGCGGCCTACAAGACCCCCAAGCGGGTGATCTTTGTGGACGAGCTTCCGCGCAACGCCATGGGCAAGGTGCAGAAGAACCTGCTGCGCGAACGCTATGCGGACTTGTTCCGGGGTTGAAACCTCTGGCAGGGTCCGCGTCAATCACAATGGGAGACGTCAGATGGATCTGCAGCTCAAGGGCAAGACGGCGGTGGTGACCGGCGGGACGCGCGGCATCGGCCGCGCGATCGCCGACTGCTTCGCCGACGAAGGCGCCAATGTCGCCATCTGCGCCCGCAACGCCGAGCAGGTGGCCGAGGCCGTCAAGGCGCTGGAAGCCAAGGGCGTGAAGGCGTTCGGCAAGGTGGTCGACATCGCCGACGGTCCGGCCCTGCAGGCCTTTGTCAAAGAGGCCGGCGAGACCCTGGGCGGGATCGACGTGCTGGTCTCCAACGCCAGCGCCCTGGTGCAAGGCAATGGCGAGGACGCCTGGAAGGCGATGTTCGAGATCGACATGCTGGGCGCAGTCCGCACCTTCGAGGCGGCCAAACCGTTCCTGGAGAAGGCGGCCGCGGCCAACGGCGACGCCGCGTTCATCATCACCTCGTCGGTCTCTGCAGCCGAGACGGACAACCCCAATTCCTACGGCGCCATGAAGGCCGCCCTGATCCACTACGCCAAGGGCGTTGCACGGGAAGGCGCGCCGAAGCAGGTGCGCTGCAATGTGGTCTCGCCGGGCACCGTGTTCTTTGAAGGTGGCGTGTGGGGCAATGTGAAGGCAGGCATGCCCGCGTTCTTTGACCAGATGATCAAGCGCAACCCCACGGGCCGCATGGCGACACCGGAAGAGGTGGCGGCGGCGACGGTGTTTCTGGCCAGCCCGCGTTCGGCCTTCACCACAGGCGTGAACCTGCTGGTGGATGGCGCGATCTCGCGGCGGGTGAACTTCTGAGGGGGCAGTCTGGCGGCAGAGGTTGCGGAGACGCGCAGAGGCTTCGGGCTCTGGCAAGAACCCCCTCAGTCGGCTTCGCCGACAGCTCCCCCAGCGGTGCTACTGGATGCACGGAAGTGACTCAGTGGTGATCATGGCTGGCATGGCTGTTTTTCTCCTCACCCGTCGGGGGAGGGGGACCGCCCGAAGGGTGGTGGAGGGGGCCGCGGTCGCACAGTGCCTTTGCTGGCCGCACGCGGAGGATTGCCGATCTCGGGGCGTACAAGAGGGGTCGGAATGTCAAATGTGCCGGACGTAGCAAGCCCCCTCCACCAGACTTCGTCTGGTCCCCCTCCCCCGACGGGTGAGGAGAAAGACGCCTGCGTAGTCAGTCTCGCGGCAGGTGAACTTCTGAGGTTGGGGGCGGCGGTCGGGTCTAGCCCGAGGGGCGCGGCGGCGGGCGACTGCGGATGACCGGCGCAGCGCGGGCGGAGTTCAGCAGTTGGGCGCGGGCCGGAGGGGTCGCGGCCGGGCGGGCCAGGACCGCCAGCGCCGGGCCGGGGCGCTGAGCCTCGCGCTCCGGTTTCGGGGCGGCCTGCGCCAGGAGGGCCTGCAGCGTCGGAAGCGTGGTTTCACGAATGTGGGCGGGGTACTGGTCGCGGGCCTGTTCGGCGCGGGCCGAGACGATGCCCAGCGTCTTCAGGAACTGTGGCAGGCTGACAGGCTCGGCGTCGCGGTCGCGTTCCCGTTCGGGCTCAGAGCGGCGGGGGACGCCCAGGCGTTCCTCATAATCCGGGGCCTCAAGGCGTTCGCGCTCAAGCGGTTCTGCGGCCGGGGTCGCGGCGCGCGGGGCCGATACCCCGAACGCCTTCAGCCTGATCCCCATCCGCACGGCGAAGAAGCAGTGCCGGAACTCGGCGCTGAAGGCGAGGAAGCGGTCGAGGTTGTCGCCGGCGGTTTTGGCAATCTCCACCGCCGCCGTGCCCAGTTCAAAGGCCGACACCGTCATCGCCTCGATCATCCGAAGCGTCGTCGCATCATGGAGGGGCTGAGCGGCCTGCATGAGAACAAAGATAGAACATAAGAGCTTCCTGTCAAGTTCGATGTGCCCCGAAAGCAGGGGCGCATCCTACTTTGACCTGGCAGAACCACTTTGCTGCACCATCAGAATTAGGTGGGAAACATCAGCGGGCTAAAAGTCGTTCGTGTTCCCACCTTCTGTCGGGGCGAGTTCAGCTAAGCCTCAGGGCGAGGTGATGCTCTGTGCGACCCGTTTTGCGAAGGCGCGGGCATCGCTGCCATCGCTCAGGGCGACCAAAATCACCAGTACCGACGTCTTGTCCTGATAGAACAGAAGCGTCGTGTCCGGCCCGCTGACCTGTGTCCAGTTCAAAGCTCCGATCATCAACGGGGTGGCCGTTGCGCCGGCCAGACCGACCTGGCCGGCAACGGCGGCAATGGTGTCGCTGATCAGGCCGGAGGCCCGTACGAAGGACACCGTGCCGCCCCCTGTCCTCCATGTGGATTGATCCAGTGTCACCCAGCCCTCGGGCACGTCAGCGTTAAATCCGAACGGGGAAATCCAGGCTGACTGGAAACTTGCACTGGCCGGTGAGGGCAGCGTCGCTATCGGGCGTGCGGCAACAAGGCATGAGGTGCTGACCGGTCCGGTTGGATTGACAAGGAAGGCGGTGAGGATCGACGCGCCGCAGGCGTTGCCGCCCTGGTGAACCGAAAAGTGGCCTGTTGAAGGGAAGGCTACGATCTTTGAGTTGCTGAGGCGGGACGCCGCGAGCTGAGCGTTTTCCAGTGGTGTGTTGCTGTCTATGGCCCCACTCAGAACCAGAGCCGGAACGTTACTGCGCACAAGCTCGGTCGGAAGTTTCGGATCGACAGGCCAGCCGACGCAGCTGGTGCTGTACTGGTTAAGCGACTCTGCGGCTCGCGCCCGGCCGAGCAGATCGTTGGCAGGCAAAACGAGACCGCCGATCGATTCGGCCGGCTTGAAGGGGGCAAGATCCGAGCAGTTGACGAGGGTATTCATCGCCGCCGAGAACTCTCCGCCGGGGAACGGCGTCGTGGAAGCTGCGGCCCGGAACGATTCGACTGCGGCGACATTGCGGTCACGGACTGCGGCGACGTACGCAGGGACGAATGAGGCGCCTCGGGACCATTCCATCAGCGTACTGACGTCTGAAAGGAACGTATCCGGATCGATGGAACCCAACTGGGTGACCAGCGGCTCCCTGGCAAGGTCCGCAGCCGTGGCGTCGGTGAGCGCCACAAGGTTGGGAACAACGGTGCTGCACGCCGGCTTGCCAGCACACTCGGCGCCGGCCCGAGCGAGCGCTGCGCGAATATCCAGCGCATCGTCGAGGGGACTGTTGGCGGTGTCGACCGATTCAATCACCAGCGAACGGACCAGTTTCTCATGGCGGCGAACCAGCTCAAGGGCCAGTCGGCTGCCATAACTCGCACCCCAGGCATCGATTGAAGAGAGGCCGAGCGCGCCAGCAACGGCGACAATGTCGTCGGCGGCAAAGGGCGTGGTGAATGCAAGCGGATCGATATCTGCCGCCGTCCAGGCTGCGCGGCATGCGGCGGGCGCCGCGAGGTCCGCGCATTCAAGAAACGGTTTGCTACGTCCGGTGCCGCGCTGATCCACGAAGATGATCGGCTTGCCGATGGCGTCGCTAAGGGGAAGGTAAGTTGATGCCAGAATCGGAGCGTAGGCTTCAGCTGACGCGCCGGGCCCGCCGGGCACGTGGAAAACGGCTTGCTTGGCTCCTGTGACGTTACGGCCGATTATTGTGACGAACAGCGTCACGTCGCCCTTGCTCGAGCCGCCCATAGGCACTTTTACCGTGCCGCAGCGCATTGTTGCGCCATCGACCATGCCGCGGGCCGCAAAGCACGGGGTAGGTTCGAGCCTTGAGCTGACGGGGCCTGCCGATTTTGAGCCACCTCCGCCACCGCCGCCGCATCCTGCTATGCCGATTGTAACTGTCAGGGCGAGGGCGAGGAGGGCGAATCGCGACATGGAAATCTGGCTCCGGAGATAGCTTTGTATACGTCGTATACTAGCTCAACGTCACCGGGTATACTAGCTCAACGTCACCGTAAAGTTCGTTCATGAATGTTAGCCGTGGCCGACCCCCTATGCTGAGCGCCGAGCAGGTTGTTGCTGCGGCGATCCAGTGCGCCGACAGCGATGGGGTCGACGGATGTACAATGCGCGCGGTCGCCGATCGTCTGGGTGTGACGCCGATGGCGCTCTACCGTCACGTGCGCAGCAAGGACGAACTTCTCGCCCGGATCCCGGATTTGCTGCTGTTCGAGGTGATGGAGGCGGCGGTGCGCCAAAGGTCTGGCGTATCTGCCTTGCGCGAGATTGCGCTTGGCCTTGCCAAGGTGCTGATGGCCCGTCCATGGTCGACCCGTCTGTTTGAACAGCCAGAGCCAGGCCCGAATATGCAGGCCGCAGCCGCACACTGCATTGGACTTCTGGTCGCCGAGGGTGCGTCGGCCGATGAGGCCTTCCAGTGGATCCGCGCCGTCGTTGCTCAGGTCATCGGCGAAATGCTGACGGCACACGGGCGGTTCGACAGTACGGGTGTCGATCTGCTGCTCGCCGCAATCCCCGACCTCATGCGCTCTTCACGACCTACCAGGTGAAGGCGAGGCCGCCAAAGTGGAGTGAACCCCTGGAGTGAGACAGGGAAATAAGGGACAGTTCTCTGAGAGGGAGAACGGATGTCTCAGGAAAAGCGAAGAAGGTTCAGCCGGGAGTTCAAGCTCGCGTTGATCGCGCGG
>NZ_JBIKNZ010000074.1:0-16802 GCF_044358365.1 Phenylobacterium sp. | reverse complement strand
AGCGCCGTACGTTTGGCCTTGGGGTCGGCAGTGGGGATGCGCACCAGGTTCTGGGTGATGGTCTCGGCGGTCGTGGCCGGGCGCGACGCCTCGATCCGGACTGGATCGCGCAGGAACTGTTTTGTCAGACGGGTGATTTCGGGCGGCATGGTGGCCGAGAAGAACAGGGTCTGTTTCTTGGCCGGGGTCAGCTTGAAGATGCGTTCCAGGTCAGGGATGAACCCCATGTCCAGCATCCGGTCGGCCTCATCGACCACCATGATCTGCACACCGGTCATCAAGAGCTTGCCGCGCTCGAAATGGTCAAGCAGTCGGCCAGGGGTGGCGATCAGCACGTCGACGCCCCGATCCAGCTTCAACTCCTGGTCCTTGAATGAGACACCGCCGATCAGCAGGGCCCAGGAGAGCTTCTGGTCCTTGGCGTACTTCTCGAACGACATCGAGACCTGGTCGGCCAGTTCGCGGGTGGGGGCGATGACGAGAGCGCGGGGCATGCGCGCCTTCGCGCGGCCGGCGGCCAGGCGGTCGATCATCGGAAGGGTAAAGGCGGCGGTCTTGCCAGTGCCGGTCTGGGCGATGCCGAGAACGTCGAGGCCCTGCAGGGCCATGGGGATCGCTTCGGCCTGAATCGGCGTTGCGGTGGTGTAGCCGGTCGCGGCGACAGCGGCGAGGGTCGCGGGCGAGAGGCCCAAGTCTGAGAATTCGGTCATCGTCTAACGATTAAGCGGTGTCTCGCCCCCGAAGCCCCCGAAGGGTGTACAGGGGCGGCGCGACCGCGGCTGCGCCAGCGAACGTCGCCGCGCGGCCGGACCATACGGCGCACGGGCGGCAAGTCAATGGAAGCGGTTGAAATGGCGTTGGCTGCAAGGTCGTTGCGCCTGGCTGGCGGGGGTGCGGACAGGGCGGAGCTGGTAAGGCCGACGCCGGACCCTGGCCTGAGCTGGATCGCGGGCGGCCGAATGAGGCTTGCAAAGGGTCGATTTTCGGTCGCTATGGTTCGCATAACGACGTTCGGGTAATCCATGCAAGTTCCATCAGATGCGAGCGGCCTTTCGGCGGGATGGCTGTCAGACGTACTTGCGGTCGCCCCCGGCGGCCCGTTTGGATCCGTCGCCGAGGTGGAGCGCCAGCGGATCGGCGAGGGTGTGGGCGTCATGTCCGAGATCTACCGGCTGGCGATCCGCTATGCGCCCGAGGGACGACCGGGTCCGGCCACGCTGGTGGCCAAGGTGCCGGCCGGGACTGCGGAGGCCCGCGGCCTCGCCAACAACTATGGCTTCTACGAGAAGGAGGTCGCCTTCTACCGCGATATCGCCCCGACGGTTTCGGTCGCCGCCCCTCGATGCTTCGCCGCCGCGTTCGATCCGGACTCCAGGCTTTTCGTGCTCCTTATGGAGGACATGGCGGCGGTAATCCCCGGCGATCAGATCGTCGGCCTGACGGAGGCCCAGGTGCGACGGGCTATCGACGAGGTCGTCCCGCTGCATGCGCGCTGGTGGCGCGATGCCCGGTTACCGGCGCTGGAAGGGGTGATCCCCGCGCACGGCCAGCCCCCTTGGGACAGCGTCGGCCAGATGCACACCGCCGCCTGGGAGATCATTGCACCCTGGATGAAGGCCCGCCTCAGTCCGGAGATGATGCGGGTGGGCGAACGGCTCTGCACCGATCTGCAGGGGCTGATGGACCGCAATGGCCAAGGGTAGCGGACGCTCTGTCACGGGGACTTCCGGGCTGACAATCTGATGTTCACCGGCGATCCCGCCGATCCGGGTCTGACCGTGCTCGACTGGCAGATTCTGGTGCAGGCGCCGGGAGCCTTCGACATCGGCTATCTGATGTCTGCCAGCGTGACGCCGGACGTGCGGCGAAGCCAGGAAATGGATCTGCTGGCGGGCTATCACGGCCAGCTCGTAGCCGGCGGGGTCGGGGGCTATGGGTTCGACGAGTGTCTGGAGGACTATCGCCGGGCGCTGCTGATCGGATTCACCTATGCGGTCCAGGCTGGCGGGTTTTCCAACATGGAACACGCTCGCAACGCAGCCCTGATCCACGCCATGGCGACGCGGTGCGAGGCGGCCTGTCTGGACTTGGGTCTGGCCTCGATGCTGAACTGACGCTGGCGCCAAGGGACTGGCGCCCTGGCAAATGGGGAGGCCTGTCCGACTACGCCCGCCGCCGTCGCCAGTCGTCGAACCGGACCTTTCCCAGCCAGAACAGCATGATCGGCAACGGCGACAGAGCGATCGCGTAGAGCAGGACGGAGTCCCGCAGGGCTTCCGGAAACACCTGCTGTTGTCCGAGGAAAAACGACCCCGAGGCGATAAACAGCGAAAAGCACATGCGCCAAAGGTGCCGCGCGATCCGCGAGACGTTGGACAACTGCTTGCGCACCAGGACGTGCAGTTCGCCTGCGGCGGCGAAGGCGCCTGCGATTGTGAAAAGGAAGAACGCCTGCGGCGGCGAGCCGTCCACCGTCCCGCTGGGGCTGGCCGAGCCCATCTGCATCAGGATCACACCGGCGGCGGTGATTGACAGGGCGATGATCAGTCCGATGACCTCCGCTGCGCCAGCCTTGGCGTTACGCCGTCGGGCCGCCATGACGCCGCTGATCAGCAGGTAGAGCGCCATGATGCCGGCGACGAAGTTGGGCCGTTGCCCGGTGTCCAGGAACGGCGCCACGCCCGCACCGATGGCGTAGGCCAGGGCCATGGCAATGACGAACACAGCTCCCGCTGCACGGTGAACCCGCTGACCCTTGCGCGCGGCCAGGGCGACGACGCCGGTGACCATGCCGATCGCGCCGCCAGCGATGTGCGCCCACAACAGGAAGTTGGCGCCGAGATGCATCCAGGCCGGATCGCTCGGCCCGGCCTTGAGGACGTCCGCGAGCGCGCCCGAAGGCAGGAATGCAGCCGCGATGACGAGCAGGGCGGACGAGACGGCGATCCAGGGTGTCATGGATCAATTCTTGTCGATCGGATGGTCCGGCGCCATGACCCTGCGTAGCGCGCGCATGATCGTGGGTAACATCAGGGGCCTTGCCATGTCGAACCTGACCACGTCAGCCGGAGTCGCCGCTGGCCTGATCGCGTTCGCTGTGGGGCAGGGCGCGGAGCAAACTGCGCTCCTGGACAGGGCCGGTCTGCGGGCCGCCGATATCGAGGATCCCGACAGCCGCCTGCCGTTTGCGACCTATGTTGCGCTCATGCGTGCGGCCCAGGATCTGTGCAGCGATCCGGCTTTGGCGCTGCATTTCGGCGAGGCCGTCGACCTCGCGGATATGTCGATCGTCGGGCTGATCATGAACGCCTCGGCCACCATGGGCGAAGCCTTTGCCCAGATGCAGCGCTTTGGGCGGCTGACACTGGAGACCGACGGACTCAGCGACGGGCCACGTTTCGAGCTGGCCATGCGCGACGGGCAACTCTGGATGGTCGACACACGCACCAACCCGGACGCGTTCCCCGAATTGACCGAAGGGGCCTTCGCCCGGCTGGCCTGTGGCCCGCGACGATTCCTGCCAGAGCCGCATGTGCTGCAGGTTCAGTTTACGCACCCGGCGCCGGCCTACAGGGCCGAGTACGATCGCATCTTCCAATGCCCGATCACCTTCTCCAGCCGATGGAACGCCATGCAACTCCACCCGGGCATCGCCAGTTGGCGCGTCGCGCTGCAGCCACACTACGTGTTCGGCATCCTGACCCAACGGGCTGACGGCCTGCTGCAGGAGCTCGAAGATCAGAAGACCGTTCGTGGCCGCGTTGAGGCTGTGCTGTTGCCATCGCTGCATACAGGCGAGATCAGCGCGGCCGGCGTCGCCCGCGCGCTGGGCTTCAGTCGCCAGACCCTGTTCCGCAAGCTGAAGTCCGAGGATGCCAAATATGAACAGGTCCTCGACGCCCTGCGCCATCGCACGGCGATGCGCTACCTCACCGGCGCCAGGGTCTCGGTCAACGAAACGGCCTACCTCGTCGGTTACTCCGAACCGGCTGCCTTCTCCCGCGCCTTCAAACGCTGGACCGGGAAGAGTCCTCGCGAGTTCCAGCTGGCGAACATGGCGAGATGAGCTTCGCGCTGCACCTGGCCTAGACTGACGCATGGGCAATTGCCTCGACTGTTCTAACCACACGTGCGCCAGGGCTTGATCCGGGAGAACAGCACGGCGGCTATCCAGGAGGAACCCCACCATGAGCACCGGCCTCTTCAGCGACCTGCTCGTCATCGATTGCGCAAGCTTCATCGCGGGGCCGGCTGCGGCGACCGTGCTGGGTGACTATGGCGCGCGGGTGATCAAGATCGAGCCGCCGGGCGTAGGCGACGCCTATCGCAACCTTTTCCGGCTGCGCGGCACGCCCGGCGAGGTGGACTATTTCTGGACTCTGGAGTCGCGCAACAAGGAGAGTCTGGCGCTGGACCTACGGCGCCCGGAGGCGCGGGCGGTGCTGCATACGCTTGTGAAGAGGGCCGATGTGTTCATCACCAACTCGCCGTTTCCGGCACGGGAGCGGATGGGACTGAGGGCGGAGGACCTGATGCCTCTGAACCCCCGGCTGATCTATGCCTCGCTGTCGCCCTATGGCGAGCAGGGGCCGGAGCGGGACCGGACCGGATTTGACGCAACAGCCTGGTGGGCCCGTTCGGGGCTGATGGATATGGTGCGCGCCGGCCCGACTACAGAGCCCGCAATCTCGATGCCGGGGATGGGCGACCACCCGACGGCGATGGCGATGTACGGGGCGATTGTGACGGCCCTCTACAAGCGCCAGATGACCGGTGCTGGCTCGGAGGTCACCACCTCGCTGCTAGCCAACGGGCTTTGGGCCAACGGCTGCCAGGTGCAGGCGGCGCTTTGCGGCTATGAGCTGATGACGCGGCCGCCGCGCGGGGCGCGAGGGGTGCTGAACGAGATGTTCCGCGCCGCCGACGACCGCTATTTCATCCTGACCAGCACAAATCCGTTCCGGGACTGGCCGCTGCTGGCCAGGGCTGTGGGGCACGCCGAGTGGCTGGAGGATCCGTTATTTGCGACGCCCGAGGCGCGGATGGCGAACGGTCCCGAGCTGGTGGCCCGGTTCGATGCGCTGTTCGCCGGTGCGCCCTTCGAACACTGGTCACGGGTCTTGACCGACGGCGACGTGACGTTTGGCGTGGTGTCGCAGATCTATGATCACCTGACCGACGAACAGATCGAGGCCAACGGCCTGTTTCCCGAGATCGAGGGCAGCTATGGGCTGCGCACCGTCGATAGCCCCTTCCAGATGACCGGCGAGACCAAGGTCGCCCCGCACATGGCGCCGGGGATTGGCGAGCACTCCCGCGCCCTGCTGGAGGAATTCGGATGCTCCGCCGAGGCGATCGAAGCGGCGCTGGCGGGGTAGGGGTCGGCTCAGGCTGCGGCGGCGAGGGGCTGCTGATCCGCGCCGGCAAGGAAACGGCGGATCACGGGGAAGGTCTCGGCCGGGCGGGACACCATGAACAGATGTCCGCCCGGCACGGTCTCCAGCTGCGCATTGGGGATCAGTCGCGCCAGGAACCTGCCGTTGACCAGGGGCACAATGCGATCACTCTCGCCCATCAGGACCAGAGTCGGGGTCTTCAGGAAGGGCAGGAAGAAAGCGCTGGTCCAGCCGGCCATGGCCGCGAGCTGATAGAGATAGCCCCGCTGCGACGGCGGCCGCAGCCTGCCGATGTGAGCGTCGGAGTTCATCTCCTCGCCATAGAGGGCTTCGAAGTTCTGTCGCATGAACTCCGGGTCAATGTAGCGGCGCGGATTGGCCATCTTGGCCAGGACCTTGGGATCCCCGGGCGCCATGAACACGCCCGCCGCCGTCGCCGCCAGGATCAGCTTGCCGACGCGGTCCGGATGCTGGAAGGCGAACTGCTGGGCCATGCCGCCCCCCCAGGACACGCCCATGACATCGACCTTGCCGGTATAGCCCAGCTTGTCCAGCAGGCGCGTGGTGCGCAGCGCCATGGTCCAGGGGCGGTAGGGGAATCTGGGGCTGGGTGAGCCGCCGACTCCCGGCATGTCGAAGGTGATGATGTCCTGATCCGGCATCCATTCGGCCAGGGACGCCATGATCTCGATATTGGCGCCGATGCCGTTGAAAAACAGGATCGGGCGCCCCTTGGCCTTGCCCTTCGCTGTCCTGGCTTCCCATACGGCGACACGCAGGCTCCGACCGGCGATCTTCATGATCTCCATCCGCGGCTCGCGGGCGGATCCGGGGGCGTCCTGGGCGTTGCCGGAAGCTTTCACAGGGTGGCCTTTCAATCGAATACGTATTCGCCGGGCGCGGCGGCGCCAGGCGAGTTTTTCCTGGAGCCCAGGTCCTTGGGCGCCGACTTCAACTCGCCGGATCGGGCCTGCAACCACTGCGCCCAGAAGGGCCACCAGGAACCCGCATGCTCCGAGGCGTCGTTGCCGAGCCATTCGTCGATGCTGGCGGGTGGGCGTTTGTCGCTCTTGAAGTACTTGGCCTTGGGATTTCCCGGCGGGTTCAGCAGCGACTGGATGTGGCCGGCCTGGGACAGGATGAACTCCACGTTCGGCGAGCCGATCAACTGAGTTGTGCGGTAACAGGCCTTCCAGGGCGTGATGTGGTCTGTCACGCCGGCGACCACGAAACAGTCCTGGATGACCTTGGTCAGGTCGACCTTGTGGCCGGCCATTTCGGTAACCCCCGGCGTGGCGAAGGGTTGCGTCTCGTAGACCCGCAGATAGTCGGAATGAAGGGCCGCCGTCAGATTGGTGGAGTCGTTGTTCCAGAACAGCACGTCGAAGGCGGGCGGGTCCTCGCCGTGCAGGTAGTTGTTGATCACATAGTTCCAGACGAGATCATTTGGCCTCAGCCAGGCGAAAGTCCGTGACAGCGAAGAGCCTTCCAGCACGCCGGCCTTGGCCGATCGCCGCCTCGCCATCTCGATGCCATGGGCCGACACCAGGGCGCCGGTCTCGCTGTCGTCTGGCTGGGGATCCAGCACACAGACCATCAGGGTCGCTGCGCCAATGCGCGGATCACCTTCTGCAGCCAGCTTGCTGAGCAGCGTGGCCGCCGTGATTCCGCCGGAACAGGCGCCGGAGATGTTCACAGTCCTTGACCTGGTGATCTGGCAGATCACATCGATGGCTTCGATCAGGGCGTCGACATAGTCGGCCAGGCCCCAGTCGCGGTGTTCGACCGTTGGATTGCGCCAGCTGACCATGAAGGGCTGGATGCCGCTGCCGGTCAGGAAGCGGATGATGCTCTTTTCCGGCGACAGGTCGTTCACATAGGCCTTGTTGATCTGCGGCGGGATGATCAGCAGCGGCACGCCGTGCACCTGTTCGGTGGTCGGCGCGTACTGGATCAACTCCATCATCTCGGTGCGATGAACCACGGCGCCGCGCGCGGTGGCGATATTCTCGCCGATCTTGAACGGGCGCTTGTCCACCTGGCTGACGATGCCGTCGTTCTGGGTGATGTCCTCGTAGGCGTTCTTCAGGCCCTTGATCAGCGAGCCGCCGCCGGTTTCGAACGCCTTCTTCAGCGCCGAGGGATTTCCGATCAGGCTGTTGGTGGGCGAAACGGAGTCCAGGATCATGTTGGTGACGAAGCTGGCGCGCGCGCGCTCACTGTCATCAAAATCCAGATCGTCCATCCAGTGGCCAACCCCCTGACGGACCGCCAGATAGTACTGCATGCCGGCGCGATAGAAGGGGTTGCTGCGGAAGGCGGGGTCCAGAAATCGCTTGTCCTTGGGGTCAGGGGCCAGTTCGGACTTGTTCTGGACGATCTTGACCACTTCACCGCTGAAGTTTTTCAGGTGTTTGAGGGTCTTGACTGGCCGGCCGGCGGTCTCGCGCAGCATCACACCCACAGCGCCCATCAGGTCTTCGCGCGCCAGTCCGATGATCGGATTCATGGCCACGGTGTTTTCAGCAGCCCCGCCGCCGAGATCGATCTTCGGTTTCGCCATCTTCGCCCTGCGTTGTTCCAACCCTGTGGGTGTGAACGGTTTCGCCCGTCCGCCTTATGCGCCTATACTTAGAGGTTCTTATTCCCTGTCAATTGAGGGCGACACATCGCCATTGGATGATCGCCCCTGAGCACGAAGTCCCGCATTCTCGAAAAAGCGCTCGAACTCTTCAACGAAGAGGGTGTCGCAGCCCTCTCGGCCGTCGATATCGCGACCGCGCTCGGGATCAGCCCGGGACATCTCTACTACCACTTCAAGGGCCGCTCCGAGATCGTCGCCGCCCTGGCCGCGGAATACCGGTCCGAAGTCGACATGGTGCTCGACGCGCTGACCGACACCTTGGGCGCCGATGGCGCGAGCCTCGAGACCCTCTGGACCTATGTTCACATCCTGATCGAGGAGGCCTGGGATGCGCGGTTCCTTTACCGCGAGGCCGCCGCTCTTGTTATGCGCAGTCAGGATCTGGCGGCCGTCTTCCGATATGTGGCCACCCGTGAGCGCACGACCCTGGCGACGGTGCTGATCGACCTGAGGCGCGGTGGCGTTATCTCCGCCTCGCCCGAGGTCATCGATGGCGTTTCGCGCCTCATGACCACCGGGATCGGCTTCCACGCCATCGAACTGGAGCTCGAGGGAGATGCCGGTCCGCAGCGCGAGCGGATTGCGCGCGCTGCGGCCCAGGTCATGCTCCTGCCCGCCGCCCTCATCAGGGGCGGACAGAAGGCTTAGGCGGCTTCGACCGGCTCGACCGTCTTGGCCTTGGCGGGCTTCTCCGCCACGGTGGCCTTTTCGGCCTTCAGTGCGGCCACTTCCTGGGTCAGTTGCTCGACCTGAGCGGTCAGCTTTTCGATGGCCTGACCCAGCGCGCCGATGTTCAGCGGGGCGAGAGTTTCCGACACGGTCTTGCGGACCTTGCCGATGCGGGCTTCGAGGGCGGCGCGCTGCTCGGCTCGGAAGGCCTTCACCTGATCGGTGGCGTTGCCGACCAGCGACACGACGCGGTCGCCGCGGGGCGACTTGGCGATGGTTTCGCGGACCTTGTCCTCGACTTCCTCACCCTTGGCGACCAGCTGGTCGAAGGCTTCGTTGGCGCCGGTGGCGAGCTTTTCGACCGCGCCTTGCGTCTCGGTGTACATCCGCCCGTAGGCGCCGACGCCGGCCAGCCAGATCTTGCGGGCGATGTCGGTGTCGACGGCGACTTCGGCGGTCTCTTTGGTCTTCCTGGCCTTGGCCATGATCAGTATCCTTGCAACGTGTGCGGCCCCGGGGAGGAAGCCGATGACGCTGCAATAGGCCGACGGTTTAGAAAAAGCATTCTAACCGCCCCGGTGGCTGCGACGGGTGTGGTCGCCGTCGGCGCCCGACACCACCTTGATCACTGCCAGATAGCCCTTGGCGCTGGGGCGCCGGGTCAAGCCCGCTTATGATGGGCGTGGGCGGTATTCAGATATCCAGCTCGCCCACCGCAAACTCGGCGTTCTCCTGGATGAACTGGAACCGCGCCTCGGGTTTGCGGCCCATCAGGCGTTCGACCAGGTCTTCCACCAGCTCTTCGGCGCGGGGCAGGGTGACCCGGGCCAGCGTGCGGGTGGCCGGGTCCATGGTGGTTTCCTTGAGTTGGGCCGGCATCATCTCGCCCAGGCCTTTGAAGCGGCTGATCTCGGGCTTTTTGTTCTTGAATTCCGTGGCCAGCAGTTCGTCGCGGTGTTCGGGGTCGCGGGCATAGACGGCCTTACCGCCATGGCTGATGCGGTAGAGCGGGGGCAGGGCCAGGTAGAGGCGACCGCCGCGGATCAGCTCGGGCATGGTGCGATAGAAAAAGGTGATCAGCAGGCTGGCGATGTGGGCGCCGTCGACGTCGGCGTCGGTCATGATGACGATGCGGTCGTAGCGCAGGTCTTCGTCGCGATACTTCGAGCCGGGTTGTGCGCCCAGCGCCAGCAGCAGGTCGGAGAGTTCCTTGTTGCCGCCGAACTTGTCGGCGGTGGCGGAGGCCACATTGAGGATTTTGCCGCGCAGGGGCAGGATCGCCTGTGTCTTGCGGTTGCGGGCCTGTTTGGCCGAGCCGCCGGCCGAGTCGCCCTCGACCAGGAACAGTTCGGTGCCGTCCATGGCGCCGCCGGAGCAGTCGGCCAGCTTGCCGGGCAGCCTTAGCTTGCGGGTGGCCGAGGCGCGGGCCACTTCCTTGTCCTTGCGGCGCTTCAGCCGCTCCTCGGCGCGCTCGATGACGAATTCGAGCAGGGCGCTGGCCGATTTCGGCTGGGCGGTCAGCCAGTGGTCAAAGGGGTCGGCCAGGGCCTTTTCCACCAGACGCTGGGCGTCGGAGGAGGAGAGGCGCTCCTTGGTCTGGCCCTGGAACTCGGGGTTGGCCACGAAGACGCTGACCAGGGCGCCGGCCTGGGCCAGCACATCATCGGCGGTGATGATCAGGCCGCGTTTCTCTCCGGTAAGCTCGGCGTACTGTTTCAGGCCGCGGGTAAGCGCCGCGCGGAAACCGCTTTCGTGGGTGCCGCCCTCGGGGGTGGGAACAGTGTTGCAGTAGGACTGCATGAAGCTGTCGGCCTCGCCGAAGCCGGCGGGGGTCCAGGCCACCGCCCATTCCACCTTGCCGGTCTCGCCGGGGCGTTCCCAGCGGCCGGCGAAGGGCTCAGGGGTGACGGTCTCCAGCCCCTTGATCCGTTCGGCCAGGAAGTCCGCCAGACCATTGGGGAATCGGAAGGTGGCCTCGGCGGGCGTCTGGTCCTGAATGCGCTCGGGTGCGCACTTCCAGCGGATTTCGACACCGCCGAACAGATAGGCCTTGGACCGCGCCATCCGGTAAAGCCGCGCTGGACGAAACATGGCCGCGTCACCGAAGATGACCGGGTCCGGCGTGAAGCGGATCTGGGTGCCCTTCTTGCGACTGGGGCCGATCTGTTCGAGCCCGCCCACCGGCTTGCCGCGGCTGAAGGCCTGGCGCCACTCGGAGCCATCCTTCCAGACCGTGACCTCGACCCGTTCGGACAGCGCGTTGACCACCGAGATGCCGACGCCGTGCAGACCGCCGGACGTCTCATAGGCCTTGCCGGAGAATTTTCCGCCCGAGTGCAGGACGGTCATGATCACTTCCAGCGCCGATTTGCCGGGATGCTTGGGGTGCGGGTCGACCGGGATGCCGCGCCCGTCGTCCTTGACGGTGAGTGCGCCGTCAGCCTCGAGGGTGACCTCGATCAGTTTGGCGTGGCCGGCGACGGCCTCGTCCATGGAATTGTCCAGCACCTCGGCGAACAGGTGGTGCAGGGCCCGCTCGTCGGTGCCGCCGATGTACATGCCCGGCCGCTTGCGGACCGGCTCCAGACCCTCCAGGACCTCGATGTCCTTGGCGGAGTAGCCGCCGCCCTTGGGGGACAAAACATCAGGGCGAGGCTCATGGCTCGCCGAAAGTGGCGCGGCCGGGACAGGGCTCAGCGCGTCGTCGAACAGGTCGGGGAGGGGGCGGGCGGGGGTACTGGACATTGAACCGGGAACACTTGTGCGATTCTGGTCCACCCGGTATCAATCCCCCGTGGTCGAAAGGCAATGCGGTGCGGCCGACCGCCTGCGCAATAAGGAGACCAAACGGGCGTGCAGATGCTGGTCGCAATCGCCCTGATCTGGTTCGCGGCTGTGGTCCCGGCGAGGGCGTCTTCGCTGGTCATCTGGGCCTGGGAAAGACCGGAAGACCTTCGGTTTGCCCCGGCATCGGCCGAGATCGCGGTGCAAACCGGGTTCATTGTGCTGGCTGGAGACCGCATTGAGGCCCGGGGTCGGCGGTTCCCGCTGCGGGCTTCCCAAGGGCGTTTGACGACCTCAGTGGTTCACCTCCAGCTAGATCATCGCCATCCCGTGGTTGCCTCGCCAGATCATGCAAGGCGCGTGGCGGCTGCTGTGTTGCGAATGGGATCTCGCGCCCGGACGCAACGGTTGCAGGTCGATTTCGAAGTGCGGGCATCCGAGCGCCCCCTGCTGTTGGCGGTTCTTCGCGAGGTGAGGGCGGGGCTGCAGCCCGGCGTCGTCTTGTCCATGACCGCGCTGGCGTCCTGGTGCGGTGACGAGACCTGGCTGGATGCGGCGCCGGTAGATGAAATCGTGCCGATGCTGTTCCGGATGGGCCCCGCCGGTTCCGCGCTGAAGTCCCGGCTGGCGGCCGGAGGCGACTTCTCGAATCCGCGGTGTCGAACGGCCTTGGCAGTTTCAACAGACGCGCCGATCATTCGCGCGCCGGTCGGTCGGCGGGTTTATCTGTTTAGTCCACGAAGTTGGACGCCCACGGACTTTGATCGCGTGCGACGGAGGGTGGAGGCATGGTCGGACGACTGAGGTTGGCGGGCCTGGCCGCGACCATGGTGCTGGCTGGTCCGCCGGCGTGGGCGTCCGGACCGGGGACTGTTGCGCCCTGGTACATCGACCAGTTTGGCGGTGAGGCCAGTGACCTGGCCCAACTCTACGATGGGCGACTGGGCGTCGTCATGTTTCGCGCCCCCCGGCCCAAGCTCTACCTCGCGTGGCGCTTGCTGCATGGGCAGCAGGTCGGACCCGTCGCGGGCAAGGCCCTCTCGATGCCATGCTGCGACCCGCCCGGGCGATGGATCTATGACGCCACCTTTGAACGGGGTTCGGCGGCGTGGACCACCGCGCGCAAGGTCGTCCCCGGCGCGTCGGAAATCGACTGGATCGAGACCGAGCGCGACGGACCGGACTACACGTCCATCCCGAACTGTTTCGACGAGGCGTTCGAAACGGCCGCGGCGACATTGAAGGACCGGACCGCACGATTTGGCGCCACATCGGCGGCCGTTAAGCACTGGCTTGCCGGGCAGGACGCGGTTTTCGCCACTTGCCACGAGACGGGCCACCCGCTGCCGGAATTGCCGGCCGACGCGCCGGGCTGGTTGACGGTTGATCGGGCGTATCAGGCGGCCGCTCATGCGCTGTACGATCAACGCTTCGACGAGGCCGCCGGCCGGTTTGCCGAGATCGCGCGCGACAAGGCATCGCCTTGGCGACCCTCGGCATCCTATCTGCGCGTAAGGAGTCTGATCCGCGCGGCCTTGACTCTGCGTACGCCGGACGCCTTCGCCCGGGCTCGGGCCGGCGTCGCCGAACTGCAACGAATGCCCGTCGCGACCTATGGCCGTGCCGAAGCCCAGAAGATGCTGCGCGCGTTGAGTTATCGCGACCAGCCTGCGGTCTTGATGGTCGAACTTGAACGTGAACTCGGGCGACGCGATCCTCCGGACGATATTGCGGTCAGCTTCCGCGACTATGCGGACCTCTACGATCAGGGCGTCGCGAAGCCGGAGGCCATGGACTGGATAGCCACGCTACAGGCCAAGCCGACTGCGAAGGCGCTGGAGGCGGCGTATGGAGACACGAACAGCGATGCTGCGCTGGCGGCGCTGACGAGTCGCACACGCGCAGACGCGCTGGCCCATGCCCGGGATCGTTGGGCCAGGACCTCGGATCCGGCCTGGTTGATTGCGGCGCTAAGCCTGGTTGATCCCGGCGCGCTTGAGGTTCCTGGTCTACTGGCGGATGCAGGCAAGGTCGGAGCAAGTCATCCGGCTTGGTTGACCGTGCAGTTTCATTCCCTGCGACTGACCCTCGCCACGGCCCCCGCGCCTGCGAGTCGCAAACGACTGGATGCACTCCTGCAAAGGCCCGACCTTTCAGCGAGTGATCGTAACCTTTTTACTGCGCAGCGCGCACAGGTTGCATCGGACCTGCGGGAGTTTGCGAAACTGGCGTTGCGCAAACGCGTCTGCGCCAATGACCAGGCCGATGGTTGCGTGCGCGGTTTCTGGCAAACCGACGCCTATCAGGAATGGAGTCTCTATGACGGGATCGGTCGCGAGGGCGTGACAGGTCTAGGCGAGGACGCGCGCGCGGTGATCGACCGCCTGCCGCTGGCGACACGGATCGAACTGTCGCGGGATGCGCAATTGCCGGCGTCGTTGCGCCTCGATGTGGCGCTGACCAGCTTTGCCCGGGCGGTGATCCTGAGCGACAACGCTTCAGCCGATGGCATGGCTCGCGATCTTGAAACCCTGTTGCCGCAGATGGCCGGTGATTGGCGTCGCGCCCGTACGGCGCCGATGGGTCCGGAGAAACGGTTCGCCCAGTTCATGATCTTTGCCAAGATCCCCGGACTGCGGCTCGATCTGGTGGACTATACCCGGCCGGAAGGGACGGTCGCGCAGTTCCAGCGGTACTGGGTCCCATGGATGGTGTTGCCGAGGGGACGGCCTGTGATAGCGACCCCGCCGTCCCTGGCGCGATATCAGATGGCAGGGGTGGAGCCGGACAGCGATGCACGCGCAGATCTGACCTGCCTGGGGGAATGCGGTCATGGCGCTGCGGGATTGCGAATGCCGGACTTCGCCGCAGCGACCTCGGCACAGGCCGACAGCGAGCGTGGCTATTTCATCAATCGCGGACCTGTTTTCGACTTTGAGACGCCGCTGGAATCGCCCCCGGGCGCCCGGTCGATGTGGGACGAGATCCTGGTCTATGCCAGGGCCAATCCCACCAGCCCCGAGGTTCCGGAGGCCCTCTACTGGTTGGTGCGCGTGGGCCGATGGGGCGGCAGCCACGACCACTCAGGCCGCCGGGCGTTCGAGCTGCTCCACGCCAGATATCCGGCCAGTGCCTGGACCAAGCGGACGCCCTACTACTACGACTGACAGTCGAGGAGGGTCTGCAAGCTATTTCCGCGCCTCATGGATCCTGGTCAGCAGGTCCGGGGTTCCCTCGATCCGTTCCAACTTTGGGTAACGCAGGCCACCCGTGTAGCTGATCGAAACCGTGCGGAAATGGTCGCCGTTCTTGATCAGCAGTTCGATGGGCTTGCCGGATTTGCCTTCGGTGATGGCAGCCTTGATGCGTTCAGCGCTATAGGCAATCCCGTTCACTGCCAGCACCCTGGTCGAAACAGTGATCCCGGCCTTGAAAGCGGGTCCGTCCCACAGCACACCGGTCACATCAGCGTCCCGGCTCAGGGACAGGCCCAGGGAATAGGTCAGACCCGTCGACCTTGATGCGCCCTCAAGGGCCTTGGCGAAGTCACTGGGCGTTTCGGTGTAGACCAGCTTCCAGCCGCCACGCGTCAGGCCGTCCAGCGGGGCCTTGGGCGCCACGTCCTTGACGCGGGTTGTCAGGAAGGTCGCCCAGTCGTGCGGCTGGACGGTGTTCAGGGCGGCGACAACATCGTCGAAAGTATAGGGATCGGGAACGTACTGGCCGTCCTTGCCGGCGAAGAACAGCCGACCGAAGTCGTCCAGGGATTTCTTTCCGCCGGACTTCTCCCGGATGAGCGTGTCGGCATCGAGCCAGATGAGCAGGCCCTCTTGATAGTAGTCTTCCGCTCGCTGCCAGCCGCGCCAGGGCTGTGGCGAGCGCCGTGCAAGGATGGGATCAAACGTGGTGTCCTCGAGTTGCCGCCAGCGCCGCCCCACCTGGTTTTCATACTGGGCTGCGGTGAGGGCGATCGAGTCCAGGGTCTCCTGTCGTGACGCCATGCCGGCGCGGGCGCCCAGGACGTCGCCCCAATAGGACGTCAGACCCTCATAGACCCAGAGCAACGCGCCGCGCATGGGCACATTGTAGTTGGGCGTCCAGAGGTCCGCCGGACGTCGGTACTTCCCATTCCAGGAGTGGGCGTACTCGTGCGGCAACAACCCGCGATCACCCACAGCCTTGTCGAACTCCGTGAAATAGCCGGTTCCGACGCCGTTCTCGCTGGATCGGTGATGCTCAAGGCCGATGTCGCCCAGCCGGTCCGTGATCGCGACCAGGAATTCATAGCGGTCGAAATTGCGCACGCCGAACAGCTTGTCCGCCTGGTGAACGAGCGCCTTGTGCTTGTCGATGACCTTGGCGTCGGCCTCCAGTTCGGCCGCCGTATCGGCCACCACATTCAGCCGAACCGGATAACGGGCGCCTGGATCGAGATCGTACTGCTTGAAATAGCGCCCGGCGAACATCGGGGAGTCGACAAGGGTTTCGAGAGGAACCGGCTTGAAACGCGCGACGTCGCCCTCGCGAGACGCGGTATCGAGGGCCACGCCATACCCCCAGCCTGGCGGCAGTTTGACGCTGGGCTCCACCATGATCCGCCGGGTGTAGTAACCAGCAGGATAGAGCACCACCATGCCCCACTGCAGGTTCAGCATCTCCGGCGTCACCACCACCCGGCCCTGGTTCGGCGCCGTTGGCGACAGGAACTGGAACTCCAGCTCAAGCGCTTCCGCGCCCGGCGGCACATCAATCTGGAAGGCGAAAACACTGATCGGATCACGCTGCCAGGGGACAACCTTGCCGTTGGCGCGGATCGTCAGGCCGGCAAGCTTGTCGATGGAGCCGAAGTCGTAGTGCTTGCCCGGAAGCCATTCCGGGTAAAGCAGCGTCAGTTTGCCGGGACGGCTAACAGGCAGGGTCTGCTTGACCCGCCAGATGCGGCGGTCCGTATCGCTGGCGTCAACCTCCAGCCGGATCGTGCCGGGATAGGCCATGTCGCGGGGCGCCGCGATCGCGGCTGGCATTGGATAGGGCTGGGGTCCGGGCGATGGCTCGGCCATCAGCGGCGTAGCGATGGCGGATGTCGCGGCGAAGGCGAGGAGCGCTGATCTCAAGTGTGGAACCTGAAGCTGGTACGTGAGGTGGTCGGTTTGGCGCGAGCCAAGTCTGGCGAAGGCCGAAACTAGAGCGGTTTCCCTACGCTGTGAATCGGGAGGGATTCCCAAATCAGTGATGGAGTGATTCAAGCTGCATGCTGGTGAAGGAGGCCGGCATGCATGGGTCATCCTCTGTCATGTGATCTTCGGGAT
>NZ_JBIKNZ010000073.1:0-17220 GCF_044358365.1 Phenylobacterium sp. | reverse complement strand
CCGCCTTCGCGAAGGCGGGCAATCGTACATCTCTCTTCCAGATCGAGCTGCTGGTAGCGGCATCCCATGGCAACACTCCCTCGCCAGAGTGTTGCACTTCGTTTGAGAACTCAGGGGACCCAGATGGCAGGCAGAGGCATGAGCCAGAGGCCGTACGGCGCTCATCCAACCAACCATTGCGCCCTATGATCTGGGTCCCCGCCTTCGCGGGGATGACCGGATTTTTGGTTGGCTCAGATCGTGGCGTCGAAGACTTCGGCGCCGGGGGTGTTCTTGCGGATATTCTCGATCGCCTTCTTGGCGCCGGACTTGGAGGAGTAGGCGTCGGTGGAGAAGACCACTTCGCCATTCTGGACGAACCGCACGCGGTGTTCGCCGACCTTGTCCTTGTAGATCTCGAACCTGTGGGCCATCGCGTGTCTCCTGTTTCAGTGAGCACAACTGCACCCAGCCTCCAAGTCTACCCTTGAAGGCCGGGGGTCAACCGCTGAACGCGACAAACCTGTGACGAACGATCAATCCGTGGTGTCGTCGATCTCGGCGTCCGGGCCGTTCTTCTTGATACTTTCGATGGCGTTCCTGGCTCCTGCCTTGGAAGCGTAGCCCTCTGTCGAGAACATCGTCTCGCTGTTGTACTTGAACCGGACGCGGAACTCGCCAGCCTTGTCCTTGTAGATCTCGAACTTGTGCGCCATGGGCCACCCCTGAGAAATGCGTAGGAACGAAAATGATCTTAGGCTCGCGCTCCCGCTCCGGGTCAAGCGCGTCGGAGGCTCTGGCCTGCAAAGAAGGATTTCGCGTATAAGGCGGTTATGTCGCGACAGCACCTTCTCTGCATCATCGCCCTCAGCGCCCTCACCACGGCCTGCGCCTCGCCCAGCCTCGGTCCGCCACCCCCGGCGCCCGCGCCAGTCCAGAACGCCACCTTTAACGCTGCTGACTTCGCCTGGTCACAACGGGCCGGCGCCAATGTGGTGGCTGGACAGGTCAGCCATCGCCAGGGCGCCACGGCCTATACCTGCGCCGGCTCCAGCGTGGTGCTGACGCCAGAGACGCCCTGGTCACGCCGCCGGATGGCCGCGCTCTACGGTTCCACCGAACGCGCCGCCCTGCCCAGCGACGACGTTCGGGCGCGCACGCCTAATGCGCCGCCCGGCGATGCGACGCCGTTTGTGAAGCGCACGACCTGTGACGACGCCGATCAGTTTGCCTTCGCTGGCCTGGCCGACGGCGCCTGGTATGCCATCACCATCGCCCGGCCCGCCTCCAACGCCCGGGGCGCCAGCATGGCGTTGATGCGCCGGGTGGTGGTGCGCGGCGGCAAGCGAGTCCCGCTGGCGCTCTGACGTCTCAGTGAACCTTGGCGCGGCCGATCTCCAGACCGTCCGCACCGCCCTGCACGTCGATGACCGCGCCGTCGTCCAGATTACCTGCCAGCAGCTTGCGCGCGATAGGGTCGATCAGCTCCTTCTGGATCACCCGCTTCAAAGGGCGCGCGCCATAGACCGGGTCATAGCCGCGCTCGCCCAGCCAATGCAGCGCCGCGGCGTCCAGGGCGATCGACATGCGCCGGTCGGCTAGCAGCCTTTCGACCCGTTGCAGCTGGATGCGGACGATGTCGTCCATCTCGCTGCGGCCCAGACGCTTGAACAGGATGATCTCGTCGATCCGGTTCAGGAATTCGGGGCGGAAGTGGTGGCGCACCTCTTCCATAACCAATGGGCGGGCCTTCTCGACCTCGTCGCCGTCGGCCAGGACCGCCAGATGCGATGAACCCAGATTCGAGGTCATGATGATCAGTACATTGCGGAAATCCACCGTCCGGCCCTGGCCGTCGGTCAGGCGACCGTCATCCAGCACCTGCAGCAGCACATTGAACACATCCGGGTGGGCTTTCTCGACCTCGTCGAACAGCACCACCTGATAGGGCCTGCGGCGCACGGCCTCGGTGAGCGCGCCGCCCTCATCGTAGCCGACGTAGCCGGGGGGCGCGCCAATCATCCGACTGACCGAGTGCTTCTCCATGTATTCGCTCATGTCCAGGCGCGTGATGGCCTGCTCGTCGGCGAACATGAATTCGGCCAGCGCCTTGGTCAGCTCGGTCTTGCCCACGCCCGTGGGACCCAGGAAGAGGAACGAGCCGATCGGCCGGTTGGGGTCCTGCAGGCCAGCGCGCGCGCGGCGGACGGCGTCGGAGACGGCGGCAAGAGCCTCCTCCTGGCCCACGACACGGTCACGCAAGCCGTCTTCCATACGCAGCAGCTTTTCGCGCTCGCCCTCCAGCATCTTCTCAACCGGCACCCCGGTCCAGCGGGAGACCACGGCGGCGATCTGTTCGGCGTCGACAACCTCGGGCGTCATGGCGTCGGCGCTGTTCTCGGCGGCCTCCGCCTCGGCCAGGCGCTTTTCCAGCTGCGGGATTTCGCCGTAGGCGATCTCTGAGGCGCGTTGCAGGTCGCCGCGGCGTTGCGCGCTGACGAGTTCCGCCCGCAGACGGTCCAGCGCCTCACGGCTTTGGGCGCCGGCGGAGACCTTGTCCTTTTCCGCCCGCCAGCGGCTGGTCATCTCGGCGGACTGGCCTTCCAGATCGTTGAGCTCTTCCTCCAGCTTCTCGAGGCGCGCCTTCGAGGCCGCGTCGGGCTCCTTGGCCAGTGCCTCGCGCTCGATCTTGAGCTGCACGACCCGGCGGTCGATCTCGTCCAGTTCCTCGGGCTTGGAATCCACCGCCATCCGCACCCGGCTGCCAGCCTCGTCCATCAGGTCGATGGCCTTGTCGGGCAGGAAGCGGTCGGTGATGTAGCGGTTGGACAGGGTGGCGGCGGCTACGATGGCGCTGTCGGAAATGCGCACGCCGTGGTGCACCTCATACTTCTCCTTCAGGCCGCGCAGGATCGAGATGGTGTCTTCCACGGAAGGTTCATCCACCATCACCGGCTGGAATCGCCGGGCGAGCGCGGCGTCCTTTTCCACATGCTTGCGGTATTCATCGAGGGTGGTGGCGCCCACGCAGTGGAGTTCGCCACGCGCCAGGGCGGGCTTGAGCAGGTTGGAGGCGTCCATCGCCCCGTCGCCCTTGCCGGCGCCGACCAGGGTGTGCATCTCGTCGATGAACAGGATGATCGAGCCCTCGGCCGCCATCACCTCGTTCAGCACCGCCTTCAGCCGCTCCTCGAACTCGCCGCGATACTTCGCGCCGGCGATCAGGGCGCCCATGTCGAGGGAGAGCAGCTTGCGTTCCTTCAGGGCCTCGGGCACGTCGCCGTTGACGATGCGTTGCGCCAGTCCCTCGACCACGGCGGTCTTGCCGACGCCGGGCTCGCCGATCAGGACGGGGTTGTTCTTGGTGCGGCGGCTCAGCACCTGGATGGTGCGGCGGATTTCCTCATCGCGGCCGATCACCGGGTCCAGCTTGCCGTCGCGAGCGTCCTGGGTCAGATCCCTGGCGTAGCGCTTGAGCGCATCGTAGCCATCTTCAGCCGAGGATGAATCCGCCGTCCGGCCCTTGCGCACCGCCACGGCGGCGTCTTCCAAGGCCTTGGCTGTGACCCCGGCGTCCTTCAGCAGCTTCTCCGCCTCACCGCCTTCCTTGGCCAGAGCGATCAACAGACGTTCGGTGGTGACGAACGCATCGCCGGCCGTTTTTGCGCCGGCCTCGGCCTCGGCGAACACACGGGCCGTCTCGGGCTTCATGTAGAGCTGGCCGGACCCGCCCTCCACCTTGGGCATGCGGGCCAGCAGGGCCTCGGCGGCCTTGTCGACCTCGTCGGGTCGCCCCCCGGCGCTCTGGATCAAGGCGCGCGACAGGCCGTCTCGCTCCTCGAGCAGCACCTTCAGGATGTGTTCGGGCGCCAACTGTTGATGGCTACGCGCCAGCGCCAGGCTCTGGGCCGACTGGATCGCCTGTTTGGCGCGGTCAGAGTAGATATCGATATTCATTCGGGGGTCCCCATCTCGGCGGAACGCAAGCAACCGCCTTCTGGAAGCACGGCCACTCTGCTGTTCTGAGATAGTGTGGCGCCATGGCCACACAAGGGGCCTTGATAGGGATCAAAGGGGGACGAGTTTGGCGCCCTCAGTCAGGGACAGGGCGGATCGCGGCCACCTAGAGGGGGTGAGCCCGCACGCGCCGTACGCCGGTCGGGTGAACACCGGCGTCAGGGAGCAAATCGTGTCGCCCTCAGCCCAGACCAACTGCTGTCTCCTGGTGATCTCGTGAAACAGGTCGGGATGGGCGCCCTTGGCCTCCATCGGCTGGATGCGCCCGCCTCAGGCAGGGACTGTAAAGGGCGCGGCGCACTCGGCTTTCCAGATCAGGGCCTTGGAGCCCCCGGGTCCGTAGATCTAAAGCGCGAAAGGCTGGGACTGGTCGATCTTGAAACGGCGCGGGCTCATCAGGAGACTAACGCGCGGTGCGGGCACAAGTTCAACCTTTAGTTCAGCTCGGCCTTCTTCGGGGGCTCCGGCGGGAGCGGCGCGACCGGCACGCCGTCCTCCACCAGGTCGCGAACCTCGGCCGGCGTGGCCTGGCCGTAGATGCCGCGCTCCTCGGATCGGCCCTCGTGGATGGCGCGGGCTTCGTTGGCGAAACTGTCGCCCACGTCGTCGAAGTTGGCCTCCACGTGGGCCCGGATCCGGCCGGCGGCCTCCATCATCATCGCTTGCATACGGGCGGGCTCGACGTCGCGCACGGTGCGGCGGGTGCCTGTAACGGCGGGGGCCATGATCTGTTTGCGGACGGCCTGACTGTCACAGACGGGGCACGCCACCAGGCCGCGACCCTGCTGGTCGTCATAGTCGCTGGACGAGCCAAACCAGCCCTCGAAGTCGTGGCCGTGATCGCAGGATAAGGCGTAGCGGATCATGTGACCGCTCAGGCGCCCTGCAGCAGGGCGTCCAGCTTTCCGGCGCGCTCCAGAGCCACCATGTCATCGCATCCGCCGATGTGCTGCCCGGCGATAAAGATCTGCGGGAAGGTGGCGCGGCCCGAGCGCTGGATCATTTCCTGGCGCTTCTCGGGATCGAACGCCGCCTCGACCTCGTCGAAGGCGATGCCCTTGGTTTCCAGCAATTCGACAGCCCGGATGCAGTAAGGGCAGTAAGGCTTGGTGTAGATGGTGACCTGGCTCATGGCGCTCTGGCGACAGTGTGTCTGTTTCACGACCATACATAGGACGTCAGGCCGTGTCCTGCACCCTTGCAATGACGGCAACGTCGACACGCGCCGCGCCTGCCGCCTTCAGCGCCCGCGCACAGCCTTCTGCGGTGGCGCCGGTGGTCAGAACGTCATCAATCAGGAGGATGCGCAGGCCTGCCACCCGGCTGGCCCGCGAGGCCGGGACGTGGAAGGCGTTCGCCACGTTGCGGCGCCGGCCGGAGCCTGACTTGCCGGCTTGCGTCGCGGTTGCCCGCCGCCGCACAAGTGCGTCCGGCAGGTAGGGTGTCCCACTCAGGACGGCCAGGGGCCGGGCGATCTCGGCAGCCTGGTTGTAGCGACGGCGCAGCAGCCGGAATGAGTGCAGAGGCACGGGCGCGATGGCGTCAGCCTCCTCGATCAACTCGCGCGCCGCCCGCGATAGCCAGCGGGCGAACATCGGCGCGAGGTCCAGACGGTCGGCGTGCTTCAGCTGCAGGATCGGCTCGCGCGAGGTTTCGTCATAGAGGCAGGCTGCGCGCGCCGCATCAAATGCCCGGGGCCTGGCCAGGCAGGCAGCGCACCGTGCTCCCGGATCAAAATCAAACGGCGTGCCGCAGCCGTCACAAACCGGCCCGTCCAGAAACCGGATCCGGCTCCAGGTTTCCGCGGTAAAACCGCCTGCCAGTGGGCGCGGCCCGCCGTCCAGCGCCTGTGGCGGGAACAGCATATCAAGCGCTCCACGCCACGCCGCCTGCGCTTTGGGCTTCCAACGGGCGGCGAAATCGCCATCTTCCGCGCTCATGCCCGCTTCTCCATCCCCTCTGCCGCCCCGCCTGTTTGACCGGGCGCTCCACCGCAAACGGCTGACGCGGGCGGCGCATGGCTTTGCGGAGGCGGACTTCCTGCATCGCCGCGCAGCCCTGGATCTGGCCGAGCGTATCGGCCCCATCCTGCGCACCTTTCCTCTGGCCGTCGAGCTTTCCGCGCGGCGGGGTGCGTTCCGGGAGGCGCTGGACGAGGCGGCGTCGGATCGGGTGGGCCACCTGATCGAGGCTGACCTGTCCTACGACATGCTCGCCGGTCGAGCTGACACGCGCTTGGTCGCTGACGAGGAGCGGCTGCCGTTCGCCGCGGCCAGTCTCGACCTGGTGGTCTCGACCCTGGGGCTTCACTGGACCAATGACGTCGTGGGCGCATTGATCCAGATCCGCCGCACACTGAAGCCTGGCGGATTGTTCCTTGGCGCCTTCCTCGGCGGGACAACCCTCACCGAGCTGCGCCAGTCGCTGGTGGCCGCCGAAAGCGAGATCCTGGGCGGCGCAGGCTCGCGCATCTCGCCCTTCGCCGACTTGCAAGACGCTGCGGGCCTGCTGCACCGCGCCGGGTTCAAGGAGCCGGTGGCCGATGTGGACACGGTGACGGTGACCTACGATCACTCGCTCAAGCTGATGTTGGACCTGCGTCGGATGGGCGAAACCAGCGTGCTGGCTGACCGTCACCCGAAGCCCTTGACCCGAACCCTGCTGGCGCGCACCGCCGAGATCTATTCGGAAAGGTTCGCCCGGCCCGGCGGTCGCATCGCAGCGACCTTCGAGATCATCACGCTTACCGGCTGGGCGGCCGGTTAGTCACCTTCCGGGATCGCGATCAGCTCGATCTCGAACAGCAGGGTGCTGTTGGCGGGAATGGGGTCACGGTAGCGCGCGCCGTAGGCGATTTTCGAGGGAATGACGAACGTCCAGGTTTCGCCCACCCGCATCATCGGCACGCCCTCCTGCCAACCCTTGATCAAGCGCGGCAGCGGGAAGGTGGCGGGTTCGCTGCGGGCGCGCGAGGAATCGAATACCCGCCCGTCGATGAAACGACCCACATAGTGGATGGTCACGACCGCATCAGGCGCAGGCATGGGGGCGGAACCCTTCGCAGCCTTGACCTTGCGGTACTGAAGGCCGCTGTCGGTGACCTTCCAGCCGGGCCGCTGGAGGCTCCAGGCCTCATAGGCCGCCTGGCCCTGTTCCCATTGCTCTTGCGGCGTGCCGGAATAGGTCACGGGCGCAGCGGCAGGCAGCGCACGGGTGGCGCAGGCGCCCAGGGCCAGAGTCGCGGTGAGGGCGAGGATCAATCGTGTGGTCATGTCAGGTCCGGGAAAGCCAAGGCAAGCTTCCTAGAACGCAGCGATGTCAGGGGGAAGTGTCGGCTGGCCTGCCGCCCGACAAGGAGGGGGCTGGGGGGGCTTTTCAGGATCCGAACCGGAGACTGACCAACCGACAAGTGCATTGATGACGCCCGCTTGTGTTCAGGTCGGGCCGGCATTGAGACCATTTCGAGGCGTTGTTCCCGAGCCACAGGCGCCGCATCATTTTGTCCGGACAGTTTGATGCGCCTTGCAATACCGCCCGGGCCGGATGAACTGGCTGCAACGGCGTTCGCTTCAACCGCGAATGTCAGGGCGTGGGGCCCTGCGGCGCTTCCGGAACCTTTGGTTCCGCGCGGATAATGACGAAGCGGCAGAGGCGGTCCGAAAGGGCCGCCTTCCTTGCATCCGCCAAAGACATTGCGCGCTACCGCATCAAAGGCCATGTGGTTTCCCAACGATCAAACCCTTAGGAAACATCATGACGAGCGCCCTGCCGACCCAAGGCCTGCAACTGAGATCGCTGATCAAGTCCAGCGGCGAGCTGGAATTGTCGCTGGCCACCGTTGATGTGGCCGCGCCGGTCGGCGACGAGATCCTGGTCCGGATCGAGGGCTCGCCGATCAACCCCTCCGATCTCGGGCTGTTGCTGGGGGCCGCTGATATGTCGACGGCGACGGCCGGCGGCGGGGTGGTCACGGCCAAGGTGGCGCCGGCCATGATGCGCGCTATGGCGGCGCGGGCCGATGAATCCATGCCGGTCGGTAACGAGGGCGCCGGCACCGTGATCGCCGCCGGCCCTGGCGAGGCTGCGCAGGCGTTGCTGGGTCGCAAGGTGGCGATCCTGGGCGGCGCCATGTACGCCCAATACCGCACGGTGAAGGCGGCCGACGCCCTGGCCCTGCCCGAAGACGCCAGCGCTGCCGACGGCGCATCCTGCTTCGTCAATCCGCTGACAGCGCTGGGCATGGTCGAGACCATGCGCCGCGAGGGCCACACCGCCCTGGTCCACACTGCCGCCGCCTCCAACCTGGGCCAGATGCTCAACAAGATCTGCCTCAAGGACGGGGTCGAGCTGGTGAACGTTGTCCGTAGCCCGGAACAGGCGAAAATCCTGACCGACATCGGCGCAAAGCACGTGGTGGACTCCAGCGCCCCCACGTTCATGGAAGACCTGGTCGCCGCCCTGACCGCGACCGGCGCAACCCTGGCCTTTGACGCCATCGGCGGTGGCAAGCTGGCCAGCCAGATCCTGAGCGGCATGGAACAGGCCGCCAATTCCAGGCCCGGCAGCTACAGCCGCTACGGCTCCACCACCTACAAGCAGGTCTACATTTATGGTGGTCTCAGCACGGCGCCGACCGAACTGGTCCGCAGCTATGGCATGTCGTGGGGCCTGGGCGGCTGGCTACTGACGCCCTTCCTCATGAAGATCGGCGCCGCCGAGGCCCAGAAACTGCGTCAGCGGGTCGTCCATGAATTGAAGACGACCTTCGCCAGCCACTACACCGCCGAGATCTCGCTGCAGGAGGCGCTACAGCCCGAAGTCATCGCGGCCTACAACCGCAAGACAACAGGTGAAAAGTATCTGATCAACCCCAACAAGGGCTGATGTCCGCGCGGGCGGCGGTGAACGGGGTTCAGGCGGCCCGTTCCACACCGTCCGGATCCGTGACGCATTGCAACCCGTTCTCGAAGTCCATGAAGATATCCATCAGTTCGTCGGGACTGACTGCCACCCGCCGACCCCGGGGAAATCTGAAGCGCCAGAAGCTGGCGATGTGCTGGACGGCGCCCGATTGCTCGCCCAGGGACATGAACATGTTGGGCGCGGCGAGGAGAAAATCCCTGAATGCTGTGGGCCGGCCATCAACAGTCAGGGACGAATAAGCATCGTCGTAGACAGAGAGCATCTTCTCAACGCCCTTCACAGCCTGCGCGATCGCCACCTCAAGTCGCATACGCGCCCTGGGAAGATAGTGGGTCGTCTCCAGTGAATTGGGGCCGCGCGCCCGGATTTCGGTGACCTCCTTCAGGATCCCGGTCAGCTGCGGAGCCATGTCCGTCAGGACCCACTTGTAGTAGAGGAACCCGCGCCATCCGAAGACGCCATCGGCATAGTCCTTGTCGCTGAGACGCAGGACCTCCTTGAGCGGCCCGAATCCTTCGTCGGGCGAATTGGAGAGTAACTTGTCCACCAGCCTCGTCGCCGCGAAGCCCGAGTCGCTGGACTGGCCGGACGAGAGACGCACCAGCGCCATCACCTGTTCCCGAACGAAGGCGTACATGCGCTCCAGATCGGGATCGGAGATGGCGAAATAACGCCGGGCCGGCTCGATGCCGTTCCGCTTCAGATGTTCCCGCAGGAGGAAAGGGTCCAGGGAGGGCAGTTCATCGATCAGGTCCAGGACCAGCCGATCCCGCCGCCCCGGTCGCATCCCTTCTCCAAACATTTCGAAAGCAGCCTGATCGAAGTCATTCTGGCCCATCATCAGATACCTGGCGCCGAGCTTCAGGTCCGTTGCATCAATGGGGGCCATGATCTTCGTCGTGGACGACAGCGGCTTCTGGAAGAGGTCGAGTTCGTGCGGGCGTAGCCGATGCTTGACGATAATGCTGCCGTTGAGATTGCTGTTCTCGAAGAAGGGGCGCTCGTTCATCGATGGATCGAGCTTTGCCTGACGACGCGCGGCGACCAGATTAAGCACGCGCGCCGTGGACGCCGACTCTTCGAGAGCGATCAGACTTCGGACGTTTCGATCTTTCACGAAAATTCTCACCACACCAGAGTTTGACCTTGGGATTGCAGGATGAGCCCCAAATGAGAATTTCCTGCTAAATTCAGGACACAGAGCGCAAAAATTCAGTAACCATGTCCTTCTCGACAGGCGACGGCCCAGCGATCTCTTGCGTTACCTGCGGACAAGGACGTCCAATTCCCAATAAGGCCAGGGCGCACCACATGAAAATTGATCTGCTGTCTCCCGCCAGCTTCGCCAGCGGACAGCCGCATGTGCAGTTCGACTGGCTCAGGACAAACGCGCCGGTCCAATGGCACGACGAGCCGGGTGGCAAGGGCTTCTGGGCCGTCACCCGCCACGCCGATGTATGGGCTGTAGATCGGGATTTCGAGACCTATTCGTCCGAGCCCACGATCATGATCACCGACCCGTCGTCCGAGATGGGCTTTGGCGGCCACAAGATGATGCTGATGATGGATCCGCCGGAACATACGGCCTTCCGCAAGCTGATCCGGTCCGAATTCACGGAGCCAGCCGCCCGCCTGCGGCAGGGGCGTATTCAGCAACTGGCCCGGCAGATAGTCGACGCCGTGATTGATCGGGGCGAATGCGACTTCGTGGACCAGATCGCTGGCGAGATGCCTTCATTCGTGATTGCCGAATTGATGGGCTTGCCGCTGGAGGACGGTCGCGAACTCTACAAATTGACCGAGATCATTCACACGGCGCCCGAGGCCCTGCCGCCCGGCGCCGGCGGCCAGGCCGTGATGAAGATGTTCGAGTATGGCTCCCGGGTGATCGCCGAGAAGCGGGCGCGACCCGGCGATGATCTGGCGTCGCGCCTGCTGGCCTGCGAGGTGGATGGCCGCAAGCTGGACGACATGGAGTTCCTGCTGTTCTTCCTGCTGCTGGTCGACGCAGGCGGCGACACCACCCGCAATCTGCTGTCTGGCGGACTGCTGGCGCTGATGGAGAACCCGGACCAGTACGCCTGGCTGATGGCTGACCTTGACGCCCGCCTGCCGAGCGCGCGGGAGGAACTTCTGCGCTGGACCAGCCCTGTGATCTACATGCGCCGGACGGCGACGCGGGCCGCGATTCTCGCCGGCCAGGCCATCCGGGCCGGGGACAAGGTGGTGATGTATTTCGGGTCGGCCAACCGCGATCCGGCGGTCTTTGATCGGCCTGATGTGCTGGATCTTTCGCGTCCCGAGAATCCCCAGATCGCCTTCGGCACCGGCCCGCATGGCTGCCTTGGCCAGCACATCGCCCGGATAGAAATCGACGCCATGCTGCACGAGGTGCTGACCCGGATGACGGACTTCAGGCTGGCTGCGCCCGTCGAGTGGCTGGCATCGAATTTCATCTCCGGCCCGAAAGCGATGCCCTTGAGATTCAGGTCTGCCCCTTAGTTGGGAAGGATCGATTTTACCGCTTCAGCGCCTTGGCCACCACCGGCGCCAGCTTCGCCGTGATGACCTGAACACCCTGTGCGTTGGGATGGATCCCGTCCGGCTGGTTCAGGTCGCGGCGACGGGCTACGCCGTCGATCAGATTGGGATAGAGTGGCACGCCGTGAGTTTTGGCCAGGCTGGAGAAGACGGCGTTGAAATCCCTCGCATAACCCCCGCCCACTTCGGCGGGCGCTGTGATGCCCACCAGCAATACGGGAATCTTGCGGGCCTTCAGTTTCCTGATGATGCCGTCGAGGTTGGCCCGGGTGCGTTTGGGGTCCAGCCCCTGCAGCAGGTCGTTGCCGCCCAGCGCCACAATGGCAAGGCTGGTGTCTTTCTGGACGCTGAAGTCGACCCGGCCCAGACCGCCGGCCGTTGTGTCGCCGCTGACGCCAGCTGCGCGCACGACATTGGCCACGCCCATCCGGGTAAGCGCCGCCTGCAGCTGGTTCGGCAAAGCGGCCCTTCCGGGGAGGCCATAGCCTGCCGTGATGGAGTCTCCCAGCAGGGTGATGACCGCCGGCTTCGCGGCCAGAGCCGGCCAAGCGGCCACAAATAGCGGCAAAGCGAAAAAGGTTCTGCGAGAGGGTCTTGGCGAGGTCATGAACGTCCTATGTAAGGGAGCTGTCGCATCACTCAACTGCCGGGGACCTCATTGGACGATTTACCGCCGCTCGTGCTGGACAATGTGGGTTTGACCCTGCCGTCCTCGGCCGGTCCTGTCGAAATTCTCCGCAACCTCAGCCTGACCCTGAACAAGGGCGAACAGGTGGCGCTGATCGGCGCCTCAGGCTCCGGAAAATCCTCCCTGATCGCGGTGGCCGCAGGTCTGGAGCGCCCCAGCACCGGGCGCGTGGAACTGTTTGGCCAGGACCTGGGGGCCCTCGATGAGGACGGCCGGGCAAAACTCCGGCGAGGTCGCGTCAGCCTGGTGTTTCAATCCTTTCACCTGCTGCCCAACATGACCGCCGAGGAAAACGTAGCCGCCCCGATGGAAATCGCGCGCAAGCCTGGCGCGATGGATCAGGCGCGACACTGGCTCGACCGCGTGGGCCTCAGCGCGCGGGCGCGGCACTATCCGCACCAGCTGTCCGGCGGTGAGCAACAACGCGTCGCGCTGGCGCGGGCGCTGGCGCCTAGTCCGGCCTTGCTGTTTGCCGATGAACCCACCGGCAATCTCGACAGCGCCAATGCCCGTATGGTGGCCGACATGCTGTTCGATCTGGTCAACCAGACTGGCGCGGCGCTGTTACTGGTCACCCACGATCCAGCTCTGGCGGCGCGGGCCCAGCGCTCGATCACCCTTCGCGACGGCCGTCAGGTCGAGGCTGCATGACCCCGCTATGGTTGCGGTTCGCAGCGCGGGAACTACGGAGCGGCGTCAAGGGCTTCCGCATATTCCTGGCCTGTCTGGCGCTGGGCGTGGCCGCCATCGCGGCGGCCAGCTCGACGGCGGAGGCGTTCCGGCGTGGGCTGGCCAGCGAGGCCCGCGACATCCTGGGCGGCGACATCGCTGTTTCGGTCAACCAGCGCCAGATGACGCCCGCCGAGCGGCAGAAGCTGGAGGCGCGTGGGCGCGTGACCTATTCGGTAGCCTCTCCAGCCATGGCCGAGGCGCCCTCCGGCGAGCGGCGACTGGTGGAGTTCAGGGGCGTGGACAGCGCCTATCCGCTGGCCGGCGCCGTCACCCTCAGGGGCGGCGGCGGCCTTCAACCCGCCCTCGCCCGCCGTGACGGCGTCTGGGGCGCGGCCGTCGAACAATCCCTGCTGGATCGACTGAACCTGAGTGTTGGCGACACCTTCCTGGTCGGCAATGTGCCGATGCGGGTCAACGCCGTGCTGGAACAGGAGCCCGACCGGCTGTCGCGAGGCTTCCAGCTGGGACCAAGGGTGCTGACCGCGCGCGGCGCCCTGGAACAGGGTGGGATGCTGAAGCCGGGTCTGCCATTCGGTGAAACAGCGCGGATCGCGCTGAAGCCCGGGCTGGTCATGGCCCGCGAGAAGGTCAGCGTGCAGCGCGACATCAAGGGCGGCGTTCGCGTGCGGGATCGCAATGACGCCGCGCCGGGCGTCAGCCGGATAATCGACCAGTTGGAGTACTTCCTGGGCTTCATAGGTCTGGCCTCGCTGGTGGCGGGAGGCCTTGGCGTGTTCGGCGCCGTCAGCGCCTATGTGGACAGTCGCAAGCCCGCCATCGCGACCCTTAAAGCCCTCGGCGCGGAGAGCGGTCTGATCCGCGATATCTATCTGGCCCAGATCGGATTGCTGTCGTTTGTGGGGGTGGCCATCGGTCTGGCGGTAGGGGCGGCGACGCCCCTGGCGCTGGGTGCGGCGATTCAGGGCGATCTACCGGTGCCCGCCCTGTTCGCGATCTATCCGATGCCGTTGCTGAAGGCCGCCGCCTTCGGCGTGCTTTCGGCGGCAGCGTTCTCCCTGGCGCCGCTGGCGCGGGCGCGGACCACGCCGCCGGCCAGCCTGTTCCGCAGCGACATGACTGGCAGGCTGACCTTCGGCCCGGAGATGATCGGCGCGCTACTGGCCGCGGCTGGCCTGGGCGGGCTGGCGATCTGGACGGCCCCCACGCCGTTTGCCGCCACCATCATGATCGCCGGCGTCGCCGTAGCCTTCGTGCTGCTGTGGGCTGCCGGTTGGGGTGGGGCGAAACTGGCCGGACGGATGCGCGGCGGTACGCGCGGATCACTCCGGATCGCGCTCGCCAATCTGGCCGGGCCCCGCTCGGCAGCGCGCACGGCCGCGCCGGCCATCGGCCTCGGCTTTGCGTTGCTGGCCGCCGTGGTGCTGATCCAGTCCAGCCTGCTGCGCCAGATCTCGATCATCGCGCCGCAGACGGCGCCGGCCCTCGTCTTCACCCAGGTGCCCGCCGAGCGGGTGACCGAGTTCGACGCCGAGGTGGCCAGGGGCTATGGCCGCACGCCTGACGCCAACACCTATCTGCGCGCGCCGTTCCTGACGGGCCGCATCATCGCCGTGCGCGGCCAGCCCGTGGTGAAAGACAAGCTGGGCCGTGAGGGACGCTGGGCCTACGACAACGACATTAGCCTCTCGGCCCTGGGTCCCGAGCCGCCGAACGCGGGCGTGGTGGAGGGCAAGTGGTGGGCCGCCGACTATGCCGGACCGCCCCTGCTGGCGATGGGTCAGGATCCGGCCCGCGCCGCCAACATCAAGATCGGCGACGAGGTCACGATTTCAATCCTGGGCCGGGAGATCGTGACGAAGGTTGCTGTCATCCGGCGCGTGGACTTCGGCAGTTTCGGCGCCAGTTTCCCGCTGGTGCTGACACCTTCGGCCATTGAAGGCGCCAATCCCCGCCAGTTCGCCATCGCCAAGGCCACCCTGGCCGAGGAACAGCGGATCTTCCGTGGGCTGGGCGCAGCGTTTCCGGAGGTGAACATCATCTCGGTGCGCGAACAGCTTGAGGCCGCCACAGAACTCTTCGATCGCGTCGCCCTGGCCGTGCGCGGCGCAGCGGCCGTGGCCCTGATGGCGGCGCTTCTGGTGCTGGCCGGCGCCATCGCCGCCCGGGCCGTCGAGCGAACCCGCGAGGCCGCCATCCTCAAGGTGCTGGGCGCCAGCCGGGCCCAGGTGCTCAGCGCCTACGTGCTGGAATATGGCCTGGTCGGCCTCATCGCCGGCGCGGCTGGCGTGGCGCTGGGGTATGCGGCGGCCTGGCCCGTGGTGGTCCGCGTCTTCGAGACCGAGTGGAGCGTCGACTGGGGCGGCGTCTTCACGCTCCTGGCCATCGCCTCGCTACTCGCCGGGATCGGCGGACTTCTCGCGGCGTTCCAGGCCCTGTCGAAACGTCCTGCGCCGGCGCTGCGCAGCGAATAGGCGACGTCGAGGGCAAGCCCCGCACCCGGTTGCAGAACCGGTTCCAGACGCCTCGCCGCCGTTGTTGGCCGAAGGTGAACGCGCGGACTGCGGCGCCTAGATCACGTCGAGATTGGGTTGGATCAATCCAATCTCGACGTGATCGCCCTCATATATTTGGAGCGGGTTGCGGTCGGAAAACCAGTTACCGCTTTTCCTCAACCCGCTCACATCTAGCTTTCGGCAGAGGGATGAATTCGAGCGAAGGCTTGTGGAAGATCCGCTGCGGCATCGACTCCTCCGCCAGTTGGCCGGAACCTAGTTCTCGATCACAACGGGCGCGTCGAAAGTCGTAATCTCGCCATCGACACCGTACCTCGCCTTCACGCTGGCGTGCCAAGCGGGATTAAACCAGGCATCGGCTGACGCCTTGTCTGCAAAGAAATAGATGCCGCCAATGCGACCGTCCTCGGCGATAGAGAACCACTTGTGCACCAGTCCTGGGACTTTCTGATAAGTCGGCACGGCTTCATTGATGCCCGCAAGGATCGAATCCCGGGGCGTCTGTGGCGGTAGCTTGATGCGAACGATGCGCACAACACCGGTGGCCTTATTCAAGTCGAACGTAGCGGCTGCAGGACCATCGATCGCCACGGGAATTTCAAAGCGAGTCACTGTCCTCTTACCCTTCGCTTTGGCGCTGATCTCGGCAAGTAACGGGCTCGCAAGATATGCATCTGCAGATTTCCTGTCGTTCAGCAAGTATACGCCACCATAAGTATTTCGATCAGAAAGCACGAAGTACTTGGTTCTGAGGCCGGGTACGGACTTGTATTTTGGAGCCAGACTCTTGAATCGCCCGATGACGATGGGTCTGGGGGCAAACCGCGGCAGTTCGCGCTCAAGAACGATGGCGTAAAGATTCTTCCCAGTCGAATGGCGACCCGTCCGGGCTTCAGCCTGAGCTCCGGACCAAGCAAGGATTGACAACAATGCGGCGACTGCGGGCCGCTTGACGAGTTGGACTTTTAGCATGCGAAAGACTCCGGTCTTGCGTGGAAGAACCCTCTCCACTCCCTTCAAATGGCGCCTGTCGAACGCGACGAACAAACCAGATCCGGCCCGTATACGTTAGCTGAAATAAGCTATCACACGCCGCCGCCACCCGCCTTGCTAGCTGAGCAGGATTCAGCTGTGGGCTGCCGAACTAAGGCGTCTTCGGTTCCAGATCTGTCTAGAGAGTCCAGCAGGGAGACCGTTCGATGCGCCAGCTAACGTTTATCAAGCCCGGAGTACTGGAATGGTGGGAAGTCGCCGCCCCCCGTCTGCAGGCAGACACTGACGCTATCGTTAGGCCCCTGGTCGTGGCGCGATGCGACCTTGATCTGTACATCGCGACAGGTGTCGTCAATTATCCTGGGCCCTTCGCCTTTGGGCACGAGACGATTGCGGAAGTCGTCGAGGCTGGTCCCGCATCCGCTGTTTCCCCCGGCGAGAGGGTTGTGGTGCCTTTCCAGCTTTCCTGTGGCTCATGTGGCGCCTGCCGTCGAGGCTGGACCAACAGTTGTGAAGCTTATCCATTCGGCGCGGCCTACGGCCTCAAACCAACGTCCGGTACGGAATTCGGCGGCGCCCTTTCCGACCTCATGCGCATACCCTTCGCCGATCACATGCTGACGCCCCTGCCCGAGGGCGTGGATCCCGTGGCTGCAGCAAGTCTTTCGGATAACATCGCCGACGGTTGGCGGGCCGTGGGGCCGCAACTCGCCGAACGGCCCGGAGCCACGGTTCTGGTGGTAGGCGGCCTAGGCTCAGGACTCATTGATCATAGCCAGAAGATGACGGTGGCAGCGAGAGCGATGGCGGACATGAAGGTGTGTGCGCATCGGTCGTATCGGGTGTGGATGCGCCGCCAGTCCTTGAGGCGTC
>NZ_JBIKNZ010000023.1:0-48143 GCF_044358365.1 Phenylobacterium sp. | reverse complement strand
CCTGACCGCGATCTTGCGGCACGGCCATCAAGGCTCCCCAGCCAGGCCATGACCCCGTAGACAACCATAGACCAAGGTCAGTCCAACAACGAACCTGAGGCAACCGTGAAACCAATTAGACAACAGGCGCAACAATCGCCAACCGCAGCGCCAGCGTACCGGCCTCTTGGGGCCCCGCTTTTGCGAGCGTGAACGGGGTGGGGCGGAAAGGTAGGATACGCACGCTTTTTGGCCTGATGAGCCGCAGAGGGGTGGGAAGGGGTTCGTCGCCCGCTTTTCATCGCGCGTCGGGCTCGGGTTCGGTGCTCAGGGCGAAGGCTTCAACGGCGTCCAGAGCTGCCGTGGTTCCGGCGACCTCGAAGGTAATCCGGATCTCGTAAATGTAGTCGCCCCGGCGCATCAGCCAGATCCCTTGACCCATCCTTGACTTGTCCACCCAGGCTCTTCCGGCCTGCAGGATTTCCCTGGGGCCGGTCTGGAAGCCGGGCAGTCGTGCGGTCACGCCGTCCTCGTCCTGGGACTGCTTGAGCAATGACGCGAACAACCGCCGGTCCTCGCTCGCGTCCGGCAGGTGGCTAATGAAGATCGAGAGGTAGTTCTCGTCATTGCCATAGAAGCAGGCGAGGTCGAGGGCGTCATCTACCGGATTAAGCACGCCCAGCCGGAACATCTCGTAGGCCCCATAGCGCGCATCGCACTGCAGGTCAGAACCACGCAGGATCGTCGCCCCACCGGGCGCGGGAAAGAAAAAGACGCCGTCCGGCCCGTAGATCACGGCCGAGCGGTCTCCAGCCAGGCGCTCGGGCTGGTAAATCCAGGAGGTTCGACGCGACTGGGTCAGGAGAAACAGGCTCGCGGCATTGCCCCTGGAATCATAGACCGCGACGGGCGCTGTCTTTTCGGTGATCGCCTCGACCAGATCATCGGCCAGCTGTTTGCCGCCCGGTGCGCCCTGGTAGACCTTGAAGACGAAGTGCAGTCCGTCTGTAGCGCCCACGAGATAGTAGAGCGGTCGTGCCAAGCCCGTGGTGGGCGCGCCGGGGGTCGTCGACCAGGCCCGGGCGTCGGCGACCGACGGGCCTGCTACAAGGTAGTAGGTGTCGTCTCGACCCTTGGTCCGCGCCCAGCGAGGTGGCGCGTAGCCTTCGCCGGCCGAGATCACCCAGGTGTCGTCTCCGACCGGAAAGCTGGCGATTTCGCAGGGCAGGGCGATGTCGATCTCCGAGATCGGCCAGGCGCCCCGTCCGGTGCTGTCGTTAAGCGCCAGGTGAACACTGGCCATCAGGCCGATCCGATCCTCTTCGGGGAGCGGTGAGGCGAATTTGAGCGGCGTTCCAGCGCCCTCAAGTTTTGCACCGCAGGCCGGAGGGGCCGATTGCGTCTGCGCCATTGCCTGGGACATTGTCCCGAATATCAGCGCTAAAGCGAATAGTAGTCGAGCGTTCATTTTCGTATAGTTCCCGTCAAGGTTGCCACTCGATATCACCTTGACGTCGAGAACAAAAGGGGACTATGAACAAAAACGGAACGCGTCCACGGGTTACCCACAGGCGCTCAACAGGAGGATGGTCGTGATGGTTCGTCTGGCCCGGGAATCACTGGCCTTTGCGTCGGTGGCGAGTTTTGTCTGGATGGTCTGCACGGTGGCCGGTCTGATGGGCTGACGCCATGCGAATGGGGGAGGCGGCGAACGTGGCGGACGAGGACAGGGGTTTCGTCCATTTGCGGGTCCGCTCGGCCTATTCGCTGCTGGAAGGCGCCATCAAGGCGGACAAGATCGGGGGCCTGGCCAAGGCCGATGGCATGCCCGCTGTGGCCATCGCTGACCGGGCCAATCTGTTCGGTGCGCTGGAGTTTTCGGTCGCCACCAAGGGCGAGGGGGTCCAGCCCATCATCGGCTGCGCCCTGCCGGTGACGGGGATCGGCGGCGGACTGACGGAGCGGTGGGCCAAGACGCCGACCGTGATGCTGCTGGCCCAGAACGAGGAAGGCTATCTCAATCTCTCCGAGCTCTCGTCGATGGCCTATCTGGACAGCGACGGCAGCGAGGACCCGCATGTGCCCTGGAACAAGGTCTGTGCGCACGCCGCCGGGCTAATCCTGCTGTCGGGCGGGCCGGACGGGCCGGTCAATCCGTTGTTCGCCGCGGGCAAGGCGGATCTGGCGAATGCGGCGCTGGCCGAGATGGCCCGCGCCTTTCCGGACCGGTTCTATGTGGAACTGCAGCGTCACGAGGCAGCGGCCGAGGCGCTGGCGGAACCGGGACTGGTGGCCTTCGCCTATGACCAGGACGTGCCGCTGGTGGCCACCAACGACGTCTATTTCAAGAACGCCCAGACCCATCAGGCCCACGATGTGCTGCTGTGCATCTCCGACGGCGCCTTTGTGGGGCAGGACGACCGGCGGCGCGTGACCGCCGAGCACGGGTTCAAGTCCGTTGAGCAGATGCGGGCCCTGTTCGCCGATCTGCCGGAGGCCTGCGACAACACCCTCGACATCGCCCGGCGCTGCGCCTTCACGGTGGCCAAGCGCGACCCGATCCTGCCGAGCTTCCCCACCAGCGAGGGGCGGACCGAGGCCGAGGAACTGGCCTATCAGGCGCGCGAGGGCCTGCGCGCCCGCATAGCCAAGGGCCAGGCGACGGCGTTCCCGCCGGCAGACTATGAGGCGCGGCTGGAGGCGGAGCTGAAGGTCATCATCCAGATGGGCTTTGCCGGCTACTTCCTGATCGTGTCGGACTTCATGAAGTGGGCGGTGGCGCACGATATTCCGGTGGGGCCGGGGCGGGGCTCCGGCGCCGGTTCGCTGACGGCCTGGGTGCTGCTGATCACGGGTCTGGACCCGCTGCGGTACGGGCTGATCTTCGAGCGGTTCCTGAACCCGGAGCGAGTGTCGATGCCCGACTTCGATATCGACTTCTGCCAGGATCGCCGCGACGAGGTGATCAGCTACGTCCAGACGCGCTATGGCCGCGACCGGGTGGCGCAGATCATCACCTTCGGCACCCTGCAGGCGCGCGCGGTGCTGCGCGATGTGGGGCGCGTGCTGCAGCTCCCGCTGGGGCAGGTGGACCGTCTGGCCAAGATGGTGCCGGCCAACCCCGCCAATCCGGTGACCCTGGCCCAGGCCATCGAGATCGAGCCGCGCCTGCGCCAGGCCCGCGACGAGGACGAGGCGGTGGCGCGCCTGCTGGACATCGCCCTGCAGCTGGAGGGGCTTTACCGCAACGCCTCGACCCACGCGGCCGGGGTGGTGATCTCGGACCGGCCGCTGACGCAGCTCTCGCCGCTCTACCGCGATCCGCGCTCGGAGCTGCCGGCCACCCAGTTCAACATGAAGTGGGTGGAGAGCGCGGGGCTGGTGAAGTTCGACTTCCTGGGCCTGAAGACGCTGACGGTCATTCGCCGCGCCATGAAGCATCTGGAACGGCGCGGGGCGGACTTTGACCTGGAAGCGTTGCCACTCGACGACGCCGGGGCCTACGAGATCATGGCCGAGGCCAGGACCGTGGGCGTGTTCCAGATGGAAGGTCAGGGAATGCGCGACACCCTGCGCCAGCTCAGGCCCACGTCGCTGGAAGAGTGCACGGCGCTGATCTCGCTCTATCGGCCTGGCCCGATGGAATCGATCCCGTCCTATGTCGACGTGAAGATGGGCCGACGCGACCTCGACTTCTATCACCCTCTGCTGGAGCAGGTGCTGACGCCTACCTATGGCGTGATCGTCTACCAGGAACAGGTGATGCAGATCGCCCGGATCATGGCGGGCTACTCGCTGGGCGAAGCCGACCTGCTGCGCCGCGCCATGGGCAAGAAGAAGAAGGAGGAGATGGACCAGCAGCGCACCCGGTTCGCCTCCGGCGCCGCCGAGCGCGGGGTGGACAAGGCGATCGCCGACATCCTGTTCGGGCTGATGGAAAAATTCTCCGGCTACGGGTTCAACAAGTCCCACGCCGCGCCCTATGCGCTGATCGCCTACCAGACGGCCTGGCTGAAGGCGAACACGCCGGTGGAGTTCTTCGCCGCCTCGATGAGCCTGGATATGGCCAATACCGACAAGCTGGCGGTGTTCTACCAGGACGCCAGACGCTTTGGCGTGACGGTGCGGCCGCCTTGCGTGAACCGGTCCTCCGGCGACTTCGATGTGGCGGACGGCGAGGTGCTCTACGCTCTTGGCGCGATCCGTAACGTGGGTCTGGCCGCCATGGAACACGTGGTGACCGTACGGCGCGAGGGCGGGCCGTTCCGGGACATCTTCGACTTTGTCGAGCGGATCGATCCCAGGCAGGTGAACAAGCGCACCTTCGAGACCCTGGCGCGGGCCGGGGCGTTTGACGCCCTGCATCCGAACCGGGCCGAGCTGATCGCCTCCAGCGAGGCGCTGGTGGGCCACGGCCAGGCGCTGGCGTCCGATCGCGCCGAGGGCAAGGTCAGCCTGTTTGGCGAGGATCTGAGCGGCGGCCATCGCCCCCGGATCACCCGCGCCGACGCGTGGAGCCCGGTGCAGCGACTGGATGAGGAACTGGCGGCGGTGGGGTTCTATCTGTCCGGCCACCCGCTGGACGACATGGTCGACGCGCTGAGGCGCAAACGCACCGACCTGCTGGCCGACGCGATCCCGAAGGCGCTGGCCGGGGCCGAGGCGCTGCGGATGGCCGGCGTAATCCGGCGCAAGCAGGAACGGCCTTCGCGCTCGGGGGAGAAGTTCGCCTTCGTAACCCTGTCGGATCCGACGGGCGAATATGAGGTGCTGTTCCCGCCGGAGTCGCTGAAGAAGTTCCGCGACCTACTGGAGCCCGGCAAGGCGGTGGCGCTGAAGGTGCGCGCCAAGGCGGCGGACGGCGAGGTGCGGTTTTTCGGCGACGATGTGGAGCCGGTGGAGAAGGCCGTCGAGAGCGTGGTGTCGGGCCTTCGCGTGCACGTGGCGCCGCGCAGCGCCGAGATCGAGGCGCTGAAGCGACGGCTGTCCGGGGTGACCAATGCGCGGGGCGGCGAGGTGATCCTGGTGGCGGGGCTGGCGGGTGGCCGCGAGGTGGAGCTAAAGCTGCCGGGCCGCTTCACCCTGGACGGCGCGGTGCGCGGCGCGCTGAAGACCTCGCCCGGCGTGGTGTTTATCGAGGATCTTTAGGCGTCGTCTTGACGGAGGCCGTATTGCGTGTGTGAATTCAACACGCAATCTGGAGCATAGTCATGAAGTTGATCCTGATCATCGCGGCGCTGGTCACGGCGGCAGCGGGGCCTGCGGCGGCGGATTTCGGAAAGATGAAGTCGCCGACGCCGGGCTTCCAAAAGGCAAAGCCCGCCACCGGAATGTCGTCAGTTCCGTCACCCTACGCCGCGCGCCCGATGCCCTCGTATGGCTCGCCCTACAGCGGGTCATCATCGACGTCGAGGCCAAGGACGTACGGTTCGCCGCCTGCCGCCGATGCCTACAAGCCTTTTCAACCCTATAAGTCCAAGCCTGGAACCAGCCTGTACGGACCCGACAGCCGCAAGAAGCCGTAGGCCGGAAAGGCGTCGCCCGGCGCGGCCAGGACGGGCGCGGTTGATTTCCCGCGCGTTTGCCCTTACATGCGCCGCTCCAATCCACACGTAGGCGTGCGGTTCTGGCGGGGAGACATCCCGCACTTGACCGTTCCGGTCCTCCTTCGGGAGGGTTTGCCTGCGGAGGTTCAACCGGAAGAAAGACGAGTAACAGACGATGGCTCTGCCTGATTTTTCTATGCGCCAGCTCCTGGAAGCCGGCGCGCACTTCGGCCACCAGACGCACCGGTGGAACCCGAAGATGGACAAGTTCATCTTTGGCTCGCGCTCGAACATCCACATTATCGACCTGTCGCAGTCGATCCCGCTGCTGCACCAGGCGCTGGTGAAGGTGCGTGAAGTCGCCGCCGGCGGCGGTCGCATCCTGTTCGTGGGCACCAAGCGTCAGGCGTCGGACCCGATCGCTGTGGCCGCCAAGCGCTGCGCGCAGTACTACGTCAATCACCGCTGGCTGGGCGGCACGCTGACCAACTGGCGCACCGTTTCGGGCTCGATCGCGCGCCTGCGCGAACTGGAAACCCTGCTGGAAGGCGGCGACGGCGCCGGGCGCCTGAAGAAGGAAGTGCTGAAGCTGACGCGCGAGCGCGACAAGCTTGAGCTGAGCCTTGGCGGCATCAAGGACATGGGCGGCATCCCCGACCTGATGTTCGTGATCGACACCAACAAGGAAGCCATCGCCATCCAGGAAGCCCGGAAGCTGAACATTCCGGTGATCGCGATCCTCGACACCAACTGCAACCCCGACGGCATCACCTATCCGGTCCCGGGTAACGACGACGCCGCACGCGCCATCCAGCTCTATTGTGATCTGCTGGCGGATTCGGTGCTGGACGGCCTTGCGGCTGGCCAGTCGGCCTCGGGCATCGACCTGGGCGCTTCGGAAGCTCCGATGGAGCCGACGCTGGCCCGCGCGCTCACCCCCGAGCCGGTGTCCGAGCCTGAAGTGTCGGCGCCGGAAGCCGCCGCCCTCGAGGCCGAGATGACCGGCGCGGCTGCGGAACCTGATACCCCCGCCGCGGAGGCCACGACGGCCGAAGATGGCGTCGCCGCGGCGAGCGAATAACAAGCGGGCCAAGCAAAATCGTCGCTTGGGCCTGATACCCAACCACTTTCGGCGGCGTTCCACATGGGGCGCCGTCGGTTCCTAACCTGATGAGGAGCTGACCATGGCGGAAATCACCGCTGCGCTGGTCAAGGACCTGCGCGAAAAATCCGGCGTTGGCATGATGGACTGCAAGAAAGCCTTGCAGGAAAACAACGGCGATATGGAAGCATCGCTGGACTGGCTGCGCGCCAAGGGCCTGTCCAAGGCTGCCAAGAAATCGGACCGCGCCGCGGCCGAGGGCCTGGTGGCCGCCAAGCTGAGCGACGACGGCAAGACCGGCGTGATCGTTGAGTTGAATGCCGAGACCGATTTCGTGTCGAAGAACGAAACGTTCCAGTCTGCGGCGCGCGACTTTGCGGTCGTAGCGCTGGGCGTCGACGGCGACGTGGATGCGATCACTGCGGCAAGGACGGCCAAGGGGGAGGTTGTCTCCGACGTGATCACTAACATGATCGCGACGATCGGCGAGAACATGCGCCTGCGCCGCTCGGCCCGCCTGAGCGTCTCGGATGGCGCTGTGTCGCTCTACCTGCACAACAAGCAGGGCGACGACGTGGCGCGTCTGGCCGTTTTGGTGGCGCTGGAAAGCACGGGCGACGTGGCCGTGCTGCGCGATGTCGGTCGCAAGATCGCCATGCACGTGGCCGGCACGCCCGCGCCGCCGCTGGCGCTGACAACGGACGACCTGGATCCCGCGGCCGTGGCCAAGGAAAAGAAGTTCCTGACGGACCAGGCGCTTGAATCGGGCAAGCCGATCGGCGTGGTCGAGAAGATGATCGAGGGCCGGATCCGCAAGTGGCAGGAAGAGGTTGTGCTCCTGAAGCAGCCCTTTGTCATGAACCCGGATCAGACCATCGAGCAGCTGATCGCCGAGACCGCCAAGGATCTTGGCGTGCCGGTTACGGTAAAGGCCTTCGTGCGCTTTGCGCTCGGCGAGGGCGTTGAGAAGAAAGTTGACGACTTCGCCGCCGAAGTCGCGTCGATGTCCGGCCAGGCCTAGGCCACCCGGACTGATCTTCCAGGGGCGCGATGCGTTAGACGCATCGCGCCCTTGCTGTATGTTGTCTCCGTCCGAATTCAGGATTCTCCTCCATGGCCGCTGCGAAACCCCGTTTCAAACGCATCCTGCTCAAACTTTCGGGCGAGGCCGGCGTCGGCGGAGACAGTTTCGGGATCGACCCCAAAACGCTCGCGGGGGTGTCTGAAGAGATTGCCCAGGTGGTGAAGGCCGGGGTGCAGGTCTGTGTGGTGGTGGGCGGCGGCAACATCTTCCGGGGCGCGGCCCTGGCCGAAGCCGGCATGGAACGCGCCAGCGCCGACTACATGGGCATGCTGGCCACCGTCATGAACGCCCTGGCGCTTCAGGCCTCGCTGGAAAAGGCAGGGGTTTTCACCCGGGTGCAGTCGGCGATTCCGATGGACGCAGTCTGCGAGCCCTATATCCGCCGCCGCGCCCTCAGGCATCTGGAGAAGGGCCGGGTGGTGATCTTCGCCGCCGGGCTAGGCGCGCCCTTCTTTACGACGGACACGCCAGCGGCGTTGCGGGCCGCCGAAATGGGTTGCGACGCGCTGTTCAAGGGCACCAGCGTCGACGGCGTCTATTCGGCAGATCCTAAGAAGGACCCGGACGCGAAGCGCTACGAGACCCTCAGCTATCAGGAAGTGCTGGCGAAGAATCTCAAGGTCATGGACTCTTCGGCGGTCGCCCTGATGCGTGACAATCACATTCCGATCGTGGTGTTCAACATCCGCGAACGGGACAACCTTCTGAAGGTTCTGAATGGCGAAGGGGTCTTCACGACCATCGCCTGAACCCCAGAATTCGACCCGAGACCAGAAAAGACACGGAGACGCCGCCATGGCCACGACTGAAAAGCCAGTGCTTAGCCGCTACAAGGACCGCATGGACAAGGCAGTCGCGGCCCTCAGCGATGAGTTCGGTTCGCTGCGGACGGGTCGCGCGTCCGCCAGCCTGCTGGATCAGATCCGGGTGGACGCCTACGGATCGTCGGTGCCGATCAATCAGGTGGGCGCTGTCAGCGTTCCGGAGCCCCGGATGCTCACGATCGGGGTCTGGGACAAGGCGCTGGTGGTGTCTGTCGAGAAGGCAATCCGTGCGTCCGACCTGGGCCTGAACCCGGTCGTTGACGGGACCACGCTGCGGCTTCCTATCCCGCCCCTGACCGAAGAGCGCCGAAAGGACCTCGCCAAACTGGCCGGCAAGTACGCCGAGCAGCAGAAGGTGGCTATCCGGAACGTCCGTCGTGACGCCAATGATGATTGCCGCAAGGCCCAGAAAGACAGCGTCATGAGTGAGGATGAGGGCAAGCGATTTGAGGGCGAAGTGCAAAAGATCACCGACGAAGCCATCAAGCGTGTGGACGAAGTCTTGAAATCAAAAGAACAAGAGATCATGCACGTTTAAGCGCTGCGCAGGATTCTGTTCACGGCCATGGCCGCCTCCGACAAACCATCCCCCGCGGGCGCGTCGTCGTCCGGAAATCCAGCGCCGCCGCTGCATGTCGCCATCGTGATGGATGGTAACGGGCGCTGGGCGCAGAAACGCGGGCTGCCGCGAACTCTGGGCCATCGCGCTGGTGTTGAAGCTCTGAAACGTACAGTTGAAGCGGCGCCGAAGCTCAATATTCGCTGGCTGACAGTGTTCGGATTTTCCACGGAAAACTGGAACCGGCCTGCCGCCGAAGTTGCTGAACTGATGGCGCTGCCAAGGCGCTACTTCGAAACCGATATTGTGAGGCTTGATCGCGAGGGCGTGCGGGTAAAAGTCATCGGACGTCGCGAGGGCCTGTCTGCGGAACTCCTGCGGATGATTGATGACGCCCAGGCGCGGACCGAGGCGAACGACAAGTTCCACCTGAACATCGCCTTCAACTATGGCGGTCAGGCCGACATCGTCGATGCAGCGCGTCGGTTCGCAGAGGATGTCGCCGCGGGACGGCGTTCGCCCGGGGATCTGGACGAGCAGATGCTGGGGAGCATGCTGGCGACCTCGGGATCGCCGCCGCCTGATCTGATTGTTCGGCCATCCGGTGAGCAAAGGCTCTCCAACTTCCTTCTGTGGGAAGCCGCCTATGCCGAGCTGGTCTTCCAGGACGTGCTCTGGCCCGACTACGGCGCCGAACACCTCGAGGCAGCGCTGAAGGCCTTCGCCGGCCGGGACCGCCGCTATGGCGCGATCGCCACCGATAACGTCCTTGCCACCGGTTAGGCGGTTCGACTGGACCAATCTCGGCCTGCGCATTGCGTCGGCTGCAGTTTTGATCCCGGCGGCCCTGGCCGCGGCCTGGTTTGGCGGGTGGCCCTATCTCGTCATGATCGCCATCGCCGTGGCGCTGCTTTCGATCGAGTGGGGCGGGATGAGTGCGCCTGTCGCGCCCACCCGGGTTGCGGCGGCCGTCGCAGCCGCCGTGCTGGTGGCGGTGTTCGTGGGCTATCGAGGCCACTTGATCGCTGCCTGGAGCGCCATTCCGGTCATGGCCGTGCTGGCGGCCGTTATCGCCCGGGGCGTGGCCGAACGCCCGGCCGACGCCGCTTTCGGCGTGCTTTATCTGGCGCCTGCCGCACTTTGCCTGGTGTGGCTGCGGGATACGCAGCAAGGGGTGTGGTGGACGATGATGTTGTTCGCGACCACCTGGGCCGCTGACATTGGCGCTTTCGCGGTGGGAAGCGTTCTGAAGGGCCCCAGGTTGTGGCCACGGTTCTCGCCCAACAAGACCTGGTCCGGATTTGCAGGCGGGCTGCTGGCGGCGATGCTGGCAGGGAGTCTCATGGCCGCCTTGCCCTTTTTCCAGCTTAACATCTACGCGGCGGCCGGGATCGGGCTGACGGTCGGATTGGCGACCATGGCCGGTGACCTGTGGGAATCCGCCCTCAAGCGCCGTTTCGGGGTAAAGGACTCGGGAGACCTCATTCCGGGGCATGGCGGACTGCTCGACCGCGTGGATGGCTTGATGTTCGCTGTTGTCGTTATGGCCGCCCTGCGTCTGGCGAACGCGTGGGGGTGGGGAAGTTGAGCCTGCCCCGCAAGGTGACGGTCCTGGGATCGACCGGGTCCATCGGCGTTTCGACGCTCGAGGTGTTCGAACTGGCCGGGCTCGAACTGGATGTGGTGGGCCTGACGGCCGGGCGAAACGCCGCAAGACTGGCTGAGCAGGCCCTGAGGTGGCGCCCGCAGGTTGCGGTGATCGAGGATGAGCGTGGGCTTCCGGAGTTGCGGGAGCGACTTAAGGGCTCGGGGATTCGCGTCGAGGCCGGCGCTCAATCGGTCGTGGACGTCGCCTCGGCGGATGCCCAGTGGGTGATGTCAGCCATCGTGGGCTTCGCGGGGCTGGCGCCGACACTGGCCGCCGCCCGGGCCGGCGCGGTAGTGGCGCTGGCGAACAAGGAGAGCCTGGTCTGCGCCGGCCCTTCGTTGCTTCGCACGGCGAGGCTGGCCGGCGGGATGATCATTCCGGTAGATTCGGAGCATTCCGCGATCTTCCAGGTTCTGGATCCATCGGCCGCTGCCCACGTCAAACGACTGATCCTTACGTCATCAGGGGGTCCGTTCCGCGACGCCTCGCATGCGGAGATGGCGGCGGCGACGTTGGAGCAGGCCCTGGCCCATCCGAATTTTTCGATGGGCGCCAAGATTTCGATCGATTCCGCGACCATGATGAACAAAGGCCTCGAGGTGATCGAGGCCGCATACCTCTTTTCCATGCCGCCCGAACGGATCGAAGTCCTGGTTCACCCGCAGCAGATCATTCACAGCCTCGTCGAGTACGCCGACGGCTCGACGCTGGCTCAGCTGGGCCCGCCCGACATGCGGCCGCCGATCGCCTGCGCCTTCGCCTGGCCCGATCGGTTGCCCTGGCCTGCGAAGCCGCTTGATCTGGTTGCGGCCGGACCGCTCACCTTTCAGGATCCGGACCCGGTGCGGTTCCCGGCGCTTACAATCGCCAAGGATGCGCTGACGGCAGGTGGACGTGCGCCCGCCGCGATGAATGCGGCCAATGAGCGTGCGGTGGCGGCCTTCCTCGACCGGCGTATCACTTTTCTGGACATCCCTCGTGTCGTAAGGGAGACCCTGGAGCGTATGGATCGCGTTCCGGACAAAACACACAACGATTCAGACGCCGTCGAGTCGGCGCGAAACACCGACGCCGAAGCCCGCCGCATGGCGGACGAGGTTGTGTCTGGCCAGTTCGCGGCCTGAGGAGCAGACAAGCCCAATGGAAATGATTCAGGGATTTCTGATCGCGGCGATCGCGTTCCTGCTGGTGCTGGGCATTGTGGTGACCGTCCATGAACTGGGCCATTTTCTGGCTGCCAAGGCGTTCGGCACCAAGATCGACCGGTTTTCCATCGGGTTTGGACAGGCCATAGCATCCTGGCGCGACAAGTCGGGTGTGGACTGGCGGATCGGCTGGTTACCGATCGGCGGGTATGTCCGTTTTGCGGGAGACGACAACGCCGCCAGTATTCCCGACTCCGAGGACCTGGCGGCCATGCGTCGCGACCTGATCGATCAGGGCCGCGGCGCGGAGATTGACCGGTATTTCCACTTCAAGCCCGTCTATCAGCGGGCCATTATCGCTGCGGCCGGTCCAGCGGCGAACTTCCTGCTGGCGATCGCGATATTTGCCGTGTTCCTGTCGACGCTGGGGGAGTGGGTGGTGCCCGCCCGGATCGCCCAGGTTGAACCTGGTTCTCCTGCGGCCGCAGCCGGCCTGCGACCGGGCGACCTGATCCTCAAGGCTGATGGTCGTCGTGTCGTTCGGTTCGATGATGTGGCGGAAGTCGTCAGTGTGCGGGCCAACGTTCCGATCACCTTTGTTGTGGACCGGGGCGGGCGCGAGGTCGTGCTCACCGCGACGCCACGCTGGCAGCTGCGCGACGATCCCGTCGGAGGGCCGCAGAGGATCGGCGTGCTTGGCATCCGGCCGGAGCAGTCGAGCGACGACTTTATCAATGTCCGCTACAATCCGATCGAAGCCGTCCAGCGGGGCGCCCAGCGCACCTGGCACACCCTGGAGACCACGGTCTTCTACCTCGGGCGGATGATCACCGGCCAGGTGAGCGCCGACCAGCTTCGTGGCCCGTTGGGAATTGCGACCGTCACCAAGAACGTGGCGACCCTCGGCAACGACAGTTCTGACGGATTTCTTGAGAACCTTGGCCGCTCGGCTTTGAACCTTGCACAGCTGGTTGCAGTGCTGTCTGTCAGTATCGGCTTCATGAACCTGCTACCCGTCCCGGTTCTGGATGGTGGTCATTTGCTGTTTTATGCCTATGAAGCCGTCTTTCGTCGCCCTCTTGCCGCCAAGGTTCAGGCGGCAGGGTACCGCGTGGGCCTTGCGCTCGTTCTCGGATTGATGTTGTTCGCAACCTGGAACGATTTGCAGCGCCTGCATGTGTTCAAACTGATCGGCGGCCTATTCTCCTAGGCGCGTTCGTCCCTCAACCGGCTGATTCGATGTTCCAGACCCGCGCTTCCCGCGCCGCGCTTGTTTCCGGCCTCGCCCTGTTGTTGGGCTCCGCCGCCGTTGTTGCGCCCGGACTGGCCTTCGCCCAGACGGAGCGCGCAGGTGTGATCCAGCGTATCCTCGTCCAGGGCAACGAGCGGATCGAGCAATCGACGGTCGTGTCGTACCTGCCTGTGGCGCCGGGCGAGCCGGTGGACGCGGCCCGCATCGACCTGGCGCTGAAGGCGCTGTTCCGCACCGACCTCTTCTCGGATGTGAAGATCGATTTCCGGAACGGCGATCTGATTGTCACGGTGGTGGAAAACCCGATCATCAATCGCGTGATCTTCGAGGGCAACAAGGGCCTTAAGGAAGACAAGCTGCGTGACGAGGTCACGGTCCGGCCCCGAGGTATCTTCACGCGCTCGAAGGTCCAGGGTGACGTTCAAAGGATCGTGGAACTCTATCGGCGCTCGGGCCGGATCTCGGCCAATGTGACGCCGCAGATCATCGAGCTGCCGCAAAAGCGGGTCGATCTGATCTTCAAGATCGAGGAGGGTCCGAAGAGCGGGATCCTTTCGGTCAATATTCTCGGGAACAAGGCGTTCTCCGACAACGATCTGCGCGACGTGGTGGTTACGGAAGAGACGCGCTGGTTCAAGTTCTTCTCCAACAATGCCAACTATGACCCGGACCGGCTGGAGTACGACAAGGAACAGCTGCGCAAGCACTACCGCAACCGTGGCTACTACGATTTCCGGGTGACCTCGGCCGTGGCGGAACTGGCGCCGGACAAGAATGGCTTCGTGATCACCTATACGGTCGACGAAGGCCCCCGCTACAAGTTCGGCAAGGTCCAGGTGGAGACAGAGCTTCAGAAGCTCGACAAAACGGTTCTGGAGTCGTTGCTGGTGGTCCGCTCGGGCCAGGTTTACCAGGACGAGCAGATCGAACAGGCGACCGACGCCCTTACCTTCGCCGCCGGGGCTGCAGGCTTCGCGTTTGTGGATGTTCGCCCCCGCTACACACCGGATCGCGACAAGGGCGTGGTCGACGTGACCTTCTCGGTCCGCGAAGGTCCGCGCGTTTACGTCGACCGGATCGACATCGTCGGCAACAACCAGACGCTGGACTATGTGATCCGTCGCGAGATGAGCGTGGTCGAGGGCGATGCCTACAACCGCGCCCTGGTGGATCGCTCGAAACGCCAGATCCGGTCATTGGGCTTCTTCAAGGAAGTCGACATCACCGAGGTTCCCGGAACCTCGCCGGACAGGACGTCGCTCCAGGTCAAGATCGAGGAGCAGCCGACCGGCGAGCTGTCCTTCAGCGCCGGCTATTCATCCGTGGATCAGCTGGTTCTGGACCTTGGCATCACCCAGCGAAACTTCCGGGGTCGCGGACAGGACGTCCGCGCGCGGGTGTCGGTGGGCTCCCTGCGGCAACAGCTGGATTTCTCGTTCACCGAGCCGAGGTTCCTCGGCCGTGATGTGGCTGCTGGTGTCGATGTCTATGGCTACCGGTATGATCTGTCTGAGTTCTCATCCTACAAGACCACCACCTTCGGGACGACCTTCCGCGCCAACTTCCCGCTGGGCATCGATAGCCGTGGGGCGGTGCGCTACACCCTGCGTCAGGACGATATCCAGATTGATGGCCTGCTTTGCAACCCCTCGCAGGGCGTGGTGCTTTCGGCCTCGCTCTGCGAGCAGGTGGGCAAGCGCATCACCTCGCTGGTCGGCTATGGTGGTCGCCTGGATCGCCGGAACGACTATCTGAACCCGACGCGGGGCTACTACGTCGACATCAACCAGGACCTTGCGGGTCTCGGCGGGGATGTGAACTTCCTCCGGACGGATCTCGAGGCCGGCTGGTTCTACGGGATCACCAAGGACTTCATCTTCTCCGCGGTCGGTTCGGCGGGCTACGTCGTCGGTTGGGGCGGCGACAATGTCCGGATCAACGACCGCTACTACAAGGGCGGCCTGAACTTCCGGGGCTTCGAAACGGCGGGCATCGGTCCCCGGGACCTCTCCCTGCAGCGCGCCGACGCCCTGGGCGGCAAGGCTTTCGCCATCGGCACCGTTGAGTTGACGGTTCCGACCTTCCTGCCTGAGCAGTACGGGATCAAGGCGGCGGTCTTCAGCGACTTCGGCACCCTCGGTCTGCTGGACAAGGCGGATCGCAACTACCGACCGGGTGATCTGGATTGCGTCAATCCGCAGATTATCGACCCGACGGACCCGACCAAAACCATCAACAATCCCGCCATTCCCGGCACGCGGAACACCTGTATCCGCGATAATCTGTCCCTGCGCGCCTCCGCCGGGGTCAGCATCTTCTGGAAGTCGCCCATGGGCCCGATCCGGTTCGATTTCAGCCGGGTTCTGGCCAAGGAAATCTATGACCGGAAGGAAACCTTCCGATTCTCCACTTCAACCAGGTTCTAGAAAACATGACGTCAAAAACGATCCTCGCGGCCGGATATGCGGCAGCCCTTGTTCTCTCCGGCGCGACCTCGGCGATGGCCCAGGCGCCGGCCGCCCCCGCGCCCTTGCCGCCGCCCCAGGTGACGCACGGCGCGGCGATCCCCGGCGTGTGCGTGTTTTCGGGCGAGCGCGCCATCGGCCAATCGACCGTGGGCCGCTTCGTCTTCACGCGGCTGCAGCAGTTGACCCAGCAGGCCAGCGCCGAGGTTAGCGCTGAGGAAACCACGCTGAACACGGACGCCAAGGCGCTCGACGGCCAGCGCGGCACGCTCGACCAGAGCGCATTCGAATCCCGCGCCGCCGCCATCCAAGTGCGGGCCAACGCTCTGCAGCGCAAGGTTCAGCAGCGAAATGCAGAGATGCAGCGCACGCAGGAGAAGGCGCTTGGCCGCCTGAGCGACGAGATCGCGCCGCTGGTTCGCGCCAGCTATCAGGCCAAGGGTTGCTCGATGCTGGTCAACCGTGAAGCGCTCACGCTGGATCTGGCAAACCCCGCGATGGACATCACGCCGCAGGTGGTGACGGCGCTCAACGCCAAGATCACCCAGTTTACGTTTGATCGTGAACGGCTGGATCAGGCGGCTGCGGCCCCGGCTGCGCCGCGTCCGGCTGCGCCCGCCGCCCCGGCCGCCGCGCCGCGCCGCTAAGCGCTGAAATGCAGGGTCGGGCGGGAGTTCGAGAGCCAACCATGCCCGACCCGAGATTCTTTGAGGACCTGGGGCCCATCACCCTGAGCGAACTGGCGGAGGTGACTGGCGTCAGCCTGCCCGATGCGGCGGCTGCCGCGTCGCGAGTGGATCGGGTGGCCGTGCTCTCCCACGCCGGTCCCGGCAGCGTAACCTTCCTGATGGACCGACGGTTTGGCGAGACCCTCGCCGCCTCACGACCGAGCGCCTGCTTTCTCCCGCCGGATCTGGCGGATCATGTTCCGCCGGGTTGTGTAGCGCTGTCGACGTCAAATCCGCAGGCTGCGTACGCGCTCGCGGCACAGCGGCTGCATCGTCCGCGGCCTGGCGCCGCTTCGCCCATCGCACCGGACGCCTTGATCGAAACCGGGGTTGTGCTGGCGCCGGGCGTGGTCGTGGGACCCGGCGCGCAGATCGGTCGCAACACCCGGATCGGGGCCAACAGCGTGATCGGTCCGGGCGTCATGATAGGACGCGACTGTGAGATCGCGGCGAACGTCACCATCGGTTTTGCCCTGATTGGCGATCGGGTGCGGATTTTCGCCGGAGCGGTCATCGGCGAGCCCGGCTTCGGGGCGACTGTCGGTCCGAAAGGCCTGATAGATATTCCCCAGCTTGGGCGGGTGATCTTGCAGGACGGGGTCACCATCGGCGCCAACACCACTGTCGACCGCGGGGCCTATGACGATACGGTGATCGGCGAGAACACCAAGATCGACAACCTGGTACAGATCGCCCACAACGTCCGCGTGGGTCGCAACTGTGTGATGGCGGCGCAAGCGGGCATCTCGGGCAGTGTGAACATCGGGGACGGCGCCCAGTTTGGCGGTCGTGCAGGCGTGGCGGATCATGTGACCATCGGCGCCGGGGCCCGGGTGGGCGCGGCGGCGGGCGTGATGAAGGATATTCCGCCGGGCGAGACCTGGGGCGGGATGCCGGCGCGTCCGATCCGTCACTGGCTCAAGGAAACAGCATGGCTCGCCCGGATGGCGAGCCGAAGAGGCGGGGGACAGGCATGACGCGCAGGGCGCCGGTGGCGGTGGATCCCACCGAGATCGATATCACCGAGATCCTGATGCGAATTCCGCACCGGTATCCGTTTCTGCTCGTGGATCGATGTCAGGACTACAAGCCCTCGGAGTCGATCGTTGGCATCAAGTGCGTGACGGTAAACGAGCCCTTTTTCCAGGGTCACTTCCCCACCTATCCGGTGATGCCGGCGGTGCTCCTGATCGAAGCCATGGCCCAGACGGGCGCGGTGCTGATGTCGAAGTCGCTGGACGTCGACACCACGGGCAAGGCGATCTTCTTCATGTCGGCCGACAATTGCCGGTTCCGCTCACCGGTGCGGCCGGGCGATGTGGTGCGCATGCCGGTGCGTGTGGTTCGCCATCGGGGCGATGTGTTCAAGTTCGCCGGGCAGGCCATGGTGGGTGACAAGGTCGCCGCCGAGTGCGAGTTCGCGGCCATGGTGGTGGAGACCTGAGCGTTTGACCGTAGAGATTCATCCGACCGCGATCGTCGCCAAAGGGGCGGAACTGGCCGACGGTGTCAGCATCGGCCCGTTCTCGATCGTCGGCGAGCATGTCCGCATTGGCGCGCGCACCCAGGTGCTGGCCCATGTGGTGATCGAAAACCGCACGACGATCGGCGAGGATTGCTCCGTCCGGAACTTCTCGAACCTGGGCGGCCCGCCGCACCATACGGGCTATCGGGGCGAGCCGACCGAGCTGGTGATCGGCGATCGCAACAGGATCTGGGAACATGTGACGATGCATATTGCCGCGCCCGGTGGCGAGGGCGTTACGCGGGTTGGGAACGACGGCTTCTACATGGCCACCAGCCATGTCGGTCATGACTGCGTGGTGGGTGACAATGTGGTGCTTGCCCATTCCGCCACCCTGGGCGGCCACGTGCAAGTAGGCAACTTCGTCACGGTCAGCGGCCTGGCGGCGGTGCATCAGTTCTGCCGGGTCGGACGCTATTCCTTCATCGGCGGTCTGGCAGCGGTGACCAAGGATGTCATCCCCTACGGCATGGTCTGGGGCAATCACGCCCACCTTGAGGGTCTGAACCTGGTGGGTCTGAAACGGCGCGATTTCAGCCGTGAGACCATCGGCGAGCTTCGGTCGGCCTATCGCCTGCTGTTTGCTGAAGAGGGTACGCTCCAGGAGCGGGTCGACGATACGGTCGTAACGTTCGGCAAGAGCTCGCCAGTCATGGAAATCATCGATTTCATTCGTGCCGACGGCAATCGTCCGCTTTGCCTCCCGGCGCGCGAGATCTGATGCAGAAGCTGGGCCTGATCGCCGGCGGCGGAACATTGCCGGTGGAGATCGCCCGGCATTGCGAGCGGTCCGGTCGGCCGCTGTTTGTTGTGCGCCTGAAGGGTTTCGCAGGCGAGGCGCTCAAACCGTTTGTCGGCGCCGAGGTGGGGGTCGCGCAGTTCGGCAAGTGCGTGGACGTTCTGAAGCGCGCCGGGTGCACGACGGTCTGCCTGGCCGGGGACGTGGCGCGGCCTGACTTCAGCAGCCTGACGCCGGATGTCCGCGGCCTGATGCTGCTGCCCAAGGTCATAGCGGCGGCGCGCAAGGGAGATGACGCCCTGCTTCGCATGATGGTGGGAGCCTTCGAACAGGCCGGGTTCGAGGTGCTTGGCGCCCACGAGGTTATGGACGACCTCACGCTTCCGGCAGGCCTGCTGGGCGCGTGCGCGCCAGGCGCGGAGGACCTGGCCGACGCGACGCGCGCGCTGGAAGTCGCCCGGGCGATCGGAAGTCTCGACATTGGTCAGGCTGCCGTGGTCGTCCGCGGACTGGTGCTGGCGGTGGAGGCCCAGGAGGGCACGGATGCTGTTCTGAAGCGGGTAGCCGACCTTCCGGCGCATCTTAGAGGTCGCCCCGGCAGCGGGACCGGCGTTCTGGCCAAGGCCCCCAAACCGATTCAGGAAACCCGTGTCGATCTTCCGACCATCGGACTGGAGACCGTGCGCGGCGTGGCGCGGGCGGGCCTTGCCGGGATCGCGGGGGAGGCGGGGCGCCTGCTGGTGCTGGATCGCGAGGCGGTGATCGCCATGGCCGATGAACTGGGGATCTTCATTCTGGGCGTGAAATCGGGGGCGTCGTGAGCGCTCGGGTGCTCACCGTGATGCTGGTGGCCGCCGAAGCCTCAGGCGATGACCGGGGCGCCGGGCTGGCCCGGGCGCTGAAACGGCGACTGGGAGATGGGGTGCGGATTGTGGGTGTGGGGGGCGCCCGTCTGGCCGCAGAGGGGGTCTATAGCCCGTTCGATATCACGCAACTCTCGATTTTCGGTCTGTGGGAGGGCCTGTTCGCCTATCCTCGCGTGATCCGTCGCGCCGACGAAACGGCCGCCCTGGCTGCGCGGGAGCGGCCGGATGTCGCTGTGTTGATAGACTCCTGGGGCTTCAATCTGCGGGTGGCGTATCGCCTGAAGAAGATGGGCGTGCCGCTCGTAAAGTATGTGGCCCCCCAGGTCTGGGCGTCGCGCCCCGGTCGCGCCAGAACCACGGCGCAATGGTTTGATCTGCTCCTGACGATCCATAGCTTCGATGGACCCGCCTTCGAGGCCGAGGGGCTGGCTGTGGCTTTCGTGGGTGACGCCACCCTGGCCATCGACTTTGCCGCCGCTGACGCAGGGCGTTTGCGCCGTGAGATCGGCGCAGCGCCGGGAGACCAGATCCTGCTGGTGGCGCCCGGCAGCCGCCCCGTGGAGATTGATCGGGTCATGCCGGTGTTTGAAGACGCCGTGACGCGTCTCAAGGCGGAGCGGCCCGGGCTGCATGTGGTGGTGCCTGCGGCGCCCACGGTCGCTGCACGGGTGAGAGCGCAGGTCGCTGGCTGGCCATTCCGGGCTCACGTCGTGGAAGGCGAACAGGCGAAGCTTGACGCCATGGTGGCTGCCGATGTTGCGCTGGCGTGCTCGGGAACGGTAACCACGGAACTGGCGCTTGCGGGATGTCCGATGGTGGTGGGCTATCGACTGGCGCCGGCGACCCACGCCATTCTCAAGCGCCTGATCCGAACGAAGTGGGTGACGCTGTTCAACATTGCCGCCCGGGATTTCGTGGCGCCTGAAATGATCCAGGGTGACTGCAATGGCCCGGCATTGTCGCGTGAGATCGCGCTGCGCCTGGACGACGCGGAGTTGCGCGTGACGCAGGTAGCGCGGCAAACCGAAGCCTTGCTGAAAATGGGTCGCGGCGGCCCCGATCCCAACGAGGCCGCCGCGACGGCAGTTCTTGACCTGATCGGCCGGGCTTAGCGCTTGTCGACGGGCACGAAGCTACGGGCAGGGGCGCCGGTGTAGATCTGGCGCGGACGGCCGATCTTCTGCGACGGATCCTCGATCATTTCCTTCCACTGGGCGATCCAGCCGACTGTGCGCGCGAGCGCGAAGAGCACGGTGAACATCTCTGGCGGGAACCCGAGGGCGCGCAGGGTGATGCCGGAATAGAAATCGACGTTCGGGTAGAGTTTGCGTTCCACGAAATAGGGGTCGTTGAGGGCGACCTTCTCGAGTTCCATGGCGACCTGCAGGATCGGATCGTTTTCGGCTCCGACCTCCTTGAGCACCTCATGGCAGGTCTTCTGCATGACCGTCGCGCGCGGGTCGTAGTTCTTGTAGACCCGGTGACCGAAGCCCATCAGCAGGTAACGCCGGTCCTTAACGCCTTGAACGAATTCAGGAATCTTGTCGACCGTGCCGATATCGGTCAGCATGTTGAGGCATTCCTCGTTCGCCCCGCCGTGCTTCGGACCCCAGAGCGAGGCAATACCAGCCGCGATACAGGCAAAGGGATTGGCGCCCGATGAGCCAGCCAGTCGCACGGTCGAGGTGGACGCGTTCTGCTCATGGTCGGCGTGCAGGATGAAAATCCGGTCCATCGCCCTCGTCAGGACCGGGTTGGGGACCCAATCCTCCGCAGGCACTGAGAAGCACATTCGCAGGAAGTTCTCGGCGTAGGAAAGTTCGTTGCGCGGGAACACGAACGGCTGACCGCGTGAGTATTTGAAGGCCCTCGCCGCGATCGTCGGCATCTTGGCGATCATCCGGTGAGCGGAGATCATCCGCTGCGCGGGATCGTTCACATTGGTGCTGTCGTGATAGAACGCCGACAAGGCGCCAACAGCGCCGGTCATGATCGCCATCGGGTGAGCATCACGCCGGAAGCCCATGAAAAACCGGTCGAATTGCTCATGGATCATCGTGTGATAGGTGATGTTCTTTTCGAACACCTCGAACTCCGGCGCGCTCGGCAGTTCACCGTGCAGGAGGAGGTAGCAGACCTCCAGGAAGTTCGACTTCTCGGCCAGCTCCATGATCGGGTAGCCACGGTGCAGCAGGATACCGGCATCCCCGTCGATGAAGGTGATCTTGCTCTCGCAGGACGCGGTCGACATGAAGCCCGGGTCGTAGGTGAACACGTCGGCTTCGGCGTACAGCTTGCGGATATCAACAACGGCCGGGCCGTCGGTGCCTCGAAGCACCGGCAATTCTACGGTCTTTCCGTCAATTTCGAATTTCGCCGTATTGCCCATATGAACCCCCTTCGCGACTGCGAGATAGACCGACTATTTTAGCGCTTATAACCCTTTACGCCCGGAGAGAAAGTGCATCGTCGATGCGGCCCAGGCTCTCGTCCCGGCCCAGGGCTGTCAGGGCGCCCGCGAGGTCGGGCGCCGGCGCACCGCCGGACAATACCGAACGCAAAGGCGCTCCGAATTTGCCGATGCCGACGCCGTCGGACTCCGCGAAAGCCCGGATGGCCAGTTCCAGAGACGGCACGTTCCAGTCAGCGACTTGCGTCAGGGCGCCACGCAGCCGCCCCAGTCGGGCTCGGGTCTCGTCGGTAAGCTGGCTCAGAGCCTTCTCGGGGAGCGCAAGGGGGCGCGATTTGAGGACGAACGCCACGGTATCCGCCAGTTCCAGGGTAGTTTTGGCGCCGTCGCGGACGAAGGGAATTGTACGGGTGATCAGGGTTTCGTCTCCCTGACGCACCACCTCTCCACGGCGCTTGAGAATTTCGATGACAAGCCCCGCCAGTCGCGCAGGGTCGGCCTCGCGGATGTAGTGATTGTTGATGTGGTTGAGCTTGGCCCAATCCAGCCGGGCCGGCGCACTGACAACGTCCTTGATGTCGAACCACGCTATGGCCTGGGCGTCGGAAAAGATCTCGTCGTCGCCATGGCCCCAGCCGAGTTTGGCCAGATAGTTGCGCAGCGTCTCCGGCAGATAGCCCATCTCGTCGAACTCGCCGACCGCCTGGGATCCGTGTCGCTTTGACAGTTTCGCGCCGTCTGGCCCGTGGATCATCGGCAGGTGCGCCCAGATCGGGATCTCCCAATCCATCGCCTGATAGATGACGGTTTGCCGGGCTGCGTTGTTGAGGTGGTCGTCACCGCGGATCACGTGGGTGATGGCCATGTCGTGGTCATCCACGACGACGGCCAGATTGTAGGTCGGATTACCGTCTGAGCGCAGGAGGATCAGATCGTCCAGGGTGCTGTTCTGGAAGCGTACATCGCCCTTGATGGCGTCTGCCACCACGGTGTCGCCTTCCAGCGGGCTCTTCAGTCGCACGGCGTAGGGACGGTCAGGCCAGGTCGAAGGGTCAGCCTCCCGCCAGGCGGAGCGCACGACGCGGCCCTCCGAGCGGGCGCGTTCACGTTCGATCTCGAGCTCTTCAGCGGTCATGTAGTCCCGGTAGGCCTGACCCCGCGCCACCAGTTCGGCGACCACCTCGCGGTGGCGGTCAGCGCGGGCGTACTGGAACACCGGGGGCTCGTCAGGCGTCATGCCCAGCCAGTTCAGGCCACCGAAAATCACCTGGACCGCAGCCTCGGTTGAGCGCTCGCGATCGGTGTCTTCCACGCGCACCAGGAATGTGCCACCCGTATGACGTGCAAAGAGCCAATTGAAAAGCGCAGTGCGAGCAGTGCCAATGTGCATCATGCCAGTGGGGGACGGAGCAATCCGGGTGCGGACGGGGCGATCTGACATGAAGCTCGCAGGGGGTTACGTGGTCGCGGGGCGCGCGTCTTAGCATGGCGGCTGTGGCGCATCCTAGCCTTGCGCGGGTTGCCGGGGCTCTGGCCGATCAGGTCGGGCGGCAGACCGACCGCTGGACGCTCTGGACACCCGTGGCGCTGGGTCTGGGATGCGCGCTCTATTTCGGCCTGCCGCGGGAGCCGCAGAGCCTGGTGGGCTGGGGATTGCTGCCGGTCGTGGCCGGGCTGTTGATCGCCACCCGGTGGAGCGCCTGGCGCGCCTTGACCATCGTGCTGGTGCTAAGCGCCTGCGCTCTTGGCGGGTTCGCCGTGGCGAAGTGGCGCGCAGAGAGTGTGAAGGCGCCCGTGGCGCCCGCCGGTGCGCGGCCCCAATGGGTTGAGGCCTGGGTGGTGGATGTGGCCTCGCCGGGGCAGGGCGGGCAGCGGCTGTTGCTGGCACCAGTCTCGATCGGCGACTGGTCGCCGGCGGTTACGCCAATCCGGATTCGGGTGACCCTTCGGCCCGATGCAGAATTGCTATCGCCCGGCGATCCGGTTCGGCTGCTGGCGATCCTGAACCCGCCGCCGCCGCCGGCCAGTCCTGGCTCCTACGATTTTGCACGCGACGCCTATTTCGAGAGCGTGGGCGCAGTCGGGCTGGCGCTTCGGGCTCCGCAGCGGCTCGCCGCAGATACGGTCCCGCCCTGGAGATTGCGCCTGACCATGCGGATCAACGCTGTTCGCTGGGCGCTGACGCAACGCATTGTCGACACCCTGGGTCCGGAGACCGGTGGGCTCGCGGCGGCGATGACCACGGGGCATGAAGCCTTTATCCCGCGCGAGCAGGTGGAAAATCTGCGGGCTGCGGGCCTGGCGCACATCGTCTCGATCAGTGGCCTCCACATGGCGATCGTGGGCGGCTTCGCCTTTGCCGCCGCGCGGCTGGCCGTGGCGGCCTGGCCCTGGTTGGCCTTGCGCGTGTCCGGCAAGAAGGTGGCTGCCCTGTTCGGTCTGGCTGCCGTTGGAGGGTATCTGGTGCTGTCAGGCGCGCCGCCGCCAGCCGAACGTGCGGCGATCACGGCGGCGGTGGCGTTCGCCGCCATCCTCGCAGATCGTCAGGCCATCAGCCTGCATGCCCTGGCACTGGCGGCCATGGCCGTTCTGTTGATCCATCCAGAGGCGGTGACGGAGCCCGGGTTTCAGATGTCCTTCGCAGCCACGGCCGCATTGGTGGCCCTGGCTGAAATCTGGCCACGCCCGGTGCGTGAGATCGATGTGCCATGGCCCATCCGGCTGACTCAGGCGGCTGCGACCTGGATCCTCGCCAGCATCGCTGTCAGCTTCATCGCAGGCCTGGCGACGGGGCCGTTCGCGATCCAGCATTTCAATCGCGTTTCGACCTTCGGCCTCTTCGCAAATCTTGCCGTGGCGCCAATCTCCTCTTTTCTGATGATGCCAGGCCTGGCCCTGGGCGCCGCATTGACCCCGTTCGGGCTGGGCCAGGCGCCCCTGGAGGTGGCGGGCTGGTCCATCAGTCTGATGAACCAGGTTGCCGCGATCACGGCGGGAGCGCCGGCAGCTCAGGTTGTCGTACCAAGCGCGCCGGATTGGGTGTTGCCGGTCAGCTTTCTGGGGTTGCTGTTCGCCTGTCTCTGGCGCGGTCATCTGCGCTGGATCGGTATTCCCGTCGCGTGCGCGGTGCTCTGGGCGCCCAGACCGTCGCCGCCCGACATCTGGATCAGCGCCGATGGCGCGGCGGTGGCGGTTCGAGACGGCAAGGACGCGGTGCTCCTTCGGCCGGACGTGAAGCTCTTCGGCGCCGAGCTTTGGGCGCGCAGGCGCGGCCTGACGCCGCTTGCGTCTGAAGCTGATCGTGATTCCCGGTTCGCCTGTGACGCGTGGAGTTGTGCGCCGCTCGCCGCCTCGCCCGTGCAACTGGCGGCAGCCTGGAATGTCCGCAGGCCTCTGAAGGACGGGCGGCTTGAGGCCCTGTGCGCGTCGGCTGAGATCGTGGTGTTGCGCAACGACTTCCGGCCGGAGACGTGTCGGGCGGAGCTCCTCCTGACCGGCCTCGATTTTGCGCAGGGCGGCTCGGCCGAAATCTATCGCGCCGGCTCGGGTTGGCGGGTCGTTTGGGCGCAGTCCCTGCGTGGACGCAGACCCTGGACCTGGGGCTATGATCCCCGATGATGTTTGCCAGGCCCGCTCGCTCGCCACGGGCGCGGCGAGCGGTGGTCCCACAGTCTAGTGATAGCGGCGGATCAGTCCCACCAGCTTGCCCTGCACGGCGACCTGATCCGGTCCGAAGATGCGGGTTTCGTAGGCCGGGTTGGCGGCTTCCAGCGCGATCGAGGCGCCCTTCTTACGAAGCCGTTTCAGGGTGGCTTCCTCACCATCGATCAGGGCTACGACGATATCGCCGGACACCGCACTGTCGGTTTTCTTGATGACCACAAAGTCGCCGTCGAGAATGCCGGCGTTGATCATGGAGTCCCCGGCGATCTCGAGCACGAAGTGTTCGCCGGCGCCCAGAATGCTCTCGGGAACCGGCATCCGGTCGCGTTCCTGCTGGATCGCCGCGATAGGCGTTCCGGCGGCGATCTTGCCCAGGATGGGAAGTTCCCGACTGTCGTTGGCGGCGACCTGAACCAGACCCGAACCGTCCACCAGTTGCGGCTTGAACGGCGCGCGACCCTTTGGCGGCGCGGCGGCCGTGGCCTGCTGCGGCAGCTTCACCACCTCCAGGGCCCGGGCCCGGTGCGGCAGGCGACGCAGGAAGCCGCGTTCCTCGAGGGCTGTGATCAATCGGTGAATGCCGGATTTGGAGGCCAGATCCAGCGCCTCCTTCATCTCGTCAAATGACGGCGATACGCCGCTTTCCTTGATCCGCTCATGGATGAACATGAGTAACTCGTGCTGCTTGCGGGTGAGCATGGTGAGAACCTCAAAGAACAAAGCGCAAACGCTTGACGATGTTCTCTAGGTGTTCCGGGTTAATGTCAAGTTACCAACCAGCCTGTTGAATCCATGAAGTTTTTCCGACAGAGAGGTGTCAGTTCAGCAGGGAGCGAGTCGCAGCTTCAACGTCTTCCTGGCGCATCAGGCTCTCGCCGACGAGCATCGCCGCAGCGCCGGATCGTTCCAGTCGTGCGGCGTCGGCCGAGGTGAAAATTCCACTTTCGGTGACGAGGATGGCCCCGGGCGGCGCGGCGGCCGCCAGTCGTTCTGTGGCCCCCAGATCGGTGACGAACGTCCGCAGGTCGCGGTTGTTGATTCCGACCAGATCGGCGGCCAGCCGGCCGGCCCGCGCCATCTCGGCCTCGTCGTGAACCTCGACCAGGACATCCATGCCGTAGCGGCGGGCCTCGACGATCAACTCGCCGGCCAGGTCATCGTCGATCATCGCCAATATGACCAGTATGGCGTCAGCCCCGAGCGCCCGCGACTCGGCCACCTGCCAGGGATCCACCAGAAATTCCTTGCGGAGACAGGGCAGGGTGCAGGCCTTCCGGGCAGCGGTCAGGAAGGCGTCAGCGCCCTGGAAGCTCGGCGTATCGGTCAGGACGGACAGACAGGCCGCCCCACCGGCCTCGTAGGCTCGCGCCAGGGCTGGCGGATCGAAGTCCGGCCGGATCACGCCCTTGGACGGCGAGGCCTTCTTGATCTCGGCGATCAGCGCGAGCCGGCCCGGGCCATGCGCCTTGATGAGCGCGGAGCGAAAGCCCCGCGGGGGTGTGACCCCACCTGTCTTCATGGTCGGGTGCGCCGCCTTGCGGACGGCGACCTCCTCGCGCTTGTACGCTGCGATGCGGGTCAGAATGTCGCTCATCGCGGTGCGATCTCCACCAGCTTTTGCAGCGCCGCCCGTGCGCGTCCGTCGTCGATGATCTGCCGCGCCAGACCGACACCGTCGGCCAGGGTTTCGCAGGTCCCGCTTACGACAAAGGCGGCCGCGGCATTCAGCAGAACAATGTCGCGATAGGGGCCAGGCTCGCCGTCCAGCAGGCGGCGAAGGGCCTGGGCGTTCTCGGCGGGAAGTCCGCCGGTCAGATCTGACAATCGGGCGCGCGGCAGGCCAACCTCCTCCGGCGACACAGTGAACTCACGGACCTGCCCGTTGTGATACTCGGCGACCTGGGTGACGCTCGTGGTCGTGAGCTCGTCCATGCCGTCGCCATGCACGACCCAGGCGCGCTCTGAACCCAACGCGCCCAGCGCGGTCGCGAGTGGGGTCACCCAATGGGGAGCGAACACGCCCACGACCTGCCGCGCCGCGCCGGCGGGATTGGTCAGCGGTCCCAGCAGGTTGAAGATCGTCCGGAAGCCCAGTTCAGCGCGGATCGGCGAAACGTGGCGCATGGCGCTGTGATGGGCCGGGGCGAACAGAAAGCAGATTCCGGCCTCGTCGAGCGCCTGTCGCTGTCGGTCCAGACCAGGATCGATGGCGACGCCGAGTTCGGAGAGAACGTCGGCGGCGCCTGACTTCGAGGACAGCGCACGATTGCCGTGCTTGGCCACCTTCAGCCCGCCGCCGGCCGCCACGAAGCTGACGGCGGTGGATATGTTCAGTGTGTGCAGGCCGTCGCCGCCGGTGCCACAGACGTCGATGGTGGGGTAGGGCGTCTCGAGCAAAAGCGACGCTGCGCGCATCGCCCGCGCGCCGGCCGTGATCTCGCCAACCGTTTCGCCACGCATCCGGATGGCGGTAAGCGCTGCGCCGATCTGGGCCGGAGTGGGCTCACCTCGCAGACAGGCGGCGAAAAAGTCCTGTGCTTCGGCCTCGGTCAGGATGGCGCCGTCCGCGAGGCGCGACAGCAGCGGCTTGAAGGCGTCAGACATCTGTCGGGCGCGGTCAGACCTGGGACAGGCGCTTGACGCCGGCCAGGTCGAGGAAATTGCCCAGCAGTTCGTGGCCGCACTCGGTGGCGATGGATTCCGGGTGGAACTGCACGCCGAAGATCGGCCGGGTGCGATGCTGCAGCCCCATGATCTCGCCGTCCTCGGTGCGCGCGGTCACCTCGAGTTCGGGGGGAAGGCCGCCCTGCTGCACCGCCAGGCTGTGGTAGCGCGTGGCGGTGAAGGGGTTTTTGAGACCGGCGAAGACGCCGCGATTGTCGTGGTGGATCTGGCTGGTTTTGCCGTGCATCAGGGCGCCGGCGCGTACCACCTCGCCGCCAAACGCCTGGCCGATGGACTGGTGACCCAGACAGACCCCGAAAATCGGCAGGTCGTCAGGCGCCTGTTTGATCATGTCCAGGCAGATGCCGGCCTCGTTCGGCGTTTTCGGCCCTGGCGACAGGAGGACGGCTTCCGGACGCAGGGCGATCGCCTCGGCGACGGAGAGCGCGTCATTGCGCACAACAAGCGTCTCAGCCCCAAGCTCGTTCAGATAGTGGACGAGATTGTAGGTAAAGCTGTCGTAGTTATCGACGACCAGGATCATGGGCGTGTCATAGGCTTTGCCGCGGCGCGCGCCAAGCCGGATGCTGCGCGCATGTCGCCAGCCGATTCGAGCCTTGACCCCACCGAGCTTGCCCGATGCCGTGTGTTGCTGGGACCGCCGGCCCGGCGCGATCCGATCTGGCCCGCGCTCGCAGCCGCTACCGCTCTGGCCGTGAGCTCTCTGGCCTTCGCCGTGGTCATGATCCTGGCTCCGCCGGTGCGGACGGAGCACGTGGCGACGGGGGCGCCGGAGTAGGCCAAACGCCTAGATGAAGCGCCAGCTTTCCTCTGCCGCCCGTCGCAGGGCCCGGGCTTTGTGCAGTGTCTCGTCGTACTCCGCGTCGGGGTCGCTATCGGCAACGACGCCCGCGCCGGCCTGAACGTACATCATGCCGTCCTTGAAAATGGCGGTGCGCAGGACGATGCAGGTGTCGACCGAGCCGTCCGAGCCGAAGTAGCCGACGGCGCCGGCGTAGGCGATGCCCCGCTTCTCGATCTCGAGTTCATCGATGATCTCCATGGCCCGGACCTTGGGCGCCCCGGACAGGGTGCCGGCGGGCAGGGCGGCCATGACCACGTCCACGGGATCCAGGCCCTCCGGCGCATCGCCCTCGACGTTGGAAACCAGGTGCATGACGTGGCTGTAGCGCTCGACGAAGAAGCTGGCGGTGACGCGCACGCGGGGCGTGCGGCTGGGTGGCGGCGGTTCGTTGGCGCCGGACTGCTTCAGCATGGCCACGCGGCCCACATCATTGCGACCCAGGTCCAGCAGCATCAGATGCTCGGCGCGCTCCTTGGGATCGGCGATGAGTTCCTGCTCGAGCGCCCGGTCTTCCTCGGGCGTGGCGCCGCGCGGGCGGGTGCCGGCGAGGGGCCGAATTGTGATCTTGCCGTCCCGCAGCCGTACCAGAATCTCGGGTGAGGAGCCGGCAAGATGGAACGTTCCGAAATCCAGGAAAAACAGGAAGGGCGAGGGGTTGGTCCGACGCAGGGACCGATAGAGCGCGAACGGGTCTTGCGGGAAGGGCGCCCGCAACCGGTGGCTGGGTACCACCTGGAAGATATCCCCGGCCTGGATGTAACCCTTCGCCGTCTCGACGATACCCCGAAACGTCTCGCGGTCGACCGGGGTGGTGAAGCTGTCGGGCTCCGGCCTGGCCGTGCCCAGCAGGGGCGGGGCCGGTTTTTTCAGGTCTTCGATGACCGCCCGCAGCCGGCGCTGCGCGGCGGCGTAGGCATCGGCCGCTGACGCTTCGTCGGGACGTACCGACGTCACCAGGATGATTTCTTGGGCGATGGCGTCGAAGATGGCCACGATCGAGGGGCGCGCCAGAACGCTGTCGGGCAGGTTTAGCGGGTCTGGATTGACGTTGGGCAGGCGCTCGACCAGCCGGATCATGTCGTAGCCAATGGCCCCGAAGACGCCCGCCGCCATGGGCGGGAGTCCGGCCGGAAGCTCGATCCTTGAGGCGGCCAGCAGGTCGCGCAGGGAATCCAGCGCCGCGCCCGGCTCCTCAGTGAACTGCTCCGCCGCGATGTCCGGACCCCGGGCGATCTCGGCCGTCTCACCCCGGCAGCGCCAGACGAGGTCCGGGTTCAGGGTGATGATCGAGTAGCGCGCCCGGAAGGCCCCGCCCTCCACGGATTCGAACAGGAAGGCATAGGGCTTGCCGTGCCCGATCTTCAGGAAGGCCGAGACCGGCGTCTCGAGATCATCGATCAGCCGGGTCCAGACGACCTGGGGAGCTCCGCCGTCGTAGGTCGATGAGAAGGCCTCGAACGGCGGCTCTGAATTCACCCCTTCTTCTCCGGGGTCTTGGCGGCAGGTTCTTCCTTCGGTTCAAAGCCGGCGGCGGCCCGCGCGCGCGCAGGGTCGGTTCTCACCTTCAGCTTGGTGCGGGCATAGACCTGGGCGCCTTCCGCCATCTCGCGGAATACGGCCTGGGCCAGTTCGCCGCGGTTCATCTCGGCCATCCGGGCGGCTGTCGGGCCTGTGTTCATCCGCACATTGTCGATGCGGCCAATGGCGAAACCGGTCGGTGTCGGCGTTGACCACGCCTCACGCGGTTTTGCCGCGAAGGCGCGGGCAAGGATTTCGCGTCCAATGTCGGCGACCCGGGGCTCAGCCGTCTGTCGCGACAGGCCGGGCGCGCGTTGCACCGCATAGCCTGCCGACGCGGCGACCGCGTCAAGGGCCTCGCCTTTCCGAACACGCGCAAGCAACGTCTCCGCCCGAGCTTCCATGGCGCGGGTGATCTCGCGGCGCATCCAGGCGTTGGTGACTATGGGCCTGATTTCGTCCAGCGGCTGAACGTGGGGGTCAATAACTTTTTCCACGCGGACAGCGAAATAGGCCCCTTCGCCCAGTTCCGTGATCTCGCTCTCGCCGCCGGCCGGCAGGGAGAACGCGGTCTCAAGGATCTTGGCCGGCAGGCCCTGCATCTGGCGGCGCTTGTCGTCGATACCCTGGGCGCTGATAGGACCGACCGTCTCGAAGGGTACGCCCGCCTTCTTTGCAGCGTCGGGCAGACTGGCCCCGCCCTGATGAGCGTCGTCATAGGCCTGGGTCTGGGCATAGACCTTTTCGGAGACCATATCCTTGCGGATCTCGGCCTCAAGCATCGGCCGGGCTTCCTCAAGGGTCACTTCGCGACCGGGCGAAACATTGGCGACCCGCACCACCGCCAGGCCCAGGTCGCCCTGAAGCGTGGCGATCTGGCCAGCGGGAAGGCGGAAAGCGGCCTGGCCAATCTTGCGATCAGCGACCGCAGTCAGCGGCTTATCCTCATAGGTCACTGCGTCAACGCCCAGCGATCTGGCGACAGCGACCGGCGACTCGCCGGCGGACAGTCGGGCGGTGACTTTCTGGGCCGATGCCTGATCCTTTACCGGGATCTGCACCAGTGTACGGGTCTCCGGCTTTGAGAGCGTGTCCTTCCGGAAGGCGTAACGCTTCTGGAGTTCCGCAGGATCGATGGGCGCATTCGCAACCGCGGCGGCGGCCGCGCCCGGCACGAACGGCACAACAGTGAAGATCCGCATCTCCGGCACCATCAGATCGCTTTTGCTTTCCTTGATGAAGGCCAGCAGCTGGGCGTCGCTGGGCGCTGCGGGTTGCGGAACGCTCTGCGGCGTCACCACAAAGTAGGCGAGGTCACGGGATTCCAGGGCGAAAACCGAGCCCAGAGCGCCATAGGCGCGGGGCACGTTGAAGCCGTTCTGAATGGCGACCGCCCAGTGTTGGGAAGCCATCTCGTCGCCCAGCACCCGGTCGAAGCCCTGCTTGGTGTAACCGTTCTCGGTCAGACGCGCGGTGAATGTCTTGTCGTCAAAGGCGCCGGTGATCGGATTGAAGAAGTCCGGGATCTTGCTGATCTGGGCGAGGATGAGCTTGTCGGAAGGCCGGATGCCGATCTTGTGCAGCAGTTCGGAGAATGCCTCGCGGGTCGCCAGGCCGTTCAGGACCGTGGAGTCGAGATTGTTCTGCTCCGCCATTTCCGTGGTGATCGGTTGGCCGGCCTGCTGCTCCGCGCGTTTCTTGTTGCGATCATACTCGCGCCGGAACTCGGCGGAATCGACGCTCCGTGAACCCGCCTTGATGACCTCGTCGCCGCGAATGGCGTCAACGCTGTACTGGCTCATGCCAAAACCCGCCATGGCGACAATGACCAGGCCCAGGATGATCCGGGTGAACCAGGACGTGGCAGAAGTCTTCTTCTCGGCGGGCATTGTGGTCCTTTCCCGGGACGGGCGTGGGCGACGGTATAGTGGAGGCGGCTTCCGTCCGGCAAGCACGTGACAGACAAGACGTCTTGGCTTAACCGCCACATGAGGCGATTTCAGGGAGATGCACGTGACCAGGCCACAGCCTTTGATCGCGGGAAACTGGAAGATGAACGGCGTGGGAGCCTCTCTGGGAGAGGCCTATATGATCGCCGGAGGCCTGGGGGACACCACCGCGCGAGTGGCGATCTGTCCGCCGGCGACACTGGTTCAACGGCTGGCGGAGGTGCTGGCCGACAGCTCTGTGATTGTCGGAGGGCAGGACTGCCGCCCTGAAGCGTCCGGCGCGTTCACAGGCGATGTGTCAGCCGAGCAACTGGCCGACGCGGGCGCGAGGTTGGTGGTCCTCGGGCACTCCGAACGCCGCGCTGGATACGGAGAGGCAGACGAACTTGTGGCGCAAAAGGTCGAAGCGGCGCTTCGGGCTGGCCTGGAGCCGATTGTCTGCGTGGGTGAGACACTGGACCAGCGCAGGGGCGGGCAGGCGCTTGCGGTCGTGACCGGTCAGGTCCGAGGCTCGCTGCCTGACGCGTTGAAGGGCAAAGCCTTTTGCGTGGCCTATGAGCCGGTCTGGGCCATCGGTACGGGATTGACGCCGACGACGCCGGAGATCGAGGAGGTTCACCGCGCGATCCGCGAAACCCTGGTCGCGATGTTTGGCGAAGCGGGCAGGGGCGTTGCGATTCTTTACGGCGGCTCGGTGAAGGCGTCCAACGCGGCCGAGATCCTTAAAGCCGATGAGGTGGGTGGCGCGCTTGTGGGTGGGGCTTCGCTGAAGGCCGCGGACTTTCTCGGTATCATCCAGGCCGCGTGACGCGATCCCTGCCGACCATTGTTACGGGCGTCGCCACGCACTAGCTATGGCCTTGGCTTGGGCATGGTGATAGAGCGCCCGCTTGATTTTGGCGGGCGTTTGTCCGTCATGACGCATCGAGAGATCCCGGGATGCTGCTGAACCTGCTGTTGGTGATCGAGGTCATCGTCGCCTTTTTCCTGATTGTCGTGGTGTTGCTGCAACGCTCCGAGGGTGGCGCGCTGGGCGTTGGCGGTGGTCCGTCGGGCTTTATGACGGCCCGTGGCGCCGGTGACCTGCTGACGCGGACGACCTGGATTCTGGGTGCGATCTTCTTCGTCCTCAGCCTGACGTTGACGATTGTCGCGGGTCGGGAACGCGGCTCGGCCTCCGTCGTGGATCGGATGAAGGTCAACGCCATCAACCCGGCGGAACTGGCCAAGCCGCCCGAGCCGCCGGCCGGCACGGCGCAACCTGGACCCGCAGGCAGTGCGCCCGTGCCGCTGCAGGCGCCGACGCCCACGCTCAACAGCCCGTTCGGCGCCATTCCGGCCACAGAGCCCGCGCCGGTTGTTCCGGAAAAGAAGTAAGTCGGGGATATCGACAAATCCGTCGAAGATTCGTGGCCGAATCGCGGCTACTCTGGACCCCCATGGCCCGGTACATTTTCATCACCGGCGGCGTGGTCTCCTCCCTGGGTAAAGGTCTGGCGTCCGCCGCTCTTGGCGCGCTTCTGCAGGCGCGAGGCTACAAGGTCCGCCTGCGCAAGCTCGATCCGTATCTCAACGTGGATCCGGGGACGATGAGCCCGACTCAGCACGGCGAGGTGTTCGTCACCGACGACGGCGCCGAGACCGACCTTGATCTGGGGCACTACGAGCGGTTCACCGGGGTGAACGCCACGCGTGCTGACAACATCACCACCGGGCAGATCTACAAGACCATCATCGAGAAGGAACGGCGGGGGGACTATCTCGGCGCGACCGTGCAGGTGATCCCGCACGTGACCGGCGAAATCAAGGATTTCGTCCTCAGCGACCCGGGCGATGGCGTCGACTTCGTCCTGGTCGAGGTGGGCGGCACCGTCGGCGACATCGAGGGACTGCCGTTCTTCGAGGCCATTCGCCAGCTTGGCCAGGAACTGCCTCGGGGACACGCCTGTTTCATACATTTGACCTTGCTGCCCTACATCAAGACCGCCGGCGAGATGAAGACCAAGCCGACGCAGCATTCGGTCAAGGAACTGAGGTCCATCGGTATTCAGCCTGACATCCTGCTGTGCAGGTGTGAGATGGAAATCCCGGACAGCGAGCGCCGCAAGCTCGGTCAGTTCTGCAACGTGCGGCCCAGCGCCGTGATCCAGGCTATGGACTCCCCCAACATCTATGCCGTGCCGCTGGACTATCACCGGGAGGGTCTGGACACCGAGGTGCTCGACGTCTTCGGCATGCTGGACAGCGCACCCAAGCCGGACCTGACCCGCTGGGAGCAGATCTCGCACACGCTGAGCCATCCTGACGGCGAGGTGAACATCGCCATCGTCGGCAAGTATACGGCGCTCACCGACGCCTACAAATCGCTGATCGAGGCCCTCATCCACGGGGGTGTGGCCAACAATGTCCGCGTGAAATTCGACTGGATCGAAGGCGAGGTCTTCGAGAAGGAAGAGGCGATGATCAGCGAGCGGCTGACCAACGTCCACGGTGTTCTGGTGCCTGGCGCATTTGGGGAGCGTGGCTCGGAGGGGATGATCCGGGCCGTTCAATTCGCCCGCGAACACGCCATCCCGTATTTTGGCATCTGTTTCGGCATGCAGATGGCCATGATCGAGGCGGCGCGGAATCTGGCCGGAATCAAGCAGGCGTCCTCGACTGAATTTGGCCCGACCTCGGAGCCCATCGTGGGCCTGATGACGGAGTGGGTCCGCGGCAATGAGAAGGAAGTCCGCCAGGAAGGCGGCGACTTCGGCGGCACCATGCGGTGTGGCGCCTATGATGCGGTTCTGGCGCCCGGCAGCCGGGTGGCCGGGATCTATGGCAAGCCGGTGATCTCCGAACGACATCGGCACCGCTACGAGGTCAATATCGGCTACCGCGATGCGATCGAGGGTACGGGGCTGAAGTTCTCGGGTTTGTCGCCGGATGGTGTCCTGCCGGAACTCTGCGAACGCCCGGATCATCCCTGGTTCGTCGGGGTCCAGTTTCACCCGGAACTGAAGAGCCGGCCCTTTGATCCGCATCCATTGTTCGCGAGCTTCATTGGCGCGACCAAGGTGCGCAGCAGACTTGTTTGACCGCGTGAGCCTCGCGGCTTGATCGCAGGCGGGCTTTCATGCATAAGCCCGCGCTCACTGGCGGCCCGAGGGTTCTATTCCTTGGCGGCCGCCGTATCCATTTATACGCCGAAGAGAATTTCCGATGGCTGTTCCGAAACGCAAAACTTCCCCCTCGCGGCGCAACATGCGTCGCTCGCACCACGCGCTGGGCCCGAACTCCTTTCATGAGGACAAGGAAACCGGCGAGCTGAAGCGTCCGCACCACGTCGATCTGAAGACCGGCATGTACAAGGGCCGCCAGGTTCTGACGCCCAAGGAAAACTAGGCGACATCACACGCTCGTGATTCAGGCGCCGGCCGCAGGGCCGGCGTTTTTGATTCCGGTCGTCATTGCGCTGACATTCTGGTGAGCTAGGAGGTGTCATGATCTTTTCCCGCCGCCATCTCATTTCAGCCGCCGCCACCGGAGCCGCGTTTGCGGGCTTTTCGAGGCTGGCCGGTGCGCAACCCGCGTCGAGGCGCGTTAGTCCGGACGCTGACCCCTATCTCAATGAGGTCGCCGGCTACGGGCCTCTGGCGATGGATCCGCAGGGTCTGTTCGATTTGCCGGAAGGCTTTTCCTACACGATCGTGTCGCGGGCCGGCGAAGCCATGAGCGATGGCCTGGTCACGCCTCGAAAGATGGACGGGATGGGTTGCTTTCCGCTGGATGCGGACAGGGTGGTGCTGGTCCGGAACCACGAGCTCAAGGCAACTGATGTGGAGCATGGTCCCTTCGGAAGCCGGCACGCACTGGCGACGAAGTTGGACCGGTCACGGGTCTATGGCTTTGACAAGGACGATCAGGCGCTCAGCGGCGGCACGACCTCGCTGATCTACGACCTGCGCAAACGGCGCCTGGAGAGTTCTCATCTCAGCCTAGCCGGCACGCTCGTCAACTGCAGCGGCGGCGCCACGCCCTGGAACAGTTGGCTGTCCTGCGAGGAGACGGTGGATCCGGTCACCCTGACGGCGGGCGGCCCCGGCGGGCTGAAATCTCATGGCTGGGTCTTTGAGGTTCCGAGCAGCGCTCGCGGGCTTGCTGATCCAACGCCGATCCTGGGCATGGGCCGTTTCCGTCACGAAGCGGTCTGCATCGATCCGCGCGCCGGGATCGCCTATCTCACGGAGGATGAGGGCGCGGGCCTGTTCTACCGTTATCTGCCGGAGGATCGCCGGGTACTGCAAAAGGGCGGGCGACTCCAGGCCCTGGCCTTCCGCGATCGCCCGGAAGGTGGTGACAGCCGCAACTGGACAAGCCCGGAGATGGCGCCGGGCGCCTGGCGCGAGGTGGTCTGGGTCGACATGGACGGGGTCGATAATCCCGACAATGCCCTGAAGGCCCGCGGCCATGCCAAGGGGGCGGTGCTGTTCGCCAGGGGCGAGGGCGTGTTCTTCGGCCAGAACGAACTCTACTTCACCTGCACAAATGGCGGCCCGAAGCGGCTTGGGCAGATCATGCGCTACCGGCCCAGCCGCTTTGAGGGTGATGCGCGCGAGCGGGACGAGCCCGGAAAGCTGCAGCTTTTTGTAGAGTCCCTCGACAAGCGGGTCATGAACATGGCCGACAACATCGCCGTGGCCCCTTGGGGCGATCTGATTGTCTGCGAGGACAAGGCCAGCGCCGGCGGCGTGAACTATCTGCGGGCCGTGACGCCGGCGGGCAAGACCTACACCCTCGGCCGTCAGGCCCAGGCGGAGCCCGGCGATGTCGGCGCCAATACCGAACTGGCCGGGGCGTGCTTCTCGCCGGACGGGACCACGCTGTTCGTCAACGTCTACTGGCCCGGCATGACGGTCGCGATCGTCGGACCCTGGGGCCGGCGGCAGGCCTGAGGCCTATTGGTTGCGGCCCCGCGCCTGCACGGCGGCGCGTCGTTCAGCCACCATCTCCGGCGTGACCTGGCGATTGTGCACGACAGAGCGGTCGTGTTCGAGCTGCAGGCCCTCGCCCATGGCGAGATCGTAGCCGTCATCGATCATGGCCTTGTAGGTGACGAGCATGTCGCCATCGATGTCGGCCATCTGGGCGGCGAGTTGCAAGGCCGCCGGCATCAGGTCGGCAGGTTCGACAATGCGATTGATCAGGCCCCACTCGTAGGCCTTTGCGGCGTCCAGGAAGTTGCCTGTGAGAGACAGTTCCTTGGCGCGATAGGGGCCGATGGCGCGGCTAAGCTTCTGCGACAGGCCCCACCCGGGGGTGATGCCGACCCTGGCGTGGGTATCGGCGAAACGGGTGTTGGTGGAGCAGATCAGCACATCGCAGGCCAGCGCCACCTCGAAGCCGCCCGTGATGGCCACGCCGTTGATGGCGCCGATGATGGGCTTCGAGCACGACAGAACCGCCTGCGCGGGGTTTTCATCGGCGCTGGTGGCGTTCGCCGCACCCATGCCGAGCGGATCGGTGGAGAGTTCCTTCAGATCAAGCCCGGCGGTGAAGGCGCGCTCGCCGGCGCCGGTCAGGATGATCACCCGGACCTCCGGGTCCTGATCGAGCCCGGTAATGGCCCGGCTCAAAGCCGCCCGCAGCGCCTTGGACAGCGCGTTCATGGCTTCGGGTCGGTTCAGGGTGACGACAGCGACGCCGCCCAGGGGCTTTTCGATCAACAGCATTCGGGTGTTCTCCAGACGCCTCGCATCAGCCGTTTTGGGCCTCTCAAGTCAAGCCAGCGTTGCCCGATTGGGCGAAGCTGGGTAAGCGTCCGACCGTTCCTCCCGGAGTGCGCCATGACCGAGATCGTCGACATCACCGCCCGAGAAATCCTGGATAGCCGGGGCAACCCGACGGTGGAGGTGGACGTGGTCCTCGAGGACGGCTCGATGGGGCGCGCCGCCGTGCCCTCGGGCGCCTCGACCGGCGCCTATGAGGCCGTTGAGAAGCGCGACGGGGACAAGGCCCGCTATGGCGGCAGGGGCGTCCTGAAGGCCCTGGAGGCCGTCAACGGCGAGATCTTCGACGCCCTTTCCGGCAGCGACGCCGAAGACCAGCGCCGGATCGACCGGATCCTGATCGACCTGGACGGTACGCACAACAAGGCCCGGCTGGGCGCCAACGCGATCCTGGGCGTCAGCCTGGCAACCGCCAAGGCGGCGGCCAGCTCGGCGGCGCTGCCGCTTTACAAGTATGTGGGCGGTGTCTCGGCCCGTGTGTTGCCGGTCCCAATGATGAACATCATCAACGGCGGGGCGCATGCCGACAATCCGATCGACATCCAGGAATTCATGATCCTGCCGACCGGCGCGGACACCTTCGCCGAGGCGCTCCGGATGGGCGCGGAGATTTTCCACGCCCTGAAGGCGCAGCTGAAGGCCGCCGGCCACAACACCAATGTCGGCGATGAGGGCGGGTTCGCCCCGAACATCGGTAGCGCCGAGGCGGCCCTGGCCTTCATCGTCAAGGCCGGCGAGAGCGCGGGCTTCAAGGTGGGTGCGGACTTCAATCTGGGGCTCGACGTGGCGGCCACCGAGTTCTTCAAGGGCGGCCAGTACGTCATGGAAGGCGAGGGCAAGAGCGTATCCCCGGCAGGGATGGTCGACTATCTGGCCGACCTGGCCGCCAAGTTCCCGATCGTGACCATCGAGGATGGCTGCTCCGAGGATGACTTCGAGGGCTGGAAGCTGCTCACCGACCGTCTGGGCGGCCAGATCCAGCTGGTGGGCGACGATCTCTTTGTGACAAACCCTGAGCGTCTGGGCATGGGTATCGGCAAGGGCCTGGCCAATTCGATCCTGGTGAAGGTCAACCAGATCGGCACCTTGTCCGAGACCCTGGACGCCGTCGATCTGGCCCACCGCAACAGCTACACCGCCGTGATGAGCCACCGTTCGGGCGAGACCGAGGATTCCACCATCGCCGACCTGGCCGTGGCCACCAACTGCGGACAGATCAAGACCGGCTCACTGGCCCGTTCGGACCGGACGGCGAAGTACAACCAGCTGCTGCGCATCGAGGAAGAACTGGGCGACCAGGCGGTCTATGCCGGCAGGGGCGCGCTGCGGCGCCTATAGAGGTCGCGGCCACGCCCTTCAGCTGAGGCATCAGGAGCTGCTCGGCCCCTCTACTCCCTGCATCGTGAGCAATGGGGGACGTAAGGCTCCTAAGCCCCCAGCAGCCGCGCGGCGCGCGGGGCGAAGTAGCTGATCACGCCCGCCGCGCCTGCACGTTTGAACGCCCCCAGGCTCTCCAGGATCGCGCGTTCCTCGTCCAGCCAGCCGTTCTGGGCCGCCGCCATAAGCATGGCGTACTCGCCGGACACCTGGAACGCGAAGGTCGGCACATGGAACGCCTCGACCACTCGCTGGACGATATCCAGATAGGGCATGCCGGGCTTCACCATCACCATGTCGGCGCCCTCGGCGATGTCGAGGGCCACCTCGCGCAGCGCCTCGTCGGAGTTTGCGGCGTCCATCTGGTAGGTCTTCTTGTCGCCGGGATTGTCGACGGAGCCTGTACCGAGCTTCCCCGAGCCGATGGCCTCACGGTAGGGGCCGTAGAAGGCGGAGGCATATTTGGCGGCGTAGGACATGATCATCACGTCCTGCAGGCCCTCTGCCTCGAGCGCCTTGCGGAGCGCACCGCAGCGGCCGTCCATCATGTCGGACGGCGCCAGAATGTCGCAGCCGGCCTTGGCCTGCATGATCCCCTGGGCGACCAGGGTCTCGATGGTCTGGTCATTGAGAATGCGGCCGTTCTCGATCAGGCCGTCGTGGCCGTGGTCGGTGAAGGGGTCCAGCGCCACGTCGCACATGATGCCGACCTCGGGGGCGGCGTCCTTCATGGCCTTTACAGCGGTGGCGACGATGCCGTTGGGGTCGTGGGCCAGGGTGCCGGCGGCGTCCTTCTTGGCCCCGTCTATGTGGGGGAAGACGGCGATGGCCGGGATGCCCAGCGCGCGGGCCTCTTTGGCGGCGGCGGCGCAGTCCTTCACCGACAGGCGGCTGACGCCGGGCATCGAGCCCACGGGGATAGTCCCTTCGCCCTCATGCACCACCATCGACCAGATCAGATCGGCCGGCGTCAGCACGGTCTCGCGGACCAGACGTCGGACCCAGTCGGCTTGCCTGAGGCGACGCAGACGCAGGGCAGGGTAGGCGGCGAGGGGGGCGTGGGTCATGGCGGCGGTTTGAACCCGGATCGCTGGTGGTGCAAGTCCTCTGCATTGACAGTTTGGCTGCAAGGCGCGACTCCCCAGCCATGGATTTCAACCTCACCGAAGACCAGCGCGCGATCGAGGACGCCGCCCGCGCGTTCGCCCTCGCCGAACTGGCGCCGCACTCGGCCCGCTGGGACGAGGAGAGCTACTTTCCCGTCGATGTGATGCGCAAGGCCGCGGAGCTGGGCTTTGCCGGGCTCTATGTCCGCGAGGACGTGGGCGGCTCGGCGCTCAGTCGGCTGGATGCTGCCATCGTTTTCGAACAGCTCAGCTACGGCGACGTCTCCACTGCGGCGTTCCTTTCGATCCACAACATGGCGTCGTGGATGATCGACCGGTTTGGCTCGGAGGATCTGCGCCGACGCTACCTGCCGCGTCTGACGACCATGGAGCTGATCGCGTCCTATGCCCTCACCGAGCCAGGCTCCGGATCGGACGCCGCCGCCATGAAGACCACGGCCCGCAAGGACGGCGACCACTATGTACTGAACGGCGGCAAGGCATTTATCTCCGGCGCCGGGACCTCCGACATCTATCTCGTCATGGCCAGAAGCGGCGATCCGGGCGCCAAGGGGGTCTCGGCCTTTGTGGTGGAGAACGGTACGCCGGGTCTCTCGTTCGGCGCGCCGGAGCGGAAGATGGGCTGGAACTCGCAACCCACCGCCCAGGTCAATTTCGACGACTGCCGGGTGCCGGAGGCCAATCGGATCGGCGAAGAGGGTGAGGGGTTCAGATTCGCCATGGCCGGCCTGGACGGCGGGCGGATCAACATTGCCTCCTGCTCCCTGGGCGGGGCGGGCTACGCATTGGATACGGCCAAGACCTACCTGGAGACCCGCAGTCAGTTTGGTCAGGCCCTGAAGGAATTCCAGGGCCTGCAGTGGCGCTTTGCCGACATGGCCACAGAGCTGGACGCGGCCCGCCTGATGGTGCGCCGCGCCGCCCACGCCCTGGATGAGAAACACCCCAAGTCCACCCAGTACTGCGCCATGGCCAAGCGCTTCGCCACCGACGCAGGCTTCGAGGTCGCCAACCAGGCCCTGCAACTGCACGGCGGCTATGGCTACCTGCGCGACTATCCGCTGGAGCGCATCGTCCGCGACCTCAGAGTCCACCAGATCCTCGAAGGCACCAATGAGATCATGCGGGTGATCACAGCTCGGGAGTTGTTCCGTTGAGCGGGGAACCCGAAGTTCTTGCCCGCCTCGAGGGCCGCGTCGGGCGGATCACGCTCAACCGCCCGGGCGCGCTGCACGCGCTCACCACCAACATGTGTCGACTGATGACTGACGCCCTGCTGGCCTGGCGGGACGATCCGGCCGTCGCGCTGGTGATGTTCGATCATTCCGGCGAGCGGGGGTTCTGCGCCGGTGGCGATATCCGGATGCTGGCCGACAGTGGGTCCGGAGATGGCCGCGAGGCGCGCGAATTCTTCTTCATCGAGTACCGGCTGAACGACCTGCTGTTCCGCTATCCCAAGCCGACGCTGGCCATCATGGATGGCATCACCATGGGCGGGGGCGTTGGGCTGGCCCAGCCCTGTCGCTATCGCCTGGCGACGGAACGGACGACCTTCGCGATGCCCGAGACGGGGATCGGCCTCTTCCCGGATGTCGGAGGCGGCTGGTATCTGAGCCGGATGCCGGATCATCTGGGCCTGTGGTTGGCGCTGACGGGCGCGCGGATCAAGGCGGCGGATTGTGAACTGCTGGGGATCGCCACGGATTTCGTGGAAAGCGCCCGGGTCGCCGAGCTCAAGGCCGCCATCCTGCTCGATCCCGATGGAGTCGAGACCCTGCTGACGGAATTCGAGGCTGACGCGGGTCGCCCTCCGATCGCCGCGCATCAGGACGAAATCGCGCGCATCTTCGGCGCCAGTAGCGTGGAGGCCATTGTCGGGGGGCTTGAGGCGGCTGGATCTGACTGGGCGCTGGAGCAGCTCAAGACCCTGGCCACCAAATCCCCCCAGACGCTGAAGGTGGCCTTCCGTCAGCTCCAGCTGGGCCGGGCCGCGACCACCTTCGCCGACAACATGGCCATGGAGTACCGGATCGGCGCCCGGGTGGTTCAGCGCCACGACTTTCTCGAGGGCGTGCGGGCCGTGATCGTCGACAAGGACAACGCGCCGAAGTGGGACCCGCCCACGCTTGAAGCCGTCAGTGAGGAGCTGCTCGACGGCATTTTTGCGTCGCTCCCTTCCGAAGAGGCCTGGTCGCCTCTAACGTGAGCGTGCGGTGATCGAACGGTGGTCGCCAGGAGGAACATCCAGATGAGATCGAATCTGTTGCTGGTGGCCGCCGCGGCCATGGCGCTGTCGTCGGGGCTGGCCCAGGCCGCACCGTCCGCCGCAATCGACGCCGCCGTCGCCGACAAGGGACGCCCCGAGGCCGACACCAAGCGCGACGCAGACCGCAAGCCTGCTGAAATGCTGGCGTTCGCCGGGGTGAAGCCCGGATCAAAGGTCGCAGACTTCATTCCGGGCGGCGGCTACTTCACCCGAATCTTCGCCAAGGCCGTGGGTCCCAAGGGAAAGGTCTACGCCGTGACCAATCCGCCCCCTGCCACCGCGACCACGCTGCCGGCGATCTTCGGCATCGCCGCCGACCCGCAGTATGGCAACATCACGGTCGTCCAGACCGGCATCGCCAACTTTGCCGTCCCTGAACAGGTGGATGTGTTCTGGACCGCCCAGAACTATCACGACCTGTTCGCCCGGGCCCGGAACGTCGACGTTTCCAAGGTCGACAAGCTGATCTTCGACGCCGTCAAGCCCGGTGGCGTCTTTATCGTGCTGGATCATGCCGCCGCGCCCGGCACGCCCATCGACCCCGACGACAAGTTGCATCGCATCGATCCGGCCCACGTGAAGGCCCAGCTGATCAGCTCGGGGTTCAAGTTCGAGGGCGAGAGCACCGTGCTGCGGAACCCCAATGACGACCATACCAAGGGCGTCTTTGATCCCGCGATCCGCGGCAAGACGGACCAGTTCATCTACAAGTTCCGCAAGCCCAGGTAGGCGTAACAGATATGGCAATGACCCGCGTTGCGTTCATAGGTCTAGGCAATATGGGCGGCGGGATGGCCGCCAACCAGGTCAAGGCGGGGCGCGAGGTCGTGGCGTTTGACCTGTCGGCGGCGGCGCTTGAAAAGGCGCGGGCTGCCGGTTGCCGGATCGCCGGCTCGGTCGCCGAGGCCGTCCAGGACGTCGATGCGGTGATCACCATGCTGCCTGCGGGCCCGCATGTCAGACAGGTCTATGCAGAACAGATCCTGCCCGATGCGCCGACCACAGCGCTGCTGATCGATTCCTCCACCATCGACGTGGAAAGCGCACGGGTTGTCGCCGTGCAGGCGAGGGTGGCTGGGTTCCGATTCGCCGATGCGCCGGTTTCGGGCGGGACCGCTGCCGCTGAAGCCGGGACGCTGGCGTTCATGGTGGGCTGTGATGAGGCCGACTTCGGCGTGATCGAGGACGCCATCGCGCCCATGTCCCGTGTAACGATGCGGGCGGGCGATCACGGCGCCGGGCAGGCGGCCAAGATCTGCAACAATATGGTGCTCGGGATCTCGATGATCGGGGTGTGCGAGGCCTTTGCGCTGGCGGAGAAGCTGGGCCTTGAGGGCGAACGCTTCTTCGAGATCGCCTCGAAGTCGTCCGGACAATGCTGGAGCCTCACCAGCTATTGCCCCTGGCCGGGGCCAGTGCCGACGGCGCCGTCGAACCGGAACTACGAAGGCGGTTTTGCCACCGCAATGATGCTGAAGGATCTCAAGCTGGCGCAGGAGGCCGCCGCCAGGTCAGGCGCGGCCGCGCCGCTGGGGGCGGCGGCGGAAGGGCTGTATGCGCTTTTTGATCGTCTGGGCGGGTCGGACAGGGACTTTTCCGCTATCCTCGAAATGCTGAGCGGCCGGTTGACTGCCCGAGGGGTTTGATTGCGGTCAAGGCGTATGGCTGTTCACGAAATAAAGTCTCCGCTCATGAAGGGTCATGAACCGCTCGTGTCGAATTTATGGACAAGCTGAAATCGCGGCGCCAAAAGGCGCGCGTAGTCGGGAGCCGGTCGGCGCGGTGAGCGCGGTCGGAATTTTTGGTCGATGGATTACAGGCAAGCGTTCCACACGGCGTTGGACCGGGTTCGGTCCGAGGGCAGATACCGCGTATTTGCCGACCTGAAACGTCATCGGGGTCAGTTCCCGAAGGCCACCTGGACGCGGGACGATGGTGTCCAGGCGGAGGTTACCGTCTGGTGTTCCAACGACTATCTGGGCCAGGGGCAGAACCCGGTCGTGCTGGACGCCATGCACGCGGCCATCGAGGAAGCTGGCGCCGGCTCGGGCGGCACTCGCAACATCTCCGGCACCACCCACTATCACGTGGAACTTGAGCGCGAGCTGGCCGACCTTCACCAGAAGGAATCGGCCCTGCTGTTCACGTCGGGCTATGTCTCGAACGAGGCTTCGCTTTCGACACTCTACAAGATCCTGCCCGGGCTGCTGATCTTCTCGGATGAGCTGAATCACAACTCAATGATCTCGGGCATTCGCGCCGGCAAGCGCGAGCAGCGGCTCGTGTTCCGGCACAACGATCTGGCTCACCTGGAAGAGCTGCTGGCCGCCGCCGATCCGGCGTTGCCCAAGCTGATCGCCTTCGAAAGCGTCTACTCCATGGACGGCGACATCGCCGACATGGCCGGCACTGTGGCGCTGGCCAAGAAGTATGGCGCCATGACCTATCTGGACGAGGTCCATGCGGTGGGCATGTACGGTCCACGCGGCGCCGGCGTGGCCGAGCGTGACGGTGTGATGGGCGACATCGACATCGTCGAAGGCACCCTGGGCAAGGCGTTCGGCGTCATGGGCGGCTATATCGCCGCGGACACCGTCATCGTCGATGCGATCCGCAGCTATGCCGACGGCTTTATTTTCACCACCTCGCTGCCGCCGGCCATCGCCGCAGGCGCCGTAGCCTCTATCCGCTACCTCAAGGAACACAACGAGGTCCGCATCGCCCACCAGGCGCGCGCCGCAGCCCTGAAGGCGCGGATGCTCAAGGCCGGCCTGCCGGTCATGCCCTCGGTGAGCCATATCGTGCCGGTGCTGGTGGGAGACCCCGTCCACTGCAAGATGATCTCGGACATCCTGCTGGAAGAGCATGGGGTCTATGTGCAGCCGATCAACTATCCCACCGTGCCCCGCGGCACAGAGCGGCTGCGGTTCACCCCGTCGCCCGCCCATACCGACGGTATGATGGACGAACTGGTCGAGACCCTGGAAAAGCTTTGGGATCGCTGCAACGTCCAGCGCATGGGCGGCTACGCGGCCTGAGCTCGGGTCTTCCCCAACCGGCCGTGATGGCCTATAGCTCGGTCGTCCTTGTGTGACTGGCGATGAAGGTGGGCGACCACCGGGGAGCGCGAGGACGTTAAGCGCCGCTCGCCTGGGCCGATCTCAAGTCGATCTGCATCAAGGAACCGCCGCATGACTGTTCACGTCCAGACTTCCCCCAGCGGATTTTTCACAGCCAGCGTAGACCAGGCTGACCCCGCGATCGCGGCGGTCCTCAAGGGAGAACTCACGCGTCAGCAGGAGCAGATCGAGCTCATCGCCTCGGAAAACATCGTCTCGCAGGCGGTGCTGGACGTGCAGGGCTCGGTGCTCACCAACAAGTACGCCGAAGGCTATCCGGGCAAGCGGTACTACGGTGGCTGCGAGGTGGTGGACGAGGCGGAGATCCTGGCCATCGACCGCGCCAAACAGCTATTCGGGTGCGAGTACGCCAACGTCCAGGCTCACTCGGGTAGCCAGGCCAACCAGGCCGTATTCATGGTCACCATGAAGCCCGGTGATACCTTCATGGGCATGAACCTGGACCACGGCGGCCACCTGACCCACGGCAAGAGCGTCAATCAGTCCGGCAAGTGGTTCGCCCCTGTGGCGTATGGCGTCCGCGCCCAGGACCACCTGATCGACTACGACGAGGCCGCCGAGGTGGCCCGCGCCAACACTCCCAAGGTGATAATCGCCGGCGGCTCGGCCTATTCCCGCCAGATCGACTTTGCGAAGTTCCGCGAAATCGCTGATGAGGTGGGAGCCATCCTGATGTGCGACGTGGCCCACTACGCTGGCCTGATCGTGGCGGGCGAGTACCCCAACCCGTTTCCCCACGCCCACATCGTCACCACCACCACCCACAAGACCCTGCGCGGACCCCGCGGCGGTCTGATCCTGACCAACGACAAGAAGCTGGCCAAGAAGATCGACAGCGCCGTCTTCCCCGGCCTGCAGGGCGGCCCCCTGATGCACGTGATCGCCGCCAAGGCCGTGGCGTTCGGCGAGGCCCTGCGCCCCGAGTTCAAGACCTATGCGAAACAGGTCATCGAAAACGCCCGCGCGCTCGCCGAGAGCCTTCAGAGCGTGGGCTTCCGGATCGTCTCGGGCGGCACTGATAGCCACCTGATGCTGGTCGACCTCACGCCCAAGAACGTCAGCGGCGCCGCCGCCGAGATCGCCCTGGAGCGCGCCGGCATCACCACCAACAAGAATTCCATCCCCGGCGACCCGCTGCCGCCCATGCAAACGTCCGGCCTGCGCGTCGGCACACCCGCCGGCACCACCCGCGGATTTGGCCCGGCTGAATTCCGTCAGGTCGGCAAATGGATCGGCGAGGTCCTCGACGCTGTCTCCACCGGCGAGGACACCACCGGCATCGAGCAGAAGGTCCGCCGCGAGGTGGTCGAAATGACAGGGCGCTTTCCCATCTACCGCTAATAGCGTTTACTGAGCGGGAAGAGAGCCAGATCATGCGTTGCCCGTTCTGCGGACACGAAGAAACCCAGGTGAAGGACAGCCGCCCGTCGGAAGACGGCGCGGCCATCCGTCGTAGGCGCATGTGCCCTTCCTGCGAGGGCCGGTTCACCACTTTCGAACGCGTGCAGCTGCGCGAACTGACCATCCTCAAGCGCTCCGGCCGCCGTGCGCCCTTCGACCGTGACAAGCTGGCCCGCTCACTCTCGGTGGCGCTGCGCAAGCGCCCGGTAGAGCCCGAGCGGGTGGAACGAATGATCAGCGCCATCGTGCGCCAGCTGGAAAGCATGGGCGAAACCGAGCTCGCCTCCTCGACCATCGGCGAGCTGATCATGAAGCACCTGAAGCAACTCGATGACGTCGCCTATGTGCGGTACGCGTCGGTCTATCGGGATTTCAGGGAGACGGAGGACTTCGCGCGGTTCCTGGGCGCGGAGGGGCTGGGCGAGGGAACCGGGGACGAACGGTAAAGGCGCCGGAGCTGGGGCGCAGATGAGTTTGGGTCCCCGCTGGTCGGGGCGCTACCGCCGATAGACTTCGCGGCGATTGCCTAG
>NZ_JBIKNZ010000022.1:0-48265 GCF_044358365.1 Phenylobacterium sp. | reverse complement strand
TGACCGCGATCTTGCGGCACGGCCATCAAGGCTCCCCAGCCAGGCCATGACCCCGTAGACAACCATAGACCAAGGTCAGTCCAACAACGAACCTGAGGCAACCGTGAAACCAATTAGACAACACTTTCGGCATTGATGGGCCGGGGCAGGTCATAGATCGGTCCGGAAACCCGTTCGTCCGACAGCAAGGCCACAAGCCCTTCAACGTGAGTCAGGTCTGCGCGCGCCCGTCCATCGCCCAGCGTCGTAACATCCGCCGTGCGCACGGCCTGACGGATCGCCTCGACCTCTTCCGCCGAAACCTCGAGCACGGTTTTTGGAGGCATGCTCATGACGCGGCCAGGGTCTCCAGCGCCTCACCGTCAAGACGGCGGACCGTCCACTCGGTTTTCGCCGAGGCGCCCAGGCTGTCGTAGAAGGCGATAGAGGGCGCATTCCAGTTCAGCACGGCCCACTCCAGCCGCCCGAGATCGGCGTCGATGCAGCGCTGCGCCAGCCGCCGCAGCAGGGCCTTGCCCGCCCCGACGCCGCGCGCCTCCGTGCGCACGAACAGGTCTTCCAGATAGATGCCCGCGCGCCCCCGGAAGGTGGAGTAGTTGTAAAACCACAGGGCAAAGCCCACGGGCTGGCCCTCGTACTCGGCGATCTCGCAGAAGCAGCGAGGGTTCTCACCGAACAGATCGCGGCGGATATCGGCCTCGCTCGCCTCCACCTCGTGGAGCAGGCGTTCGTATTCTGCCAGTTCGCGGATGAACTGATGGATCAGCGGGACGTCGGCGATAGTCGCAACCCGGACGACCACGGGGCTTTGAACCGTACTCATCACCGCCTCAAAGCCGGACACCCGTGGTCTCTTCGCTTAGGGCCCAAAGGCGGTGGGCCGCCTCAGGATCAACAGCATAGGGCATAACCCCTTCGAAGGGGCTCTCCTGGGACCAGGGCAGAGCCTGGGCGCAGTTTTCCAGATAAAGCCCGCCTACTTCTTCCAGTTCCAGCCCCACTGCCGCCCATACGCTGGTGGCGGCGCCTTGCTCGGTGGACTTGAAACGCTCGTTGATCTTGCCGGCCTCGTCAATCCAGCCCATGGCGATCATCTCTTCCCGGGGCAGGTGCCGTTGCAACGGCGTCATGATGCCACCCGGCATCACCGAATTGGCGTTGACGCCCAGGTCGGCGAACCGCTGATTGAAGCCCACCGCGAACAGGGCGTTGGCGGTCTTGGCCTGACCGTAGGACTCCCACTTATCGTAGGGCCGATTGCGATAGTGCGGGTCATCAAAATTCACCGGACTGCGACGGTGGCCGATGGACGACAGCGACACCACGCGACTGGCGCGATCGGCCTCGGAGCCGTTCATCAGGGCCCGGGCCAGCAGGGTCGTCAGCACAAAGTGGCCGAAGTGGTTCGTGCCGATCTGCATCTCCAGATCCTGGGCCGTATAGGTCTGCGGACAGGCCATGACGGCAGCATTGTTGATCAGGGCGCTCAGCGGTTTGTCGCCCCAGGCGCTGGCGAAGGCGGCAACAGTGGGCAGGTCCGACAGATCCAGGAGGCCTACCGATACCCGTCCGCCGGCCGTCGTGTTGATGTCTGCGGCCGCTATCGCACCGGCCTCGGCATTGCGCACGGCGATGGTGACGTCGGCGCCGGCTTCGGCCAGGGCACGGGCGGTTTCCACGCCCAGGCCGGATGCTCCGCCCGTCACGATCATGGTCTGCCCCGATAGGTCATGACCTTTGACGACGTCGCGGGCGGTCGACCTGGCTCCGAAGGGCGAGGTGATGCGGTCGGTCATGCTGGTGTCTCCCCAAGTCTCTGGCTGAGCGTCTTAGGCGGTCGCGCGGTACCAGTCGACGCCCGAGGCGTCACGCTCGCGCACGGCCTGGCCGCGGGCGATCAGGCAGTTGAGGTGCGCCAGGCTCTCGCCCGTCGCCAGCCCCAGCAGATTCTGATCGATCTTGCGCCGGAACAGCACCGAAAAGACGTCGACCACCCGCCGGGGTTCTGACAGCAGCGCGGCCAGGCGCTCCAGCCCCCGCTCATGGCCGCTGATCAGGTGATCGATACGCGCGTGCAGGCCGTGGAATGGCTCGTTGTGCGCCGGCAGAACCAGGACATCATCCGGCACCCTGGTCTTGATGCGCGCCAGGGAGGTCAGCCAGTCGGTGAGCGGATCACCATCGGGCTCGGTCGGGAATACCGACACATTGGAGGAAATCTTCGGCAGCACCTGGTCACCCGAAATCATCAGTTTCAGGTCCGGGCAATAGAGGCAGGCATGCTCCGGGCTGTGGCCGGAGCCAACCACCACGCGCCAGACATGATCGCCTATCCGGATCTCGTCGTCGTCGCTCAGACGGCGGAAGCTGTCCGGCAGGGCGTGCAATCCCCGGCCGAACCCGCCGAACCGGGCCCGATAGTTCTCAAGCGCGTCCTCGTCCCAACCGGCCCCCTGGAAAAAGCGCAGGGCATCCTCCGGCGCCTCACGTCCTGTGTCCGCCGCGAGGGACCGGCAGGTGATGTACTCCAGCCGGGTGATCCAGAGGGCAGCGTCGAACTTGCGCGTCAGATAACCCGACATGCCGATGTGGTCGGGATGCATGTGCGTGACAAACACCCGCGTCACCGGCTTGCCCTCCAGCGGGCCCTTCAGCACGGCGCGCCAGCCGTTGCGGGTCTCGACCCCGCCAATGCCGGTGTCGACGATGGCCCAGCCGTCGCCCTCGGCGATCGCCCAGACGTTGATGAACGCCAGCGCTCCGCCCAGCGGCATCCGCATCCACTTAACGCCCGGCGCGATATCCACCGCCTCGCCTGTCCCGGGCGACGCCTCCAGCGGATAGGTCAGTTTCGGCCTGTGGCTTTCCCACGCCGCCGCCTCTTCAATCCCGTCCCGCAAAGCCCTGGGCTCCCCTGTTTTCGACCCCCATTATCGGACTTCGACGCAGATAAGGGCAAACGCCAATGCGCGCGCAGTTGATTAACGCCGCGTCGCAAGCTCTATGACGGCGAAGAAAAATACTGGAGGAGACGGTCATGGCCACCCTGGAACGCCGGATAAATGCGATGCTGGCGGCCCGCCTCGACCCGATCCTGGACGCCGCGCTTGCCGCAACCAAGATCGTCGGCGCTGTGGCGCTGGTGGCCCGCGGCGGCGCTTTGGCCTACGCCCGCGCCGCCGGCCAGGCCGACCGAGAGGCCGGTCGGGCGATGACGCTGGACACCATCTTCCGAGCCTCGTCGCTGACCAAGCCCATTGTCACCGCCGCCGCCCTCAGCCTGGTGGAAAGCGAGGTGATCGGTCTGGATGATCCGGTGATCCGTTGGCTGCCGGATTTTCAGCCCGCATTCCAGGGACAGGTCCCGACGATCACACTGCGCCACCTTCTGACGCACACGGCGGGTCTTTCCTACGGCTTCATGCAGCCAGCGGACGGCCCCTATCTGAAGCTTGGCGTCTCCGACGGCATGGACCAGCCCGGCCTGGGCTTCCCTGAGGAACTCCGGCGGATCAGCAGCGCCGGCCTGATGTTCCCGCCCGGCGCCGCCTGGCTCTATTCGGTCGGCATGGATGTGATGGGGGCCGTGATGGAGGCCGCCACCAGTCGCACCCTGCCCGAGGTGGTGGCCGAACGCGTCACCAGCAAGGTCGGCATGGCCGATACCGGCTTCTCTGTCACAGACCGCGGGAGGCTGGCGACAGCCTATGCCGATGGCGCGCCGCCGGTGAAGATGGGGACCAGTCACACCGTGCCCTTCGCCGAACTTTCGGGCATCCAGTTCGCCCCGGACCGGATTTTCGACCCGGCGTCATTTCCCTCCGGCGGCGCAGGTATGGCCTGTTCGGCGCCCGACATGCTGGCCTTCCTGGAGGCGATCCGCACCGGCGGCGGCGCAGTGGTCTCGGCGGAAACCGCCCAGGACATGATGACCAACCAGACCGGAACCCACGCCATCGTCACCAGCGGCCCCGGCTGGGGTTTCGGCTTTGGCGGCGCGGTAATGCTGGACCCGGAACCTACCGCCTCGCACCTGCCCGCCGGGGCCTGGACCTGGGCAGGTGTCTATGGCCACAGCTGGTTCGTCGACCCGGCCAGCGAGACCACTTTCGTTCTGATGACCAACACCTCCACCGAAGGCATGAGCGGCCAGACTTCCCGCGATCTGGCGGCCGCCGTAATGGCAGGTTGAGCGCGCCGCTTGTGTTCGTCCGGGCCGAAGTGGAATAACCCCGCACCAGGGGGAAACATCAGATGCAGAAACTTGCCGCCACGCTCGTCGCGCTCGCCATCGCCGCGCCCGCCGCGGCCCAGACCCCGCAGCCGGGCGAAGCCGCATTCCGCAGCCTCTACAAGGAGCTGGTCGAGACCAACACCACCTTCTCGGCCGGCGACTGCACCTTGGCCGCCCAGCGGATGGCTGCACGCCTGAAGACGGCGGGTTTCCCTGACAGTGACCTGACTGTATTCACCCCGCCCGGCCGGCCCAAGGACGGCGGCCTCGTCGCGGTCTATCCGGGCAAGGATCCCAAGGCGAAGGCGATCCTGCTGCTGGCCCACATCGACGTTGTGGAGGCGACAGGGGAAGACTGGACGAGGGATCCCTTCACGCTCGTCGAGGAGGGCGGCTACTTCTATGCGCGTGGATCCTCGGACGACAAGGCGCAGGCCGCGATCTTCACCGACCTGCTGATCCGGTTCCGTCAGGAAGGCTTCAAGGGTCGCCGCCCCATCAAGCTGGCGCTCACCTGCGGCGAGGAAGGCGGCGGGCATGTGAATGGCGCGGCCTGGCTGGTCGCCAACAAGCGCGATCTGATCGACGCGGCTTTCGCACTGAACGAGGGCGCCGGCGTCAATCTTGACGGGTCCGGCAAGCCGGTGGCGCACACCGTGCTGGCCGGCGAGAAGTCCAGCACGTCGTACAAGCTTGAGGTCACCAACCCCGGCGGACACTCCTCGCGTCCGGTGCCGGACAACGCCATCTATCACCTGGCCCGCGCCATCGACCGGATCTCGGCCTACAGCTTCCCGGTGATGCTGAACGAGACGACCCGCAGCTACTTCACCCAGATGGCGGCGATCTCCGGTGGTGAGGCGGGAGCCGCCATGACCGCCATCGTGGCAAACCCGGCCGACGCCTGGGCCGCGACGATCCTGCGCAGGGACCCCAGCGTCAACGCCATGCTGGGCACTACCTGCGTGGCCACCCTGCTTCAGGCCGGCCATGCGCCGAACGCCCTGCCCCAACGCGCCAACGCCACCATCAACTGCCGGATCTTCCCCGGCGTATCCGGCGAAGAGGTACGAGACGCCCTGATCAAGGTGATCGACAATCCGGCGGTGTCAGTCTCGACGGCCCAGGGGCGTCCGGGGGCAGCCGACGCTGGCCCCCCGCTCACATCACGGGTGATGGGACCGATCCGCCAGGTCTCGCAATCCATGTGGCCGGGAGTACCGGTGATCCCGTTCCTGCTGGCCGCCGGCACCGACGGCAAGGCGCTGATCGCCGGCGGCATTCCCACCTATGGCGTCTCGGGCATCGCCTATGAGCCGGATCAGGGCCACATCCATGGCCTGAACGAGCGCATCGGCGTGAAGTCGCTCTTTGATGCGCGGGAATTCAGCTATCGGCTGGTGAAGATCTACGCCTCCCGGAAGGATTGATCCGGCCCATGCGCATCTGGATCGCGGCGGCCCATGACGTGGCCCACCTCAACGGTGGCTGGGCGTTCGTTCGCGCTGGCACGGAGGTTCATGGCGTGGCCGGCGGGGATCGCCGCACCACCCGGGCCCGGACGGCGCTGAGCGGGTTTGCGGCGGCATTGAAGGATGTAGCGGCGGGCGAGGCCCTCTCGGTTGTGGCCCCGCGACCCGACGCCCTGATCCTTCAGACCCTGCTGAAACCTCCGGCTGACCCGCCGACCGACGACCTCGACCTGCGGGCTATGCTCGCCAAGGCCCTGACCGGGCGTGCCTGGACGCTCTCGGTCGGTGATCCGGACGCCATCACGCCTTATGGCTTTGCCGTCGCCTGGGCCAACATGGCGTCAGAGAAGGCCAAGACGGGCGGCGCCTTCTCTGCGGCGATTCCGAAGACAAACCTGGCGAAGGTGAGGGGTCTGTAGGGTGCGGCAGTCGGCCGGACCTTCCACCCGAAAGGTTTGTTATTCATTTTGCGGCATCCTTGCTTTTCCTGGCCCTGTCAGGGTCGCCGAGGAACGAGACCGCCGATGAGCCGGATCATCGCCGCGAGGCACGCAAGCGATCACTTCGAGCCGGACGACAACGTCGATCCGAAGCTCCAGCGCCAGCTGCGCGGGCATCTGGAACAGATCGACTACACAGCCTATTCCGCCAACCGCAAGGTGCTGAACGCCACGCTGTCCAGCGTGGATACTGCCCAACTTCAGAGCCTGGCCTCGGCGACCGCGCTGGCGCGGACGCGCTGGGTGGCGGCGGGGCTGGCATTGGCCGAGGCTGAACCCTATCCCACGCCCGGCCAGATCACGGCGCTGGCCGAACTCCGCAAAGCCTATGAGGAACTGGCCGGGGTCTATGATGGACTGCGCCGAATGGTGGAGCGGGGCTATCTGGCCTACGCCGGGCCCGAAACGGCCTGATCGGTCCGCTCAGGACAGTTCGTTCATCCAGACCCGCAGCGCCCGCAGGAACGGCAGGGCCTCGCGGAACTCCTTCTGGGTGAAGCCCTCCCGCAGCTTTTCCACCTTGGGCCGGATCGCTGCCATTGAGCGGGCGTAGGCCTCACGTCCGCCGGCGGTCAACCGGACACGCTTCTTGCGGCGATCTGTTTCGCAGGCCTCCACAGAGATCAGTTGCGTGGCTTCAAGCCGCTGCAGGGTGTTGGTGATGGCGCCGGGCGTCATCTTCAGGGCTGTGGAGATCATCGCAGGCGTCAGATCCTCGCGACGTCGGGCGATCAGGTTCAGCACTTCATACTGCGGGTAGGTCAGGCCCACCGGCAAGCTGCGGGTGATCGACATCCGCACGCCGTGCTCGATCAGGCTGATCTCGTCAAATACCTGGACCTCGGGATGGTCCTCAATAACCGCCGCCATGCGCCCTCCGCCGAATCCTCTGCTTGGGACACCTGATAATTCGTCATCGAACGAAATAATTCAATGTCGAATGTTTAGCGCGACACGACCTCAAGGGCGTCCTTCAGACCCTGCCCCGCCAGCGCGTCAGCACGCTCATTGTGCTCGTGGCCGGCGTGGCCCTTGACCCAGCGCCACTGCACATTGTGACGCGACCGCGCTTCGTCAAGACGCCGCCAGAGGTCGTCGTTCTTCACTGGCTTGTTGTCCGCCGTTCGCCAACCCCGGCGCTTCCAGTTGTGGATCCACTCCGAGATACCCTTCATGACATACTGGCTGTCGGTATGCAGCTCGACCTGGCAGGGGCGGGTCAGGGTTTCCAGCGCCTGGATGGCGGCCATCAGCTCCATGCGATTGTTGGTGGTGTCGGGCTCACCGCCGCAAATTTCCTTCGTTTTTTCGCCAAACATGAGGATGGCGCCCCAACCGCCCGGCCCTGGATTCCCCGAACAGGCGCCGTCAGTGTAGATCACCACGCCCGGGGTCATGCGCCGTTCCCGAACAGCACCAGATCCGGAGACGACCGGTGCACCGCCAGCTTGCGTTCATATTCCAGCGGGTCCTTGGGCCGCACCAGGGCGCCAGCGGGCGTCGTGCCCCAGTCGTACAATCGCGTCAGGAAGAACCGCATCGCCGCCCCATGCGCCAGGATCGGCAGCGCCCTGCGCTCTGCGTCGCTCAGGGGCCGGCGGCTTTCATAGCCGCTCAGCAGCGCCCGCGCAGAGGTGATGTTGAAGCTGCCGTCCGGCTCGAAACACCAGGCGTTCAGCGCCACCGCTACGTCATAGGCCAGCGCATCATTGCAGGCGAAATAGAAGTCGAAGGCTGCGGCGAACTTGCCCCCCTGAAAGAAGACATTGTCCGGGAAATAGTCCGCGTGGATCACGCCCTGCGGCAGATCCGCTGGCCAGCGCGCGGCCAACAGCGCCAGATCGGCCTCAATGGTGGCGGCCAGACCTGGTTTCAGTCCCTCCGCAGCGTCCCTGAGCGGCGCGAACAGTCCAGCCCATACCGCGTGTCCCAGATCATTTTCGCGGTGCATGGGGAAGCCGGCGCCGGCCAGGTGCAACGCCGCCAGGCTCTCGCCGGCTTCGCGACAGTGGGCCACGCCGGGCCGGCGCACTGAAAGGCCCAGCAGATAGGACACCAGCGCGCAGGGCTTGCCGCGCATGGTCTTGAGCATTCTGTCCTGCCGGTCGACGATCGGTGTGGCGCAGGGAAACCCGTGCTCGGACAGCCAGCGCGTCAGCCCGAGGAAATAGGGCAGGTCCTCGGCCTGGACGCCACGCTCGTAGACCGTCAGGAAATAGCGCCCCGTCTCGGTCTCCAGCAGGAAGTTGGAGTTCTGGATCCCCTCGACAATCCCCTTGAACGACAGGGCAGCGCCCAGATCGTAATCGGCCAGCAGGCCCGCCAGATCCTCGTCGGTGATGTCCGTATAAACCGCCATGGTTTCCGATGGGCGAGGCCGCCGCGCCGGTCAAGGGTCTGGTCAAGCAGGCTGGACTCCGGGCCACCGCTCCGCACAGACTAGGCACGCATCGGAGACCCCATGGATCTATCTTACAGTCAGGAGCACGAAGCCTTCCGGAGCGAGGTGGTCGCCTTCCTGCGCGAACATGCTGATGCCGCGCCCCGTGCCGGCAAGGGCGACGCCAAGGCATGGCAGAAGCTGCTCATCGCGCACGGCTATGCGGCCAGGACGATTCCTCGTGGCTACGGTGGCTATGGCGCAGAGCCGGACATCCTTAAGTCGCGCATCATCGCCGAGGAGTTCGCGCGCGCCCAGACGTCGCCCGGCATGGGCGGCCAGGGGATATCGATGCTGGTCCCCACTCTGCTGGAGATGGGATCGGAAGATCAGAAGCGGCAGTTCATCGGTCCGACCCTCAGTGGTGATCTGCTGTGGTGCCAGGGATACTCTGAGCCTGACGCCGGCAGCGATCTGGCCAGCCTGCGCACCAAGGCGGTGCTCGACGGCGACGACTGGGTCGTAAGCGGCCAAAAAATCTGGACGAGCACGGCGCACCTCGCTGACTGGATTTTCTGTCTGGTGCGGACCGAGCCGGAGGCAGCGAAACATGAGGGGATCAGTTTCCTGCTGTTCTCCATGAAGACGCCCGGGATCGAGGTCCGGCCGCTGGTGGACATGACCGGCGTGGCCAACTTCAACGAGGTCTTTTTCACAGACGTACGCGTGCCGAAGCACCAGATCGTCGGGCGACGCGGCGAAGGCTGGAAGGTGGCCAACGCGATCCTCAAGCATGAGCGCGGGTCGCTGGCTGACCCCAACACCATGCTGTCGCGGCTGAACACACTCAGCGAGCTGATGAAAACGGAGACGGTGGACGGCCGCCGGGCTATCGATGACCCGATGTTCCGCGACCGGCTGATGCAGGTCCACGGTCGAGTGCTGGCCATGCGGTGCAACGATCTGCGCCTGCTTTCGGCGGCGGTTAACAACACCCCGGCCAGCCTGGCGGGCATGGTGGTCAAACTTCAGGGCACAGAACTGCGGCATGAACTCGAGGCGCTGGCCATCGATGTGATGGGGGAGTTCGGCCTGCTCTATACAGGCTCGCCGCAGCTACGGACGCAGGGAAGCTGGCAGCGCGACTACATGTTCTTCCTGGGGCTGATCATCGGCGGCGGCACCTCGCAGATCCAGAAAAACATCATCGCCGAGCGCGGGCTGGGAATGCCCCGCGAGCCCAAGACCGTCAGCACCTGAGGCCGCCCCATGCAATTCGATCTCTCCGATGAACAGGCCATGCTGCAGGACACCGTTCACCGGTTCCTGGCCGAGGCGGGCGGGCTTGAGCGCGCGCGCGCGTTTGCCGCCGGGGGCGAAGCCCGGGCAGTCGATCTGGCCACGGGCCTGGCCCAGCTGGGGGTCACCGGGTTGCTTGTCGCCGAGGAATATGGCGGCAGCGGCCTCACGCTACTAGACGCTGCCCTTGTGGCCGAGGTGCTTGGCCGGCATGTCGCGCCGACGGCCTTTGTCGGCGCGGCGGTTCTGGCGCCGATGGCCCTCCAGCGTGCGGGCAGCCCCGGCCAGCGCGACCACTGGCTGCCCCGTCTGGCGGCGGGCACGGTCACGGCGGGGGTCGCCCTGTCGGAACACGCCGGCGCCCGCGAGGATGCCGGCGTCGAAGCCCGGGACGGACGCCTCCATGGCCGCGCCCTGTTCGTGATCGACCATGAAGCCGACATCTATGTGATTGCTGACCGGCTTGGCGGGTTGCATCTGATCGCCGCCGATGCGGCGGGACTGACCCGGACACGCCTCAACACCATCGACGTGACGCGGCCCACCGGCGAGCTACGCCTCGACGGCGTCGCCGCCGAGCCTCTGGAAGGCGCCAGCCCGGCGCTCATCCGCGACCTGATCGACGCTGGACGTGTGATGTACGCCGCCGACACCCTGGGTGCGGCGCAGGAGATGCTGGACCGTGCGGTGGCCTATGCCGCAGATCGAAAGCAGTTTGGTCGCCCGATCGGATCATTCCAGGCGGTGAAGCACATGTGCGCCGAGATGGCGGCGGGGCTGGAACCGTGCCGCGCGCTGGTCTGGTATGCCGGCCACGCGTTGGGCGCCCTGCCCGACGAAGCCTCACTTACCGCCTGTCACGCCAAGGCGCATCTGGCCGAGGTTGGCACGATGGTGGCGCGCACAGCCACCGAGGTGCATGGCGGCATGGGATTCACCGACCTGGTGGGCTTGCACTACTGGTTCAAACGAATCGGCTTCAATCGCCAGATGCTGGGAGGGCCACAGCGGGTGCGGGAGGAAGCGGCGCAGATGGTGTTGTCGGGCTGATGACCTATCAAGCGGCAGCGGCGGCGGCGACCTTCGCAGCGCGCCCGGCGGTTTCGATCACGCTCTGGCCGGGTCGATAGAGCTCGCCGCCGATGCCGAAGGCCTTCGCGCCCGCCAAGCGCCATTCGCTCATGTTGGTCGCGCCGACACCGCCCACCGCCACCACGGTAACATCCGACGGCAAAACGGCCTGAAGCTGCTTCAAATGGCCGGGTCCATAGGTAGTCGCCGGAAACAGTTTCAGATGCTGTGCTCCAGCGTGAACCGCGCTGAACGCCTCGCTGGCGGTGGCGAAGCCAGGCGCGGACCACAGGCCGAGCGCGACCGTCCGTCGGATCACGCCCACATCCACGTTCGGCGAGACGATCAGCTTGCCGCCCGCCGCATGCACCGCATCCACCTGGGCCTCGGTCAGGACGGTGCCCGCGCCCACCACCATTCGATCGCCGAAGGCCCTGGCGAGGCGGGCGATCGATTCCAGCGGATCCGGAGAGTTCAGCGGAACCTCGACTACACGGATACCCGCGTCATGGATCGCCTGAACGTGGGCCAGGGCCTCGTCCGGCTTGATCCCCCGCAGGATCGCAATGACCGGGCATTCCATAAGAGCGCCGTCGAGCGTCATGTGCGCTGCCCCATGTTGTGAAGGGCGAAAAGGCCGGCTTTGGCCGCCGCCTCACCATCGAATGTCTCTGCGACTTGGCCTCTGGCCCTGAGCGCTCGGTCGTAGAGGCCGCAGAGACGGGCATCGCCCAGCAGTGCCAGGGAGTCGAAGGCGCCGGCGCCCAGCAGCCCCGGTGTTGCGGCGACATCTGCGCCGATCAGCAGGCCGGAGAGATAGCTGGAGGCGCTGTCAGCCGATGCGCCCAGCCCCACCACGCGCGCGCGGGCCGTGAACAGGCGGGCGGCCAGCCCGCCGCCATCGCCCGCCGCCGCGACCCCCTGATCGAAGGCGTCGAGGTCGTCCGGCGGGACATCACTGCGGAGCACGCTGTGCGCACCCAGCACCGCGAACAGCTCGCCGGTCATGGCCGTGACAAAGGCGGTCAGGCGGCCGTCCTCGACCACCATCCACTTGGCATGGGTGCCGGGGTGACAGACCAGGTGTCGACCCCGGGCGCGCTCGGGGTGGGCCGCGAGCCAGCCGAACAGCTGTGTCTCCTCCCCGCGCATAACGTCGCCCTGGCCGTTGAAGCCCAGGGAGCGAACGCCGGGAATAATCCGCACATCCGGCGCGCCGGAGGGCTGGACCAGATGCATCGCCAGATCCGCCAGATTGACCGGGCAGTCGGCGTAGGGCGCGAGCCTCCAGCCCAGGTTCGACCCGACCATGCCACAGAGGATGGCCGGCAGGGCTTCCGCGCCGAGCCCCGGGCGGACATCGTCCACAAACCGCCTCTGCGCCTCGCCGGGGGCCAGTTTCGAGACCCCGAACGGAAACTCACGCCCGGCCACCACCGCGCCTGACGCATCCAGCGTCCAGGCCCGCAGGTTGGTGGTGCCCCAGTCGCAGGCCAGCAGCGCGGCGGCCATCATGTGCGCCCTGCGTCCACGACCAGATTCTGCCCGGTCATCATGCGACTGTCGTCAGCCGCCAGAAACAGGGCCGCCCGCGCGATATCCTCAGGCTGGATCCGGTCCTTCAACGCCACCTGCCGCGCCCAGTCGGCCTCCGCCTCGGGGGTCAGCCACAGCTCCAGCTGGCGGGGCGTCACCACCCAACCGGGGGACAGGGCGTTGACGCGGATCCGGTCCGGGCCCCACTCGCGCGCCAGGCTCTTGGTCAGGGCGTTGATGGCGCCCTTGGCCGCCACATAGGCCGGCATCTCGGCCGGCCCCCAGAGGGCGTTGATCGAACTGACATTGATGATCGAGCCCCCGCCGGCGTGGCGCATCATCGGCTGGACCGCCGTCGCGGCAGCGAACACGGGATCGAGGTTCACGGCCAGTCCGGCCCGCCAGGCCTCGGCGGAGGTCTCGGCGGCTTTGCTGCGGGTATCGTCGGCGACATTGTTGATCAGGACGGTGACCGGCCCCAGAGCATCGGCCGCCGCCAGGATCGTAGTTCTCAGGGCATCGCCATCGGTGACGTCACAGGGCGCGAACCAGCTTCCGGGCAGGCCGGCGGCCAGCGCCTCACCCGCGTCGGCCTGGTGGTCCACAAGGGCGACCCTGGCGCCCTGGGCGTGGAACTGTTCGACGAACGAGGCGCCAATCCCCGAGGCGCCGCCGGTCACGAAGACCACCCGCCCTCTGAGGCTGGGATAGTCAGCGAAGGCCATCAGTGAGACTCGCGGGTGACTTCGGTGGTCGTCTTGCCTACCAGGAAGTCCAGGTCGACCCCGCGGTCAGCCTGCAGCACGGTGTCCACATATAGCCTGGACCAGCCGCGCGTAGGCGTTGGAGCTTCGCGGACAGCCTCCCATTCAGCGCGACGCCGGGCCATCTCGGCGTCATCGATCAGCAGATCGAGTGTCCGGGCCGGCCCGTCGAAGACGATCTCATCGCCATTGCGCACCAGTGCCAGCGGCCCACCGGCGGCCGTTTCGGGGGCCACGTGCAGGATGACGGTGCCGTAGGCCGTCCCGCTCATCCGGGCATCGGAGATGCGGACCATGTCGCGCACCCCCTGCTGCAGCAGTTTTGGTGGCAGGGCCATGTTGCCGACCTCGGGCATGCCCGGATAGCCCTTGGGTCCGCAACCCTTGAGCACCAGGATCGAGGTGGCGTCGACCTCCAGATCGGGATCATCGATGCGGGCGTGATAGTCTTCGATGCTCTCGAACACCACAGCGCGGCCCCGGTGGGTCAAGAGCTCCGGCGTCGCTGCACTGGGCTTCAGGATCGCGCCATCGGGGCAGAGGTTGCCGCGCAGAACCCAGACGCCAGAGGAAGGCCCGAACGGCGCCTCACGCGTGCTGATCACGTCGCGGTTCCAGACCTGGGCGGCGTCGGCGATCTGGCCCTGGGTGTGGCCGGAGACCGTGATCGCGTCCCGCCGGAACAGGTTGCCCATCTCGTTCATCACGGCGGGGCAACCGCCCGCGTAGCAGAAGTCCTCCATCAGGTATTTGCCCGACGGCATCAGGTTGACCAGCAGCGGCACGTCGCGCGCGATGGTGTCAAAATCCTCCAGGCTGAGCGGCACGCCGACCCGGCCCGCCAGCGCCAGCAGGTGAACCACGGCGTTGGTCGAACCGCCGATGGCCGCATGCATCAGGATGGCGTTCTCGAACGCCTCGCGGGTGAGGATCTGCGAGAGCCGGACGTCCTGCTTCACCAGCTCCACGGCGCGCATGCCGGTCAAGTGGGCCAGGGCCTTGCGCCGCGCATCCACGCCCGGCAGGGCAGCGTTGGTAGGCAGGCTGACGCCCAGCGCTTCGATCAGGCTAGCCATGGTTGAGGCTGTGCCCATGGTGTTGCAGGTGCCATGACTGCGGCTCATGCCGGCCTCGGCGCCCATGAAATCCGCCAGGCTCATGGTTCCGGCGCGCACCTCCTCGGAGAAACGCCACACGTCGGTGCCAGAGCCAATGTCGCGGCCCTGGAACTTGCCGTTCAGCATAGGGCCGGATGACAGCACCATGGTGGGCAGATCTACGCTGGCCGCGCCCATCAGCTGGCCAGGCGTGGTCTTGTCGCAGCCGCCCAGCAGCACCACTCCGTCGATGGGATTGGCGCGAATGCTCTCCTCCACCTCCATGGCCAGCAGGTTTCGGAACAGCATGGCCGTCGGCCGCATCTGGGTCTCGGGCAGCGACATGGCCGGGAACTCGATGGGTACGCCGCCCGCCTCCCAGACGCCGCGCTTCACAAACTCCGCCAGGTCACGCAGGTGGAACTGGCAGGTGACCAGCTCGGACCAGGTGTTGCAGATGCCGATGATCGGGCGGCCGTCGAACACATGCTCGGGCAGGCCCGTGCCCTTGATCCAGCTGCGATGGATGAATCCGTCGCGATCCAGCTTGCCGAAATTCTTCTGACTGCGGGCGGGCTTGTCAGCCATGTGGGGATTCCTGAAAGGCGATGGCGCTGTCTTACATCGGCTGCCCCGCGTCGGCGACGCTCAGTTTCCGATTTCATCCCTGCGAGTATGCGTCACCAGGCATAGGCTTCCGGCGCAGGACCGCTCGGCGGGAAAACCCGGTCCAGCCTTTCGAGGACCGAAGGCTCCAGGACCACCTGCGGGGCCTTCAGAACGGATCGGAGCTGGTCAAGGGCGGCTGGGCCGATGATCGCCGATGTCACCCCGGGCTGGTGCAGCAACCAGGCCAGGGCGACGACGCCGGGCACCTCTGCGATGTCTGTGCAGATCGAATGGAACGCCTCCAGTTGAGCCGCGCGGGTGGCTCTGGCGTTGGCCATAGCCTCGGTCTCGCGACGGTGCCCGCCGTCCTGGCGAGGCCCGGCCAGCAGTCCGCCGGCCAGTGGGCTCCAGACGATGACGCCCACGCCATAGGCCTGGCAGGCCGGCAGAACCTCCAGCTCCAGCCGCCGCTCGATCAGGTGATAGAGGCTTTGCTCCGAGACCAGCCCCAGCCGCCCCCGCGCGACCGCCTTCTCATTGGCCCGGGCGATCGCCCAACCCGGGAAGTTGCTGGAGCCCACATAGGTGATCTTGCCCTGAGCGATCAGCCGATCCATCGCCTGCCAGATCTCTTCCATGGGCGCAGTGCGGTCGATGTGGTGCATCTGGTAGAGGTCGATGTGGTCGACGCCGAGGCGTTTCAGGCTGGCGTCGCACGCCATCTGGATGTGCCGCGCGGACAGGCCCCGATCGTTGATGTCGTCGGACATCGGCTCATGGACCTTGGTGGCGAGCACAATCCGGTCGCGACGGGCGCGGTCTTCGGCGAGCCATTTGCCCAGAAGCGTTTCGGTGGTTCCGACCCCCAGGCGACCGCCGTACTGGTTGGCGGTGTCGACGAAGTTGACGCCCGCCTCGACCGCTGCATCCAGGATCGCGAAGCTGTCCGGCTCGGAGGTCCGCGGGCCGAAATTCATCGTCCCCAGGCAGAGCTCGCTGACCTTCAGGGCGGATCGACCGAGCTGACGGTACTTCATTGTGGCTCCCCGGAGGATCGGTTCATGGCGCGCGCAGGGTCGGGCCGGTCACCAGGGTCTCGCTGGAGTCCGCCACACAGTATCGGACGAGCCGCCGGGCTTGATCGGAGAGCTTGCGCGCATCGGCGTAGGTGATTCCCGGCACGATGGGTTCCCGGAACCAGGGCGCATAGAATTCCAGATTGGGGATCGAGCGCACGGCGTCGGCGATGTTCGGCGTGCCGCCGTGCCAGGCGCGCACGTCGCGGACCATGATGGCGCCGGCCGGCGCCGGGCAGACGGTGCTCAACCGCATCCATTCCGGCTCGTCAGCCAGGGTCGGGATCGGGGTGCGCGAATGCTGGGTGCCGGGGATCTGTCGTGTCGGGCCGTTGAGCGGCGTCACGTCCTGCGGCAGAAAATTCACACAGACGTAGGGGCACGGCAGGTCGCGGATCGTCAGCTGCCGGCGGGGGTCATGAAAGGCGCTGAAGGGCGTTGTGGCGGCGTCGCGCCAGTCGCGCACGTCGGAGTGCAGCGGCTGATACTCGATCGCGCCGGGCAGGCAGAAGTCGCCGCTGGCTGCACGCAGGGTGTAGTCCGGGGACTGGAAGATCGCCGTGACGATCTCGGTGACCGCCGGGATGTCCAGCAGCATCTGCCATTCAGGCCGATGCAGCTGGCTGCGCGTCAGGCTCGATCCGCCGAAGGAATAGCGATGTGAGCCGCGATTGCCCTTGCGGTCATTGTCGAGGGCCAGGACCTCGTCCACCACCGCGTTGCAGCCGTTGCGCAGGATTTCCGTCTGCTCGTCGTTCAGAACATTGGCGATGACGACGCAGCCATCCCGGCGAAACAGATCGACAGCGTGTTTCGTGTCGCCCGGCATCAGGATATCCAGCCCCTTGATGCCGTTGTGCGCCTCGAGATGAGCCCGGAGTGCCGCGACCTCGGGATCGTTCATCCAGGCGTCGCGCGCCTCGTCTGGCGCAATCGCTTGATCCACCTTGTTTCCTCCCGCGCAGCTGTCCGAAGCCAGCTTCTTATTATACCATCCGTCGATAACTACCAGTCGCCGATCGCAGGCGCCTTGATCTCCCGATCCCGGCTCAAGCCGCCCAGTGCGCCCAGAATCAGTTCCAGACAGATCTCCGTCGCCGGGCCGACATCCATCTGGCTCTCGGCGACCTGCCTTCCCGCCCGACCCGTAATCGCCATCAGCATGTCCACCGCCGCAATGGCCAGCGGCAGTGGCAAGTCATACTCGCGCCGGGTCGCCTGCACGCAGTAGCGGAAGGTTCGTTCGCGGTCGGCGCGGTTGTCGTCCTCCATCAGTCGGGCGACCGACGGATCGGACAGCAAAGCGGCGATCAGGGCGCCGCGATCACGGGTCTGTTCCAGGTAAAGCCGGGTGGTCTGGCGGATCATATCGGCAAAGCTGCCGGCGGCGAGCGCCTCGGCCATCCCCCGGTCGCGCAGTTCCGTCTGCTCGCGACGCAGCAGTTCGGCCAGCAGGGCGTCGCGGGTGGGGAAGTAGTTGTAGACCAGCCCCTTGCTGATCCCCACATCGCGGGCCAGCCGTTCCATGCTGACGGCATGCAGGCCTTCGTCGAGCACGAGGCGGGACGCTTCGTCGAGAATCTGTTCCCGACGCGCCTCGGGGCTCAATCGGGTGCGTTTGCGGGGAATGACAGCGTTCATCACGACCCTACTCGCCAGGCGGCGACACCGGCCGCAGCCAGTTCGGGGCCACCCAGAACATAGGCAGCGCCCAGAGGCGCCGGGGTGGGACGTGGTTCGGCCGCGAAGTTGAAGGCGAACTGCAAGTCATCCCGACGGCGAAGTCGCACATCCGCGTGGAGCGCGGTGGTCGGCAATCCCGCTTCCATGACGATCCGGCGCATCACCGCACCCAGCAGATCGGCATCGGGCCAGGTCGCCAGATAGTGCCATCCCGACTGAGCCATCCAGGCGGGGCCGCCGTCCACGAAGGTCGCAAGCGCCGCCAGGTCTGTCTCGACAATCTCACGCCAGAGCCGGCCCGAAACCGAAACGTTTTGTCCATCCAGTGCAATGGCGGGTTCCGCCCCTGTCCGAAGGCTTTCGACACGCACCACCCGCAGGGGCATGCGCGCTTGCAGTGGTCCGGGCGGCAGGTTCGGAGAGATGTGGCCATCTCGGGTCCGTGAACCGGTTCGGGGGCCAAACAGTACGACCGCGCCCGAAGCCGTCAACGCCGCAACGGTGGCTGGATCCAGGATCGGCAGCGAGGGCGCCACCACCAATGCATAGCCGGTGAAGTCCGCGTCGGGCGGCACGATATCCACATCGAGGCCCAGCTGACGCAGCGCCGAATAGAACTCGAACGCCAGCTGCAGCCACCGGAATCCCCGGGCATGCGGCTGGATCCCGAACTGCCAGTCGGCCTCGTAGCTGAAGATCAAGGCGACACGGGCCTGAGCGCAGGCCGCAAGCTGGCCCAGAGCCTCGACTTCCCGCGCGACCGCCGCAGCCTCATGGCCGCCCTGGTCCAGTACATTGTCCGGACGATTGAGACCGGCGTGCATCTGCTCCTGGGCGAAGGGCGCCTGGCGCCAGCGGAAATAGGAGACCAGCTCGGCGCCATGCGCAAACGCCTCCCAGGACCACGACCGCACCGCTCCGGGCAGCGGGGCCGGATTGTAGCGGGCCCAGTTTACCGGCCCGGGCTGCTGCTCCATGACCCCCCAACGTCCGCGACCGACACCACGGTAGAGATCGTGATGGAAGGCCGAAATGTCGGGGTGCCCCTGTCGCAGATACCGCAGCTTTTCGTCATCCGGGAACCAGAACTGCTCCAGGAACCCCAGGGGATAGGAATCCCATGTCGCCAGATCCAGATCGCGCCCGACCGCGAAATGATCGAACTCGGTATAGAAGCCCATGAAGTTGTGGGTGACGTCGCGGCCGGGCGACAGCCGCCGGATAACGTCGACCTGAAGCCGGTTGAAGCTGGCCACCTCGTTGGAGGCGAAGCGGTTGTAGTCCAGGCAGTGGCTGGGGTTGGCCTCGGTGACGGTCAGGTTGGGGGGCTGGACCTCATCGAAATCCCGATATTCCTGGGACCAGAAGACCGCGCCCCAGGCGCGGTTCAGCGCATCGACCGACTGGTAGCGCTGGGCCAGCCAGATGCGGAAGGCCCGGGCCGCGTTCAGCGAGTAGCTGATTGTGGTGTCGTGACAGCCGAACTCGTTGTCGGTCTGCCAGGCGCCGACTGCGGGATGGCGCCCGTAGCGGCCCGCCACGGCCTCGGTGATCCGGGCGCATTCGACGCGGTAGGCCTGGCTGGAAAAACAGTAGTGGCGGCGCGACCCGAAGCCGCGTGGCCTGCCCTCGGCGTCCACGGCCAGCATGTCAGGGTGCTTGTCCACCAGCCACTTGGGCGGCGTGGCGGTGGGCGTGCACATGATGATCTTCAAGCCTGCCGCCGCCAGGGTCTCGACCGCACGGTCCAGCCAGGCCCAGTCGAACCGGCCGGGCTCCGGCTCGATCCGGCTCCACGCGAATTCGGCGATGCGGACCCAGGTGATGCCGAGCTCCGCCATCCGGCGCGCGTCATCCGCCCAGAGGTCCTCCGGCCATTGTTCCGGATAGTAACAGACGCCAAGCTTCATGCGGGGTTCCGGGTCAGGTGAAAGACAGCGATCTCGCCCGCGCGCAGGATCGGCATGGGCAGGCCCATCTGCCCGATCCACTGACCGGTGGCCTGAAGCGTCTCGCCACGGACAAGCGCCGGAATCTGTTTCATCGAGGCGCGTGGCCGGCGGGGCGGATTGATCAGGCGCACCTCGTAGGTCACGTCAGCCTCCAGGCCGACAACCCGGAAAGGCGCTGCGGCCCCGATTCGCGGGGTCTCGATCTGGGCGAGACTTGCCAATGCCTCGCCCTCGCCGACGACGGCGAAGGCGATCGCACCAGGATCCGCGGGGGTCTGGCGGACGAGGCGGCCGGAGTGCAGCAGGGGTCGCAAACGCTTGTGCTGGTCGATCGCGGCTCTCAACGCCTCGAACTCCTCGGGGGAGAACGCCCGGACATCGGCCTCAATGCCCATGTGGCCGAACAGAACGGTCATCGCGCGCAGGTCCAGGGTGGCGGTCCGCGCCGTGGTGTGGCTATCCGCCGGCCCGACATGGGCGCCCATCACCTCAGGCGGGAAGAAGATCGAGAAGGCCTGCTGGATGGATTGCCGCTCGATCGGATCGTTGCAGTCCGAGGTCCAGATCCGGTCGGTCCGGCGCAGGATCTCGTAGTCGGCCCGCCCGCCGCCCGAGGCGCAGCTTTCGATCTCCACGCCGGGATGGGCCGCGCGCAGCCGATCGATCAGGGCGTAGACCGCCAGGGTCTGGGCATGGCTGGCCGGACGTCCGCCACTGGCCGAGTGGGTCAGGTCACGGTTCATGTCCCACTTCAGATAGCCGATGGCGTTGGCCGCCAGAAGGGTGTCCAGCTGGGCGAAGAGGTTCTCGCTCACCTCGGGCCGCGTGAGGTCCAGCACGTACTGACCGCGTCCCAGCGGCTGGACGCGGCCCGGCTCGCCCAGGATCCAGTCCGGATGGGCGCGCAGCAGGTCGGAGTCGGCGTTCGCCATCTCAGGCTCGACCCAGAGACCGAATTCCAGGCCCAGGCCGCGAACATGGTCGATCAGGGGTGTCAGGTCGTCGGGGTATTTGGCCGAATCCGGCGTCCAGTCGCCAAGCGCTGCGGTGTCGTCATTGCGGCCCCGGAACCAGCCATCGTCCAGGACGAACCGTTCTGCGCCGGCTTCGGCCGCACGGTCGGCGAGCGCCTTCAGTTCAGCGAGGTCGTGGCGGAAGTAGACCGCTTCCCAGGTGTTGAAGTGTACCGGCCGCGGCTTCTTTCGGAGGCGTCCGCTCAGGATCTGGTCCCGGACAAACGGATGCAGCCGCGCGCTGAGGCCGTTCAGGCCGTCGGATGCTCGCGCGGCATAGAGGGTCGGGGTCTGGTGGGTTTCATTTGTCCCGAGAATGATCTCGCCAGGCCAAAACAGTTCGCCCGCCTGAACCTGTATGCGCCCGTCGCGCAACCGCTCGACCAACATGCGGTGGTCGCCGCTCCAGGCCAGATGCAAACCCAGGACCTCGCCGTCATGCTCGTCGAAGCCGGCCTCGCCCGCCACCAGAAACGGCGGCGCATGGTGTGAGGTGCGGCCCGTTCGGGCTTCCGAGGCCCATAGACCCGAGGCGAGTCTGAAGCGATGGCTGGAGAACTCCCGGGCCCATCGCCCGCCGAAGCCCAGAATGTCGCCGTCCGGCGCCGACAGGGCGACAGGACTGATCCAGTCGACCCGCAAGGGCTCCGGGTCGGCATTGCGCAGGACAGTCCTGAAGCCGACCACGCCGGTGGCGGCGTCCATATCGATCCGGATCGTCACCTCGACCCCGGCGCGGTTGTCCGCCAGCGCCAGTTCGATACCGCCTGCAAACTGCCGCACTCCCTGAGAGGTCATCTGGGTGATGAACCGGCCGTCCGGACGGCTAACCTGCAGCGCCGGGGTGGCGGTAAAGCCCCAGCCGCTCTCCGGAAACAGGCTGAAGACTTCACCATGATCCAGCATGCCGTGGGACACGGCGCGCTCGATAAGCCGCGGGTCCGCGACGGACCCGTTGGGCAAGGCCGGACCCCAGTAGTCGATGGACGGCCGTCCCTCGCGCACCCCCACCAGCAGGGTGTCGCCGCCGCCGTCGAGTCTCAGCACATCAGACATTCAGGGCGCCGCCGCAGTCTGGTTGCCGAAGCTCAAACCCAGTGTGGCCCGGCGTCCGAACAGCCAGCGGTTCACGGACAACCCCACGCCAAGGCAGGCGATCAGCGTCACCAGCATCAGGTGGATGTAGTGGATGGGCGTCCAGACGAAGGTGAACACGGCATAGAGCGCCACGCCGAACACCACGGCCGTCATCGCCGCGCGTGCATCCACATTGCGGAAGGCCAGCCCCAGGATGAAGGCCGACAGGATCGGCATCGAGAGGAGGCCGTTCAGCTGTTGCACCAGATTGATGATCGAGGCCGCGCCGGAATAGACGGGCACCAGCATGATCGACAACACCATGAAGACCAGGGAGATGATGGTGTTCAGACGCTTCACATCCGGCTTGGCGGCGATGAAGCTCTCATGCAGGTCGCAGACGTAGAGGGTCACAGACGAATTCAGCACCGAGGTGTAGCTGGTCAGCACGGCGGCGGCCATGAAGGCGGCGAAGGCCCCGGACAGCCAGCTCGGCATCACCTCGGCGACAATCCGGCCATAGGTGGCGTCGCCGATATCGCCGAACAGCTTGTAGGCGCAGACCCCCGGGATCACCACGATCGCCGGCACGAACAGGATGCGGATCACCACCGCCGCCATCACGCCCTTCTGCCCCTCGCGCAGGCTGGGCGAGGCCATGGCCCGCTGGGTGATGGTCTGGTTGGTGGACCAGTAGAACATCTGGATGAAGATCATGCCCGTCAGCAGCGTCGGCCAGGGGATCGGACTGTCGGGCCCCCCCGATCATCGACAGTCGCTCCGTTGGAATGCCCGAGAAGTCGAAACCGATCGCCGCCATCGCCAGGATGGTCACCGCCGCCGCCATGCCCAGCACGCCCACGCCTGAAAGGGTGTCATAGACCGCCACGGCGCGCAGGCCGCCCAGGATCGTATAGGCTGCGCCCACGACCGCGATGCCGCCGGCCATCACCAGCAATGGGGGACTGGAGACGAACATGGTCTTCAGGAAAAGCGCGCCGGTATAGGCCATGATCGGCAGATAGATGAACACATTGCCCAGCAGGAACAGCACCGAGACCGTCGCTCTCAAGTGCTTCGAACCATATTTCCGCTCCAGAAGCTCGGTCGTGGTTGTGCAGTTGTTGCGGTAGTAGATCGGCAGGAAGACGAACGCCAGCATCACCAGCCCGGCCACCGCCGAGAGCTCCCACCATGCCAGCAGCAGCATCTGGTTGCCGTTCATGCCCACCAACTGGTCGGTGGAGAGATTGGTGAGAGTGATCGAGCCGGCGACGAACGGCCAGGTCAGGTTGCGTCCCGCCAGGAAGTACTCGCTGTTGCTGTCGGAGGAGCGCCCGCCCATCCGGTTCACCTGCCACCAGGTCGCCAGGGCCATGACCAGGGTCAGGCCGGCGAAAACGCCCCACTGGATTGTGTCCGATGTCATCTTCCGCCCCCGCCTCGACGCACTCTAGGAGCGCCCGACCGCCACCGACAGACCTGCCGTTACGTCCAGAGTGGCGACGAGGCCTTCAGGACCCGGCTCATCATCAGCATGCGGGCCACTACCCGCTTGTCCGCCGCGTCACGCAGCGTCGCCTCGTACCACGTGACTTCGGTCTTGGGAGATTCACCGACGGCAATCACCGTGGCGTCCGCCAGATAGTCGTGATCGAGGTAGATCGGCCCGTCGACGTACTGCAGCTCGATCGCGCCGAACATGCCGACGAAGTCCTTTACGCACGCGTAGAGCGGTCCCTCCACAGCGCGCAGCGCGTCGATCGCGGTCGCGGGCGCGGCCACCCGTTCCCCGAAGACACTGGCGTCGCGGTACTCCGGCATGATCTCGGTAAGGTGATCGATCCGCGCCAGCCATCTCTCGCTGTCCAGCCGGCTTGGAACATCGCTCACCAGATCGCCCACCTTCGAGCTTCGCAGAATTCTGAGATCCACCGCCGGACGCTGCGCGGCGACCTTCAGACGCAGGGTCGAATTGGGATCGTCGCCCCCGACCCAGGCGGTGCCTTCGTTGACCCGCAAACCCTCCGGCGTCTCCATCCAGACGTTCGCACGACGCAAGTCGGCCCCGAGCTCTTCAACCGGGCCTGCGAAAACCTGAACCGGCTCACCGTCCGTCGTGGCGTTGACGAAGTGCAGGGAAAGCCCGCCGCGCCGACGCCAGTCCGAGCCGAAGCGCTCCAGCAGCAGGGGCGTGTACTGCTCGAAGTGGATGTTCCCGGCCACAGTGCCGCCGCGAAAGCCCAGCTTCTGCGCGGTCGCATCGTCGTGGATCGAACCCTTGGCGTCCCGCGAGAAGTTGACCGGACGGCGCACGGGCCCCGCCAGAATCCCGTCGCGATCCTCGCACACGAAGGTGTCTGTCGTCACTGAGGTCTCTCCCTTGACCGGCCTTTGGGAACGCTCTTATTGACTTCGACTATAATAACCTGCGGAACGCTGTCCATGGACCTGAGCCTTTCGGAAGCTGAAATCGCGTTCCGCGACGAGGTCCGCGCCCTGGCCGCCAGCGCCTTTCCCAATGGCGAGACATTCGACCGGAGCCGGGCGCACGAACAACGCTGGCACAGGGCGTTGCTGGATCGCGGCTGGGCCGTCAACAAATGGCCTGTCGCGTTCGGCGGCCCCGGCTGGACACCGACCCAGAGCTTCATCTGGGAGCGCGAGATGATGGCCGCCGGCCTGCCGACCCCGGTGGGCGGCATGGGCCCCGGGATGCTGGCGCCAATCCTGTTCGCCTACGGCACGCCGGAACAGCAGGCCCGCTTCCTGCCGGACATCCTGCATGACCGGGTGCGCTGGTGCCAGGGCTACTCCGAGCCCGGGGCCGGGTCTGACCTGGCCTCGCTCCGCACCCGGGCGGTGCTGACAGGCGACCACTATGTCGTGGACGGTGAAAAGGTGTGGACCAGCGGCGCACATCGCGCCGACATGATGTTTTGCCTGACCCGTACCTCGGACGAGCCCAAGCGGCAGGACGGGATCACCTTCCTGCTCCTCGACATGCATGCGCCGGGCGTGACGGTACGACCGATCATCTCGATAGACGGGCGGCATATGTTCAACGGCGTGACGTTTGATGGCGTGCGCGTGCCGGCCGGGAATCGCATCGGGCGCGAGGGCGAGGGCTGGACGGTCGCCAAGGGGCTGCTGACCCATGAGCGGACCGGTCAGGCCTTTGTCTCGCTGTCCCTCGATATGCTGGCGCGGATCCGGCTGGCGGCCAGCGGACTGCCGGGGTCGGACGGCGGCAGCCTCATGGACGACGCGGGTTTCGCCGCCCGGCTGGGCTGGGCCGAGGTGGAGCTTCAGGCGCTGGCGATGACGGAACTTCGCACGCTGTCCGAAGTGGAAGCCGGCGGCGCGCCGGGCGCCCAGTCGTCGATGCTGAAACTGAAGGGCACCGACATCGTCCAGCGTGTGACGGAGTTCTTCGTGGAGTGCGCCGGCCCCTACGCCGCGCCCTGGTTCCCGGAGACAGCGGGACAGCGCCAGACCATCGGTCCCGACTGGGCCCAACCCGAAGTGACCCGCTACCTGGAAGCCCGCGCCGCCAGCATCGCCGGCGGATCCGATGAAGTGCAACGCAACATCATCGCCAAGCACGTGCTGAAGCTGTGAGGTCCGGCGTAAGCCGGGCATGCTGGAGCCGGTACGCCCTTGAATCGGAGTTTAGTGCAAGCCTCGCGACCGCAGCGTTTCCAGGTTGGCCTCGTGCTTCCGCCGATTAATGTTGAAGGCAAACAGAAGCAGTATCGCACTCCCCTGGAGCGCCACTATGGTGGGGATGTAGGTCAGGCCCAGGCTGGTCAACACCGACTCCGGCACCTGACCGCGCTTGGCGTCGTCAGGAAATTGGCTGAACGCCAGAATGGTCGTGGCTGTGAACACGCCGGCGCCGGAGACCATCTTCCGGACCAGCCCATTGGCGGACAGCAGAAGGCCCTCGGAGCGCCGGCCGGTGCGCACCTCAGCATCCTCGACCACATCAGCGATGAGGGAGGCCGTCAGGATCCCGGACGCGGCCGCCAAAGTCGCGTGGGCAAACTCCTGGCTGCACAGCACCAGGAACAGGACCGGCGTCCCGTTCTCCGGTGCGAGTCCCAGTAGCCGCAGGGACATGGGCGTGATGTGGACAAGGAGGCCTGTCATCGAGGCCAGCAATACCCCGTACTTCTTGCCCAACATTCGGCCGAGCACGGGCGCCAGCGCCACGCCGGCCAACCCCCCGGTCAGGCTCATCGTCGCCAGCACAGCGAGTTGACTCTGACTGAGCTGCCAGAAGTAGATGCCGACGTACATGTCGAGCCCGCTCTGAGCGCCCGCCGCCACGGCTATGAACAAACCCGAAAGCGACACGACGATGAAGGCCCGGTTGCTGAGGGTCGCGACGACCTCGGACAACATGCCCCGGAAAGTGATCGGCCGGTTCGGCGCCGTCGACAGGTAGGGGATCCGGTGCGCCGTCCCCACCGTTGATAGAATGATGGCGGCAAAGATGATCAGTGCGCCGGTCATCGAGTAGAGGAAGTAGCCGTCCCGCGCCAAAACCCCGCCCGAGCCATCGGCGTTCTCCTTGAGAAAGAACTGCAGCGCCACAATCATCATGCCCGCGCCACCGAACAACACGAAGATCTGGCGCAGCGCGATCAGATTGGTGCGCTCGTCGTAGCCCTTGACCAGCTCAGGTACGAGCGCCTGGTGGGGGACTTCGAAGAAGGTGTCGAAGAACCGCACCGAGAACAGACAGATCGCCAGATAGATCGCCAGCGCCCCATGGCTCCAACCTTCCGGTGGATTCCACAGGAAGAAGAAAGCCACCGCGTAGGGCGCCGCAGAGACAAGCATGAACGGATGGCGCCTGCCCCAGCGGGAGCGAAGATTATCAGAGACCTGGCCGATGAGCGGGTCGAGCACCGCATCGAATACCAGAGCGATCATCAGGATGCCGCCGACCACCTGCGGCGGGAGGCCGACCACTTGATTGTAGAAAATCACCAGGAACGACGAGATCGCCCTGTGTTTGAGATTGGTGGCGGCGCCGCCCACGGCGTAGAGCAGCTTCGCGCCCAGGCCGAGGGGCGGGGCGCGCTCAACGTCGGTTGCGGCTGTGGTCACACACTCTCCCAGACGACATTCAGACGTCGTAACTGTTTTCTGCTATGATTTGGTCGATACGCGCATCGAGTTCCGGATCAGGCCGATAGCCGCTCTTCAACCGCCGCTCCGTAAATCTCCAGGCACGCTCGACACCCTCTTCCAGGGATATCTCGCAACGCCAGCCGCCCGCAGCGCGCGAGATGCTGCTGACATCGAAGATCATGGAATTGGACTTGTCGCCAAGCAACGTACCTGTCCATGAAGGCTCGTACTTCACCAGCGTATTCGACAAAACGTTGACGATGTTCGGCTCGGCCCCGATCACAGCCCCAACGGTGCGAAGTATTCTATTCCACGTGTGCCCTACGCTGTCGGTTATGTTGAATACACTGCCAGGCGCATCCTGATGACCGCAGATATGTACGAACGCCCGCGCGAAGTCCTCGGCATGCGTCAGCGTCCATACGGACTCGCCGTCTCCATGCACGATGACGGACTTTCCGTTCACCAGGCGCCAGGCCAGGTGATCTCCACGAACGACCGTGCTCGGCAGATTTGTGCGATAGGTGTGGCTGGGACGAACAATCGTCACCCTGATATCGCCCGCTTCTTCCGCGGCCCGCAGCCGGGCCTCGCATGCCGCCTTCTTGCGGCTGTACTCCCAGAAGGGATTGCCCAGCGGCGTGTCTTCCCGAATTAGCGGAACACTGATTGGCTTCGCATAGGCCGACGCCGAAGATATGAAGACATACTGGCCGCAGCGGCCGCCGAACATGCTGATATCCCGATCAATATCCGTCGGCTCAAACGCGAGAAACTGGCAGACGACATCGAAATTCTGCTTCGCGACTTCGGCATAGAGCGCGTCATCGGCGATGTCGCCGGCCACGTGATTTACAAGAGGCGTCCCGAACCCCGGTCTGGCGCCCCGGTTGTAGACCGTAACGTCGTGCCCGGCGCGAACTGCCTCCTCAACACACGAAAAGGATATCTCGCCGGTTCCACCAACGTACAGAACCCGCATGGTCAGGCGTCAACGGGCGATATCGCGCCTCTCACAATCCGCGCGCCGCCCAGCTGGTGCGAATCCAGGAAGTGGTTGACCCGTTCAGGGTCCTCCACGAACCGCACATTCCGATTTACGCCGTGCAGGCTCGGCGCATCGAACACCTCCCGCACATCCGACTGGAACACCATCCGACCATCGCCAAGCTGTCCATCGTCCATCACGCGCAGCGTCGGGTCGGCGTCAAGGCGGGCCGACAACGCCGGATCCAGGTCCTGGATGTACCGGCCACGCCAATTCCTGCACTTCCCCGCGTGATAGGTCGCCGCGATCATGGCGCGCGCCCTTATTCCGGTGTTGGGCACGCCACGGTGCCACATCCTCGGGTCTCGAAAACAGACGCTGCGCGCCGGGATTGTCATGCGCGATGGCGGTCCCCACTTCTCGAGGAGGTCCGGCCTGTCCTTGATCCTGGTAGTTGCCCAGGTGACGACCTCGGTTTCGAACTGCGACCTGGGATAGATCTCCGTGGCGCCATTGGCGACGGTGATTTCATCGAACGCGATTGAACAGCTTAGTGTTGTCATCGGCGGAGGCCAACTCTGACCGTCGCGCGCCGCATCTTCCGGCGACTTCCATGAGTAGGGCCGGTCAAAGTGCAGTGGTTGATAACCGCTATCCACGCAGTTCACATTACCATTGTAGAATCCAAGCCAGGCCCCGTCGCCCAGCACGCCCTCAACGACACATTCGATCAGAGGGTTCGCTACGAGATCGGGGCGGACGTAGGGAGCATATCGGCGGAGACCCAGCTGCAGGTGTCCCGGACCCGTGTTCTCCTCGTGTCGGGTGGGCTTCCCCAACGCCCGGACCTTCTCGACGTCCTCAAGCACCGAGCCCATGAGCATGTCACAGCTCTCGACCGTAACGATGTCCTCAACGACAGCGAAACCGATGGTTTCGATATCCCGAACAATAGCGGCAAGTTTCTCAGGGGCGATCGTCCCATCCGCACTCTCGGTCGCGGTAATCTGGTATCCCACCTGATATACTCCCTTGCTGACTTCTAGGCTGTTGGCGAGACCAAGGCTTTCCACCTGTGAGGCCGATCTCTCGGCCACAACTGAACCAGTATGCCGCTCGCCGAGTCCGGTTCGATAAAGACCCGGTCAGTCCCTACGCCGCGGAGTTTGACGCCCCTGGCCGCAAGGTCAGCGACCGCTTGATCCAGATCGTCCACCTTGAAGGAGAGCAGGCGAAGCCCCTCGCCGTGTTCCCGCAACATCTGGGCGTAGTGGGAATCATCTCTCGTTGGAGCGACCAGCTCCAGAAATGTCCCATCCGGCTGAATAAAGAACGCGATCGCGACCCCATTGTCCGGATTGTTCACGCGATGACTCAGAGACAACCCAAGTCGGGTCCAGGTCTCGACGCCCTGTTCGATGTCGCGAACCAGCAGCACCACATGATCCAGCTCTTTCAGCGCCATCGAACCTATCCGTCTTGGGCCGGGACCCCCGTGTTACGCTCCGATCAGAAGTCCTTGCGAACCGTCACGCCGAAGTATCGCTTGTAGTCGCGAGGCAATCCGCCAACCAGGCCGCCGTTACCCTGCGCGTAGGTCGTGCGATAGAACTTGTCGAACAAATTCCTGACAAGAACCCGGCCTTCCCAGCCGCTTTTCTTGTCCATGACCGAGATGATGCCGTTCACGATACCATATCCCGGTGCGATGGTGTCTGGCGTCTGGGCGATGCTGTTCTGCTGGCTTGACTGATAAGTATAGTTTCCGGTCAGGTTGACGCGATATCTCTCCGAGTCATATGCCTCGTACTTCGCCTGCACCGAAATCTTGTGCTTGGGCGCATAGGGTAGAGGCTTTCCATCGATGTCGCAGCTGACGGCCGCCCCAACCGGGCAAAGGAAGTCGTCGACCTTGGCCTTCACGTAGGCGTAGTCGGCGCTGATCGTCAGATTGTTGGTGACATTTGCAATGGCTTCGATTTCGACGCCCTTGGTCGACACGTCGCCGGCATTGATCAAGCGCGTGACAACGGTTCCGGCCACCAGGTCAGGTTGGTTGGCCTGGAAGTTCGCCACTTGATCGTTGAAGAGCGCGACATTCACCTGAAGTCGTCGGTCCAGCAGGCTGGACTTCAGACCCAGCTCGAACGCATCCGATGTTTCGGGCTTGAGTGTGTTCGTCTCGCGGGCGGAGAAGTTGAAGAACACGTTGAATGCTGGGCCTTTGTAGCCACGGGAGTACGTGGCGTAAGCGTGGATGTCGTCGCTCACATCATACTGGAAGCCGAAACGGCTCGCGTAGTCAGTGACGCTGGTGGAGTCCTTGCCCGCGAACGCGGGTAGAATGCCAGGAACGGCAGCCGCCGAGGTGGAAACCCGGTCGCTGTAGTAGCTCAACTTGTCCTTCACCAGACGAACTCCCGCGATGGCGCGGAACGCCTCCGAGAAGTTGACGTTTGCCTCACCGAACACAGAATAGTTGTTCTGGATGGTCCCAAAATTGTTGAGGCCGAAGTTCCTGACCCTGTTGCCAGCAATGAGCTGGGTCGTCTCGCGGCTGTAGTCTTCGCGATTGACGGCTCGGAAATAGTAGACCCCGATCTGGTAGTCGATCATGCCACCCTTGGGCGAGGCGAGCCTGATCTCCTGGGTGTATTGTTTCGAGTTGACGTGGCCGAGGTCGATCTGCTGCGTCGGCGTGGCCGTCGTGAGCGTCGCGAATCCGTCGAGGTCACCCCCTTGTGTGCTCCTCCAGAAGCGATAGCCGCTGATCGCGGTCAGATCGAACTCGCCCATCCTGTAGTCGATCTGGGCGACTGCGCCCCCGAAGGCGTCCTTGAACTGGGGAAGCGTGTTCTGGGCGACCTGCCGGTTTCTGAAGCCTGGTGTGATCCCGACGCTTTGCAGCACGGTCGGCAGTATCGCGCTTTGGGTTCGTACGCCGGTCGGATAGGCCACCGTCGAAGTCGCAATGTACATTCCACCGTTGCCGCGGTTCTCCACGTAGAGATAGTCCGCACCCACGAGGATGCTCAGATCCTCGTTGGGCGTGAACAGCAACTTGCCGCGAAATCCGTCGGACTGGCGATCACTGAGGGTCTCGTTCAGGAAGATGTTCCGGACATCCCCCTTGAATCCGGAGGTCACGCCGGACAGCCTGCCGCTCAGCAGGCCCGGGATGATCTCACCGTTGACGCCCATCGTAAGCCGATGCTCGTCACCGCCATAATAGCTGGCCTCGATAAATGCGCTGGTATCGGCCGTCGGATTCGCCGTGATAATGTTGATCACGCCGGCTGACGCGTTCTTGCCGAACAGGGTTCCCTGGGGACCACGCAGAACTTCAATGCGCTCCAGGTCGACCAATTCCGAAACCATCTGGCCCGGCCTCGCGAGCACGACGCCATCAAGAACCATCGACACGCTGGGCTCCGCACCCGGCGATGTCGTAATTGTCCCCAAGCCACGGATCAGCAGGACGGTGTCCTTGGCCGAGTTCTGAGGCCGGAGCGTGATCGTGGGGATGAGCGTGATCAGGTCCGGGACGCTGTTTCGGTTTTGCTCGCGCACGACATCGCCGCCCAGCGAACTCACGGCGATCGGAACCTCCTGGAGCGATTCTGAGCGTCGGCGGGCGGTGACCACGACGTCCTCGATCTGATTGACACCCTGGTCCGACGACGTCGCTTCCTGCGACTGCGCGGCCGCCGGGAGCCCCAGCAAGACGGCTGCTATGCCAGCACCTGCCACCAATTTGGACTTGTACATGTCGCCTCCCCGGCACTTTTTGTTGGAATCTGGTTTCTGTCCTACGCTGTCATACATGACAGCGCAATTGCGCTCAATGCGTCAAAAACCCCAGTTCGGTCATTTCGACGACGCGGCGTTCGCGAGCGCTCATCTCGGCGGCGGTTCCAATCGCAACAGCCATAAGCCCATCGTGCGCTGAAACCTCAACCGGGCCCTCGCCGCGCACGGCGGCGATAAACTTTTGATGCTGGTAGAAGGTCGATCCGTGATGAGTGCCGGCCGCCAGCGCCGTCGCGTCCACATCAACGACCCGGCGCTCCACCTGCTTTGGATTCCTGAACCCCACGCGCGGCGAATAGACGATGGCGCCTTCCGGTATCAGAACATCCAGCCGGGCCTTGTCGCCGACGGCCGTGATCTCTTCCTGGTTCTCGGCGCCCTCGGCGAACATGCAGAGGTCCAGCATGGCGCGGACGCCGTTGGCGAACTCAACGGTCGTATAGCTGTTGTCGATGATGTCGGGCCGGCGACCCTGGTAACTCTCGTCCACATGGTTCACGTCCATGGCGCCCGAGCAGTAGACGCGCACGGGTTCGGACCGAATGATGAAACGCATCAGGTCAAAGAAATGACAGCACTTCTCCACCATGGTGCCGCCCGTATTCTGTGAAAAGCGGTTCCAGTCCCCGACCTTTTTCAGGAACGGGAACCGGTGTTCGCGGATCGCGAGCATCCGGAGCGCGCCGATGCGGCCGCTGTGAATCTCGTCAATGAATTCCACCGCCGGCGGCATGTAGCGATACTCCATCGCCGTCCAGAACGGCGCGGGCGAGCGGGCCGCATGCTCTGCCACCCAGCGGGCATCCTCGAGGGTCGTGGCCAGGGGTTTCTCGCACAGGATCGGCAGACCCGCGTCGAACAGCGGCTCCAGAACACTGCGGTGCGTATAGTTCGGACTGGCCACGATCACCGCATCCACCTGCCCGCTGCGGGCCAACGCGGCGCCGTCGGCAAAGACAGCCACGCCGTCAGCCTTGTCGCCCAGCGCGCGCCGCGCCCAGCCCAGCGAGGTTTCGACGGGGTCGGCGATGGCCGTGACCACCGCACCCGGCGTCACAGCCAGATTGTTGAGATGCTCGACCCCCATCATGCCTGTTCCGACCAGACCGTAGCGAACCACCTGCGGCACCTGCATCTCCACAAAAACCAATATGACAGCGCTGACTTATTGTGAGCATTCTCGCAGTCTGATGCGCCGGGCAAGCCTTTAGTCGTAAAAACGGGGGCCGGTCGCGTCGCCGGATATCCAGGGAGGGCCGGAGCATGACGGGGCGGATCCACCACAACGACGGTGTTGGCGCATGAGCGACCCAAAACCCGTCAGCTTCAACAAATGGTTCCTGTTCATCCTGCTGGCGATCGCCGGTATCCTGGCTCTTGTGGACCGGCAGGTGATCTCGGTGCTGAAGCCGGAGATGGCCGCCGAACTGGGCTGGACCGATGACGACTACGGTACGCTCGGCGCCTGGTTCCAGGGCTCCATGGCCGTGGCGTTGCTGGTTTCCGGACCGCTGGTCGACAGGATCGGCGTCAAGTGGGCCAATGTGCTGGGCGTCTTCACCTGGAGCATCGCGGCGATGTTCCACGGCCTGGCCCACACCATGAACCAGTTCGTCCTGTGCCGGATCGGCCTGGGCGTCACCGAGGCCATGGCCACGCCCTCCGCGGTCAAGACAGTGGCCACCATCCTGCCGCCCAACCAGCGTTCGGTGGGCTTTGGCCTGATCAACGCCATCTCCAGCGTCGGCGCCATCAGTGCGCCGATCCTGATCCCCTTCATGGCCATCCCGTTCGGCTGGCGCGGGGCTTTCGTGATCGCCGGGATCGCCGGAATTGTCTGGTCGGTGGTCTGGCTGGTTTCCACCCGGAAGACCAACTTCGGCGACGTCGCGGTCAAGGCGCCGCCACAGGTCGCGGCCACACCCGCCGGACCCAAACTCTCCATTCTCAAGGACAAGGCCACCTGGGCGATCTCCGGCGCCAAGCTGCTGAGCGATTCCACCTGGTGGCTGCTGCTGTTCTGGATGCCGGACTTCCTGCACCGCCAGTACGGGATCAGCGGTGTCGCCATCGGTCCACCCCTCGCCCTGGCCTATGCCGGCGGCGCGCTGGGCGCGCTGGTCAGCGGGGCTGCCGCCACCCATTTCCTGACACGCGGCTATCCGGTGAACCGCGTACGCAAGCTGGCGATGCTGATCAGCGGCCTGATGGTACTGGTGCTGCCCCTGGCTTCACAGGCAGACAGCGCCTGGGGCGCGGCCGCGATCCTGGCTGTGGTGCTGGCGGCGCATCAGGGCTTTTCCACCAATCTGTTCGCGCTCATTGCCGATGTAACCGAGAAGACCAAGGTCGGACAGGTGACCAGCTTCGCGGCCTTCTGCGGCAACATCGGCGGCATGACGATCGTCAAGGTGGCCGGCCTCGTGCTGACGGCGGGGCTTGGCTACTACCCGCTGTTCGTGTTTGCGGGCGCCTCGTACCTCATGGCGCTGGCCTGGATCCACCTGCTGCTGCCCAACATCAAGACGGTAGATATCGGGGCGGAGGCTGGAGACGTGCTGCCGACGTCTCTTCACTAACCGGCGTTGCGGCTCAGTTTGCGGGGCATACAGACCTCACTTCGGTCGTCATGGATTATTCCCATTGCCAGCCGCGATCCATGGGCGAAAGTAGGGTCTGACAGGGCGACGAACAGTCACCCGCGCGGGGGAGAAAAGACCATGGACACCGCACGCAGGGGTGCGATCAGCCTGGGCGCGCTGGCGGCGGCCATCCGGAAGGCGCCATGACGGATCGTATGCTCGACCGCGACTGGAGCCAGCCCGTGCGGTATCCCGACCCGGCCGTCGAGGTGATCGACAAGCGGTTCCACCGCTACCGCCTGGGCAGTGCTGCGGTCGAGCGGCTGTGGACCGGCGGGCGCTGGAACGAGGGGCCGGCATGGTTCGGCGACCAGCGCTGTCTGATCTGGAGTGACATTCCCAATGATCGCCTCCTCAGGTGGTGCGAGATCACCGGCGCGGTCACCGTGTTTCGCCAACCGGCCAACAACGCCAACGGCAACTCGCGCGACCGGCAGGGCCGTCTGATTACCTGCGAGCACCGCAGCCGCCGCGTCACGCGGACCGAGATCGACGGAACAGTCAGGGTCTTGCTCGACAGGTTTGAAGGGAAGCTGCTGAATGGCCCCAACGACCTGGTCACCCATCCCGACGGCGCCATCTGGTTCACAGATCCCGGCTACGGCACGCTGGGCCACTATGAGGGCGACAAGGGCGAGCTAGAACTGCCCACCCGCACCTATCGCCTTGACCCGGCGAGCGGCGTGGCCACCGTGGTGGACGAGGCGCTGGAGCGCCCCAACGGCCTGGCGTTCTCGCCGGACTATCAACGGCTCTATATCGCCGACACCGGCGCGTCGCACAAACGCGGCCATCCGCGGCAGATCCATGTCTACGACGTGGTCGATGGCGTGCGCCTGGCCAACGGGCGCGTGTTCTGCGATTTCGGGAAGTCGTCGCCGGATGGCTTCCGCGTGGATGTGGACGGCAACCTCTGGTGCGGGACCGGCTGGGGCGATCCCGACGATGACGGCGTGCAGGTGTTTGCACCCGACGGCGACAAGATCGGCGCGATCCATCTGCCCGAAGGCGCGGCGAACCTTTGCTTTGGCGGGGTGAAGCGCAACCGGCTGTTCATCACCGCCTCGCAGTCGATCTATGCGCTCTATGTCGAGACCCAGGGCGTGGCCTACAGCTAGGAGATCACGACCGTGAAACGTTACCCGGGCGAGGCGCTGAGGGCCGGTGTTGTCAGCGTCTTCGGCGCGCTGGACTTCGACGTTCGGCCCAACGGCGTCAGTCCCAGACGCCTTCCCGACTGGACGCGGCTCCAGGTTCCCCAGGTGATGGACGCCATGGTGCGGATGCCCTCCGGCGTGCGGCTGGCGTTCAGCACGGATGCGCAGGAAATCCGCCTCACGGTGCAGACCTCGAGACTGGAGTTCTCGCCGCTGCCCGCGCGACCGGCAGTGTTTGATCTGGTGGTGGACGGCGCCGTTGTCCAGTCTCACGCGACCGTCGCCGGCAACACCATCCGGCTGGACCGCACGGACCCGGGCAAGTTTGAGCTCTTGCGCGGCGAGCCTGACGAGATTGTCTTCAAGGACCTCACCCCTGGCCTGAAGGCCTGCGAGATCTGGCTGCCACACAACGCCTATGTGGAGTTGCGCGCGCTGGAGATCGATGACGGCGCGACGCTTTCACCGGTCCCGGCTCCGACCACGCGACGCTGGATTCATTACGGTAGTTCGATCAGCCACTGCCTCGAGGCCCTCCAGCCCACCGGCGTCTGGCCCGCCGTCGCCGCGCGACTGGGGGGCATGCATCTGCACAGCCTGGGGTTCGGCGGACAGTGCCACCTGGACCAGTTCGTGGCCCGTACGATCCGCAAATCTGACGCCGACCTGATCTCGCTGAAGGTCGGCATCAATGTGATCAATGGCGACACCCTGCGCGAGCGGGCCTTCACCCCGGCCCTGCACGGGTTTCTGGACACCATCCGGGAGGGCAAACCCGACACGCCGATCGTGCTGGTTTCGCCGATCTTTTGCCCCAGCGCCGAGACCCGACCGGGCCCGACCGTGCCCGATGCGAGCGGCAGGTTCGTCACCCTGCCGGGGCATGAGGAAATCCAGACGGGCTGTCTGACCCTGGTGCGGGTGCGCGCAATCCTGGCCGAGGCGGTGGCGGCGCGACGCGCGGCGGGCGACGCCAATCTGCACTATCTGGATGGCCTGAGCTTGTTCGGCGCCGACGATGCCGGCGACCTGCCCGACGACCTGCACCCCAATCCCGAGGGCTACATCCGCATGGGCCACCGGTTCGCCGACGCCGTTTTCACTGGCGGGCTCAGGCTCGGATAGTCAGCGGGTCAGCGGCCGCACCCAGATGTTGCGGAAGCTGATCGGCGCACTGGGGTCGCCATGGGCCTGCAGCTTGATCGGCGTGGGGCCGTGAGCCTTGTAGGTCGGCTTGCCGATGAAGCGGGTTTCGCCGGGCAGGACGAAGTTGTTCTGCACCAGCACGCCGTTGTGTAGAGCTGTGACCCGGGCCGGTGTCACAAGCGCCCCATCGGCGCCGAACACCGGCGCCGTCCAGATCACGTCATAGGACTGCCATTCGCCGGGCTTGCGGCTGGCGTTCACCAGCGGGATCGACTGTTTGTAGATGCTGGCGGCCTGACCATTCACATAGGTCGTGTTCTCGAAGGAATCGAGGATCTGCAGCTCGTAGCCGCCATCGCCGGCGCCGGTCGACGCCAGGAAGAGGCCACTGTTGCCGCGGCCCTGGCCCGAGCCGGTTATACCCATCGGAATCTTCCATTCGATATGGAGCTGGTAGTCGGTGAAGACCTGCCGCGTCTGGATGTTGCCGGAGGCCTTGTTCACCGTCATCGCGCCATCGGCCACTGTCCAGCCTGCCGGGCCGCCGCCCCGGACCGCGAACCACTGGGCCAGATCCTTGCCGTCGAAGAGCACTACGGCGTCGGAGGGGGCATCGCCATCGCGGCGGCCGGGGGTGACGATCGGCGGGACGGGCTGGTAGGCCTCGGTGTCCGCAGGTTTCGCGACCTGCGCCAAGGGCTGCGCCGGCGCAAGGCACAACATCAGGCTGCCGAAGACGGCGGGGACAGGGGCGAAACGCAGCGATGATCGATGGGTCATGGTCGCGAAGCGTCCTCTGACGCCCGGGACACGTCAAGCCGGAACCCCGAATAGTCATTGGTCACGCCAACGCCTTGAGCTAGCCTCTTCCCGAAACTGCAGGGCGGGCGCGGTCCACAAGGGCCACGGTGGCTGGAAACGGGACCCATGGCGTCTGAACCCTATGACGTGATCATCGTCGGCTCCGGGGCCGGCGGCGGCATGAGCGCTTACCACCTGACCAGGTCGGGGCTGAAGGTCCTGATGCTCGAGGCAGGCCGTCACTATGACCCGGCCACCGAAACGCCGATGTTCAACATCCCGGCGGACGCGCCCCTACGCGGGGTCGGAACGCCGGACAAGCCGTTCGGATTCTATGACGCCACGGTGGATGGGGGCTGGGAGGTTCCGAACGAGCCCTACACCGTCGCCGAGGGCTCCGAGCCGTTCAAATGGTGGCGGCCGCGGATGCTGGGCGGGCCTTCAAACAGGCGGAAATCGGGCCCGGTTGGAAGGTCGAGAACGGCGTCCTGCTCCCCGACCCCAAGGTCGCGAAGGACATCGTGACCAAGGGCGACTACGCCAACTTCCAGCTCTCGTTCGATTGGCGGATCAGCAAGGGCGGCAATTCCGGGGTGATGTTCCACGTGATCCCGGAAGGTTCCGAGACGTACGAGAGCGGGCCGGAGTACCAGATCCTCGACAACAGCCGCAGCGTACCGCCCAGGGAGCAGGCGGGAGCGCTATACGCACTAGTCGCCCCCACCATGGACATGACCAAGCCGGTGGGCGAGTTCAACCAGGCCCGTCTGATCGTCGACCACGGTAAAGTCCAGCACTGGCTGAACGGGATGGAAGTGGCGCGCTACGAGATCGGCTCGCCCGAGTTCAAGGCCTTGGTGGCAGCGAGCAAGTTCAAGCGCTGGCCGGTGTTTGCAACGGGGGCGACCGGCGGGATTGCGTTGCAGAACCACGGGGATGAGGCGGGGTTCCGGAACATCAAGATCCGGGTGTTGAAGTAGCCCGCCCCTCACGTCGCCCAGGCGCGGCCGATCTCCTTCATGGGCACGCAGCCCCGATAGTCGCCCGGAACCGGATCGTAGCGCAGGGTCTTCGTGGCGCCGGTTTCGGAGGTGAAGAAGCCGGTGAATGTGGCCTGCTTCATGAGCGCGAAGAAATGCGACAGCGGCTTCTGGGCGGCCTCGGCATCGTATCGTGTCAGGAGTTCCGTCTGCTGCCCCGCGCTCAGGGCGGTGAACGCCATGCCGTAGGCGGCCTGGGCATCGGCCTGCATGGTGTCGAGGCCGTCCCGAAGTCGTTTCACCTGGTCGGGATCATAGAAGGTCGCCAGGGCGCGATCGATGAACGGCGCGACGCCGGCGGCCCGCGCGCCGGGCGTGTCCGTGGCCGGCATGATCAGCTCGACCGCGGCGTCCAGGGTCAGCGCCTGCGCCGAGGTCAGGGCTTTCGGAATCCAGGTCAGCGTCGGCTGCGCAAAGGCAGCGGACGGCAGGATAAGGGTGGCCCACAGCGCGCCAAAACTCAGGCCGACGCCGATCAAGGCGTCGCGGCGGTTGGGTGAGTTCGGCAAATCGAATGGCCTCACAGCTCGCCCCTCTTGCTGGCCGCCACCGCATGGTCCACCGCGCGCGCAGTCAGAGCCATGTAGGTCAATGACGGGTTCACGCAGGAGGCCGAGGTCATCGCCGCGCCGTCGGTGACATAGACGTTTCGGCAGGCGTGCACCTGATTGTGGGCGTTCAGCACCGAGGTTTTCGGATCGCGTCCCATCCGCGCGGTGCCCATTTCGTGGATGCCGAGACCCGGACCATAACCGGTGTCGCCGCCCACTACATTCTTGAAGCCGGCCGCATCCAGCATCTCCATGGCCGCCAGCCGCATATCCTTGCGCATGGCCTTTTCGTTGTCACGAATAGTGACGTCGAAGGTGATGGTCGGCAGACCGTGCTGGTCCTTGAGCGCGGCGTTCAGGGTCATACGGTTATCGGCATAGGGCAGCATCTCGCCGAAGCCTCCGAGGCGGATGGCCCACGGGCCTGGCTGGGTGAGCTCGGCCTTTCGGTCTGCGCCGAAGCCTGGGCTGTTCAAACCGCGTTCCCAGCCAGGGCGCCCGGCGCCACCCTGGTAGCCAAAGCCGCGCAGATAGTCGCTGCGCGCGCTGGCCTTGTCGCCAAGGTTCCGGAACCGCGGGATGTAGATGCCGTTCGGTCGGCGTCCGGAGTAGTACATCTCCTCGTAGCCCGGCGCTGCGGCCTGGGCGCCGACGCCAAGGTGGTGGTCCATGATGTTGCGGCCGACCTGGTCGCTGTCATTGCCAAAGCCATTGGGGAACCGCTTGCTGGCCGAGTTCAGCATGATCCAGGCGGTATTGATCGCCGAGGCGCAAAGAAAGATGACGTCGGCGTAGAACTCGGTTTCCTCGCCGGTCACCGCATCCTTCACCCTGACCCCGGTCGCCTTGCCCTTGCGCTCATCCAGGATCAACGAGGTGACGATGGAGGCCGGCCGCAAGGTCAGGTTCCCCGTCCGCTCGGCCGCCGGCAGAGTGGATGAGTTCGCGCTGAAGTAGGCCCCGAAGGGACAGCCCCGGCTGCAAAGGTTGCGGTTCTGGCACTTGCCGCGTCCCGCCGCCAACTGCTCGTCGGTCGGCGCGGTCAGGTGGGCCGTCCGGCCGATCGTGATCCGGCGACCCGCCAGCTTCGCCTCGACCCGCGCTTTGAAGTCCTTCTCGACGCAGTTCATTTCCATCGGCGGCTGGAACTGGCCATCCGGCAGGTGCGCCAGCCCCTCGGCCTGGCCGCTGACGCCGATAAAGCGCTCCACATGGTCGTACCAAGGCGCCAGATCCTCGTAACGGATCGGCCAGTCCACGGCGACGCCCTCGCGCGCATTGGCTTCAAAGTCGATGGGGCTATGACGATAGCTCTGTCGCCCCCAGTTCAGCGAGCGACCGCCCACCTGGTAGCCACGGATCCAGTCGAACCGCTGGGTCTCTGTGTAAGGATGCTCATCGTCCCTGATATAGAAGTGCTTGGTGTATTCGGTGATCGTATAGCCGGTGCGCTGTTGCACTGGATATTGCGCCTTCATCTGGGCGGGGGGCAGCCTGCCGCCGGGATACTGCGTGTCCCAGGGGTTCATGCCCGCTGTCGAATAGTCCTCCAGATGCTTGACCATCGGGCCACGCTCGAGCACCAGGGTCTTGAGCCCCTTTTCCGTCAGTTCCTTGGCCGCCCAGCCGCCGGTGATGCCGCTGCCGACGATGATGGCGTCGTAGCCGTTCTTGCGGCGCGCGCGGGTGTTGAGGTTGGCCATGTCGCTCCCTTACGCCCTGCTGTTCCGGAATTGGCAGGGGGATTGAGCGGTCTTCACGTCCGCCGCTCATTGCGCTGGAAGCTTCCATGAAATCGATTACATTTCAACCCGCCGGACGGTCGATTCAACGGTCGCTGGCTAGCCCCCGGGAGGACGTTATGACGGGTTACAACCAACGCCGGATCGCGGCGTTCTGCGCCGCCGCCATCGTCCTGACCCTGGCCGGATCCCCGGTGCAGGCGGAGCCGCGCTGGCGGTCGATCTTCGATGGCAAGACCCTGAACGGCTGGACCCCCAAGATCGTCGGCCACCCTGCAGGCGAGAATTTCCAGAACACCTTCATCGTCAAGGATGGCGCGATCCAGGTCTCCTACGCAGGCTACGACCGGTTCGGCGCGCGGTTCGGACACCTGTTCTACAAGACCCCGTTCAAGGCCTATCGGCTGCGCCTCAACTACCGGGTGCTGGAGCCGCCGCTTCCCGACACCCCTGGCTGGGCCCGGGGCAACAGCGGCGTGATGTTTCACAGCCAGAGCGCCGAGAGCATGGGCCTGAACCAGCCGTTCCCGGTGTCTGTGGAGTTCCAGATCCTGGGCGCTGACGGCCCCGGCCCCAGGCCCACCGGCTCGGTCTGTACACCCGGGGTCAGCATCACCCTGGCCGGCGTCCGCCAGCCGGTTCATTGCACCACCTCCTCAGGTCCCACCATTCCCAACGGAACCTGGACCGCGCTCGAGCTGGAAGTCACCCCCGACGGCGACGTCACCGAAAGGATCAATGGCGTGGTCGTTCACCGCTACGCCAGCATCGCTCTCGACGCGGCCGACCCGATGGCCGCCGCCGACGCACGTCGCCTGATCGCCGAGCGCGGCGGTGTCCTGCCGGTCACCGAAGGCTACATCGCGCTCCAGAGCGAGGGCCACCCGATCGAGTTCAAGGACATCCAGGTGCAGGTGATCCGGTCCAGGCGTTAGACTGTGTTCTGAGGGGCGTCGCGGCTCCGTTGGAAGCGTTCGCAGATTTACTGCCTATCAGCGATCAGTTGAACGGCGTTAGGGTGGACCATGTCTGACGTCCCTTCGGCTGAGCGCCCCATCCATCCACTGTTGATCGCCCCGGTGGCGCCCACGCTGGCGAAGCTGGCGGCGCCCAATCTTTTGGGGATGATGGCCACCACCGCCGTGTCCATCGCCGAGACCGTTTACATCGGTCGGCTGGGGGCCGAGGCCCTGGCGGCGGCGGCGCTGGTGCTGCCGCTGATCATGCTGATGGGCATGATGAGTGCGGGCGCGATGGGCGGCGGCGTCTCCTCGGCGATCAGCCGGGCGCTGGGCGGGGGCGACGTGGATCGCGCCGAGGCGCTGGCCCGGCACGCCACGGTGATCGGTCTTGCGATGGGTCTGATCTTCACCCTGCTGTTGACCGTGTTCGGCGGCGCAATCTTCCATATCCTGGGCGGACGTGGCGAGACGTTGAGGCTGGCGGCGCTCTACGCCGGGATCGTTTTTGCGGCGGCCTCGGCGCTGTGGATGGTCAATATCCTGGCCTCGGTGCTGAGGGGCTCCGGAAACATGGTCGGCCCATCGGCTATCATGATGGCCGGCGCGGCCCTGCAGGTGGTGGTGGGCGGCGCGCTCTGCTTCGGCTGGGGTCCCGCGCCGCAGCTGGGGATCGCGGGGGTGGGCCTTGGCCAAGTGATCACCTCGGTGCTCAGCGTGGTGCTGCTCTATCTGATGCTGCGGTCTCCGACGGCCAAGGTGAGGCTGCAGGTGATCGGCCCGCTACGGCGCGATCTCTTCATGGATATCCTGAAGGTGGGCGGCCCGGCCCTGCTGTCACCGATCCAGACAGTGGCCACGGTATTGATCATCACAGCCATCGCCGCCCGCTTCGGCGTTGAGACGCTGGCCGGCTACGGCATCGGCTCGCGGCTTGAGTTTCTGCTGGTGCCAATCGCGTTCTCCGTGGGCGTGGCCTCGATCCCGATGGTGGGGCTGGCGATCGGCTCGGGCGACGTGGCCCGCGCTCGGCGCGTGGCCTGGACGGCGGGCGCCATGGGCGCGGCCGGATTGGGGACTGTCGGCATCGTGCTGAGCCTGGCGCCGGACCTGTGGGTTTCGATCTTCACAGAAGATCCGGCGGTGCGGACGGCGGCGGCGCTCTACCTGCACTTCGCCGGTCCGACGTTCGCCTTCTTCGGCCTTGGCCTGGCGCTCTACTTCGCCTCTCAAGGGGCGGGGCGGATCATGGGGCCACTGCTGGCGGGGACTGCGCGGATGGCGGTGGTTGCGGCCGGAGGCTGGATCCTGGTGGCCAATAGCGCACCGTCCTGGAGCCTGTTCGCCCTGGTCTCGGCCGGCATGGTGGTGATGGGCGTTGTGACCGCCGCGTCCGTGGCGATGACACCCTGGGGTCCACCCCCGACGTCGAAAGCCGCCTAAAGTCCCAGCAGCCGCCGGTTCTGATCCGCATCCACACCCGAGGCCGCAAAGTCGTCGAAGGACCGGTCCGTGACCCGGATGATGTGGTCGCGGATAAAGGGTGCGCCTTCGCGGGCGCCGTCCTCCGGATGCTTCAGGGCGCACTCCCATTCCAGCACTGCCCAGCCGGGATAGTCGTACTGCGCCAGCTTCGAGAAGATCGCCCGGAAATCCACCTGGCCGTCACCCGGCGAGCGGAACCGGCCCGGTCGGTCGAGCCAACCCTGATAGCCGCCATAGACGCCGGAGCGCCCGTTCGGCCGGAACTCGGCGTCCTTGACGTGGAAGGCGCGGATGCGGTCGTGGTAGCGATCAATGAAGTCGAGATAGTCCAGCTGCTGCAGCACGAAGTGGCTGGGGTCGTAGAGTATGTTTGCCCGGGCGTGGCCGCCGACCTCATCCAGAAACCGTTCGAAAGTAGCGCCGTCGTGCAGGTCCTCGCCCGGGTGAATCTCGTAACAGACGTCGACTCCGGCTTCGTCGAAGGCATCGAGGATCGGGCGCCAGCGCCGGCCCAGCTCGGCGAAGACCTCCTCGATCAGGCCGGCGGGTCGCTGCGGCCATGGATAGAGGTAGGGCCACGCCAACGCGCCGGAGAAGGTGGCGTGAGCGGTGAGGCCCAGCCTTCGGCTGGCTTTGGCGGCCGCCAGAAGCTGACGGACAGCCCATTCCTGCCGGGCCTTCGGCCGTCCCCGGACCTCGGCCGGCGCGAAGCCGTCGAACATCTCGTCGTAGGCCGGGTGCACCGCCACAAGCTGGCCTTGCAGATGGGTGGAAAGCTCGGTGATGACGAGGCCGTGTTGCGCCAGCCGTTCGGCGATCTCGTCGCAGTAATCCTGGCTGTCGGCCGCGCGTTCCAGATCGAAGAACGACGTCGAGTCTCCCGTGGGCATCTGCACGCCAGCATAGCCCAGTCCTGCCGCCCATTCGGCAATGCGGTCCAGCGAATTGAACGGCGCCTCGGGCCCGATGAACTGCGCCAGGAATATGCCCGGCCCCTTCAGCGTCTTCATGGCGCAGCCTCCAGCGAAACCCAGCCTTCGCCATCACGGCTGGCGGCGACAGCGCGCTCCACAAAGGCCATGCCGCGAACGCCGTCGGCGATACCGGGAAGCGGAGCCGGGTCGGTCCGGCCCTCAGCTATGGCGTCGGCAAGGTCGGCGTAGAGGTTGGCGAACGCTTCGATGAAACCTTCCGGATGGCCGGTTGGAATCCGCACCCGCGCCCTGGCTGGCGCGCTCAGGTAACCGGACGCTGCGTGCAGGATCTGGCTGGGCGCATCCAGCAGGTCCAGCGACAGCTCATTCGGCCGCTCGTGCGACCAGCAAAGGCCGCCCTTCTCGCCATAGACCTTGATGGTCATGCCGTTGCGCGCGCCGGCCGAAATCTGGGAGGCGATAAGCACGCCCCGGGCGCCGCCGGCAAACCGCAGTAGCATGTTGCAGTCATCGTCCAGCACCCGGCCCGCAACCATGCTGGAGAGGTCCGCGCAAAGCCGCTCCACCCTGAGCCCGCTGACAAACTCGGCCATGTTGAAGGCATGAACGCCGATGTCGCCGATGCAGCCGCCGACGCCGGCCTGCGCCGGGTCCGCCCGCCAGCCGGCCTGGCGATCCCCGTCACGTTCTATGGGACGCGACAGCCACCCCTGCGCATACTCCACCACCACCTTGCGGATCGCGCCGAGGTCGCCCCGCCGCACGATCTCGCGGGCCTCGCGGGCCATCGGATAGCCGGTGTAGATATAGGTCAGGCCGTAGACCTTGCCCGAGGCCGCCACCTTGCCGGCCAGCGCCCTGGCCTCCGCCAGATTGAGCGTCGCGGGCTTGTCGCTCATCACATGCAGCCCGGCGTCGAGGGCCGCGGCCGATATGGCGAAATGGGTGTCGTTGGATGTCACCACGGCCACCAGCTGGGCGCCGTCAGGGCGGGCCGCTTCGGCGCGGATCATCTGATGGTAGTCGCCGTAGATGCGGTCGTCGCGGACCCCCCACATCCGTCCTGCCTCGGCGTTACGGCTGGCGTCGCGACTGAACGAACCTGCCACGAGCCGAAAGCGACCGTCCAGTTCGGCGGCCATGCGGTGGACGGGCCCGATGAAGGCGCCCGGCCCGCCGCCGACCATCGCCATCCTCAAGGGCGCCTGAGCCGACATGGTCAGGCGACCACCCCGGCCAGATAGTCATGGCTGATCTTCGCCGCCTCGATCCGGGGACGGGCAAAGGGCGGTTCCTGTTCCACATGGAACCCGCGAACCCCTGCCGCATAGGCGGCCGGCAGCAGAGTCTTCCAGTTGAGCGCGCCGGAACCTACTTCGGTGGGATCCATGCTGAGGACGTAGTTGGGCTTGGTGGTGGCCTTGAGGTCCTTCACGTGCATCTGGGTGAACCGTCCCTTGTGCTTCGTCAGGAGGGCGCCCGGATCAATCCCGGCGGCCGCCGCCCAGCCCACATCCAGTTCGAAGGAGACGATGGCCGGGTCGGTGTTCTTGATCAGGATCTCCAGCCCGGTGGTATCGCCCAGCGGAGCGAACTCCGGATTGTGGTTGTGGTAGCCGATGGTGATCCCGGACGTCTTCAGCACTGAGCCCTTGGCGTTGAGGAAGTCGGCGTTCATCTTCCAGTCGTCGGCGGTCATGCCCTCGGCGATGCGACGCAGGAAGCCAGGGAAGGTTTCACCGACCGCCGGCGCCCGCCCGAACCGATCCGGAATGTAGAAGATCGGCATCACGGCATTGGTGACGCCCAGCGTGTTCAGGTCTCCGGCCAGCTTGGCCAGGTCGCCGTCGAGACCGCCACGTCCCTGGATATGGGCGCTGCGGCAGGTCAGGCCGGCCCGGTCGATGGCCGCCCGCAGGTCCGTCGGGGTCCGGCCCAGGAAACTCGCCAGTTCGACGGCCTTGTAGCCGATCTTCGAGACCGTCCCGAGCGTGCCATCCAGGTCCTTCGCCACGTCCGGACCCAGGGTGTAGAGCTGGATGCTGATCGGCAGTTTGCGCTGCTCAAAGAACGGCTTGGCGGCGGCGTCCGCGCCGGTGGCCGTCATGGCTGCGAGACCGGCGGCGAGGAACCCGCGTCGGTGCAGGTCGGACGATATCGGGCGCATGCGGCGTCTCCGTTGAAGGTCATGGTCAGGCGATGTCGGGGGTTTCGGGCGCCCGCGTGGGCGGACGGAAGAACAGGGCCAGGATCACGACGGCGGCCAGCGCCATCCCGGTCGGGACCAGGAACAGCATCTGATAGTCGACGATCTGCGTCTCGGCGCCGCTGATGTCTGTGACCTTGGTCGTCAAACGGCCGATCAGGGTGGGGAACAGGAAGCTGGCCACCACACTGCCGATCCCCAGGATCAGCAGGTTGAACAGGCCCTGAGCGCTGGACCGCACGTCCTTGGGGAAGACAGCGTCGACGAAGATGTAGACCGTCGCGAAGAAGAACGCGTAGCAGACGCCGTGGAGCAGCTGGACGGCGACGATCACCGGCAGGCTGTCGGCGAAAAAGGCGAACACCGCAAACCGTGCCGCGTGGCCCAGCACGCCAATGATCATGGTCAGCTTCCAGCCCAGCTTCACCAGTACCGGGCCGAGGATCAGCATGGTGCCGATCTCGGCCAGCTGGCCGAGGCTGAGCACCACCATGCTGAGGTTTCCGGCGATCCCCACCCGGTTGGTCAGGAACCCGTCGGCCATCACGAAGTAGCCGTTGTGGATGACGCTATCGATGAAGGTGACGGCAAACAGCACGCCGACGAACGGCACGCCCAGCAGTTTCACCGCACGCCGCCAGGCCAGCTTGTCGACCCCCTCGGCCTCACGGCGCGGGGGGGTGTGCGGCAGGGTCAGGCTATAGGCGGCCAGCGCGAACGACACGATAGCCGCCACCAGGAAGATCCAGCGGATGTGCTCGATGTCGGCCTTGGCGCCCAGCAGGAAGATGAACGGCCAGCTCACCAGCATCCAGCCCACCGTGCCGCCCATCCGCACCGCGCCGAACTGCTTGGCCGGGTCCTTCAGATTGGCAAACGCGATGGAGTTGGAGACCGACAAGGTCGGCACATAGAGCAGGCTGTAGACCATGTAGCAGGCGAAGAACGGCCAGAAGGTGGTGGAGAACGCCACGCCGATCAGGGCCAGGCCGCTCAACGCGTGGCTGACCGCCATGAAGCGCTCGGCGGCGAAGTTGCGGTCGGCGAACTGGTTGGAGAAGAACATGCCCGCCAGCGCCGCCACGCCCCAGCAACTGCCCACCAGCGACTGTTGCCAGGGCGCGAAGCCCAGCAGGCCCATGTACGGAAACAGCTTCGGCGCCCAGGCCCCCCAGACGGCCAGCTGCAGCACCATCATCAGGAACAGCCGCACTTGCACCGTCATGTCTGCGCTCCCGGGTTTACGCGGCTCAGAAGCTCATTGGGGCGGCTTCTGCGGGTCCGATGTAACCGATTTCAGGGATAGCAAGCGGCGTGGTGGGGGGCAACAGGGGGTGAGGGGCTGGTGCGGGGCGGCGGATCGCCGGGAGTGGACTAGGGGGATGACCGCAAAGGACGTTAGCGGCCCCGCCTGGTCCGCCTAATCGCCGGGTAGGCGCGACCGGTCCAACCGCATCCGCCCGGCCAATCTACTCATACCAAACATCGCCGCAGAGCCGAACAGCAGCCCGCATACAACGACGACCGCAAGACCTCGGTCACGGCCCAAGAGAACGCCTGCTGAGAGTTGAAAGACCATCGCAGCGGCACCCACTATCGCCACCCCTAGGACGAGGACTGCGCCAAGCAGGCTCCACTTCTGGATTAGCAGGAGTTCTGTCGTGGTGTTCTTCCGGTCTGCCCGGAAGATAAAGGAATGACCGGCCTGTTGGCTGGTGGCATTGCCGTCCGCAATATCTCGCAAAGGATCAGATCGCATACAGCGATGCTTGCTAGGCTCAGGACTCATTGATCATAGCCAGAAGATGACGGTGGCAGCGAGAGCGATGGCGGACATGAAGGTGTGTGCGCATCGGTCGTATCGGGTGTGGATGCGCCGCCAGTCCTTGAGGCGTCCG
>NZ_JBIKNZ010000115.1:0-5349 GCF_044358365.1 Phenylobacterium sp. | reverse complement strand
GGGTCCATCCTCCTGTTTGAAGCAGCGCGATCCACTCGCTCCGACTTCGTATCTTCAGGTCTGGATGGGCCTACCTCAATTACGCGATGTCACCGAAAACCAGTCGGAGACTATTTGATCATGGCCCGCATTGTTCCGCCAATCATCACGGCTTTCGAGATTCCCCTCAATGAAAAGCAACTCCTTGCGCTGGGCCGAATCTCCGCAATCTGGGCGCAAGTGGATTTCCTCACCGACCAGTTGCTGATGCGAGCCCAACAACTGAATCAACGACAGTTCGATCTTCTAGTTGGCGACAAGATGGTTGGGACGAAGCTGAGTATGCTCCAGCAATCGCTCGATTTTATCGAGAACAGCGACATTCGGGAAGCCGTATCCAATTTCATCGTGGTCGCGGAGAGCGCCAAAACGCACCGCAACCACGCCGTTCACGGCGTGTGGGGTTGGCGTATTTCTGAGCGTGGCGAGTTCGCGGCTGCCCGTCACTCGCGAACTCCTGGTGTTCCGCTTCGGGCCGAGCGCCTCAGGCGGCTTGAGCGTGAGGTGGCGTCTGCTTCCGAATTGGGGCTTAGAGCGATGAGCCTTGTTACGGGCCAGAAGATATTCCCCGGAGGCAAGTTCAATTTCGGGGCAGCGGAACAACCACCAAAGCGCTTCGGAGCAGATACGATACTACTTCCTTCAGGTCGTCCTAGTCCGCCGAAAAAGCCAAAAGGAAAAGCAGCGCCGCTCTGATAGGTTCGGGCGTGTTTGGCAAACTAGCTTTGTCGGGCTGATCGACTATTGTCTGTCCCTTGAGCTAAGCGGACAGCTTACCCATCCCCTACACTAACGGCTTTGGCGTGAACCCCGTCGGTCAGGCCGGGAAGATTGTAACGTCACACCATGCGTATCCCAACATTCACAACCCAGGACGAGAACTCACTTCACGCCGCCGCCTTTGGCTTCACGCTCAAGGTCACATTGAGCGCGCTCAGCAGGGACATCAGGGTGGCAAGGGTCGGGTTGGCGCCTTCGCCGATGGCTTTGTAAAGGGAGCCTCTGGCGAGGCCGGTGGTCCGGGCGATCTCGGTCATCCCATGGGCGCGGGCGATGGTGGAGAGCGCGTGGGTTACGTCTTCGAGGTCGCCGGTTTCGAACGCGGCGGCGAGGTACTCGGCCACATCCTCGGGCGTTTCCAGATAGGTCGCTGCGTCCCAGGCCAGGGTCTTGGTTGTCATCCTCATAACTCCAGATCCAACGAGAGGCGTTTGGCGACCTGGATGTCCCGGGCCTGCGCGCCGTGCGCGGGGCTCGCCCCCTCCACCACGCGCTCTATGGCCGGCCGCGCCGGCCTCGGCGCGCGGTCCCCCTCCCGCCGCTTCGCGGGGGAGGTAAGACGCAATTTGTGATACCGCCGTTCCGCCACCCCCTACCGCACCGTCTCCTTCTCCCGGGGCGCGGTGACCTTGTGCTCGCGGGTCTGGGCCTTGGGTTTGGGCAGTAGCCGGAACCGCGTCTGGCACCAGGCGAAGTCGATGCCGACGTCGATCAGGGCGTCGCCGCGGCCGCAGGGGCAGTCGAAGTCCATGATCTCGATGACCCGGTAGGTCTCTCCGGCCTGGAGCGGCACCGGCCACCCCGTGGCGTGGTTGGGGGCGGCGTTGACACAGAGGACCAGATCGCCGGGGCTGATGGCGTCGCTCATCGCTTTCTCCCTTGAACAGGGGGCGAAGACTAAACCCTCACCGGCGATCGGCAAAGTGCGGTCTGTGGGCGGAGGTCAGCGCACCACGAGCACGGGCACAGGGCTGTGGGCCAGTACCTCGGCCGTGACGCTGCCCATCATCAGGCGGCCGAGGCCCCGGCGGCCGTGGGAGGCCATGGCGATCAGGCTACAGTCGTGGGCCTTGGCCGCCTCGATGATCGCCTCTGCGGGCAGGGCGTCCTCGATCAGCACCGTATCGGCCATGACCGCCATCCTGGCCGCCGCCGCCTTCGCGGCCGTGAGCACTTTCTCGGCGGCTTCCTTCTGGTTGGCGCCGTAGCCGCCGTAGGCCATGGCGGCCACGCCGGCGTCGAGGCCGTAGTAGACCGGCAACCGCTCGGTCACGGTCACGATGGTGACCTTGGCGCCCAGGCCCTTGGCGAGGGTCAGGCCGTGGTCGAGGCCCTTCTGGGCGAGGTCGGATCCATCCGTGGAGATGAGAATGTGGTTGTACATGGGGTGTTCCTCGAGGGGTCGCAGGCGTGGGTTTGTTGTGAGGTCAGCCTGGCACGGGCGCGGCGTCGGCGGCGTTGATCGAGATCAACCGGCGTTTTCCGGCGCGTTTGACAGGGGGTGAAAGTCCTGTGATGCGTTTGCGGATGTCGCAGACACCACCCACTTCGAACCTGATGATCACGACGGGGCGCGTGCTGTTGGCGCTCTATTTCCTGTTGCCGGGGATTTTGAAGTTCGTGGCCGCGCCGATGAACATCAGCCTGATGAGCGCCCACGGCATCCCCAACCCCGCAGCCTTGCTGGTGGTAGCGGGGGTGGCGCAGGTGGCGGGGGCCCTGCTGCTGATGACGGGACGGTTTGTGCGGTTCAGCGCGCTGGGCCTTGTGGCCTATATCCTGGTGATCAATGTGCTGATGCACGATTTCTGGAACTTCAGCGGCGTGGCGGGCGCCCACGAACTGCAGAACTTCATCAAGAACCTCGGCATCCTGGCGGGCCTGCTGGTGCTGGCGGGCTTCAGCCGCTGGCGCATGCCCTCGGTGAAGGGGTTGATGATGAGCGACGCCAGGGCGTTTGCGGTTTAGAGCCCAGGGCGCTACCTCCCGCCGCTACGCGGGGGAGGTGAGAAGCGCTAGGCCCGCGCCTCGACCAGCAGGGTGTTGCCCGCCGTCTTCGCCCGCTTGGCGCCGCGGTCGATCTCCTTGATCAGGTCGTGGCAGTAGATGCCGAAGTCCACCTGGATGGTGTGGCGGGCGGCCTTGTAATAGGGGCCCAGATGCAGGGCCTCGTCGGCGCGGGTGATGTCGGCCATTTCCGCCGGCGACGGCGGGCGATATGCGCCGGTGAGGCAGGCGCCCACCAGCTTGGCCTGCTGTTCGGCGAAGTTGACCAGGGTGGGCAGCGGCTGGGCCAGACCCATGAAGAAGAGGTTAGGTACGCCCGGCTGCATCATCCGCTTGAACAGCGGGAAGCGGTGGTCGGCGTCGGGCAGCAGGGCCGGGTCGCTGAAGAACGGGAAGCTGATCCGGTAGCCGGTGGCGTAGACGATGGCGTCCACATCCTCGACGCTGCCGTCCTCGAAGCGGACCTGGTGGCCCATGAGCTCGGCGATATTGGGCCTGAAGGTGATGTCGCCGCAGCCGGCGCGGGTCAGGAACTCGCCGGAGACCGAGGGGTGGGCTTCCAGTGGCTCGTGGTCGGGCTTGGGCAGGCCGTAGTCTTCCATGCGACCGACGGTCTTCTTGATCTTGGCGCGGGCCAGCGCCAGGCCCAGCTTGCGCGGCATCCAGTGGGGCATGGAAGCCTTGTCGGCGACCTTGCCGTCGATGTACTTGGGCAGCACCCAGACGCCGCGCCGGGCGGCCACGATCAGGCGTTTGGCGATGGGGCGTTGGGCCAGCTCGGAGGCGATATCCATCGCCGAATTGCCCATGCCGACGACGACCACGGTCTTGCCGCGCATGTCCATGGGATCGAAGGGCGTGCGGTATTCGTGGGCGTGGAAGTGGGGGCCGTCGAAGTGGCCCGGATAGTCGGGAATGCGGGCGTCCCAATGGTGGCCGTTGCAGACGATGAGGGCGTCGTAGATGCGCGTCTCGCCGGTGGACAGGGTGACGGACCAGAGGCCGTCGGCGGTGCGCTCGGCTTTGGTGACGGCGGTGTTGAAGGTGATCTTCTCGCGCAGGCCGAAGTGGTCCACGTAGTCGTGGAAATACTGCAGCAGCTGGGCGTGGTGGGGGAAGTCGGGCCAGTCAGCGGGGACGGGATAGTCCTCGAAGGCGAGGCGCCATTTCGAGGTGTCGATGTGCAGGCTCTCGTAGCAGGCCGACTTGCCGTTGGGGTTCCGGAAGTACCAGTTGCCGCCGATGTTGTCCGACATCTCGAAACAGTCGAACGGGACGCCCAGGTCCTGGAGCCGCTTGGCGGTGGTGAAGCCGGAACATCCTGCACCGATGATGCAGGCCTTGGGCAGGGCGGGCATGGTGGGTTGGTCTCCCGTGAGGTTGCGCGACTGTGCGCGGCTTCACCTGACGTCCGGCAAGGGGGTGAGCCGCCGCCAAAGGCTTTGCGACGGCCCCCCGCACCGATGGGGGCATCAGGGCTCGGGCGAGACCTGGATCAGCAGCTTGCCGTCGTGGTCGCCTGTGAACAGGCGCTGGAGCGAGTCCATTGCGCCTTCCAGACCCTGGTCGACGTGGACCTTCCACTTCAGCTTGCCTTCCATCACCCACGGGATCAGCTCGGCCATGGCCTCGGCGGCGCGGGGCAGGAAGTCGGTGATGATGAAGCCGCGGACGGTCAGCCTGTGCATCAGGATGCGGGAGAAGTCCGTGGGGCCGGTCGGGCGGCCATCGTCATTGTAGGTCGAGATCATGCCGCAGAGCGGCATGCGGCCGAAGTTGTTCATGCGGTTGAAGACGGCGTTCATGATCTCGCCGCCGACGTTCTCGAAGTTAACGTCGATGCCGTTCGGGCACAGCCGGTCCAGCGCCGCGCCGACGTCCTCGTTCTTGTAGTCGATGGCGCCGTCGAACCCGAGGTCGTTCACCAGCCAGTCGCACTTGGCCTTGCCCCCGGCGATGCCGATGACGCGGGCGCCTTTCAGCTTGGCGATCTGGCCGACGATCGAGCCCACGGCCCCGGCGGCGGCGGAGACGACGACGGTCTCGCCGGGCTGCGGCTTGCCAATGTCGCACAGGCCGAACCAGGCGGTCAGGCCGGTGGCCCCCAGCACGCTCATGTAGGCGGTCAGCGGCACGCCCGGCAGCTGCGGCGCCGGCATCAGCATGCCACCATTCGCGATCACGTGGCTGGTCCAGCCGCCCAGGCCCGTGTTGACCACATCGCCCTGCTTGAACCGGTCGGAGCGGGAGCGCTCCACGATGCCCAGTGAGCCGCCGCGCATGGTGTCGCCGATCTGCACCGGCGGCATGTACTGGTCCTGATCGCTCATCCAGATGCGGTTGGTGGGGTCGAGCGAGAGATAGAGGGTGCGCACCAGGACCTCGCCGTCCGCCAGATCGCGGATCGGCTCCTCCACCAGCTTGAGGTCGCCGGCCTTGATGTCGCCGACCGGGCGGTGCTGCAGCACCCAGCGCTTGAGGTTGGTCATGGGTTGGGGGCTCCGGGGAATTGTTGTTCGTGGG
>NZ_JBIKNZ010000021.1:0-48946 GCF_044358365.1 Phenylobacterium sp. | reverse complement strand
TGCGCCACGATCCGCTCGCGCAGGTCCATCGAATAGCTCTTGCCCATGATCCACCTCCATCCACGGTGAATCACGCTTCGCCAGATTTGGGAATCCTTCGATTCCCGATTCAGGCACGACGCTCTAGAGCCTGTCCGTTTCAGATGGAATCATCTGAAACGGATAAACAGGCTCGTTTTCATACATTTAGAGTGCGACGGGCGCTTGAACCGGTATCCACTTCAAGCTGTCGCGCTCTAGCGCCCCTCCATGATCGACTGGACGGAGATGAGCCCGTTCAAGCCGCGGATACTGCCCGCGTCGTCGCCCCGAAGCAGGCCGGATATCCCCTGGGTGGAGCTTCCCGCAGCACTTCGCTGACCGGCATCCGTACCGCACGTCTGGTGAATGGGAGTCCTCGAGGCGCCAGGATGGACCTCGGCGCCAATCGATCCCGGTACAGGCATTTGCCGGGATGAGCGGAGTCTGGATCCCGGACTCGAACCGACCGGACCTGACTCTAGAACGGGATCTCGTCGTCCAGGTTGGCCGAGAAGTCTTCCCGAGGCGCCGAGCTGGTCTGGCGGGGACCCGAGGAGAAGCCGCTGGAGCCCGAAGAATAGCCGCCCTCCCCCTGCTCGGCGTCGCCGCCGCGACCGTCCAGCATGGTGAGTTCACCGCGGAATTTCTGAAGGACGATCTCGGTGGAGAACTTCTCGACGCCCGACTGATCCGCCCACTTGCGGGTCTGGATCGAGCCCTCGATGTAAACCTTGGAGCCCTTGCGCAGATAGTTCTCGGCCACCTTGACGAGGTTCTCGTTGAAGATGACCACGCGGTGCCATTCGGTCTTTTCCTTGCGCTCGCCCGAGGACCTGTCGCGCCAGGTCTCGGAGGTGGCCACGCGCAGATTGGCGACCCGGTCGCCGGAGCCCAGGGCGCGAATTTCGGGGTCTGCCCCGAGGTTCCCCACCAGAATGACCTTGTTGACGCTGCCCGCCATGTCGTTGTGTCCCGTCGTTTCCGTAGCTTCGGGCTCTGGCCCTGCAGGCACGCTAGACGCTCAGATCGGGCGCGGCAAGCGAATGTTCTTTGTTTGTTTCATTCTGCCCACAGTTATTGCTGCGGCATGGCGCCCGGAATCGCCAACCGACCGTCGCCGGTCCTGACCAGAGCCACATAGCGCGGCCCCTCCAACGACGTGGAAGTCAGAACGCCCTCGCGCACCAGAAACAGGAAATTGGCCTGGAAGGCGCCGTAGATGTCGGTCTGGTTGCCGCCCAGCCGCAGGAACTTGACCCGCATGGCTTCGAGGTTGCCGGCGCAAGCCTCCAGCGTGGCCACTGTCACCACACGGTTGTACTTCATCGATCCGTCCTTCTGCGGCACCACATGGTAGCAGACGCCGGCGTCACCCGGCGGCTTGGTGCGCTGGGCGCACCCGACCATCGCGAGCGCGGACACACCGAGGATCAGCAGTGTTTTGACGGACATAATTTTATCCTATCAGGCCAGCCGCCGCGCGTCATCCAACAGGTGGCAAGGCGCAGTCAGCCGCCTGCAGAACCAGCGTCGAGAATGTGCGGTTGTCGTCCGAGACCTCCACCCGGCCTGGCATAAGGCGCAAGGTGCGCGCGCCCCAGCGGCCATAGACCGCGCCCGAGGTCTCGCAGCGCCCCGCGAAGAGCGCCTGGACACAGCCGTCAAGGTCGAGGTCATTGGCCACCTTGCGCCAGCGCCCGCCCCGATGAAGCCAGCAGCTGCCTGGCGAGGGTTCATTGCCCACCTCGGCGTCAGGCTCCGGATCGGGCGTACGGAATGCGGCGCCCGCCTCCTCCTGGGGCGGCAGCGGAATGAGCGTCTGGCTGGCCTGCTGGGCCGCCGCCAGGGCGCCGCTCTCGTCGATGCCGACGTCCAGGGAATCGGTGGCCACGCCATTGCGCCGGGCGCAGGCGGTCAGGCTGAGTTCGCCGACAAACTGGCCGGCGACGAAGCAACGCAGCGGCCTGGCCGGATCAATGCGGTCATCGTCGGTAGCACTGGAATCGATGATCAGGCCGGCCTCCGACGCCGGCGGCGGGGTGGTGCGGTCAATGTCGCTGCGGGTCATGAACCAAGCCGCACCCAGTCCCGTGAGCAGGGCGATCAGGCCACCCGCCACAAACATGGGGACCCTGCGGGCCGGGGGCTTGGGGGCTGGGGTCTGCGACGTCTCCATGGGGTCTGGCTAACCCCCCGTCATGGCGCATTCAAGTCGCCAAATGACCCGGCTATCTGCCGAGGCGGTCCAGCGCCGCCTGATAGTTGGCGATCTGATTGTTCAGATAGGCCGGCACCTTGCCTGAAATCGCCGCAGCGGAGGGCGGTGGCGGAGGTGAGGCGGCCGCCTTCATGTCGATGTAGGCCTTGCGCACCACGCCCATGGCCTGGCCGATTTCGGCAATAGCGTGCTTGCGCTCAACCTCGTCGTTGAGGTTGAGGTTACTGGGCAAGCCCAGTCCGTAAAGCATGCTCTTGCCGTCGGCCGGGAGGGTTTTGCCACCCACCGTCGTAGTCTTGCGCAGGACGCCCTCGGGGATGCCCAACAGCTCCAGCGCGTCCTTGCCGTCCTTGCCCAGAGCGAACTCGATCATCTGCCTCGGAGTCGTCGGCTCGATGCGCAGGCTGCGCTGACCGCCCAGGGAGGTGATGGTGACTTTCGCCTGGAAGTTACTGTTTCGACGTATCTTCTGGGCCAGGGTATCAATCGTGTCGGTCGCTTCAATGGTGACGGTCCGGGCGGCCCCCTGCCCCGTCTTTATCGTAAACTGGTCGCCGGCCCGGAGGGCGGAGGCCGCCGTCAGGCGCGGTGAATCGCTGAGGTCCAGTTGGCCTTGCGGCAGGCCCAGGCGATCCAGGACGCTGGCGCCCTGGGTGTCCACGGCAATGCTCGTGGGCGCCGCGCGCCCGTCCTTGCCCGTAAACCGGCGCGACCATTCGACAGTCCCGGCGGCTACGTCCAGGCGCGTGAGAAAGCCGTCCTTCGTGCCGATCTTGTTGGCGAACCCCGGCAGATCCGTTCCGACAGCGCCCGCCAGCCAGACCTCGCCGCCGGCGCCGACAGCCAGGGCGGTGGCGCGGTCGTCGCCTGCCCCGCCGTAGTAGGCGATGGAGCCGCCGGGTCCGAGATTGGCGGAAATCCGCGCCGCGAACGCATCGCTGCCGCCCGAGTGCGCCCGGGTTATGGTTCCGGCGGCCAGCGCCGGGTTTCCAGCAGATCCGGCCACGACAACCTCGCCTCCATCCAGGGCAAGACCGGTGATCTCACCGCCCTGCAGAACGCCGAGATCGCGCATAGATGTCTGCACGGGATTGGCGCCAGAGACATCATATCTTCGCAGGACCGCGCGGCCGTCCTCGTTGCTGGCGGTCACCACCGAGGTCCCATCGACGACCAGGCCGGCCGGGCGATCCGTGCCGGCGGTGCCGAAAGTCGTCGTAAACAAAGTCTGTACCTTGCCGTTTCCATCCGGCTTGAAGGCCTCAAGATAGCTGTCCCAGCCCCCGATGGCCGTGGTCCCTGGAAGGGCCGACTGGGCGCGACCGGCGACATAGACGGCGCCATCGGCGCCGAACGCCACGTGGCTGGCCTCGTCGGCCTTACGCGCGCCGCGCCGCTGGGTCCAAAGCTCCTGCCCCTCGGCGTCGAAGACGGTGACGTAGCTGTCTGACGAGGCGCCGGGGCCGGCTGTGGAATTCAGTGCGCCATTGACGGCGCCGTTCAGCCCCCCCGTGACGGATCCGGCAATGGCGATCTTGCCGTCAGCCGACAGGGCCAGGCCCAGGCCGCTGGAGGTCTCTGCGGCCCCGAGAACACGGGCGAAGATCAGCTTCCCGGCGCCGTCATACTTGAGCAGCGCGGTGTCCTGGGCGCCCCGGATTTCCTGGCCAGCGACCTTGGAGGTTACATCCGCCAGCATGTAGACCGAGCCGTCGGCGTCGACCTTGGTCTGGCGAACGGTCTTGACCTCAGGCCCCAGGGTTTGCGCGAACACGCGGCCATCCACCCAGTTCTGCTCGCCGGTCCTTTGCAGCGGCGCGGCAACGTTGGTGGTATCGGTCTGGAACTTGAGAAACTGGCTGCGGGCGATGCTGTCGGCTGTGGCGGGTTTACCATCCGGATCGGGGTTGCCCGCGTCCTGAGCCAGATAGACCGCGCCCGCCGTCGCCGGCGCCTGGAACGAGACGGTTTCTCCAGCTGAGACCTTGAACTTCAGCGCAAACTGATCGGGATTGGTTCCAATAGTCACCGGCTTGCCGTTCACCGTAGTGGTCTTCGGCGGTCCGGGCGTTCGAGCCGAGGAAACCCGCGCTTCAACTCCGGCGGCCTGAAGCTTGCTGTTGATGTACTCCACGGTGTTGCCCATCGTACGCGGCGTGGCGCCCATGGCGGACAGGTCGATCGGGACGTTGATGGTGGTCCCTGACCGCCTCACGGTGATGTTGAACGCGACCGCACCCTGGAACGCCGGAACGACGGTCGAACTAGACCCGCTCACCAATGGCGGGGTCTGATACTCTGTTCGTGTCCGGGGGACGCCCAGCTTGGCCTTGGCGCTGGTGGCGGCTTCGCCCTGGACCAGGCGCATCTTTTCGAAAGATGAGTCGTCTACGTAGCCGGCAACCTCTTCGAGACCCCGGGTAAAGGCCTGACTGATGCGTTGCTTCTCGCTGGGGTTAAGGCTCTTGGCGCCGGCCTGCTCGGCGACGCCCAACAGGCTGCCGAGCCCCTGATAGAGGGCGAACAGTTTTCGGTAATCCGTACTCGCGCCAGCCAAGTCCAGCTTGGCCGCACCCTCATTGATGAACTTGCGGCCCGACAGAGCGGCCTTGATCGCCGCGCTGGTTTCGGCGGGCGTTGTGGAACCGTTCCAGGGCGCCGTGGGCGCGACCCGCTTGAAGGTTCCCGGGGATGCGCTCGCAACCGCCCGGGCACCGGTCCGAGACTGGTACGTCGAAAGCAGCAGACTGGAATCAATCGCCGTAACCATAGGCTCGCTCGCGCAGACGCAGGGGTCGCAGGTTCACGATAGTCACAACAACACTTACCTCTCGTTAAGCCGCCCGCAAAACAACACCCAGGCTCACCTCCGCGCCGGCCAAAGCGCTTTCCACGTAACGGGCTAGCCGCCGCGGAACAAATCCAGGATGATACGCGGCGCCGAGTTCGCGATTGAAAGCGCCTGAGCGCCCAGCTGCTGCTGGACCTGCAAACCCTGAAGACGCGCGCTTTCCTTTGCGAGGTCAGCGTCAACCAGGTTCCCGACGCCAGACTCCAGAACATCAGTCAGTTTGGACACGAAGTTGAGGTGGGCATCGATCTGCTTGGCCTGAGAGCCGAGATTGCCCAGCGCCTGGTTGACGTTGGCGATGGAGGTGTCAAGGCGCGCCAGCACGGTTGTGGCGATGGTGATGGTGGTGATGCCCGCAGTGGCCGGGATGGTGATGTTGGAGCCGCCCAGAGCCAGGGTGCGCGTCGACAGGGTGAGGCGCGAGGTCGCCTCGGCGTTGGCCAGGAACTGGATATTGCCCGCCGTGCCGCTGAAGATATTGGCGCCGTCGAAGCTGGAATTCTGCACCACCTGAGTGATCTGTCGCAGGATGGCCTTGAAGTCGGAGTCCAGCGCGTTCCGCGAGGCCGCATCCAGCGATGTGTCCAACGCTGCAACGACCTTGGCCTTGAGCTCAACCAGGAGGTCCGAGATGGTGGCGCCGGCGGCGAGCGAGACATCAGCGATCGAGGTCGCGCGATTCAGGCTGTTGGTCACCGCCCCCAGCGCCCCGATGTCGGCCCTCTGCCCCTGAGCAATGGCCCAGACGGAGGCGTTTTCCTTGGCGTTGTTGATCCGCAGACCGGTGTTGATCCGATTTTGCGTCTCGGTCAGCTTGTCGGTGGTCGCATTGAGGTTCTGGAGCGCTGTCAACGCTGACTTATTTGTATGGACGCTGATCGTCATCACGCTCTCCTGGCGGTCCGACCCCGGCGGCGACTCGCAACCGTGTGGCCAGGCCACTGTAGGAAAACGTGGTGATCAGAAAGTTAACGCGCCACGCAGAACGCCGCCGCCGGGCGCTCCGGGGCGGTTAACGGTGCATACTGGTCCTGCGCGAACGGCGGGCCGGGCTGGATCAGACCTCGGTGCGTACGATCGCCCCGGACTTGTATTCGTCGCCTGATTGCAGCTTCAGGATCTCTTCCCGAGGAAACTGCCGAAGGATTTCGCCCGTCACACGGTTGATCGTCTTGTAGACGTACGAGCCGCTGACCTTACCTTCTTCAATGACCAGACGAACGTCGGCTAGATCCGGGCCCGTCGCCACGGACGGCGCTTCTGCTTTCGTAGGCGCCGAACCTTGCTGGACTTGCGTCGGGACTGGATCGAGCAAGCGTGCGTTAGTTGCGATCTTGGGTTCCATTGCTCCTCTCGCCGACCTGTGGTGCGGCGCTCCGGATTATTTGGGAAATGCGACCGGCGGACGGGCGAGCCGCCCGCCGGCGTATTTGGAGTGATACCCGGAACATCAGATCGTTCCGGGCGTCGCGTTCCATTAGCGGAACAGGGCCTGCAGGATCGACGGCGCCTGGTTCGCGATCTGGAGCGCCTGAACACCCAGCTGCTGCTTTGTCTGCAGGGCCTGGAGCCTGGCGCTTTCCTTCGCGAGATCAGCGTCGACGAGGTTGCCGACACCAGCGTCGATCGTATCCTGCAGCTTGTTGACGAAGTTAAGGTGAGCGCCCAGGGCCTTGGACCCGGTACCCAGCGACGACAGCTTGCTGGAGACTTCCGTGATCGCCGAGTTCACGAGGCCGATGGCCGTGGAGGCCAGGGTCTTCGTGCTGATTGAGCTGGTCGACAGCGACAGCGCCGAAAGCGTCAAGGTCTGGGCGGCAACGGTGATCACCGATGAGGCGTCAGAGTTGGCCAGGGCGTTGATTGTGGTGCCACCCTGCTTGATCAGGTTGCCACCATTGAACTCGGCGTTGCTCACTGCCTTGGTGATCTGGCCGAGAATAGACTTGTACTCGTCGGCAAGAGCCGTACGGCTGGTGCCGTCCAGACCCGCGTCAGCGGCGGAAAGCGCCTTTTCCTTCAGCTGCAGAAGCAGGTCGGAAATGGTCTCGCCGGCCGAAATCGCAACCTCTGCGGTCGATTGACCGCGCTGAAGCGATTCCCGCACGGAGTTCAGAGCGTTGGAGGCGGCACGCTGGTTCTGGGCGATCGCCCAAACGGCGCCATTGTCCTTGGCGTTGCCGATCTTCTTGCCGGTATTGATCCGGCTTTGTGTAATTTCCAGTTCCCGGTTCGTCTGGTTCAGGTTCTGGAGGGCGACCATGGCGCCGACATTGGTATTCACTGAATTTGGCATTTTAGACCTATTTCTCAGGGACCGACCGTCATTCTGACAGCCAGAGGCGTTTTGCCTGCCCACTTGTGAGCAACGAACGCGCCAAACGTGGCTGCCGCACTTCCAAGATCAAATCATTGAAAAACTTGAGTTATAGGACTGTTAAGCCTATCGGCGCCCGGCAGTTTCTGCCTGGTAAGGCGCTCAGGTCGGCAGAATATGCCGGCCAAGGCCGGCAATTCCGACCTACCGCGCAAAGAGGCCGCCAGGCGAACCAAAGCTCGCCTGGCGGCAATGACCTAGCGGAACAGAGCCTGCAGGATCGTCGGCGCCTGGTTCGCGATCTGGAGCGCCTGGACACCCAGCTGCTGCTTTGTCTGCAGGGCCTGGAGTTTGGCGCTTTCCTTCGCGAGATCGGCGTCGACAAGATTGCCTACACCGGCATCGACTGTGTCCTGCAGCTTGTTGACGAAGACGAGATGAGCGCCCAGGGCCTTGGCCCCGGTGCCCAGCCTCGAAAGCTTGCTGGAAACTTCCGTGATCGCCGAATTCACAACGCCGATGGCCGTTGAGGCCAGGGTCTTGGTTCCCAGGGTGCTTGTCGCTAGCGACAGCGCCGTCAGGGTCAAGGTCTGGGCTGCAACCGTGAGCACCGATGAGGCGTCAGAGTTGGCCAGGGCGTTGATCGTGGTGCCACCCTGCTTGATCAGGTTGCCACCATTGAACTCGGCGTTACTCACCGCCTTGCTGATTTGAAGCAGCAGGGATTTGAACTCGTCGGCGAGCGCACCACGGCTGGTTGCGTCCAAACCTGCGTCAGCGGCGGAGAGCGCCTTTTCCTTCAACTGCAGAAGCAGGTCGGAAATGGTCTCACCAGCCGAAATCGCAACCTCGACGGTCGATTGACCGCGCTGCAGGGATTCCCTGACGGAGTTCAGAGCGTTGGAGGCAGCGCGCTGGTTCTGGGCGATCGCCCAAACGGCGCCATTGTCCTTGGCCGTCGCAACCCTCTTGCCGGTGTTGATCCTGGTCTGTGTGGTGGCAAGCTCCGCGTTGGTTTTATTCAGGCTTTGCAGCGCGACCTGCGCGCCAACGTTCGTATTGACCGAATTGGACATGGTGCAGTTTCCATTCTGGAAGGGGAAAACCGGCTTCGCCGATGAGCGACTTTGCGCTTGCCCCACCCTCCGCAATCGGCATGCCAAGCCGTTAACCCTGAGCGGAACCCATATCTAATTGAATATTTGAGATATTTTCAGGATCTCGACCCGTTGGGCCACGCGCAAACGTTAGCGCGCATTTGCCGCGCGGCAGAAGCTGCCGGGACATGAAAAAGGCCGCAGTCGCCTGCGGCCTCCCAGATGTGACAAAACCACACGATCAGGCGGCGACCTGGGCTCCAGCCGCGAGACCCTGCATGATCATCCGGTTGATCTCGATCAGAGGTTCGATCTCTTCCTCACGACGGATCACAAGACTGGTGTGCCTCCCGACCCAGAGGCTCAGCGAAATGATCGACGCCCGCAATGGCTTTGGCAGGCCATTGTCGGGGCTGCCGCAATCCGAGGCGAATGCGGTCCACACCCGGCGATTCCAGTCGAGCGCATCAGCCCGGCCGCCGAAATCCATCGGATCCAGCTTCGAGGCCTCGATCAGCGCGCGGGTGACCTGCGCGAACAGGCGGTATTCGGTATCGCGCGGGCTTTCAGCCCGCGTCGCCGCCTGCTGGTAAGCCTGTAGGGACATGCCCCAACCTTTCGTCTTCGTACTCTATAAGTTTCCGGCAGAGCATGAGCGCCTTATAGAACTCACGCTCCATGCAATGGCGCGATATGTTGACGCAGTGCGTAAGAATCAATGGATTCTGGATAACGCCCATGAACTCCGTGAGCCTCAGCACGAACTCGTCGTAATGGCGCTGGGCGCTTGCCTCATCGAGATACATCATCATCACCGGGAAATAGATGCGTCGGGCCGGCGTCTCGACTTCGGATTCCTGCAGGATGTCCTTCTCCCGAAGGACCGAGGCCTTGTTCTGTAGCACCAGGACCGCGCGGCGATCACCGTTCTGCAGCACAGCGCCGTTCAGGACGAACTTTTCTCCGGGTCTCAGAGACAACTTCAGTGGCAAGTCTGTCTCCCTTTTCTTGCGCGGCGAGCCGCACCATTGCGATTCGCGTCAGGTCAACTTCGCGCATGCCGATCCCTAGCGCACCCCCTGCCTAGCCGCTTTTCGGTTAACGACGCCTTTCGAGCGCGAGACGCGCTTTCGGCAGCGGACGAAGCCACAGCGATTAACGCGCGATTAAGCATAATCAGGCGAGCAAGGGGCGGGCCAACCTGAGGTGAATCCATGTCGCGCAATGCGATGATCAACGCCGCATCCAGCCGGGCGCTGCAGGATTCGGCCGGGGCCACGCCTGCCCGGATGTCGGTTGTCGACATGGGCCAGGCCGCCAACAAGGAAGCCCTGGCGACCCTCAACGAGGCGGTCCGCGAACTCAAGGCGCTGGCCGTTCAGCCGATCCTCAAGCGCGCCATCGAAGCCCTGAACCGCGAGGACTTCGTCGCCGGCGGCAAGTGGGCGGTCAAGGCGCTGGAGAAGGACGAAAAGAACGGCGTCGGCTGGTACCTTCTGGCGATGGCGCGGGAGCGGGCGGGCGATTTCACCAACTCGATCAAGGCCTATGAAGCGGCGCTGCAGCTTTTGCCTGACCACGCCGAGGTCGCCAATGACCTTGGGCGTCTGGCCTATCGAATGGGCATGCACGAACAGGCCGAGAAGCTGTTCCGCCACTATGTAGAGCACGCGCCGGATCGGCCGGAAGGGGTGAACAACCTGGCGACGGTCGTGCGCGATCGCGGGCGTCCGGACGAGGCGGTCGAGCTCCTCAGGCAGGCCATTGGCGTCAAACCTGAAGCCCAGATGCTGTGGAACACCCTGGGCACCATCATGATGGAACGGGGCGACCTGGAAACGGCATGCATCTTCTTCTCCGAAGCGATCCGGCTGGCCCCGACATTCGGGAAGTCGAGGTACAATCTAAGCCAGGTGAAGCTCGGGCTCGGCGACCCTGAGGGTGCGCTGGAAGACTGCGACGAGGCCATGAAGCTGGTGATCACCGCGGACGACCGCGAGATGATGCGACTGGCGCGCAGCTCTTACCAACTGGCCATGAGCCGGCTGGGCGAAGGGTGGGATGACTACGAGGCCCGCCTGTCGCCACAATTCGCCGATGTCACAAACTTCTTTATCGACCGTCCCCGCTGGTCGCCAGGCGCTGATGTCTCAGGCAAGACCGTGCTGGTGGTTGGCGAACAGGGTCTAGGTGACGAGATCCTGTTCGCCAACGTCCTTCCGGACCTGCTGGAAAAACTGGGCCCTGAGGGCAAGCTGCGGATCGCGGTGGAGCCACGCCTGGTTCCGCTGTTCCAGCGCAGCTTCCCCACGGCCGAAGTCACCTGGCACACGACCCACGTCTGGGCGACCCGCCCGCTTCGCTCGGCGCCCAACACCGACCACGCCTCGGCGGATCTGTGGACGCCAATGGGCAGCCTGATGCGGGAGTTCCGGCGCACGCTGGACGACTTTCCGGCGCACAAGGGGTTCCTCAAGCCTGATCCGAAGCGGGTCGCACACTGGCGCAAGGTGCTCAAGACGGCTCCGGTCGGGCCAAAGGTCGGGCTGCTATGGAAGAGCGCCACAAACAAGGACGCTCGCCAGCGCTATTTCTCGCCTTTCTCGCAGTGGGCGCCTGTGCTCAAGACTCCTGGCGTCAGCTTCATCAATCTCCAGTACGGCGACTGTTCGGAGGAACTGGCCCAGGCCGAAGAAGAGTTCGGCGTCCGGATCTGGACGCCGCCCGGCATCGATCTGAAGAAGGACCTGGACGATGTGGCCGCGCTCTGCGCCGCGATGGACCTCGTTGTGGGATTTGCAAACGCGAGTTTCAACCTGGCCGCCTCGAGCGGCACGCCGGTCTGGTTGATTTCGACCCCAGGCTCATGGCCGCGTCTCGGCACGGACCGCTACCCCTGGTATCCGCAGGCCCGCGTCTTCATCACCCCCACCTATGGCGACTGGGACGGGGTTATGGCGCTGATTGGTGATGCGCTGGGCGAGCATGTGGCAGACGGCGACACCCCGGGCGCCTGACGCCGCGCAGCCGCCTTACTGACTGCGCCTGCTCGAACGCGCTTGAACATCGCGCGCGGCCCTATAGGTTGCCCCCAGACAAACAACTGTTCGAATGCGGGCACGGAGCTCGCACGGGGAGCCTAGATGAGCCAACGTTTTACCGGGACTGACAATTACGTCGCCACCGAAGACCTCAAGGTGGCCGTCAATGCCGCCATCGCCCTGGAGCGCCCGCTCCTGATCAAGGGCGAACCCGGCACCGGCAAGACCGTGCTGGCCGAGGAGATCGCCAAGGCGCTGGGGTCAGAACTGATCACCTGGCACATCAAGTCGACCACGAAGGCGACCATGGGCCTTTACGAATACGACGCCGTCACCCGTCTTCGGGACAGCCAGCTGGGCGATGAGCGGGTCAAGGACGTCAAGAACTACATCAAGAAGGGCAAGCTCTGGGAAGCCTTCGAGCACAAGGGCCGACCCGTGTTGCTGATCGACGAGATCGACAAGGCAGACATCGAGTTCCCGAACGACCTGTTGCAGGAACTCGATCGGATGGAATTCTACGTCTACGAGACCAACGAGACCATCAAGGCGGCGATCCGCCCGATCGTGATCATCACCTCCAACAACGAAAAGGAACTGCCGGACGCCTTCCTGCGCCGCTGCTTCTTCCACTACATACGCTTCCCCGACTCCGAGACGATGCAGCAGATCGTCGACGTCCACTATCCGGGGATCAAGAACAAGCTGGTCGCCGAAGCGCTGCGCATCTTCTACGACATGCGCAAGGTGCCGGGTCTGAAGAAGAAGCCCTCCACGTCCGAGTTGCTGGACTGGCTGAAGCTGCTGATGGTCGAGGACATCGACGCCGATAGCCTGGCGGAGAAGGATCCGACCAAGCTGATCCCGCCGCTGCATGGCGCCCTGCTGAAGAACGAGCAGGACGTACACCTGTTCGAGCGCCTGGCCTTCCTGGCCCGTCGCGAGGGCGCGGCCCGCCCCGGCCAGTAAGTTACGTTCGGCGTTACACCGAATTCACTCGCCTTTTGGAAGGGCTCCGGCCACCGTTTGTCGCAACAGACGGATTGGACGGAGCCCTTTTCCATGAGAACGCTATATCTTCTGGCCGCATCGGGACTGGCCCTGGGCACGTCGGCCTGCGCGGTGAAAGCGCCACCGGCGCGGACGGCTCTGGAGTGTCCGCAAACGCAAGGCGACCTCTCCCGCACCTCGGCAGCGTCTGACGGCAAATCGTGCACCTACATGACATCCAGCGGGGCCGAGGTAACCTTGCAACTGGTGTCCGCCGCCGGCGGGGCAGATGCGGCCCTGACGTCGATCGAAACCACCCTGCTGGCAAATCGCACCCCGCCAACCCCAGACGACAAGACAAAGGCTGACGCGCCGCCAACGCCCGCGACGGCGGCTTCGGCCACTGACTCCAGCAAGGCGGCGGCTGTAGCGGCCGAGCAGGCGCTCGAGGACTCCAGTCGCGCCAGCGTCGATGTGAGGATCGACAGCTCCGGCAAACACGTAACCGAGAACGGCGACGGAACGATGCGGGTTGATCTACCGGGCATCCACATCACGGCGAATGAAAACGATGAATCGGCCAAGGTTCGGGTTGGACCGATCTCAATCGACGCCAACGACTCCAGCGCCACGATCAAGTCGCGGCGCGATGTCCGGCTGCGGGGCGAAGCCTTCAGCCGCGAGAAGCGCGGCATCCGGGCAACCTTCATCTACACCGGCAAAGACCTGCCGACGGGCTATCGTTTCGTAGGCTATGAAGCCGGTGGCCCCAAGACAGGCCCGATCACCGTCGCCATCGTGAAGTCAAAGCTGGATGGCGTTGCGGGCGAAGAGATATACCCCGATGTCAAGAAGCTGGTCCGCAAGAACGGCGGCGTGTGAGCCTATGGGGTAGCGATCTTTCACCCTGCAGGCTGGATCTCGACGACCTTGTAGGTAAGCGGGCGACCGTCTTCATCTGAAACGGTCACGTACTCTCCAACGGCGAAGCGGTGCATGCCCAGACGATAGACGGGCTCGTCGTCGTCGGACGCTGCGGCGTCGTAGTCGAAGAACCAGTTCTTGCCCTTGCGCGCGAGACGGCCCTCGACCGCCGCCTCATCGGGCGCGAAGCGGCGCACGGTGCAGTGGTCGCGGGACTTGCCATAGGCCGCCTCGTCCAGATGACCTTCAGCGGTCAGCGGCGCGGTCAGGGCGTAGCCTCGATGATCGTCGCCACCGGCGAACTCCGTGCCAGGGTTGCGGGCCAGACGCATGGTGATGCGCGATAGGGTCATGACGTGAGATCCTAAAAAATAATAACAAATTCAATGGGACAAAAACAAGGATGGCGAGTCCGCATTGAGAAGTGTCCGGGTGGTCCCGCCAAAGATGAACTCCTGAAGCCGAGGGTGGCCAAAGGCGCCAGCCACAAGGATTTCGGCGCCGACTGACGCCGCAGCCCGCAGGATCGCCGGCGCGGCATCTCCGCTCTCGGCCAACGTCAGGACCTCCGAGGTCACGCCGCGCGCCGCATAGTAGCCCTGCAACCGTACAGGATCGAAGGTGCGCGAACTGGCTTTGGGTGCGGCGATGATCACCACCCTGGACGCATTCTCCAGCAGGGGCGTCGCCAGTCGGGCGGCGCGCGACGCCTCCTTGCCGCCATCCCAGGCCACGGCGACGACGCCGCCGATTTTCAAGCCTTCCCGCGCCACCAGCACGGGACGCTGTTCATCGGCGACCATCTGCTGGAACGCCTCGGCCAAGGGCCCCCTCCCCCGTGACGCGTCGCTGGTGAAGACGATCACATCGGAGAGCCGGCTTTCCGCCGAAAGGCCGGCCCAGACCGGGGTCTGAAGGCTCACGAACTGCTTTTTCGCGTAGGTGGAGGCTGCGAAGGTCGCCCGGGCGTTGGCCTCGCCCGCCGAAGTGGCCTCCTTCAACGACTCCAGCGCGGTCGTCTGCACCCCGCCAAGGAATCCCTCACCCATCCATGGCATGACGTCAGCCAGGTCCGCCGGCGTGTAAACCCCGGCCAGTTCCGCGTCGAACGCCCCGGACAGCATTGCCGCTGCGCGTACAGCTTCGTCATCTCCCTTGCCGCCGGACAGCGGCGCCATGATGCGGGCCCAACTCATGGAGTATCCTTTTCTCTGCGAACAGTGACGGCCTCACACTGGACCTCCATTGATCTTTCGCAAGTCCTGGGTCAGTTCACAGGGGTCAGATCGGGAGGAACGTTCGCGTGAGGAAAGGGTTGCCCCGCAGGAGCGCTATCCCGCGCGCGTGGCAGCGCATGCTCTCCGGACGGCGGCTCGACCTGCTGGATCCCTCACCCATGGACGTGGAGATCGAGGACATCGCCCATGGTCTGGCGCGGGTGGCGCGGTGGAACGGCCAGACGATCGGCGAGCACGCCTTCTCGGTGGCCCAGCACTCGGTGGTGGTCGAGGAGATCGTAGCGCACCTGCAGCCCGACATTGCGCCGCGCTGGCGTCTTGCCGCCCTGCTGCACGACGCCTCAGAGTATGTGATCGGCGACATGATCTCGCCGTTCAAGGCGGCGCTGGGGTATGACTACAAACTGTTCGAGGAACGGCTGGAGCATGTCATTCACACCCGGTTCGGCCTGCCCGCCAAAACACCCGCCGAGATCAAGGTTCTGATCAAACAGGCCGACCGTGCCTGCGCCTTCTTCGAGGCGACGCAATTGGCGGGCTTTGCGCAGGATGAGGCGATCGAGCTCTTTGGCGCGCCGCCGGCCGGCTACAGTCTGCACATTGAACCAGAGGCGCCGTTCGCGGCACAGGCCCGGTATGTGCGCCGTTTCGAAGCCCTTTCGGAGGCGGCCGGCTATCGCCCGCACACGCCTGGCGTCAGCGCGCCATGAACAGTTCGCTGGTCATCGGCCTTTCCGCCGTGGTGGTGGCCATCAAGGATGGCGAGGCGGCGGCCCTGACCGTTCGCCACAAGGCCGCCAGCGGCAACCTGACCGGCCTGCCCTTCGGTCCGTTTGACCCCGACGGCCACCGGACGTTCGAGCTTGCGTTGCGCGCTTTCGTGACCGAGCAGACACGGTTCGATCTGGGGTATGTGGAGCAGCTCTATACGTTCGGCGACAAGGGTCGCGACGCGCCGCTCGCCGATCTGGGCGACGGCGATGCGGCGGCGCGGGTAATCTCCATCGGGTATCTTGCGCTGGCCCCGGCCGCCGTGGACACCCACTTTGCAGGCAGCACCTGGCGGCCCTGGTCGCAGATATTCCCCTGGGAAGACTGGCGTATCGGACGGCCCCCGGCCCTGGCTCCGATCGAGACCGCGTTGCGCGCCTGGAGCGGCGGCGACGCCCAGCGGCTGGCTCGCGCACGCCTGTTGTTTGCGCTCGACGACGCACCCTGGAACGAGGAACGGGTAATCGAACGCTACGAACTGCTCTACGAAGCGGGCTTGGTACAGGAAGCCGCGCGCGACCGTGGGGAGACCGCGCCATCGCGCTCCGACCAATTGATCGCGGCCGTTGGCGAGGCGATGATCTCCGACCATCGGAGAATTCTGGCCACCGCATTGGGACGGCTTCGCGGAAAGCTCAAGTACCGTCCGGTGGTGTTTGAGTTGATGCCGGACGCCTTCACCCTCTCGGCCCTGCAGCGGACGGTGGAAGCGATCGCGGGCGTGCCACTGCACAAGCAGAACTTCCGGCGGGCGCTGGAGCGGGCTGAGCTGGTCGAGGGCCTTGGCCGCCTGGACGCGGAAACCGGTGGACGCCCGGCCGAGTTGTTCCGGTTCCGGCGGGAAATCCTGGGCGCACGGCCGGTTTCCGGGCTGAGCCTTCCCCTCCTGAGGGAATAAGATTACCTCCAAGGTCATGGATATGGGGCGCATATCGCCATAGCCTTGACTCCATGAACCAGCTGTCCAGCCCGCTTGGCGATCAATTGCGCACCTGGCGGCAACGTCGCCATCTCAGCCAGCTCGACCTGGCGCTCGACGCCGAGATTTCAACACGACATCTGAGCTTCATGGAAACCGGGCGCGCCCGGCCCAGCCGCGAGATGGTGCTGCGCCTTGCCGAGCGGCTGGAAGTTCCACTGCGGGAACGCAACACCCTGCTGGTCGCCGCCGGTTTCGCGCCGGTATTTCCGCAGCGGGATCTTGGACACCCTGCCCTCAGCGCCGCCCGCAAGGCCGTCGACCTGATCCTGACCGGTCACGAACCCTTCCCGGCCCTCGCCGTTGATCGCGGCTGGAATCTCGTGGCGGCCAATCGCGCCGTGGCCCCGCTGATGGCGGGGGTGGACCCTCAGTTGCTCGCCGGTCCGGTCAATGTCCTGAGACTGAGCCTGCACCCTCTTGGACTGGCGGCACGCATCGTCAATCTGGACGTCTGGCGAACCTACATTCTGGAGCGACTGCGGCGCGAGATCGACATCACGGCAGACGAAGGACTGGTGGCGCTGTTGAGCGAACTGCGCGCCTTTCCCGGATCCGCCGCCGGGTCACGGGCGACCCAGGGCGCACCGCTGGACGGCATCGCCATGCCTCTGGAAATGCAGATCGAGGGCCGGCTGCTGTCCTTCCTTGTCACCACAACCGTCTTTGGCACGGCCACGGAAATCACGCTCTCGGAGCTGACCCTGGAGACGTTCTTCCCTGCCAATGCCGAAACGGCGACAGCGATTCAATCCATGGCCAAGACGGTCGCCTGACCCGGTATCCACGTCAGATTGTCGCGCTTCAGGTTCCGGCTTCCGGTTCCGGAGCGGCCCGGGCCTGTTGCTGGCGCCAGGTCGCCTTCAGGGTCACGCTGGTGTCTCGACTGCCGTCGTGGCTCCAGCCCGGGCGGCCGAAGATGTAGCCCAGAGCGTGGCGCGGGTGCCGCACGACGTCGGCCGCCATGCCGATCCACTCATGAAAGGCCACGCGCAGGATATTGAAGGTGGCCAGGTTTTTCACGGTCCCGTAGCGGCAGGGTTCCTTATCCAGCTCTGGCTGGAAGGTGCCGAACAGCCTGTCCCAGATGATCAGGATGCCCGCGTAGTTGCTGTCGAGGTAGCGTGGATTGCGGGCGTGATGGACCCGGTGATGCGACGGTGTGTTGAACACCGCCTCGAACCACTTCGGCATCCGGCGGATCGCCTCGGTGTGGATCCAGTACTGATAGACAAGGCTGATCCCCTTCTGGATGGCGATCATCGCCGGCGGGAACCCGAGGAACGCCAGCGGCAGCCATAGCGCCCAGGTTCCGGCGATGCCGCCGGTCCAGGTCTGACGGAGCGCCGTCGACAGATTATAGTGCTGGGACGTGTGGTGATTGACGTGCGCCGCCCACCAGAATCGCCGCTCATGGCTGAGGCGGTGGAACCAGTAATAGGTCAGGTCCTCGAGCAGGAAGATCGCCGCCCAGGCCCAGATCGCCGTCATCGGGATCTCGAACAGGCGATGCTCATAGACCCACAGCGTGGACGCCACGACGAGGCCAGCGGTCAGCAGGCCCGCTGCGCCGGAGAACAGCCCCATGCCCAGCGACACCGCCGTGTCGCGCGCCTCGTAGTTGGCCTTCACCTTGCCCAGGCGCGCCAGAACAATCTCCAGGATGATAGTGACGATGAAGATCGGCGTCGCCAGCTGGACCGGGTTGAAGTCTTTCACGCGGCCAGATCCTTCGGCGGCCATGAGGGCAGACTGATGGTCGCGACAGGTGCGGAAATGTCCGAGAGATCGATGCGCAGACGGCCACTCCGGAAGCTGGACGACACCGCCTGGGCCCAGGGAATCTGCCGCGCGGCAAAGCCGTCTCCCACCCGACAGAGCACCAGCGCCATTCCCCCGGAACGGGCAAGTGCGCCCGCGCCATCGGTGGCCACCCACACCTGATCCAGGGACCGACCCGGGAACTCCTCGGCCAGGATCTCCTGCGCTCGCGCCTGGTTCAGCGGTCCGACCGGTCTGGCGATCCTGGCCCAGGCCGCCAGCCCCACCAGCACCGCCACCGCCGCAGTCGAAGCCGCCAGTTGAATCAGATAGGCCTTGTCCACCCTGCCCCCGCATCTTGATCCCGCAAACCTGGGCGGGCGACGGATCGGGGTCAAGGAAAACGCGATCTGCGACTCTGGCCGTGACGCCCGCCACGGTCGTGCTATCAGACGCCCAAAGTCCGGGAGTCGTTTTATGATCAATGCGGTGATCGCCGCCACGGGGCTCTATACGCCGCCCCAGAGCCTCTCCAACGCCGAGTTGGTGGAAACCTTCAACACCTACGTCGAGCGTTTCAACGCGAGCCACGCCGCCGAGATAGAGGCCGGAGAGGTTCAGGCGCTGATTCCCTCCTCCGCCGAGTTCATCGAGAAGGCCTCGGGCATCAAGTCGCGGTTCGTGGTCGACAAGAGCGGTCTGGTCGACCCTGAGCGGATGACCCCCAACATTCCGGAACGGTCGAACGAGGAGATCTCGGTCCTCGCCGAGATAGCGGTCGAGGCCGCGCGCGAGGCGATCGCCCGGTGGGGCAAGCCGATCTCCGAGATCGGCGCTGTGATCTGCGCGGCGTCGAACATGCAGCGCGCCTATCCGGCCATGGCCATCGAGGTGCAGCAGGCGCTGGGCATCGAGGGCTTCGCCTTCGACATGAATGTGGCCTGCTCGTCGGCTACGTTTGGCATCAAGACGGCGGCCGATTTCGTGGCGTCTGGCTCGGCGCGCGCCGTGCTGATGGTGAACCCCGAGATCTGTTCGGGCCACCTGAACTTCCGGGATCGCGACAGTCACTTCATCTTCGGCGACGTGGCGACGGCGGTGATTGTCGAGGCTGCGGATCAGGCGACCGGCGGCTGGGATATTCTCGGAACCCGGCTCAAGACCCAGTTCTCCAACAGCATCCGCAACAATTTCGGCTTCCTGAACCGCGCCGCGCCTGAGGGCATCGGGGCGACGGACAAGCTGTTCGTCCAGGAGGGCCGCAAGGTGTTCCGCGAGGTGGTGCCGATGGTCTCGGAAATGATCGTCGAGCACGCGGGCGACATCGGCATCGATCCCCAAGCCCTGAAGCGCATGTGGCTGCACCAGGCCAACATCAACATGAACGTCATGATCGGCAAACGTGTGCTGGGCCGCGACCCGGCGCCCGGCGAGAACGTGATCATCCTGGATGAGTATGCCAACACTTCGTCCGCCGGCTCGATCATCGCCTTTCACAAGGCCAATGAGGACTTTGCGGCGGGCGAGACCGGCCTGATCTGCTCATTCGGCGCGGGCTACTCGGCCGGCACGGTGTTTGTGCGGAAGCGGTAGGGCCTTACCACCCGCCGGGGGTTTCGCCCGAAGAGCGGGGGATAGAGAGGGTAGACCCCATCCATCGAATACGTTTCGAATGGATGTTGCGCGGAGCGTGAAGCTTGTACCCTCCACCACTACCTCTACGAGGCGCGGTTGCCATTGGCCGGGGAAAATGCAGACAGCGAGCCGGTTGTCAGGTGTATTCGCCGTAAGGTTCCAGCGTTTGGGAGGAGACTGCAATGTTACGTGGGGCGTTGCTTGGGACGGCTATGGCGATGGCAGGCGCGGTCGCGGGCGCCGCAACACCGGCCTATGACCTGATCGTCCGGGGCGGCGCTATCTACGACGGCTCGGGCGGCGCCCCGGTGCGGGGCGATGTCGCCATCAAGGGCCAGCGAATTATCTGCGTCGGCGCCTGCGAGGGCCAGGCGGCCAAGGTCGTCGACGCCACGGGCAAGGCGGTCGCGCCGGGCTTCATCAACATGCTGTCCTGGTCGAACCAGAGTCTGATCCAGGATGGTCGCGGCCTGTCCGTTCTCAAGCAGGGCGTCACCCTGGAGGTGATGGGCGAAGGCAACTCCATGGGGCCGCTGAACCCCCAGATGAAGCGTGAGGCGCTGCAGCGCCAGGGCGACATCAAGTATCCGGTCAACTGGACCACCCTCGATGAGTACCTGCGATTCCTGGAGGCGAAGGGCGTCTCGGTGAACGTGGCCTCGTTCATCGGGGCAGAGACAGCGCGGGTTCATGTGCTGGGGGAAGGCAATGTGGACCCGACCCCGGCGCAGCTTCTCCAGATGCGCCAACTGGTCGTCAAGGCGATGGAAGATGGCGCCATGGGCGTTGGATCATCGTTGATCTATGCCTCCGGTAACTTTGCCGAGACCGACGAACTGGTGGCGCTGACCACCGAGGCCGGGCGCTGCGGCGGCATGTACATCAGCCACATGCGTTCCGAGGGAAACCGGCTGCTGGAAGCCATCGACGAATTGATCGAGATCTCCCGGCGATCCGGCGCACCGGCCGAGATCTACCACCTGAAGCAGTCGGGTCGCGACAACTGGGGGAAACTCGACGCGGCGATCGCCCGCATAGAGGCCGCTCGCGCGGAGGGCCTGCGGATCACGGCGGACATGTATAACTACCCTGCCGGCTCTACCGGGCTGGACGCAGCCATGCCCGTCTGGGTGCAGGCCGGCGGCTACGAAGCCTGGGCGCAGCGGCTGAAAGATCCAGCGACGCGGGCTCGCGTGCTGACGGAAATGCGCGACACCAAGGGAAACTTCGAGAACCTGATGCTACAGGCCGGTGCGGAGGGCACCCTGCTGGTGGGGTTCAAGAATCCGGCGTTGAAGCCCCTCACGGGCAAGACCCTGGCGCAGGTCGCCAGGGATAGGGGCGTCAGTGTTCAGGACGCGGCCATCGACCTGGTGATCGAGGACGGCAGCCGGGTGCAGGTGATCTACTTCCTGATGGACGAGGCCAATGTGGCGCGCCAGACCGCCCTGCCCTGGATGAGCTTCGGCTCTGACGCGGAGGGCCGCGCGCCGGAGGGGCCGTTCCTGCTCTCGTCCACCCACCCACGCGCCTACGGGAACTTTGCCCGGCTGCTGGCAAAGTATGTGCGCGAGGAGAAGCGGCTTTCGCTGGCAGAGGCGATCCGCAAGCTGACGTCGCTGCCGGCGCACAATCTGGGTCTGCGGGACCGGGGGATGCTGAAGGTCGGGAACTATGCCGATGTGGTGGTCTTCGACCCCGCGACGATACAGGACCACGCCACGTTCGAGAAACCGCAGCAGTTCGCCACGGGTGTCAGTGAGGTGGTCGTCAATGGCGAGCTGGCGCTTGAAGGCGGCGAGGCCACGACGGCGCGGCCGGGCCAGGTGGTGCGCGGGCGTGGCTGGACGGGCTGGAAGGACGGCGGGTGTCGGGTGAGTACGAAGGACTGGAGCTGGTAGGTCGACGCCTCGCGCGCTGACCTACCGGTCCTTCTCCCGCTCGCCGATCGCCGCCTGGGCTGCGGCCAACCTTGCGATCGGCACGCGGTAGGGGGAGCAGCTGACGTAATCCAGGCCCACGCTCTCGCAGAACTGGATCGAGGCCGGATCGCCGCCGTGTTCGCCGCAGATGCCCAGCTTGACATCGGCACGCACTGCCCTGCCCCGCTCGGTGGCGATGCGGATCAGGTCGCCCACGCCTTCCTGATCGAGGGTGACGAAGGGATCGCGTTCAAAGATGCCCTTGTCGATATAGGCGTTCAGGAAGCGGCCACTGTCATCGCGGCTGATGCCGAAGGTGGTCTGGGTCAGGTCGTTGGTGCCAAAGGAGAAGAACTCGGCGTGCTCGGCCAGGTCGCCGGCGCGGATAGCGGCCCGGGGCAGTTCGACCATGGTGCCGACCATGTATTCGATGGAGACGTCGCGCTCGGCGAGCACTTCTTTTGCGGTACGATCGGTGAGTTCGCGCAGGAACTTCATCTCCTCGCCCTTGGCCACGAGGGGATGCATGATCTCGGGGATCGGCGCGGGGCGGCCGTCGGCGACCACCTGGCAGGCGGCCTCGATGATGGCGCGGACCTGCATCTCGTAGATCTCGGGATACGATACGCCCAGCCGGCACCCGCGGTGGCCCAGCATGGGGTTCACCTCGTGCAGTTCCTGGGCGCGGCGCAGCAGCTTGGTCGGATCAAGTCCCGTGGCCTCCGCCACAGCTGTGAGATCGTCCTCGGAGTGCGGCAGGAACTCGTGGAGCGGCGGGTCGAGCAACCGGATTGTCACCGGCAGACCCTCCATGATCTTGAAAAGCTCGACAAAATCCGCGCGCTGCATCGGCAGGATCTTGGCCAGCGCCGCCTTTCGGCCCGCCACATCATCGGCCAGGATCATCTCGCGCACCGCGGCGATCCGCGCGGGATCAAAGAACATGTGCTCGGTGCGGCAAAGGCCAATGCCCTCGGCGCCGAACTGGCGGGCCACCTGGGCGTCGAGCGCGGTTTCGGCGTTGGCGCGAACCTTCAGTCGCCGAACCGAATCCGCCCAGCCCATGAGCGCACCGAAATCGCCGGAAAGCTCCGGCTCGATCATCTTGACCACGCCCTGCAGCACCTCGCCGGTAGAGCCATCGATGGTGACGATGTCGTAGGCGCGGATGGTCTTGCCGCGCGCCCGGAACTCCCCGGCTCGCTTGTCGATCTGGATTTCGCCGGCGCCGGACACGCAGGGTCGGCCCATGCCGCGCGCCACGACGGCGGCGTGACTGGTCATACCACCGCGGGCAGTGACGATCCCGCGGGCAGCGTCCATGCCGCGGATATCCTCGGGGCTGGTCTCCTCGCGCACCAGGATCACCGCCTCGCCGGCCAGGCCCAGCTTTTCGGCTTCCTCGGCGGTGAAGACCACCTTGCCGGTGGCCGCGCCGGGCGACGCCGGCAGTCCGGTTGCGATGACGTCGCGCGGGCTGGCCGGATCGATGGTCGGGTGCAGCAGCTGGTCGAGCGACGCCGGGTCCACCCGCATCACCGCCTCGGCGTGGGTGATCAGGCCCTCGTTCGCGAGGTCAACGGCGATCCGCAGCGCCGCCTTGGCGGTGCGCTTGCCGTTGCGGGTCTGCAGCATGTAGAGCCGGCCCTGCTCGACCGTGAACTCGATGTCCTGCATGTCGCGGTAGTGGGTCTCAAGCCGCTCCACCACCGCCTTGAACTGGGTGAAGACTTCCGGCAGCGCCTCTTCCATCGACAGGTTGTTGTCGCCCATCTCCTCGCGAGCGATGCGGGTCAGCGGTTGCGGCGTACGGATGCCGGCCACCACGTCCTCGCCCTGGGCGTTGATCAGGAACTCGCCGTAAAGACGGTTGTCGCCCGTGGAAGGATTGCGCGTAAAGGCCACGCCGGTGGCCGAGCCGTCGCCCATGTTGCCGAACACCATGGACTGGATGTTGACGGCGGTGCCCCAGCTTTCCGGGATATCGTGCATGCGGCGATAGAATTTGGCCCGGTCGTTCATCCAGCTGGCGAACACCGCGCCCACCGCGCCCCATAGCTGTTCGGGTGGATCCTGCGGGAAGGGTCGGCCAAGCTCACGCTCCACCGCGTCCTTGTAGTCGGTGACGACAGCTTCCCAGTCCTCGGCGGTCAGGCCGGTGTCGACATAGACCTCGAGGCGATCCTTGTGGTCGTCGAGGATCTCTTCGAACAGGTGGTGATCCATGTTCAGGACCACGGCGGAGTACATCTGAATAAACCGCCGATAGCTGTCGAAAGCGAAGCGGCGATCCCCGGACAGCTTCGCAAGACCCTCGACGGTCTGATCGTTGAGGCCCAGGTTCAGGACGGTGTCCATCATGCCCGGCATGGAGGCGCGTGCGCCTGAGCGCACCGAAACCAGCAGCGGATTGGCGGCATCGCCAAAGGCCTTGCCGGTGATCGTCTCAACGGCCTTCAGGCCGTCGGCGACCTGTTCGCGCAGGCCAGGGGGATAGGACTTGTCGTTCGAATAGTAGTGGACGCAGGCCTCTGTCGTCACGGTGAAGCCTGGAGGGACGGGCAAGCCCAGCGACGACATCTCGGCCAGGTTGGCGCCTTTGCCCCCCAGCAGGTCCTTCATCGAGGCGTCGCCGTCGGCAGTCCCGCCGCCGAAGGCATAGACCCAGCGCGTCTTCACCATCGTTTCGGCCATTCCCAGCACCTTCTATCAGCCCGTAACCTGAGCAAAGTCCGCCACTTGCCCCATGGCATCGCGCACCTTCGCCAGCAAACGAAGGCGATTGTCGCGCTCGTCTGATACATCCGAATTTACTAACACCTTGTCGAAGAATGCATCGACGGGCCCACGAAGTTTCGAAAGCTCGCGCATGGCGCCGGCGAAATTCTCGGCATCGAGCGCCGCATCGAGTTTGGTCTCGAGGTCGTCGACGGCGGAAATCAACGCCATCTCCTCGGGCGATGAGGCCGCCATCCGCACGGGCGCGCCGGTGGGCAACGGCCCCTTCTTCTCCTCGGCCTTGAGGATGTTGACCGCGCGCTTGTAGCCAGCCAGCAGATTGACCCCGTCCTCGGTTTTCAGGAAGGCGTCCAGCGCGTTCACCCTGGCGACCACCCGCACAAGGTCATCGTCGCCAAGGGCGAAGATCGCGGCGACCAGATCGTGCCGCTGGCCCCGATCCCGCAGCCACACCTCCAGCCGGTCAGCGAAGAAGGCGACAACCTCGCCAACGACCTCGTCGTAGGGCCGGAACTGGAACAGCACCTCGCCCTCGGGCTTCTCCCGCTCGAGGCGGTCGAATTCCAGGTCAACCTCGCGGTCCATCGCCACGACCTGCGGCACACCGTCCAGCAGCGCCTCGTCGAATTCACGCAGATAGACCGAGAACTCCTGCGACTTCGCACGCCCGCGCGCGCCCAGATGGGCCGTCAGCTTCGGTGTGGCGACCCACAGCGCCCGACCTGGATCCACGAAGCAGCGGAGCGAGCGATACCAGTCGGCGACAACCTCACGCAGCGGGAGGCGCAACTCGGAACCAAGCACGATCCGGATCACGCCCAGGGCCGCACGGCGAAGGGCGTAGGGATCGCGCGATCCCGTGGGCTTCTCACCAATCGCGTAGAAGCCGACCAGGGTGTCCAGCTTCTCCGCCAGCGCCACGGCCATGCTCACCGGCCGGTCGGGAACCTCGTCCGAAGGACCAGCCGGTCGATAGTGATCGCGGATGGCCTCGGCAACCAGGGGGCTCAGCCCCTCGGCGGTGGCATAGTAGCCCCCCATCACGCCCTGGAGTTCGGGAAACTCGCCCACCACGCCTGTGGTCAGGTCTGCCTTGGCGAGGCGCGCCGCCTGGATCGCCTTGGCGGGATCGGCGCCGACGCGAGGCGCCAGGGCCTCTGCCAGCATCTCCAGGCGCTCGACGCGCTCGTACATGGCGCCCAGTTTGGCGTGGAAGGTAACGCCCCTCAGTTTTTCGAGGCGTCCTTCCAGGGTCGTCTTGCGGTCCTCGGTCCAGAAGAAACGCGCGTCAGACAGGCGGGCCGAGAGCACCTTGGCGTTGCCGAGCGCAATGGTCTTGCCGCCATCCGTGGCGTCGATGTTGGCCACGGTGACGAAATGAGGCGCCAGATTGCCGGTGCGAGGATCGCGCACGGCGAAATAGCGCTGATGTACGCGCATCGAGGTGCGTATCACTTCCGGGGGGAGATCCAGATAGACCGGGTCCATATCGCCCAACACCGGGATCGGCCACTCGACCAAGCCGGCCACTTCGTCCAGCAGGCCGGCGTCCTCGACCAGCTCAAGATTGCGGGCGAAACAGAGCGTGCGCGCCGCCTCCAGGATGCGATCCTTCCGCTCCTGCGGATCCAGCACCACGAAATGCTTTTCCAGCTTCTCGGCGTAGGCGTCGAAGTCCTTCACGGTGAACGGCTGGCCGGAGCCCATGAACCGATGGCCCTCGGTGACATTGCCGCTGGCGATGCCGTCGATCTGGAAGGGTACAATCTGGCCGTCGAAAACGCACAGGATGCGCCGCAGCGGTCGCACCCAGCGCAGCTTGCTGACGCCCGAGACCATCGACTTGGGCCATGGAAAACTGCGGACAATCGCTTCGACCATCTCCGCGACAATCTCTGGCGTCGGACGGCCGGGCTTGTGCAGGTGGGCGTACCAGATGCCTTCCCGTTCGGTGAGGTCGCTCTTCTTGAGTCCGGTCTTGCGCAGGAACCCTTCCAGCGCCTGTTCCGGGGCGTTGCTACGTGGGCCCTTGACCTCTTCGTGGCGATCTTTCTGGGCTTCCGGCAGCCCTTCAGCCACCAGGGTCAGCCGACGGGCGCCAGCAAACGCCGTCAGCGCCTCGGGCAGCAAACCCTCGGCAGCCAGGCGCTCGCGCGCCATGCGTTCCAGATCCTTCGCCGCCTGCGCCTGCATGCGCGCGGGGATTTCTTCGGAGAGCAGTTCGACAAGCAGTTGGGGCATGATCAGGCGTTCCCGCCCTGCGACCCGACCCAGGCCTCGGCGCACATCTTTGTCAGATCGCGGACGCGACCGATGTAGCTCTGGCGTTCGGCAACCGCGATGGCACCGCGCGCGTCCATGATGTTGAACAGGTGACTGGCCTTCAGCACATGGTCATAGGCCGGCAGGGCCAGAGATTGCCCCTGACGCCCCTTGTGACCCAGAATTCTGACGACCTCGCGCTCCATATCCTCAAACTGACGCTTGCAGGTGGCCACATCGGCGACCTCCAGTTCAAAGGCCGAGAACTGCTGTTCATTCGCCAGGTAGATGTCGCCGTAGGTGAACTGGTCGTTGAACTTCAGGTCGTACACGTTGTCCTTGTTCTGGAGATAAAGGCTCAGGCGCTCCAGACCGATGGTCAGTTCGCCCGCGACCGGGAAAACGTCCAGTCCGCCCACCTGCTGGAAATAGGTGTACTGGGTGATTTCCATCCCGTCGCACCACACCTCCCAGCCCAACCCCCAGGCGCCGACCGTGGGGTTCTCCCAATCGTCCTCGACAAAACGAATGTCGTGGACTCCGGGGTCGATGCCGATGGCCTCCAGACAGCCCAGATAGAGTTCCTGCAGGTTCTCGGGGTTGGGTTTCAGGATCACCTGATACTGGTGATGCTGGTGCAGGCGGTTGGGATTCTCCCCATAGCGTCCGTCGGACGGGCGACGGGAGGGCTGCACATAGGCCACCTTCCAGGGTTTTGGCCCCAGCGTCCGCAGGACCGTCATCGGCGAGAGGGTGCCGGCGCCGACCTCGACGTCATAGGGTTGCAGGATGGCGCAACCCTGACGGCTCCAATAGTCGTGCAGTTTCAGGATCAGGGCCTGAAACGAAAGCGGTTCATTCGGCATGGTCGGGGGGCTGTTCGCAGGTGCAAAAAAGTCGGCGGACCATAGGGCCCCACTGCAATCGCTTCAACCCGCCCAAACGCGCGAAACTGTGAGGCCCTAATTCCCCCTGGCATCCGAGCGTTTACCGGCGCGGGACATGGGCTGGCCATACTTCGCGCGGTTCTCCGGCGTGTCCGCAACTGGGCCGTTCGTGACCACCGTGTCGGTCAAGGTCGCGCTGCCCACCCGGTAGGTCACGGACCTTGAAGCCGCCGCAGTTACATCATCCGGTAGGGGTGCCGCCGTCGCAGACAACGCCGCCGGCGCCGTTGCCACAACAGGGTTCGGCGCAGGGACCGCCGATTGGCTTGCATCGTTCGCTGGGGTCTGAGCGTTCGCCGTCCCCGCCAGAAAGGCGACAATTGCTATGGCGGCAAGTGCTGCAAGGCGCATCGTCTGAACTCCGGTTGGCAGGCGAACGTCGGACGTGAGTCCAACGCCTGCCAACCCCTACGGTTCAGACGGCCTTAGCGTTCCGTGATTTTATCAGGAGCTGGGCGGCGTGGGGGCCGCCGCTGCTTCAGCGGCCGGCGCCGGATCAACAGCTCCCTGGCCAGACACCAGCACCTTGTCGACAATCTGCAGCAGCCCGCTCCCGGTCTGCAGATCCGCCTGGACGATGGTGGCGGCGTCCACCTTCAGCGCACCGGCCTCATCGGTGCCGTCGAGAAGGATGGTGTCGCCGGCGCCCGAAGGGATGGGCCCCTTCACGCCCTTGATCTTGTCCGAGGTGATCGGCGCATTCACCACGTGGTGCAGCACAAATTTCTGCATCGCGGCCTTGTTGGCCTTCAGATTGGCCAGATCTGCGGCGGGCATGGCGGCGAAGGCGGCGTCCGTGGGCGCGAAGACGGTGAGGTTCTTGTTGGTCCGGAGCAGACCCGCCAGGTTGGTGGCGTCGATCCCGCCGACAAAGGTGGTGAACTGGCCGGAAAGCTTGAGCGTGTCCACGAGGTCGCCCTGCACGGCGACTGGGGTCGCAGCCTGGGCCGAAAGACCTGGAGCTACGATGGCCGCGGCCAGGACCAGAGCGGAGAAGAAACGGTTGGACGACATTCGGGATCCTTGTGGTTTCGGCAGGGGCCGCTCTTTGGCCACGCAGCGTCGCCGCCGCATTGGGTGGAATTGAAGCCTAGATCAAGACCGCGCCGGATTTAAGACGACCAGCGGGCGCGTCAAGGACCACATGGTCACGGATTGTTAACCGCCCAGCCGCCCTCGGGGCCTATTTCCGCTCAAAAATTGCACATCCGCTGAGTTTGCCGCCCATAAAAGCAGCGCTACGGGGCATCTTCACGAAAGCGTAAATCCAGCGGGCGGGTCCAGACCTCGCCCGACATAGCGTTCATTTCGATCACTGTGGCGGGGCTCAAAGCAGTTCGCAGGGGTCGATGAACACTTGAGAGGGGTTGGCCCACCCATCGGGCCGAACGCGGGAGCGAGCTGATGAAACTCATCATGGCGATCGTCAAACCGTTCAAGCTGGATGATGTGCGCGAAGCGCTCGTCAACGCCGGTGTGGAGGGTCTCACGGTCTCGGAAGTCAAGGGATACGGCCGTCAAAAGGGTCAGACCGAAATTTACCGGGGCGCCGAATACCAGATCAATTTCTTGCCAAAGGTGAAGCTGGAGGCCGTCGTCGATGACGCCGCCGCCGCCAAGGCCGTCGAGGCCATCAAGGCCGCCGCCGCCACCGGCAAGATCGGTGACGGAAAGATCTTCGTCCTCGACGTCTCGGAAGCCGTGCGCATCCGGACGGGCGAGACAGGCTCAGCCGCGCTCTAGCGAACGGGACAAGGGACAATGCTTATGAAATTACTTGGAAAACAGCGACTGGCCGGGCTGATGCTCGCCGTCGCCATGGCTGGAGCGCCGTTCGCGGCGCCAGCCTTCGCTCAGGACGCTGCGGCGCCTGCCGCTGCGGTCGCAACCCCGGAAGCAGCCGCGGTCGCTGCCGCGCCTGAAGCTGCGGCGCCGGCCGTGGTAGCCCCGGCTGCTGAGGAAGCGCCCGCACCGCTTGCGCCGAATAAGGGCGACACGACCTGGATGCTCACCTCGACCATCCTGGTTCTTTTGATGATCCTGCCCGGTCTGGCCCTCTTCTACGGCGGCCTGGTTCGGCAAAAGAACATGCTGTCGATGCTGATGCACGTCTCGATCGTGACGGTCATCGGCATGATGGCCTGGGCGTTCTGGGGCTACTCGCTGGCATTCACGGATGGCGGCGGCCTGAATAAGTTCATCGGCGGAACGAGCAAGTTCCTGCTGAGCGGCGCGGTTTTCAACGCGGAGGGCGCCTTCACCAATGTGGAGACGTTCTCCAAGGACGTGGTGATCCCGGAAGTGGTGTTCGTCTGCTTCCAGATGACATTCGCGTGCATCACCGCGGCGCTGGTCCTGGGCGGTGTGGCCGAGCGCATGAAGTTCGGCGCGGTTGTGCTCTTTGCCGTCCTGTGGCCGCTGCTCTCCTACTATCCCATGGCGCATATGGTTTGGTGGTGGGCTGGCGCGACCTCCGGCTTTGGTCAGACGGCGGACGCGCTCGCAGCGGGTGCAGGTCAGATCTGGGCCTTCGGCGCGCTTGATTTCGCCGGCGGTACGGTGGTGCACATCAATGCGGGTATCGCGGCCCTGGTCGGCGCCCTCATCCTTGGACCGCGCAAAGGCTATCGGTCTGAGCCGATGCCGCCCCACTCCCTGACCCTGACCCTGGTCGGCGCAGGTCTCCTGTGGGTGGGCTGGTTCGGCTTCAACGCCGGTTCGAACCTCGAGGCCAACGGCTACGCGGGTCTGGCAATGATCAACACCCTCCTGGCCACTGCTGCGGCCGGCTTCTCGTGGGCCATGGTTGAGTGGGTCACACGCAAGAAGGCTTCGATGCTGGGCCTGGCTTCAGGTCTCGTCGCCGGTCTCGTTGCGGTGACGCCTGCGGCAGGTTTCGCGGGTCCGGTGGGCTCCATTATCCTTGGCCTTCTGGTCAGCCCGATCTGCGTGTTCTTCTGCTCCACCATCAAGAATGCGCTGAAGTATGACGACAGCCTGGACGCCTTCGGCATTCACGCGGTCGGCGGGATCGTCGGCGCCATTGCCACCGGCATTCTGGTCAATCCGGCGCTGGGCGGCGCGGGTGTGGTCGACTTCACCAACGGTAGCGTTGGTTACGACGCCGGCTTCCAGATCATGGCGCAGATCAAGGCCGTGCTTCTCGCCATCGCCTGGTCGGGCACCGCCAGCGCTATCGTGTTCTTCCTGATCAAGTTCACCATTGGACTGAAGGCGTCGCCCGAGGCCGAGGAAGAGGGTCTCGATATCGTCGAGCACGGCGAGCGCGCCTACGCTTCCTGACCATCGAGGCAAGTACAGCGTACGGAACGGGGGTCCTTCGGGGCCCCCGTTTTCGTTTGGGATCTCAGTCCCAGGGGCCGCCCAGGCGGCAACGTTTGATCCACCACTGCGGGGCCATCGCCTCCAGCCGTTCGGCCAGGGTCTCAACGGCGAAGTCGTCTTCGCAGATGGCGAAACAGGTGCCACCCGACCCGGACACCCGGGCCAGCAGCACCTCAGGCTCACCACGGAGCGTGTCCAGCACCGCGCCGATCCCGGGTTCCACGGAGATCGCCGCCGGCTCCAGATCGTTCGCCATCAGGGAAAGCCAGGCCGCCACTTCCGTCACGGATTCGAACGTATCAGGCATGGGCGGCGGGTATACGGCGCCAAAGCCGCCCATCTCATCGAACGCCCGGTAGACGGCCGGGGTCGATACGGGCGGCCCAGCGTTGACCAGAAGGGTCGGCAGGTGCGGAAGACCGGGTGCTGCGGACAGGCGCTCTCCCTGCCCTTGCGCCAGCACAGGTCGCCCCCACAGGCAGGCTGCACCATCCGCCCCCAGGCTGGCGGCCACGCGTTCCAGCCGCGCATCGTCAAAACCCGGCGCAAAGACATCCCGGATCAGCCGCAAGGCCGCACCCGCGTCGCTCGAGCCACCACCCAGCCCACTGGCGATGGGCAGTTGCTTGTCGAGGACAAACGCCATCTCCGACATTGGCCGGCCAAGTTCGGCGACAAACGCCCTCACCGCCCGGATGATCAGGTTATCGGGTTCGCGCCCCAGCCCGCGCGCGAACGGGCCATGGGCGATCAGGCTCCCCTCGCCCAGTTCAACACTCACCGTATCGCCGATGTCGGCGAAGGCCATCAAGCTGCACAGCGGATGATAGCCGTCAGGCGCCGGCGCGCCGACATGCAGGAACAGGTTGACCTTCGCCGGCGCCAGCCTTGCCGGCATCGCCTATTGTCCGGCCAGCTTCGGCGACGGGCCGAGGCCTGAGGCCAGCTTCTTTTCGGCGTCAGCCTTGATCTTGTCGTCGGGTTTCAGCGTCAGGACCCGGCGCCATTGGAACACAGCCTCGTCCTTGCGCCCCACCATCCAGTAGGCGTCGCCGAGATGATTGTTGATTTCGGGGTCGCCGGCTTCCAGCTCAATGGCCTGTTCTATGACTTCCACGGCCTTCCTGTAGTCTCCGAGCCGGTAATGAGCCCAGCCGAGACTGTCGATGATGGCGCCTGAGCGCGGGTTGGCGGCGAGCGCCTTCTCGATCATCGCCATCGCCTCTGGAAGGCGTTCGCCTCGATCAATCCAGCCATAGCCCAGATAGTTCAGCAACTCGCCCTCATCCGGGCGCAGCCGGATCGCCTGCAGCAGATCGGCCTCGGCCTCCTTCCAGCGGTCCATTCGGCCATAGGCGCGGCCGCGGGCGTAGTAGAGCTGCCAGTCCGCATCCTGACCGGACGCAAGTTCAGCATTCCAGATCGCTACCGCAGCGGCGTCATCGCCGTTGGCCGACAGCAGGTCCGCCAGGGTCAGCCTGCCATCCCGAACGCCCGTGGCCGCAGCGGCGCGCGCCAGCTTGAGCGCCTCGACCTTGTCGCCTGCGCTCTGATAGCTCCAGGCCAGCTTGGACTGACCCGACGCAAACTCCGGCGCCCCGGGACGGGGGCGCAAATAGGCCGCACGGGCTCCGGTTGTATCCCCCTGCTGCTGCAACAGGTCACCCAGCATCAGCCAGCCGTCATTCCTGTCCGGATCGAGCCGCAGCGATAGCCGCAGATAGGCCAGACCCACCTGGGTTTGCTTGTTGGAAATGAGCGTAACCGCCGGCGCCAGCATCGCAAACGCAGCGCCTTGCTGGACGGTAGGCGCAGCCGGCGGTGGCTTTCGCGTCGCCGCGCGCGACCTTGCCGCCTTCAGGGCGAGGTTATCGGGGTTTCGCCTGAGCGCCGCATCATAGAGCGCCAGGGCGTCAGGCCGCCGGCCCCGCCGCTCCAGAAAACCGCCATAGGCGCTGACGGCGATCTCGGTGGGAGACTCACCTCCGGTAACCGCCTTGAAGTTGGTCTCGGCCTCATCGTAGCGGCGCGCACGCTCGAACAGATGCGCCTGACCGATCTGGCCGAAGTAATCGACGGCGCCGTCACCGCGAACCGTGGGGCGCACAAGCGAGCCCTCAAGGTCACCCAATGAGGCGGCGACCCAGGGCGAGAGCAGCGCCACAGCGCCGCGATGCGGAAAGCCGATCCCGTCGTTACCGATCACCTCGCGGGCCACCTTGCCCTTGCCCTCGGCCAGCGCCTCTACGGCGCGGGTGAGGCGGCCCATACGGCGGCCCTGATCGGACGCACCGTCGCCGTCGGGCGCCAGAAGAGCGGCGCGTTCGATATCACCGGCGAGCAAAGCGGCGGTGAAGGCGCGCTCCGTGACGGCGGGGTCGACCGCGCCCTGGGCCTTGGCCAGTTCAAGCAGGCGCAGAGCCTCGCTGTTGCGACCGTCGCCCAGCGCCGAACTGCCGGCCAGGAACAGGCCGTAGGCGCTGCCTGGCGCGCCCAAAGCCACGGTCTCCACCCCCCTGGGAGGCGCCGTCGCGCAGGCAGAGACCAGAAACAGCGGCAGGCAGGCGGCGGTGAGGAGGTGACGCATGACCCTGAACTTGGGCGCGCCGGACGCGCGCCGCAACTCACATATTCGGATAGTTGGGTCCGTCGCCGCCCTGAGGTGTCGTCCACACGATGTTCTGCGACGGATCCTTGATGTCGCAGGTCTTGCAGTGGACGCAGTTCTGGAAGTTGATCTGGAACTTCGGGTTCTGGCCGTCGGCGTCGGTCAGCACCTCGTAGACGCCAGCCGGGCAGTAAAGGCGTGCGGGCTCGCCGTACTTCGGCAGGTTCACACCGATCGGCACCGAGGCGTCGCGCAGGGTCAGGTGCGCGGGCTGATTCTCATCGTGGTTGGTGCTCGAGAGGAAGACAGACGACAGTTTGTCGAAGCTGAACACGTTGTCGGGCTTCGGATAGGTGATCGGCTTGTAGTCCTTGGCCAGGCCCGTGGACTCCGCGTCGCTCTTGCCATGCTTCAGCGTGCCCCAGGGCGACCAGCCGCCCAGCAAGGTGGCGATGATTCCGTCCATACCGCCAAGCAAAAGGCCAGGAATGGTCCCGAACCGCGACCACAGTGGCTTGACGTTGCGCACTGACCAGAGTTCCTTGGCGATCGACGATTTCTGATAGGCAGTTTCATATGCCGTCAAATCGTCGCTCGAGCGCCCCGCTGATATCGCCTCGAAGGCGGCTTCCGCGGCAAGGATGCCGCTCTTCATCGCATTGTGACTTCCCTTGATGCGCGGCAGATTGACCATGCCGGCCGAACAGCCCAGCAGCGCGCCGCCGGGGAAGTAGAGCTGCGGCAGAGATTGGGCGCCGCCTTCGGTGATCGCGCGTGCGCCGTAGGAAATACGCTTGCCGCCCTCGAGGTAGGCACGAATGCTCGGGTGGGTCTTGAACCGCTGGAACTCATCGAAGGGCGACAGGAAGGGGTTCTTGTAGTTCAGGTGCAGCACGAAGCCGATGGCCACGTAGTTGTCCCCGAAGTGGTACATGAACGAGCCGCCGCCGGTGGCGTTGTCCAGCGGCCAGCCGAAGGTGTGCTGGGTCAGGCCGGATTCAAACACCGCGTCAGGAACCTGCCAGAGCTCCTTGATGCCGATGCCGAACTTCTGCGGCTCCCGTCCATTGGTGAGGCTGTATTTGGCCTGGAGCTGTTTCGCCAGGGAGCCGCGCACGCCTTCCCCGATGAAGGTGTATTTGGCGTGCAGTTCGAGACCGGGCTGATAGTCCGCAGTCGGCTGACCATCCTTGCCGATGCCGAAGACGCCGGCCACCACGCCCTTGACCGACCCATCGGCGTTGAACACCAGCTCAGACGCCGCCATGCCGGGGTAGATCTCCACGCCCAGGCCCTCGGCGTAGGTCCCCATCCAGCGACAGACATTTCCGAGCGAGGCGATGTAGTTGCCGTGGTTCAGCATCCACTTGGGGAACGGCAGGAAGCTGATATCCAGCTCGCCCATCGGACCCAGCATCACCCACTTGTCGCGGGTGACCTTGGTTTCCAGAGGAACACCCAGTTCCTTCCAGTTGGGCAGCAGGTCGGCGATGCCACTGGGATCGATGACCGCGCCGGAGAGAATATGCGCGCCGACCTCGGATCCCTTTTCCAGCACCGCAACCGTCAGGTCGGCGTTGAGCTGTTTCAGCCGGATCGCGGCGGCCAGGCCCGACGGCCCCGCGCCCACGATGACGACATCATATTCCATGGCTTCACGTTCCACGGCTTCACTCATGCTCTTCCTCTCGCCTCCCCGCGCGTCGAATGCGGCCTGCGCGATGACGTCGTTGATCCTGTTGCAGTCTTATCGGAATGTGACGGCCCGGCGGTCAAGCGGCAAGACGCCTTGCGACCCACCTCATCGCCGCTGATCCACCACCAACTTGACCTGGCGTCCCGGAGCCAAGGCCTCGCCGGGGGCGAGATTGTTGATCATCCTGAAGAGTGACAGCTTGTCTCCGCTACTTGCCATCCGCGCGGCAAGCCCTTCGCTGGTGTCGCCACGTCGCGCCGTGACCACCTGTATCCGCAGCGCGGGGATCCGGCCGGCCTCCCCATCACTGATTCGCCGGAACGATTTGAACAGGGGGTCGAACGCAGCGGTCTGACCCGCCGGCGCCAGGACCGTGAACCGGTATGCGCTATCTCCGCCCATGGCGTAGGCCACGACGGTCAGATCCACGGGCTGTCCCTGGCTTGTGGCCCGTGCGGTCTGGGCGACGGCGTCCAGGCCGTTGATCGTCGTGCGCTGCGGCGGGCCGATCTCGGCGGCAGCCTGACCAAGGATGGTGCGTAGCGCCTGTCCCGCATGATCCTCCAGCCGAACACTGCCAAGCCTGGCGCCAGTGAAGTCGCCGCGCAGCCCGCCCGGGCCCGAGATCGATACAGCCGATGCACCGTTGGTCAGCCGGAAGCCACGCGGCGCGTCGAACGCAATCCGGAGATCCGGGTGCAGAAAGGCCGTCCCGCGCACGAAACCCTGGGCCGGGTCGTCCCCATAGAGAAGTCCATCCATCTGTGAGAGGTAGGCGGCCTCGTTGATCGCGAGCGGACCTGTGACCGGGCCGGCCTTGCCCGCCTCAGTGGCAGCCCGCTGGATGCGGGTGGTGGTCAGAGGGTGGGTTCGCGCCCAGACGGGCGTCGCATTTGACGGCGTCGCGCCCATTGCGGCCGCGGCGTAGGCATCCTGACGTTGAAGCGCGGCCAGCGCGTTGGAAATGCCCTCACGCGGATATCCGGCTGAGGGCAGCGTCTGAGTCGCGAAGGTATCGGATTCGTACTCCTGGCCCCGCGAGTAGCTGAGAGCGCCGAGCTGCGCGGCCTGGCCCGCCAGCTGGCCGATCTGGTCGGACTTGGCCACGGCGCCCACCAGAACAGCGGCCAGGCCGGTGAGCAGCTGGGTGTTGCGCTGTCGCGCAAAGTGCCTGCGGGCCACATGGCCGACCTCATGGCCCAGCACACCGGCCAGCTCAGCCTCGCTGTTGAGAATGCTCAGCAAGCCGCGCGTTACAAAGATGCTGCAGCCGGGTGGAGCGGCGAAGGCGTTGATCACCTCGCTGTTGATCAGGGTGAAGGTGCATTTCCCGCCCAATCCCCCTGCGGTGGCCATCTTCTCGCCAATGCGCCGGACGTAGTCCGCCTGGGGACCGACATAGACCCCGCCCAGACTGTCCGCGAGCGCCGCCTGCTGCTGCGCCGGCTCAGCGGTCCGCACCTGCGCCTGGGCGGTTGCGCCCAGAGCGGCGGCCACCGCCCATGCGAGCACCGGAAGCAGGCGCCCCACACGAGTCGTTGACTGTGTCATCTCTGGTCCTCGTTCCTGAGCTGGCTGGCGGTTGCACACATGTGACGCATGAGAGTGACTTAGCCTGATTCAAGGGTGTACTTCGAAAACGCGGTCCTCGCAGGTCCGCCAGGCAAACAGGTCTGGCAAGGGACCGCGAAACGACCGGGAGAAAAACATCATGATGCGCGCCCTTATCCTTGCGGGACTTCTGCTCGCGGCGGCGCCAGCCTCCCATGCGGCCGACGGAAAATGGATCGGAGCCTGGGGCGCATCGCCGGTCCCTCCGATGGCAGCCGCGCCGGGTGTTGAGACCCGTCGGATAAGTCCGTCATTCGTCAACCAGACCATCATCCAGACGCTCAGGCTGAGCGCCGGCGGCCAGAGGCTGCGGATTCGCTTCTCCAATGAGTACGGCGCCAGGCCCCTGGAGATCGGCGCAGCCCGCGTCACCTTGCTCAACGCCGAGGGCGGCGTGGTTCCCGGAAGCGAGCGGGTCGTGACATTTTCCGGGTCCGGCGCGGCGACCATCCCGGCCGGAGCCCCGCTCCTCAGTGACGCCGTCGACCTGAAAACCGGAAGCCTTGCGACTGTAAGGGTCGCCCTTTTCGTTCCGGAGGAGACGGGCCTCTGCACCTGTCACATGACCGGCGGCGACTTCGTTCAGGTCTCGCCGCCCGGCGACTGGACCCAACGCGAGCTGCCGCCCGCGACGGGCCCGGCGCAGTACCGGGCCTTTATTTCGGGCGTCGAGGTCGAGACGCGATCGCAGGCCAGGGTGATTGTCGCCCTGGGCGATTCCATCACCGACGGATACCTAGCCACGCCCGGCGCCAATCGCCGCTGGCCGGACCGGCTCGCCGAACGGCTGACCGAACGGTATCCCAACCGCGCCAACGGGGTGGTCAACGCCGGGATTGGCGGTAACCGCGTCCTGTCCGATGGCCTCGTCGCGACGATGGGCCAGAGCGCCCTGACACGCTTTGACCGCGATGTGCTTTCCGTTCCGGGGGCCACGCATCTGGTCATCCTGGAAGGCGTCAATGATCTGGGAATACGGACCGGGCGCCCCTCGGCCGAGGGGCTCATCCATGGTTATCGACAGTTGATCGCCAGGGCGCACGGGAATGGCCTGAAGGTGATCGGCGCGACCATACTGCCCTATGAGGGGGCCGCCTACTTCACGCCCGAGGGGGAGGCCTCACGACAGACGATCAACGAATGGATCCGGAAAAGCGGCGCGTTTGACGCGGTCATCGACCTCGATTTGGCGATCCGCGACCCTGAAAAACCGACCCGTATGCGCGCCGCGTGGCATGCCGGCGACTGGCTCCACCCAAATGACGCGGGCTATCGCGCCATAGGGGACGCCGTCGATCTGGACCTGTTCCGATAATCGCAGGCTGACAACCGAACGGTCGGCGGGCAAGAGTTCCCGCGCAATGTCCGCCGCGAACCGCACACCCGCCCAAATGGCCGAAAGTCTGCTCGCGTTCTGGGCGGACGCAGGCGTGGACTCGATGTTGCTGGAAGATCCGGTCGATCGGATAGCGGCCGGCCGCATACTACCGCCCATACGCGTCGCCGCGCCCGTAACCGCCGCGACGGCGGCGCGCGCGGCGCCCCGCCAGCCCGATGTTTCGGCTGCTGTGGCCAGGGCGCAGTCGCTTGCCAAGGCAGCCCCGGATCTGGGCGCGCTCATCGCCGCCATTGCCGCGTTTGAGGACTGTCCGCTGCGGTTCGAAAGCTCCGCTACACAGGCGGTCATCTATCGTGGCGTCGTCCCGGCGCCGCTGATGGTCATCGGCGAGGCTCCCGGGGCGGAGGAAGACGCCCAGGGCCAACCTTTTGTAGGTCGCGCAGGCAAGCTGCTGGATAAAATGCTGGCCGTCGCCGGGCTGCAGGATCGCGTCCTGATCACCAATACGGTCTTCTGGCGGCCGCCTGGCAACCGCACGCCGACACCTGCAGAACAGGCCGTCTGTGCGCCTTTTGTTGAACGTCTCATCACCCTGGTGCGCCCGCAGATGCTGCTGCTGGCGGGCGGCGCGCCGGCCAAGGCGCTCCTGAAGCGCGACGAAGGCATCCTGTCGCTGCGGGGGCGCTGGCATGACTGGACCTCGGCCGATGGGACAGTGACGCTGCCCGTCCTACCAACGCTTCATCCGGCTTTCCTGCTTCGCCAGCCCGGCGCCAAGAAACATGCCTGGGCAGATCTACTGACACTGACGGAGAGGCTTGATCGGTCCGACAACCCCCTCTAGTCTGACCTTTTCGGGTTCGACAGTTAGAGGGATCCGCGGGGCGCTGACTGTTTGGCGCCGCGCGGTTAAAGACCGCATGACGCTCAAAAAGCGCCTGCGCGTCGGGGTGTTTTCCCTCGTCGCCGCCGCCCTGTTCGCCGGAGTTTCGGCGGCCGAAACACCGAAGGCTCTCTCAGGCGCTGACGAGCGCGCCTATGCGGCAGCCTTCGAGGCGGTTGAGCAGGGTGACTTTCTGGGAGCTCAGCTTCAGGCCGCTGAAATCAAGGACAAGTCGCTGGCGGGCTATCTGTCGTTCGAGGCGTTGATGCACCCGACGGCGCACAAGGCCAATTTTGAGGAGCTGTATGGCTGGCTGGCCAGGTTCCGGGACTTGCCGCTGGCTGACCGCATTTTCTCGCTGGCCGCCAAGCGCAAGCCGGCCGACGCGGTGGCCCTGCCCCTGCCCGAGGTGGTCACCGCCGACGCCGCCCGCAGCGAGATCACCCGCCCGGCCCGCGAAGCCTTCTATTCAGGTGACGCCCGCCTCGCCTTCCAACTTGCTGTAGGCGTCGGTGAACGCTGGATCGCCGGGCTCTCGGCCTGGCGGCTCGGCGACTACAGTCAGGCTCACGACTATTTCGTGCAGGTCGCCAACGACGAGAGTGAGGATCCCTGGTTGCGGGCCGGCGGCGCCTACTGGGCGGCCCGCGCCGCTGTGGCGCTGGGCGACAATGCGGGCGCTGCGGGGTTTCTGCATCTCGCAGCCCAGGCGCCTCATACCTTCTACGGCATGATCGCGGAACGTCAGGTGCGGATGACCGCCGCCCAGGCCAATACCGGAGAACTGATCCTGGCGTCGTTCCGCGCGCCGGCGCCAAACATCGATTCGGTATTGGCCGTGTTTGTCGAACAAGACCCACGCGCCCACCGCGCCGCCGCCTTGACCCAGATCGGCCGTTTTGAAGAAGCCCGACAGGAATTGCGTGCAGGTCTGGCCCTGGCGCGAAGCGGCGCTGAACGGGAAACTTGGAGCTCCTTGATTGCAGCGCTCGGACCAGCCGCGGGACAAGATCTGGCGCGGGCGTCGATTGCGTCTGTAGGCGAGTATCAGACGCCGGTGCTGGAACCGCACAATGGCTTCACCGTGGATCGCGCCCTGGTCTATGCGATCGTACGCCAGGAGAGCTCATTCAATCCCAGGGCCGTGTCGCATGCGGGCGCAATGGGGCTTATGCAGCTCCTTCCCGCTTCTGCGGCTCTTGCGACCGGCAACAAGAGCTTCCGGAGCCGGCCCGGACAACTGTTCGATCCGGCCATCAACCTGCGCGCCGGCCAGGACTACCTGGCCTGGCTGATGGATCATGGGGTTGGGTCTGACATCCTGCGCACTGTAGCTGCCTACAACGCCGGGCCCGGCGCGGTGCTTAAAACCCTCGACAGGGTGGGCGATGAGGATCCCCTGCTTATGGTGGAAAGCCTGCCTGCGCTCGAGACACGCAACTACGTCGAGAAGGTCATGACGGCCTACTGGTCCTACAAGCGGATCTTTGGTGAAGAGACCCATACGCTGGACGCTCTGGCCGGCGGCGCGCGGCGCATCGACGCTAAACTGGACCTACCCCGTCCGGCGCCGGCCCAGTCCGAGGCGCCTGCGCAAACCTTTGAGATCGGAGTCCTCGGCGGTCTCGAGGCGGCTTCGTTCAACTAGGATCCCGAACGGGCGCCAGGCAAACAAGCCGCCGTCGGACCAACCCTGAACCAGAGCAGCGCCCTGCCCGCGCTCAAGGTGGCCCTTCAGCGCGCCGATCCAGCCATCGCGCAGCCGGAAGTCGGCGGGCAGAACGACGATCCATTCGGCGCGCGCCGACCTGGCTGCCGAGGCGATCCCCAGTAGGGCCTCAGCGCCGGTTTCCTCGCAAAGATCCTCGATGCCAGGCTGCTGCGCCGCCGCGACGATCAGCACCTGCCGCACGACCCCGTCTACCGCCCCGGCCGTCAGCTGGGCCAGGAGCCCGGGCAGGTGTTCGGCGCTGGTCCGCGCGTCGATGATCGCTGTCAACATCCGGTCGAGAAGCCGTGCTTTGTACGACGCCGTCAATATGTTCTTTCTTTGTTCCATTACAGCGCTATCCTGGAGGAATGTCCCCACTCCTCACTCGCGGCCGCGGCGCCCGCTCCAACGCCTCCGGACGCTACGAAGCCCGGTCCATTGAAGCCTTTGACGACGGTTGGACGCCTGACGACGCGGACCCGGTCAAGTTCGCCACGACGATAAGTCCCGAACAGGCGCGGGTGATCATCAGCCGCAATGACAGCCCCGACGTGGGCTTCTCCGCCTCGATCAATCCCTATCGCGGCTGTGAGCACGGCTGCATCTACTGCTACGCGCGGCCGGCTCACGCCTACATGGGCCTTTCGCCAGGGTTGGATTTCGAGTCGAAGCTATTCTTCAAGCCGCATGCGGCGGTCTTGCTGGAGGCCGAACTGCGCCATCCACGCTACCGGCCCGAGCGCATTCATATCGGCGGGAACACGGACCCTTATCAGCCGGAGGAGCGGAAGCTCGGGGTTACACGGAGCATTGTCGAGGTGCTGTTGAGGTTCCGGCATCCCTTCTCCGTGATCACCAAGTCGGCCCTCATCCTGCGCGATCTGGACCTGCTGGCGCCCGCAGCGGAGCTAGGCCTGGTTCGGGTTGCGATCTCGGTGACCAGTCTCGACCGCAAGCTGGCGCGCTCGATGGAGCCTCGGGCAGCGACGCCAGAAAAGCGCCTCGACGCCATCGCCCGACTGACGGCGGCGGGGGTACCGGTGACCGTGATGTTCGCGCCTGCGATCCCGGGTCTGAACGACCACGAGATGGAAACCGTGCTCGAACGCGCTGCGGGCGCGGGCGCCACAGGGGCGGGCTATGTGGCGCTGCGCCTGCCGCTGGAGATCAAGGACCTTTTCCGCGAATGGCTGGAGAGCGACCATCCCGACCGCGCGCGCCGGGTGATGTCGCTGGTCCGGCAGATGCGTGGCGGCAAGGACTACGACGCCCAATGGGGCAGCCGCATGCGCGGCCAGGGGCCGATAGCGGATCTGATGAGCGCTCGCTTCAAGGCCGCACGGAAACGCTACGGCCTGGATGGATCCAGACCGACCGATGACGTGTCCAGGTTTCGCATTCCGCCAAGGACCGGCGACCAAATGGATATGTTTGGCGACGCCAACGTCGTCGACAGCGCGCGCAACGCCGACTTCACCACCAAAGCGGGGAATGCAGCCGGATAGTAGCGGCTATCGCGTACTGCGGCGGTCGTTCAGTAGAGGTTTGCGCGTCTGCTGAACCGGCGCACCGGTGGAGCGCGCATCACGCAGGCCGCCCTGGACGACGGGTTGATAGGTGGCGCCATAGGTTTTCATGAGATCTGGCCCTTTCGGCCGGCAGTCTTGCGTATCTGTCGCATACAAGCCCCAAGCCATTGGGCCTTTGCCGGCGGCAGATCGGGTTAGTCAGGTCTTCAAGCCGCGCGCCCAGCTGCAAGATCTAGCCCCGATTTTCCCGGGCGGCGCTGACGGGCGGGATCAACTGCGACCAGAGGCTGACGGGAGCCTCTAGCGGCCCCCGGCGTTCGGGAACGATTTCAGAACCGAGACGGACACCGGCGGCTTGGCGGGCTCCTTCTTGGGTTTGCGCGTTTCCTTGTTGGACTTCTTCTGGCCCTTGGCCATCTTCGCGCCTTTCGAAACGGCGGCGGAAATCAAGCGCTGATCTCTGGCCGACACGGTGGGGTCGCACAGAGTTTCGCGATCCCGGTCTCTATATCACGAATTGCCCGCCATTGGCCGTGAATTCGTCGGCGGCCTTCATGGATTGCGCAAAAGCCCGACAGGCCGCTATCCGCCCGGCAGGGGCCGGTAGTGTCTATCGACTGAACACGCCCACGAGCTCGATGTGCGGCGACCACAGGAACTGATCCACCGGCAAGACGCGTTCCAGTCGAAACCCGGCGTCGATCAGGACCCGGGCGTCACGGGCGAAGGTCGCGGGATTGCAGGAGACCCCGATCACCCGGGCGACCTTTGAGCTCGCGAGCTCGGCGGCCTGTTCCGCCGCACCCGCGCGGGGCGGGTCGAACACGGCGACGTCAGTGTGGCGCAGGTCGTGGGCCAGCAGCGGTCGGCGCACCAGATCGCGGGCCTCCACCGTTACGCCCTTAAGACCCGGAGCGGACGACAGCGCGGCGCTGAGCGCGGCCACGGCGCCGGCGCCGAAGTCCGCCGCATGGGTCGGGGCGATCTCGGCCAGCCGGAAGGTGAACGTACCGACGCCGGAATAGAGGTCGGCGATACGCGTGGCGCCCGAGGCTGCTTCAGCGACGAAATCAGCCATGACCATCTCGGCGGCCCTGGTAGCCTGCAGAAAGGCTCCGGGCGGCAGGCTGACGCGGGCCGGTCCGAGGCGCACCTGCGGCAGACGGGCCATGTATGCGACCTCGCCAGAGAGGGTGACGCGGGCGAAGTCCGCCTCGGCCGCGCGTTCGGCCAGTTGCATACGCGCATCCGCCGAGAGACCGCCGCTCTTCGCCTCGACACCGGTAATGTCGATGTCGAGACCCGTGTCGGTCAAGGTCACGTGCAGCGACGGCGCGGACTTGGGGTGTTCGAACAGCCGTGCCGCCAGCCGCTTCAATGTGGGAATCGCCGCCTGGATTGCAGGTTCTGCGATAGGGCAGACATCGATATCCACCAGATCCCAGGACTTGCGGGCCTTGTAGCCCAGGCGCGCGCTATCGCGGTCTCCACGTCGAGCATGGAGCGTCACCCGACGACGGGTGCCTGGCGCCGCCGCGAAGGGGGCCAAGACCTCGGCCTCGACCCTCTCCCGCGCCAGGGTGCCGATCAGGCGATCGACCTTCCAGGCCAGATAAGGCGCATGGTCCCAGTGCTGCAGGGCGCAGCCGCCGCAGACGGTGAAGTGTGGGCATGCAGGCTCTATCCGCCGGGGACTGGCCTGAAGCACATCGACCAGATCGCGCCGCTCACCCGCGCCCTGCGCTGTGACCCGCTCGCCCGGCAGAGTGAAGGGCACGAAAACGGGGCCGGCCGCCATGCCGTCGCCCTCCCCGCCAACTGCCTCGATCAGCAGTTCCGCGACAGGACCCGTCGTCGGGCCGGCCGCGGGCCGCGCCGGGGGCCGGGGCTTTGGCCTGCGCCTTTGCGGCCTCATCTCGCGGTCACTTCGCTTAAGTGAAAATGAACAAACATGAACGACTTTCTAAGCGGCCGTTCAGGTTGGCCGCCGCATCTTTGCCTCAGGTCTCGTCGAAAAACGGGCCATAGGCTTGTTGTAGAGGGATACCCAATGTCCAAGCGCGTCACCACCGGCAAGACCGCCGCCACCGTTCTGGCCGCTGTCATGGCGCTGAGCGCCGCAGCGCCCGTTCTGGCTCAACCGGCAGGTCCATACACCGCCCAGAGCTCCAAAGGCTACTATTACGACCCTTGCCGCCGGGACACAGCGCAGCGCGGCACTATCGGCGGATTGCTGGGCGGCCTGGCCGGCGCGGCGATCGGGTCGAATGTCGCGGCCCGCAATGCCCGCACGGAGGGCGCGGTTCTGGGTGGCCTCGTCGGCGTTCTGGCCGGTAGTTCGGTGGGCAACAAGACCGCCGCGTGCCGATCCGAAGATACCGCGAACCGATACCCGCAGCGCGTCGAGGCTCCCGACTACGACCGCGACGCCTATGCTGATCGGGCGGCGGCCCAGGCCCGGGAAGATGCCTATGCCCGCGATGAGCGCGGCGACCGTTATCGGCTGAGCGACCGCGCGCCGGGCGCAGATGGCTGCACTCTTGCCGAGAGCCCGATCTACATGCCCGATGGTCGCACCCAGACCCGCTTCGTACGCGTCTGCCGTGACGCGAGCGGCAAGTACGCTGTGGTGGACTAGGATCTCTCGCGGGTTGCCCAGAGCAGGTATTCGCGATTGCCATCACCCCCTGTGATGGGACTGTCAGTTGTGGCCCGGACGTTCCAACTGCTGGATGAAAGGAAGCCGGCGACAGCGGCCAGAGCGTGCTCGCGTGCGCTGGCCGCCGTGACGATGCCGCGCTTGCCCACCTTGTCCGGCCCGACTTCGAACTGAGGCTTCACCAGAGCCACCAGATCCGCGCCAGGAGACGCCAGCGCCAGCGCCGCCGGCAAGGCCTTGGCCAGGCCGATGAAGCTCACATCGCTGACAATCAGGCCCGGCGGCTCGGTGATCAGTTCGCGCGTCAGGTTCCGGGCGTCGGTGGCCTCAAGGTTGAGCACCCGACCGTCTGCGCGAAGGCTGGCGTGCAGCTGCCCCTGCCCGACGTCCACGGCGAACACCCGCGCCGCGCCACGCGCCAAGCACACCTCGGTGAAACCGCCCGTCGATGCGCCCACGTCCAGCACAACCCGGCCCGAAACCTCAATCGGCCAGAGCGCCAGCGCATGGACCAGCTTCAGAGCACCTCGCCCCACCCAGGGATGCGCAGGCGTCGCCTCCAGTGCGGCGTCATCGGACAGCAGCTCTGATGGCCTGACGACCTGGCGACCGTTGGCGAACACGCCACCTGCCTCGATGGCGGCGCGGGCCCGGGCGCGGCTGTCGAAAAGGCCGCGGGCAACCAGCAGGACGTCGGCGCGCGTCGTCAGGTCGCCTGATCCTCGAACAGCTTTTTCAGCTCGTTCTTCAGGATCTTGCCGTTGGCGTTGCGCGGCAGGGTCTCGGCCCAGAACTTGACGGTCACGGGCACCTTGAAGGCGGCCAGCCGCTCCGCCACGTGGGCCCGCAATCCGGCCTCGGTGGCCTCGGCGCCGGGCTTCAGCGTAACCACCGCACCTGGCTCCTCGCCCAGGATCCGGTGTGGAATGCCGACGACGGCGGCGTCCATGATCGCAGGATGGTCGTAGAGGACGTTCTCGATCTCCACGCAGTAGATGTTCTCGCCGCCGCGGATCAGCATGTCCTTGGCACGGTCGAGGATGAAGCAGAAGCCGTCCTCATCAATCCTGGCGAGGTCGCCGGTGCGCACCCACCCGTCGACGAAGGTCTGGGCGGTGGGCTCGGGCTTATTCCAGTAGAGCTTGGCGTTCATCGGGCCCTTGGACCAGAGCTCTCCCATCTGACCCACCGGCAGCACGGTGACGCCATCGCCGGGATCGCGGATCTCGAGTTCGGCGACGGCAGCGGCCGGGCCGCAACTGTCTGGCCGGAATTGATAGTCTTCCGCGCCATTGGAGGTGACTGTCGCGCAGGTCTCGGTCATGCCCCAGCCTTGGCCGGTCTGCGACTTGGGGAATACCTCCTTGAGCCGCCGCACCAGTTCCGGCGCGGAGGGGGCGCCGCCGTAGGACACGCCCTCAAGCGACGAAAGGTCGTAGTTGGCCCGCGCGGGATGTTCCAGAAGCTGCCAGGCGATCGTGGGGACTCCGCCGGCCGATGTGATCTTCTCGCGTTCGATCAGTTCGAAGGCACGGATAGCGTCCCACTTGAACATCAGCACCACCTTGGCGCCGGCGAACACCGAGGGATTCAGAACGGCAAAGCAGCCGGTTGCGTGAAAGAAGGGCACAGACAGCAGGCTGGAGCGCTGCGGCGCATCCGGGTCGGGGGCCGGCGGCGCCTCGCCCCGGCGCAGAAAGCCCCGCGCGGCGGCCGCGCCGGCGGTGATGATGTTGGTGTTGATGGCGCGGTGGGTGGCCAGCGCACCCTTGGGCTTTCCTGTCGTGCCCGAGGTGTAGAAGATGGTGGCGTCATCATCGGTGTGCAGATCCACCGGCGGGATCGGATCATCCGGCAACCCTGCCCAGGTATCCGGCGCGCCCAGCACGCTCTCCAGCTTGGTGACGTAGGGATTGGCGATCTCGTCCGTCGCCCGGCTGACGTAGATGCGCTTCAGGTCCGGGCAGTCGGGCAGATGTTCGGTCATTCGCGCAAAGCGTTCGGCATCCATGATCGCGACTTTCGACCCTGAATCGGTGAGGCCGTACTCCAGCTCGGGACCGGTCCACCAGGCGTTCAGCGGCGTCACGATCGCCCCGATGGAGGCCGACGCATAGAAGGCCACGGCCCACTCCGGCACATTGCGCATGATGATGGCGACCCGGTCGCCCTTGACCACGCCCTGGCTCTGCAACTCGGCGGCGAACCGCGCCACGGCCCGATGGAAGGCGTCATAGGTGACGCGCTCGTCCTCATAGACCATGAATACCTTCTGGCCGTGCCCCCTGGCCATTTCGGCGACGGCGCGAAGCGTCGGCGGCTGGTTTTTCCAGACCTTGAGCCTGACGCCGCGAATGGTCTCTTCCGCCACCTCCGCCGCCGTCCCGGGACTGCCGATCAGGGCATGGGCCTGGGCGATGGACATGGCGGGCCAGCCCGGGGGCATGACGGCTTCGGACATTGGTTTCACTCCGGTGCTCTTTCGCGGCGTCTACTTCGGCGCGTCCTGGCCGCAAGCAAAACCATAACCCGCGATCCCGCACCAGCGGGGTATCGCTCGCGATCAACGCACCACTCAATTTGCTTGGGTTTGCAAGCGCAAGCCGCTCCGGATCAGCCTTCGCCGTCGCCGACGAGCGCCACTGCCAGATTCAGCAGGCACCGGCGCGACTGAGTATCCAGGCCCGCGTAGGCCTGCACAAGATCGCGCGTCTCAGCACTGCGAAGTTGGGGATTGCGGAGCGGATTTTCGGGGGAGGCCGCCTCAGCGCCCGGCAGGCCCTGATAGAAGTAGCTCACCGGAACCTGCAACTTGTCGGCCAGTTGCCACAGTCGCCCTGCCGTCAAACGGACTCCGGCGCACTCGTACTTCTGGATCTGCTGGAAACCGACGCCGCAGGCGTTCGCGAGGTCCTGAAGGGTAAGACCCAACAGCTTCCGCCGCCGCCGCACCCGCCGGCCGATATGCATGTCGATCTCGTCAAGCACGCCGTTGGCCGCCGACTCGAGCGACAGAACGGCAGGTCTGGAACTCGAACTCATCACCCTTGCCCCCAGGCTGAACTCCATCCAGTCGGTCCGACACACTGAACCGTTCCCGTTACAGTATCAGCACCGAAGTCTGTTTCGGACGCAGCGGTGCTCATTCTAGGTAGCCGGCCTGTCCGGGCAGCTCACACCTCGATGCCCTGCTCGCGCAGCTGGCGGATCAGACGCCTCAACAGGACGGCGTTCTGTTCGGCCATCGCCTTGACCATTTCCGGATTGGCGACCTCGTTGGCGCCGATCAGCCCGCCATCGGCCTCGATCAGGGAGCCTTCGTTCAACAGCTCCTGGATTCGCCGCCGCGCGGTTTCATAGGAAAGGCCCAGAGACATCGCCACGGCATTGCGGCTGATGGGTCGTTTGATCCCCTGCGGCTCGGGAGTTTCGATGCTCGCAAAGGCCTGGGACAGCGTTATGTCGGTATTGAGGTGGGCCACATTGGCCACCGCCACGGTAGAGAGAATCAGCGCGTCGATGGGGTCATGCCGGCTCCCACGCAGGATCGCACTACAGATCGCCACCACATAGTCCATCGACATCCGGGAGATGATACGGAGTTGTTGGCGGTCGTTCACGTGAGCATGGTCCTGTTCTGCAAACTGCGGATTCGAGCAGCTAATATAACGTTGGTCTACAAAGGTTGCGAGGGTTGGCCATGCCGCCCAATCGGGGCCGGAAATTGTTAAGCTGTCCGCAACTAGCTGTGAGCTCTCAATAGGTTGTCCATCCGGCCCGGACCGGGGAAGCTGTGGTTGTGAAGCTACAGGGTCTCAGGAGAGGGTCGGATGAACGTGCACAAGAATGCCC
>NZ_JBIKNZ010000114.1:0-5381 GCF_044358365.1 Phenylobacterium sp. | reverse complement strand
CTCGCGCAGGTCCATCGAATAGCTCTTGCCCATGATCCACCTCCATCCACGGTGAATCACGCTTCGTCAGATTTGGGAATCCTTCGATTCCCGATTCAGGCACGACGCTCTAGGTTCATGCAGCCCGACGAACCCGCCTCGCGCAGAAACAGATCATAGCGCTCGGCCAGTATCTGCAGCGCCTTCGTGTAAATGGTCGTCTTCGGCGTCGGATTGACTACGCCCTTGAGGAGGCTGACGCCAAAGATGCGCCCGTCAAAGTCCTTGATAAGGTCGAGGACGCTATAGGTGAACGCCCTATTGCGCTCGGAACTGGCGTTTCTGGGCCCGAGTAGGCTGGCGCCTTTGACCTCCCACACAGCATCGATTTTCGACGACTGATCGATCTCGACCGCAAAGAACTTTCGTTTGAGATACAGGTACTGGCGGTCGTACTCGCGCCACCGCGCCACCGCGCCAACGGCAACGCAACCCCGGCAAGACAGAATACTGGGCTCTGACCAGGCGCGACGGGAATGGTGTGAGCGTCGGTTACACCCGCTTCGTCCAAGTATAGCGCCCCATCGGCCAATTAGATGCCCGATAGACAGACGGCCCCTCCTTCGGAGGGGCCGTCCTGATCGCACACCGTGATCAAGTGATCAAACCGTCCGCTACGGCCGGTATGGTGGGCAGACAACAAATAAGACTGCGCTCGTCGGCTGTCAAATTGCCATACGCAGGACCATCACGTCATTGTTTCCCCTCCAACGCCTTGCGTCGCATCAGATGCATACCATCCGCTCTCCTACCCCTCACGACGATCCGATGGTCAACAGGTTCTGCACCGGCTGGTACAGCTCTTCCAGATAGGCGACGTCCTCGGCCGCCAGTTCGATGTCGGTGGCCGCCACCAGCTGCTCCAGCTGCTCCACGCGTGACACGCCGACCACCGGCGCTGTCACCCCGGGCTTGCTCAACAGCCAGGCCAGCGCGATCTGCGCCGGCGCCTTGCCGTACTTGTCGGCCGTTTCCATCACTCGCGCGGCGATGTCGAACACCGCGTCTCCGTGATAGAGGCTCTCCGTCCGGATCCGGTCCCGCCCCTGCGAGCGCGCCGTGGCCCCGCCGCCGAACCCGCCCTGATAGGCCCCCGCCAATATGCCCCGCGCCAGCGGCGACCAGGGCGTGATCGCCACCCCGCTCTTCACGCAATAGGGGTTCATCTCGCGCTCTTCCTCGCGATAGACGAGGTTGTAGTGGTTCTGCATCGAGACAAACCGCGCCCAGCCGTTCATCTGCGCGGTCAGCTGCAACTCGGCGAACTGCCAGGCGAACATCGACGAGGCGCCCAGGTACAGAACCTTCCCCGCCTTCACCACGTCGTTGAGCGCCTCCATCGTCTCCTCGATGGGCGAGCTCTCGTGCCCCGCAATCCCCTGCGGATGCCGGTGGATGATCAGCTGGTCCACATAGTCCACGCCCAGCCGCTTCAGGCTGGCGTCGACGCCCTCCATCACATGCTTGCGCGACAGCCCGCCCTGGTTGGGGTTTCGCCCCATCGGATTGGAAATCTTGGTGGTCAGCACATACTGATCGCGCGGCAGCAGCTCGCGCAGCAGCGCCCCCACCACGCTCTCGCTGGCCCCCACCCCATAGATGTCGGCGCAGTCGAAGTAGTAGAGCCCCTTGTCGATGGCCGCCTTGAACAGCGGCCGGGCGTCATCGATCCCCAGCGTCCAGTCGCCCTGGTGACCCCTGCCCGGCTCGCCGAAATTCATGGTCCCCAGACACAGCCGGGACACCATCAACCCGCTGTTCCGCCCCAGCTGCACCGATTTGAGCATTCTCGTCCCCTGACCGCTTTGCGATCAGGATAGGCGCGGGTGGCGGACCCGCGCCAGCCCGAAACGGCCTATCGGCAGCGCGCGCTCTTGCGGTCGATCGCGCGGCCCGCCAGCGCCCCGGCGCCGGCGCCCAGGATCGTCCCGAAGACCTCCGAGCCGCCCGGCGCAATCACATTGCCCAGAACGCCGCCGGCCAACGCGCCGACAATCAGGCCCGTCGAGCCGTCGGAGCGTCGGCAGTAGTACTGACCGTCCTTGCCGCGATAGATGCGTTCGTTGGCGGATAGCTGCCGCTCGCGCTGTGGCTTGCCTTCGCGGTGATAGCGGCCGGCATCATAGTCGCCATAGGCCGGATCGGGGCGGTTGTAGTCGTACTGACGCCAGGTGCGGGACGTCCCGTCATAGCTCCCATCGGTCGCACACCCGGCCAGGGCGACGGCCGCGGCAGCGGCAAGGGCAATCGATTTCATGTTCATGGCGGAGGGTTCCTGTGACCTCCCGCAAACCCGGCTGCGTCCAGTTGGTTCCACCACCGCGGCTGGCCGCACACCAGGGTCGGCCACGACCGCCGACCGGGGCGTGCGCCATGACCAAAGGCTAGCTTCGCGGCACGTGCATGCTGATCAGGATTACCTCGCCGCCTTTCGGGTCGACGATCTGGTGCGGGGTATTCTGCGGGACGAGGAAGACGTCCCCCTTGGCTATGGGCCGTGGCTCGCCGCCGGCGATGGCGGCGCCGGTGAGGTTGGTCCCATTGGTGCGTTTCTCGTCGACCAGCTTGCCGCCGGTGATCAGGGTCGCGGCGCCTTCAACCACGTAGAAAAGCTCTGCGTGCGCCTCGTGGACGCTGGGCGGGGCGGTGGCGGTCCGGTGCTCGAGGTTGGCGGCATAGGGCGCAAGGGTCAGGATCCGCTGATTGAACGCCGGCTGGCCGGGAGGGCGAATCTTGCGGGCGTTGGCGATCAGGGCCTGCATCTGCGCCGAAGTGGCGAACAGGTTCATTGGCGCGGGGGCCGCTTGCGCCGCCGCCTGGGCCAGGGCCGGGCCCGCCGCCAGGGTCAGGCCAAGACCGAGTATCGCCGCCGTCATGGCCATCGCGCGCATGGTGTGTGTGTCTCCTCCAAAGGGCTGACCTGCCTATAGCACCGCTGGAACCCGTCTCGTGCAGTCCGGAAAGCTGCCGCCGAAACGTCTCAGGCGAAGTGCGTCAGCACATCAAAACCGGCGTCGGCATATTGCCCTTAGGTCGCCATCAGCGCCCTCGGCGGCAGCGCCATCACCTCCGCGAAGGCGAGCTCGGGCAGGCGGCTGATCCCGTGACGTTGCAAGCAGCGGTGCAAGGACGAGCGCGTCAGGTGCGGGATCGTCGCCTGCAAGGCGTAGAGACAGTCATCCAGAGGCAGCAGCGTGTGTTTGCGGAAAGCGACGACCAGGCGGTCTCAGCCGGTCGGCGCAACAGCAGTTTAGAATACATCTGCGGGTGTTTCGAAGTCGAGGGTTTTTCGGGGTCGGGTATTGAGCTCCCGGGCGACGGCGTCGAGTTGTTCCTGGCTGATGTCTGACAGGTCCGCGCCCTTGGGGAAGTATTGGCGCAAGAGTCCGTTGGTGTTCTCGTTGCTGCCGCGTTGCCATGGGCTATGAGGATCGCAGAAATAGACCTGGACGTTGGTGGCCATGGTGAAGCGGGCATGCCGGGTCAGTTCCGATCCGCGATCCCAGGTCAGGGTACGCATGAGCTGATCGGGCATGAGCTGGACCTGGCGAGCGCTATGAGCCGACGCATCTTTGTTTTCCCACCATTGTCATTCTCGCCTGAGCGCTTCGATCGGGTCTAACCGCGCGGCCTTTCGCGCCGGCAGATATCCGGCCAGCACGCCAATGAGCACGGACAGCGCGAAGGCCATCGCGACATGCGCCAGGTGTGTGGTGACGGTGATCTTCGTGGCCATCGTGATGATCGCGGCGGCGACACCCGCCAGGATGACGCCGGACATTCCGCCAATCGTACAGAGCAGGGCCGACTCCGTCAGGAATTGCCCCATGATGTCGCGCTCGCTGGCCCCCACGGCAATTCGTAGTCCAATTTCCCGTGTTCGCTCGGTGACCGTCACCAGCATGATGTTGGTGATGCCAATGCCCCCGACAACGATGCTGATGGAGGCGACGGCGACGAGGAAACCCTGCAGGATCGCCAGTACCGACGATGTCGCGCGGCTAAATTCCTCGGTTGTGGAGACGCCGAATGGTGCGGTGACGCTGTCGCTCACGCGCTTCTTGGCCTTGAGCAACTTGGATATCTCTTCGCTGGACTGAGACAGATCGGTGGTTTCAGGAAGCTCGACCAGGATCATGTTGACCGAGCGGCCGGTCGAGCCGCCACCGACGCCGAGGCGCTGCCGCGCCGTGGAAACCGGCATCAGCGCAAAATCGTTCGGGTCGCCGGACGCGGCCCCGCCTGGACTAGTGGCCACGCCAATGACGACGGCCGTCACCCCGTTGAGGCGGACCCGGCGCCCAACCGCGCTACCGCCGGGAAAAAGCGCATCCGTGACAGTCTTCCCCAGCACGACGACATTGGCGCACGCGCGGACATCAGCCGCGGAAAAGGCCGCTCCCTCGATGAGCGCCAATCGCGCAATGTCAAAGTATGGGGCGTCGACGCCACGGAGGGTCGTGTCCGTGCTCGCGCCGCCGGCCAGCGCGCGGACCTGGCCCGACACCACAACCGCTGTCCTCAACACGTCGGCCGCGCCGGATGCGATCGCTTCTGCATCTCGTTCGGTGAGCAGCATGTTGCTCGAGGTCATCGCGGCGTCGGGCGTGGCATAGACGAACACGATGCTCACACCCAAGGAATGCAGGGAGCCGGATATCTCTCTTTCCACCGCGCGCCCTAGGGAGACGATCAGGGTCACGGAGAACACGCCGACCAGAACGCCGAGAACGGTCAACGTCGCGCGAAGGCGATTGCTCGCGATCGACGCCAACGCCAGCCGCAAGTTCTCCAGGAACATCGAGCCAGACATCATAAGGGCCGGCTCATGCTAGACCTGCCCGGACGGCGTGACGCCGTCATCGGCGATGATCGCTCCGTCGCGAAACTGGATCCGTCGCCCCGCATCGCGGGCGACGTCGGCGTCGTGGGTCACCACGATGAGCGTCAGCCCGTCTGCGCACAGGCCACGTAACAGCGCTAGGACCTCAATAGACGTCGCTGTGTCGAGCGCGCCGGTGGGTTCATCAGCCAACAGCAACTTGGGTTCGCAGACCAAGGCCCTGGCGATCGCCACGCGTTGCTGCTGTCCGCCTGACAACTGGGTTGGCCTGTGCGAAAGGCGCTCGGCCAAGCCGAGTTTTTCCAGGAGCCTGGCCGCCTTGTCGCGCCGCTCCGCCCGCGGTGCGCCGCGGTAGAGTAATGGCAGCGCGACATTGTCTAGATGTGAGCTCTCAATAGGTTGTCCATCCGGCCCGGACCGGGGAAGCTGTGGTTGTGAAGCTACAGGGTCTCAGGAGAGGGTCGGATGAACGTGCACAAGAATGCCCGGCTGTCGCAGC
>NZ_JBIKNZ010000072.1:0-17788 GCF_044358365.1 Phenylobacterium sp. | reverse complement strand
GGACGCCTCAAGGACTGGCGGCGCATCCACACCCGATACGACCGATGCGCACACACCTTCATGTCCGCCATCGCTCTCGCTGCCACCGTCATCTTCTGGCTATGATCAATGAGTCCTGAGCCTAGTGAAAACCTAGATGTGAGCCTGTTTCTCGGCGTTGAGCCTACCGTAAGCGGCCTTGAAATCACTGTCCGCTTTTCACCTATCTGAGACGTTCACGACGTCCGCTTCGCGGACCGAGGTAGTCCGCCATCCCACAGCTTCATAAGCAGGCGTTGGTGACGGGAGAGATAGGTCAGGATGCGCCGATCAACCGGCGCCAGGCGAACCCTCGACCCTTTACGCAGCCTTTCAATCCTTAGTGAAAGCCTCGAACTGTGGGAGGCGATCACAAATCACGTCCCAAGGCGCTTTTGAACCCATGAAGATGTAAGCGGGCATTTTTCCGTGACAGGGCATTTGGGTCTTCAAAGGCCGCAGCGGACTGTCCGCCCGGGCCTGAATCGAATGCCCTGTCACCGAAAAGACGATGTTGCGGATTTGTTCTTGCGCTCCGCGTGAAAACGTGAGACAAGTTCTCAGCGTTGACGTTTGCGTCCGGGACACCCTGAGGGGTCCGGGCGCGGCCTCCGCGGGCGGTTTTCACATCACATGAGAGACCTGGCGATGGACAGGGAAGGCGGGGCCGCGGAGGCCGTGGACCAGGCCTCTGGCGCGGTCGTGACGCGGGGGCGCGTCTATGTGCGCTGGTCGGACGCGGTGGCGGAGCGGTTGCTGGCGCGGCTGGCGGCGGGGGAGTTTCTGTACCGGATCGCCCGCGACGACGGCATGCCGACGCCCGAGGCGGTGGCCAAATGGGCGAAGGAGCGACCGGCGTTCGGCGAGCGGCTGAGGGCGGCGCGGGCGGAAGGCGGGCGGCCCCAGGGCGCGCGGGGGCCGGTCTCGACCTTCTGCAAGGGGATTGCGGCGGAGATCTGCGAGCGGGTCTGCGAGGGGGAGAGCCTGACCCGGATCGGGGCGGATCCGACCATGCCCAGCCTGTCGACGATCCAGGCCTGGCGGCGGCAGAACGGGGTGTTCGACGAGGAGGTGCGGCAGGCCAAGGAGGTGATGGGCGAGCGGTTCTGCGACGTGGGCTGGGCGCTGGCCGAGGCGGCGACCCCGGAGACGGCCTATCTCACCCATGTGAAGCTGACCCACGCCCGCTGGATGGCCGGGGTGATGGCGCCCAGGGTGGCGCGGTTGAAGCCGATGGAACCGGAGAAGCCGCGTCAGATGCGAACCATCCTGTTCCGGCATTTCAAGGTGGAGGTGGACGAGGCGACCGGCGAGAAGAAGGTAGTGAGCTATTGCCCGAACCCGATCACCGGACAGGTAGAGCGCGAGGATACCCCCGGCTGGACCCAGTCGGGCGACCGGTTCACGGCCTCGCTGCCCGGCAATCGCAAGACCGGGGAGGGGCGGTAGGGCGCCCTGCGTGAATCCGTATTTCTGCTGGCGAGCCGACGGCCCGGACAGTAAGGCCATCCCATGATCGAACCCCATCCGTCCGGCGGCTACATCCTGGACGAGCTTGTCGTCGGCATGACCGCCGAGAAGCTTGTCACCGTGACCGAACAACGGATCGACCAGTTCGCCGAGGCCTCGGACGACTTCAATCCCGTGCACATGGACGAGGCGTTCGCGTCCAGGACGGCCTATCGCGGCCGGATCGCGCATGGCCTGCTGTCGGCCTCGTTCGGATCCGCTGTGGTCGGCACGATCCTGCCCGGCGCGGGTGCGATCTATCTGGGCCAGACCCTGAATTTCCACAGGCCGGTGCGGATCGGCGATGTCGCCTCGGCCCGGGTGACGGTGGCGACGATTGATCACGCGGCCGCGCGGGTGGTGCTGCGCTGTGAGGTCTATGTGGGCGGCGATCTGGTGATGGACGGCGACGCGACCGTCCGCGTTCCACGTCGGCGGCGGGTTCAGAAGGATCTCTGACCGGCGCCGCCTCTTTGAACCGCAGAAAACGCGGAATGACGCAGAAGGATTTCTTGGCGGCGCGTTTCTGCGTTTTCTGCGGTCATGGCGGCTGGCGCTGACGCGCCAGGGCTTGGCCAAGCTTTCGCCGCATGGGGCCTGGAGTATGCTGGCGGCGTAGAGGGGCGACGGTATGAGGTGGTTCGGGTGGCCGGGGTTGGTGGCGGCGGTGCTGGCCGGGCCGGTGGCGGCGCAGACGGGCAAGCCGGTGCTGGCGGACCCCGAAGGGGCGGTGGTCGAGGAGCTGGTGGTGACGGCGCGGGTGGTGGGGCCGGCGTGGTGGCGGGTCTCGGACGATGACACCACGGTCTATATCCTGGCCCTGCCCGATACCTTCCTGCCGCGTGACCTCAAGTGGGACCCGTCCGGCCTGAACCGGCGGCTGAAGGGCTCCAACGTCCTGATCGGCGGGGGGCGGTCCTTTACGCTGGGCATCCGCAACATTCCGCTCCTGCTGTCGCTGCGGCGTAGCCTGCGGATGAAGGGGACCATGGAGGACGATCTGCCGCCGGACCTGAGGGCGCGGTTCGTGACGTTGCGCGAGGGGCTGGGCAAGGACGCGAAGCACTATGCCGGCTGGGGGCCGATGGTGGCGGGCTTCACCCTGGTGGGCGACGCCCGGGAGGGCCCGCGCGGGCGCAACGCCGAGGATCAGGTGCGCAGCGCCGCGCGCAAGCTGAGGATCAAGGAAAAGAAGCTGGAAAGCCGCAACGCCGCGCCTTTGATCAAGGCGTTCAGGAGCGGCCTGACCATGGACATCCAGACCGCCTGTCTGGATGCGGCGATGAGCGATGTGGAGGCCGGTCCCGGCGTCGCGCGGGCGGCGGCGGAAGGCTGGGCGCGCGGCGACGTGGGCGCGGCGCTGAAGGCCCCGCGGGGGTTCGAGAAGTGCCTGCTGGTGATCTCGGGCGGGGCCGAGGCCTGGCGCGAGACGGTGGACGCCCAGGCGGCAGAGATCGCCGAGGCGCTGAAGGCGCCGGGCAAGGCGGTGGCGATGGTGCGTCTGCGGCCGCTGATCGCGAAAGGCGGCGTGATCGAGACGCTGGAGGGGATGGGGCTGGAGGTTGAGGGGCCGGCGGAGCGGTAGGGCTCAAACGGATGCAGGGCGACAAGTCCCGCCTCTCGCTTTTGGCTTCCAACCGAATTACGAACCCGCCATGCGCATCCTGCTTTTCGTCCTTCTGGGTCTGGTCTCGTTGTTCGCAACCGCGGCGGTGGCGGCGGACATGTTCAGCCGTGTTCACAAACCGCGCGGGGCCATGGTCGACATCGGCGGACGCAGCCTGCGGCTGGTCTGCGAGGGGCCGAAGTCGGATAGGCCGGTGATCTGGATGGAGGCCGGCGCCTTCAGCGGCGCGGCGGATTTTGCGGCGCTTCAGCAAAAGCTCGGCGCGAAGGGGTTGCGCACCTGCGCCTATGACCGTGCGGGGATGGGGTACTCCGACCCCGGTCCTGGGCCGCGGGACGGCGATGCCATCGTCAGGGATCTGGGTGCGCTGATCGCCGCGTCGGGGGAGCGGGGGCCGTTCATCCTGATGGGGCATTCTATGGCGGGCCTCTACCTGCGCCAGTTTGCGGTGCAGAACCCGGACCGTGTGGCCGGGCTGGTGCTGCTGGACGCTGTGACGCCGGAGATGATCGGGCTGCCGGGCGCCCAGGTGTTCGTGGACCGGATGACGGACCTGGCGCGGCTGGGGTCGATTGCGGGGAGCCTGGGCCTGACCAAGCCGTTCTATCTGATGGGCGACCGGGTGGGCCTGCCGCCGGAGGGGCGCGCCGAGAAGCGGCGGGGGTTTGTCAATGGCCGCCAGAGCCGGAACGCCTATGCCGAGGTGCAGAGTTGGCGGGCGGCTGGTGAGCAGGCGCTGATGGCCGGGCCGTTACTGACGGACTGGCCGATAGCGGTGATCACGGCGGGACCGCCTTCGCCGCAGATGGACGTCTGGAATGAGGTCCGCCACGCGCCGGCCCGGGACTCGCGCGCCGGGTTCATCGACAACGTGGATGAGGCCAGCCACACGACGATGCTGGGCCTGACCTATGGCGACCGGGTGGTGGCCGGGGTGGAGAAGGTGCTGGCGGCGCTGACGCCTACATCCGCTCCGGGACGCTGATCCCCAGCAGGTCCAGCGCCAGTTCGAGCTGGCGCAGTGTGGTCGCCGCCAGCGTGAGGCGCGATGACCGCAGGACCGGTTCCGCCGACAGCATCGGGCAGGCGGCATAGAACTTCGAGAAGGCCTGGCTCAGGCGATAGGCGTGTTCGGCCAGCGCATGCGGCGCCTTGCGGTCATAGGCCTCGCCGAGCGCGGCGTCGAAGGCGTCGAGCGTGAGGACCAGATCGCGCTCGGCCGGCTCCGAGACCGTGACCGGACCCTGCGCGAAGCCCTCGGCGGCGGCGCGGCGCAACAGGCTTTTCACGCGAACCGCCTGATAGAGCAGATAGGGGCCGGTCTTGCCGTCGAAGCTGGTGAAGCGGTCGAGGTCGAAGACGTAGGAGGTGCCGCGGAAATTCTGCAGGTCGGCGAACTTGAGCGCCGCGACAGCCACCTTGCCGGCGATGTCCTCGAACTCGGCGGGGTCCATGTTCTCGCCCAGACCCGCTTCGGTCAGCCGCTCGCGCGCTTTCGACCGGGTCATTTCGATCAGGTCGTTGAGCTTGAGGACGCCTCCCTCGCGGGTCTTGAAAGGCTTGCCGTCGGTTCCGTTCATGGTGCCGAAGCCGATGTGCTCCAGCTGGCTTTCCCGGGCGTAGCCGGCCTGATAGGCCGCGCGGAACACGATCTCGAAGTGGTCGGCCTGACGCTGGTCGACGCAGTAGATCACCAGATGCGGATCGAACGCCTGCTTGCGGTCGAGAATGGTGGCCAGATCGGTGGTGCCGTACATGGCCGAGCCTTCGGACGAGACCACCAGCAGCGGCGGCAACTCGCGTTTGTCTCCCTGCTGGGAGACCCGGATGATCCGGGCGCCCTGGTCGTCGACCAGCAAGCCCTTGGCGTCGAGTTCAGCGACCATGGGTAAGATCAGGTGCTCGACGTCGCTCTCGCCCTTCCACCAGTCGAAGTCGATGCCGAGGGCGTGGAAGTCGCGTTCCAGCGCCACCTGGGTGACGGCGCGGAATCGTTCCCAGAGGGCGTAGAACCCCGCCTGCTTGGACTGCAGGCCCATGGTGATCTTGCGGGCGCGGTCGCGGTAGTCGGTGTCGGATTTGCCCCGGGCTGCGGCCTCCGGATAGAGGCGATCGAGGTCGGCCAGGGTGACGGCGTCCATCGGCGTGAGGTCACTCGGCGCCGCTCCTGAGACATTGGCGGCTTCAACCAGGTCACGGATCGCGGGTTGCTCGTCCATGACGGCGCCGATCAGGAGGCCCATCTGATAGCCCCAGTCGCCGAAGTGGGCGTCGCCGATCACCTCGTCGCCCCGGAACCGGAACAGGCGCTTGATGGACTCGCCGATGATCGAGGCGCGCAGGTGGCCCACGTGCATCGGCTTGGCCACATTCGGGCCGCCGTAGTCGACCAGTATGCGGCGGGGCTGAGCCACCTTTTCGGCGCCCAGGCGCGGGTCGGCCGCAATCTCGTTGGCGCGATCGGACAGCGTGGCCCCGGCGACCTTCAGGTTGATGAACCCGGGGCCTGCGATTTCGACCCCCGCCAGACGCGGGTCAGCCGCCAGCCGTTCGACCACGGCGGCGGCGATCTCGCGCGGATTCTTGCCCAGGCGCTTGGCGGCGGCCAGTGCGCCGTTGGACTGGAAGTCGGCGAGGTCGGGGCGATCGGACGGTGTCACCCGGCCCAGTTCCGGAGGCGCGCCAATGGCGGCGAAGGCGGCTTCTACCGCCTCGCCCAACGCCCGCTTGAGGTCGATCATGGGTTTGGCGCAGCGCTCGCCTGGCCGACATTCAGCCGGAAGCGTTTGCCCTCGCGATTGAAGGCGGCCATCTGCGGCGTCACGTCAAAGCCGATCAGGACCTCGAAGTTGGAGCCGGAGGTGGTGACCGCCGCGCGCGGGATGACGATCTGGTTGATGTTCTCGGTCAGATAGACGCGGTCCTGGCCTTCGGGGAAGGTCACCGGCAGGTCGAAGAATTCCTTGGCGATGACCGTGCGGTTGCGATCCGTAACCGCGACCCAATAGCGATAGGTCTTCTCGCGGCCCTGGGCCTGGGGACCCTTGCCCAGCTCGAACAGCACCTCGACCGTCACCTTGATCGGCTCATCGTCCTTGTAGGCGCAACCGGCCGAGATACCCTGGATTTCGCCGGACCAGCCCACGGCGGCCGAGGCCTCGCGGTTGTCCTTGAACTCGATGTAGCGGCTCGCGTCATAGAGAGACTTCACAAAGGGGCAGGGCCCGGCGTTGCGCAACGCCTGCAGCGGCGCCTGGTTGTCGCCCCACTCCTCGCGTTGCTTGCGCTTCTTGGAGGCCTCTTCCTGCTGGCGGCGCTGGTCGGCCTCCGGATCGCGGCGGCCCTGCGCATATGACAGGGTGGGCACGGCGGTCAGCGCAGCAAGCACGGCCGCGACGAGGAGCAGATGACGGCGCATGGCAGGCGTCCAGACAGGAAAGGCCGCGAGGCGTCGCGGGGTCATGGCCTAACTACAGCCTGACGATTGCGGCTGCAACGCGGCCTGAACGCCGCCCGCTTTCAAAGCTGGACCCTGTCGCAGGGTGGTGGCGTGAATTTCGGGCCATGGCTCGGTCAGGAACCGCTGGCGCACCACCCAGCAGCAACATTCCGCCGGCGCCGGCATTCACGAACATGCCGACCGTCTTGCCTTGGTGCGTTTTCTTCGGTCTTGATTGACGCAAGGCGAAGTGGCCACCCTGAAGTCAAACTAGCTCCCAAGGAAACGCACTCATGAAGACCCGCATCACCGAACTGTTCGGCATCCAGCACCCCATCGTCCAGGGCGGCATGCACTTTGTCGGCCTGGCAGAGATGGCGGCGGCGGTGTCGAACGCCGGGGGCCTGGGCATCATCACCGGCCTGACGCAGCGCACGCCAGAGCTGCTGGCCGCCGAGATCGCCCGGTGCAAGGCGATGACTGACAAGCCGTTCGGCGTGAACCTGACCTTCCTGCCGTCTGTGACCCCGCCCGACTATCCCGGCTACGTGAAGGCGATCATCGACTCGGGCGTGAAGGCGGTCGAGACCGCCGGCAACAATCCGCAGAAGTGGCTGCCTGCGCTGAAAGAGGCCGGTATCAAGGTGATCCACAAGTGCACCTCGGTTCGTCACTCGCTGAAGGCCGAGGCCATCGGCTGTGACGCCGTCAGCGTCGACGGCTTCGAGTGCGGCGGTCACCCGGGCGAGGACGACGTGCCCAACTTCATTCTCCTTCCCCGGGCTGCAGAAGAGCTGAAGATCCCGTTCGTGGCCTCCGGCGGCGTGGCCAACGGCAAGCAGCTGGTGGCGGCGCTGGCCATGGGCGCCGAGGGCATCAACATGGGCACGCGCTTCATCGCCACGCGTGAAGCTCCGGTCCACCAGAACGTAAAGGACGCCATCGTCGCGGCCACCGAACTGGACACCCGCCTGGTCATGCGCCCCCTGCGCAACACCGAACGCGTGCTGACCAATAGCGCGGTTGAGCGCCTGCTCGTTAAAGAGAAGGAACTGGGCTCGAACATGAAGTTCGAGGACATCATCGCCGAAGTGGCCGGCGTCTATCCCAAGGTGATGCAGGACGGCGACATGGAAGCCGGCGCCTGGTCATGCGGCATGGTGGTGGGCCTCATCCACGACATCCCGACGTGCAAGGAACTGATCGACGGCATCATGGCCGAGGCCGACCAGATCATCCGTGAGCGCCTGGGGCGGTTTGCGACGGCCTGATCCAGGTTAAGGCGGCGGAGCTCCGGGTCGGGGCTCTGCTGACCATGATCAAGTCGCGGGACAAGGTCGCACGTACGTGGAACCCGCGCGCGGGGTCGTAGGGTCCCGAATCAATGCGGCGCTCATGTGGAGACGCGCCCTGCAGAATCCGACGTGCAAGGCCGATAGATCGGGCGTATAATCTTACCAATTCCAGATCGATGCAGATATGGTAAGAAAATGTCCGACACCGCCACCCTGTCCGCGAAGTTCCAGATTTCGATCCCCAAGGCGGTGCGCACAGCCAGGCGGTGGACGGCGGGGCAGCAGTTTGTATTCATTCCCAAGGGGACCGGTGTGCTGCTGGTCCCGGCGCCGGCGGCGGCGGACCTCGCCGGGATAGCCAAGGGGGCGAACCCCGACGGCTACCGCGACCGCAGCGACCGGTTCTGATGGTGCTGGTCGACACCTCGGCCTGGATCGAGTGGCTGATGGGGTCTGCGACGGGCCGGGCCGTGGGTACAGTGATGCCGTCACAGGACGAGTGGCTGGTCCCGACAATCGTCCAGCTTGAGCTGGCCAAGTGGCTGACCCGCGAACTTGGCGAAGACCGGGCCGATCAGGTGATCGCGTTCAGCCAGATGTGTCGGATCGTCCCGCTGGACACCCGGACAGCCCTCGCGGCGGCCGAGCTCTGCGCGCGGCATCGGCTGGCGACGGCAGACGCCATCGTCTACGCTGCCGCGCAGGACCATGACGCCGAACTCCTCACCTGTGACGCGCACTTTGAGGGGCTGGATGGCGTCAGATACCTGGCGAAGTCGAGCGCTGATTGAACGCTGGCCGTCCCGCATCACGCATTTGGCGCTCTCCCCAACACCCGCCGCCCAAGCCCCATGATCGCAATCAGCACGACCTCGATCACCATCGGTGGGATCAGGGCTGTGCCGCCGTCGGTGGTGACCAGGTTGAACACCCGCCCGGCCAGCGCCAGGGCCAGCAGCAGCAGGACCGGGGTCAGCCAGCGGGCCTCGTTGCGGATGGCGGCCGTGAGCGCCAGGATCGCCGCCGCGCCAAAGAAGGCGGCCATGTCGGCGCGGATGGTGCCCAGTCCCACGGGCCCCTCGGCGGTGAGGCCCATGGTGGCGGCAAGTTCGGCGGGAGCCAGCCAGAAGCGGCTGGCGATCAGCAGGCTGAGGACGCCGGCGAATCCGACCAGTCCGCGCACGACGCCCTGGCCCACCCGGATCGGTGCGCGTCCCAAGCGTCGACGGCGGGCCTGGGCCAGGACCACGGCGAGCGTGATGACGCCCGCGACCGCCGCCAGCCCGAGGCTGGCGGGCAGGGCCAGCGCCTTGATGAGGCCGGGACCGCTGGCCTTAGCCACCTGTCTGTCGGGAGCATAGTCCTTGGGGACCTCGGCCACGCCGACGCGGGCGGCGTAGGCCTCGTAGTCCGCCTTCATCGCAGCGAGCTGTTCCGGCATGGCGGCCGACAGGTCGCGGGTCTCGCCGGGGTCGCGGACGATGTCGTAGAGGCGCCAGTCGGGCGAGCCGAGTGTTCCGGCGTTCTTCGTCAGTTTAAGGTCGCCCTTGAAGACAGCGATGTCGCCGGCGGCCTCCATGGAGACAGGCGTGGCGGGATCATAAACGGTGGTCGCAGCGCCGCTCAGCAGGGGCCTGAGCGTTCGGCCCACGATCGGGGCGGCCGGCGCCGGCGCTGGCGCGACACCGGCGTAGTCGAGCAGGGTCGGCGTCACGTCGGTGATGAAGGAGAAGGCGCGCGCGGTGGCGGGCTGCACGCCGGGCCCGGAGATGATCAGCGGCACCCGCATGCCGCCCTCGGAGGCGTAGAACTTGAAGAGCGCGCCCGGCGCGGCCGCGGCGCTGGCCCAGCCGGGGCCTATGGCCGAGAAGGCGCCGCGACTGCCCAGCCGATCCAGCGCCGAGGAATAACCCACCGCGTTCAGCCACAGGCGGAACAGGGGCTGGGCGGCGGGGTCTGCGGCTTCGGGACCGTTGTCGGAGAGGATCACGAACAGGGTGTTGTCGTACTGCCCGGTCTGTTTGAGGTGGGCGACCAGTCGTCCGAAGTGGGCATCCATGGCTTCCAGCATGCCGGCGTTGACCGCCATGTGCCGGGCGGCGGCCTGCTGCTCCTTCGGAGAGAGCTTGTTCCAGGCTTTCACATTGGAGGGCGGGGGGCCCATGGGCGTGCCGGGCGCGATCAGGCCGGTGCGTACGGCGCCGTCGTAGCGTCGCTGGCGCTGGACGTCCCAGCCGTGGGCGTAGGCGTTCCTGTACCTGTCGACATAGGCCTGCGGGGCCTGGGTGGGGATGTGGATCGCCAGGAACGGCAGGTAGGCGAAGAAGGGTTTGCCGTCCTTCGGCGCTGTGTCGATGTTGCGGATCAGCCGGTCGACGAGGAACTTCGAGGAATAGAAATCCTTCGGCAGGTCGGCGGGCTTGCCGTCCTCGAACCAGTCGGCGGTCTTGTAAAGGGGCAGATAGGGCCGCTTCTGGTAGTTGTCGCCGCCGGTGGCGTCGAGTGCGAAGGATCTGTCGAACCCGCGGGCGTTGGGCAGGTCGTCCGGGCCATGGCCGAGGTGCCACTTGCCGGCCATCCAGGTGTGGTAGCCCGCGCTCTGCAGCAGGGTGGAGACCGTGGTGACGTTCTTCGCGAGGCGGCCTCGATAGGCGGCGACACCACGATGTTCGTCGGGGGTGCTCTCGGGCAGGTTGGCGATGCCGGCGGTGTGGCTGTCGACGCCGGTGAGCAGCATGGCGCGGGAGGGCGCGCACATGGGCGAGGCGTGGAAGTTGGAGAACCGGGCCCCGCGGGCCGCCAGGGCGTCGATGTTGGGCGTGGCGATCTCGCTGCCATAGGCGCCCAGGTCTGTGTAGCCGCCGTCATCGATCACAACGAGGACGATGTTGGGCGCGTTCGGCGCTGTTTTGGTGAGGCCCGGCGTCGGCGCACTTAGGGCCAGCGCGAGCGCGATGGACGAGGCCAGCGCTGCGCCGGGCCGCTTGCGAAGGTTGGACAGGATGCGGGCGAGGCGGGTGTTCTGAAACAGCATCCCTGTCCATACCCCCTTCGCCGAGCTCCTTGTCAAACTGACGCCTGGGCAGGCGCCGTTGCGCAGGCCCTTCTGTCAGGGCGCACTCCTGCGCTATGAGATGGGGCAGGATCGCAGGGAACGACGACCCGGGAGGACGATGCCGATGACTGACCTCGTGAAGGTTTCCGACGTGGGCCATGTGCGCACGATCATGCTCAATCGCCCGGACAAGAAGAACGCGCTCAGCACCGAGCTGGCCTGGGCCGTGATCGGCGCTGTGGACGAGGCGGCTGGCATCGACAATGTGAGGGTGATCGCCATCACCGGCAGCGGCGACAGCTTCTGCGCCGGGCTCGATCTGTCGGGGGGCGAGCGCTACTCGCCGCTGACTCCGCAAAGTTCCCAGCTGGACGATATCGGCTGGGTGGGCCAGTTCCTGCTGTCGATCCGCAAGCGCTGCGACAAGCCGGTGGTGGGCGGGATCAATGGCGTGGCGGTGGGCGCGGGTCTTGGCCTGGCCATGGCGACCGATGTTCGACTGGTGGCGCGCAGCGCGCGGCTGATGGCGGGCTACACCCGGATTGGCGGTTCGCCGGACGCGGGCCTGACCATCACCCTGCCGCAGGCCATGGGCTATGAGAGGGCCATGCGCTTCATGATGGAGAACCGTACGGCGCTCGGAGAAGAAGCTGTTGCTCTTGGCATGGCCGGCGAGGTCGTCGACGACGACAAGTTCCACGACCGGCTGCAGGCCTATTGCCAGCAACTGTGCGAGTGGTCGCCGATCACCCTGCGTCTGCTGAAGCGCGGCATGGTCAAGTCGATGGAGAGCACCGACATGGAGCAACAGCTGCGCTATGAGGTCGCTAATATCCGCATCGCCTTCTCCAGCGACGACGCCAAGGAGGCCCGCACGGCCTTCTTCGAGAAGCGCAAGCCGGTGTTCTCCGGCAAGTAGACACAACCAAAACACAAGAACGATCCGAGGAAATCATGACCGACCACCTGCTCGAGACGCTGGAAGATGGCGTCGCCACCCTGACGATGAACCGCCCTGAGGCGCGCAATGCGCTTAGCGGGCCGATGATGGCGGCGTTGGCGGAGGCCGTGCCGCGGCTGGCGGCGGACCCGAAGGTGCGGGTGGTGGTGCTGACGGGCGCGGGCAGCGCGTTCTGCGCCGGCGGTGACGTAAAGGGTTTCGCGGCGGATACCGGCCGCGGCGCCGATGGCGGAGCGGGCCCCAGCTTTGAACAACGCCTGTACAGCTTGCGGACCGGCATGGAGGTGAGCCGCTGGCTGCACGAGATGCCCAAGCCGACGCTCGCGGTGATCCCCGGGCCGGCGGCCGGCGCGGGCCTCTCGATGGCTCTGGCCTGTGATCTGCGGATCGCGGCGGACGGCGCGAAGATGACGACGGCGTTCTCCAAGGTCGGTGTCTCGGGCGACTACGGCGGCAGCTACTTCCTCAGCCATCTGGTGGGCGCCGCCAAGGCGCGCGAGCTTTACTTCATGGCCGACGTGATCACGGGCAAGGAAGCCGCAGCGCTGGGCATCGTGAACCGTTCGGTACCCGCCGAGGATCTGGCCCAGGCGGCGGCCGAGTTGGCGCGGCGACTGGCGGGCCTGCCGACAGTGGCCATCGGGCACATGAAGAAGAACCTGAACACAGCGGACCACGGCAGCCTGTCGGACGTGTTGGACTCTGAAGCCATCCACATGATCCGCACCATGATGACCGAGGATCACAAGGCCGCCTCCCAGGCGTTCGTCGACAAGCGCGCACCGGTTTTCCAGGGCCGCTGACCCGACGGACAAGGAGAGACGCCGCATGACCGCCGCCCTGTCGAACTATCCCCTGGCCGGGCTGAAGGTGCTGGACTTCTCACGGGTGCTGGCCGGCCCCTTTGCGGGGCGGATACTCTGCGACCTGGGCGCTGACGTGGTCAAGGTGGAGCCGCCGGACGGGGACGTCACGCGCTTCTGGGGAAAGGTGGTGGGGGGTGTTCCGGGCTACTATCACCAGCAGAACGCCGGCAAGCGGAACATCTCCATCGACCTGCGCGCGCCAGGCGCGAAGGAACTGGTGTTTGATCTCGTGCGGCAGGCAGACATCCTGCTCGAGAACTACCGGCCCGACGTGATGCCCCGACTGGGGTTCGGCTATGAGGCGCTGAAGGCCGTCAATCCCCGCCTGATCATGCTGTCGATCTCGGGATTTGGCGCGAACGGGCCGGAATCGCGCCGGCCCGCCTATGCGCCGATCGTTCATGCCGAGTTGGGTCTGCTGGCCCGTACGGCGCGGCGGGGGAAGATCCCGGCCCATGACCTGCCGCTATCTGTGGCTGACACCAACGCTTCGCTGCATGGCCTGATCGGGGTGTTGTCGGCGGTGATCCTGCGGGAACGCACGGGGTTGGGTCAGCACATCGACATGGCCATGGTCGACGCCACCCTGGTGACGGACGATCAGATCCACTACGAGCTCGAAGATTCCGAGGCCACCATGGGCCTGCCGGCGGAGGTGTGGGAAACCGGCGCCGGGCCGATCCTGGTGTCGTCGGATATTCGCCTGCTGTGGCGCCTGATCACGACGAAGCTGGGCGTGGCCGATCCGACCACGCCGGACATGGATTTCGAAACGAAGATCGCCGTCCGTCGCAAAGTGATCGAAGACTATCTGGGTGATCTCAGGACCTGGGACGACGTCGAGACCGCCATGGACCGGATGAACACCGCCTGGGGGCAGGTGCGGCCTGGCGCAGAGCTCCGCGACCAGCCGACGCTGAAACACCGCAGGTCCATCGTGGAGATCGACGACCGGGCGGGCGGCACGCGACCGATCCCGCAATCACCCTACCGCTTCTCTGATGCCCGGAGCGGTGTCCGGGGGCCGGCGCCACACCTCGGCGAGCACAATGTCGAGGTTCTGGGCGAATGGCTGGGTCGCTCAGCCAGCGAGGTGGAGCACCTGGCGGCAGCGGGCGTGCTCACCGGCGCGCCGACAGCCTGAGCTTCCCTCGTCCGGGTCAGACCAGAAAGGCGGCAGCCCTGATGACGGCGTCAGCCAGAGCGAGATATATGTCGTGCCCGAAATAAGTCGAGCGCCCGGGCGCCCTATCTCCAGCGCCTGACCTTGTGGGTGTGAGTTTCGTGTGAAATCCGACGGCCTCCAACGCCATCGCGCTACCTTGCTCGCTGGCCTGCTCGTGGCCTGCGTGGCGCCGGCCGCAGCCCAACCCGCCGATGCCCCGTCCGCCGCGACGGGTGTTGTAAGCTATCCCGCCAGCTTCTATGCGCCAGGCCAACCCTCATCGGCGCGCGAGATGATCGAGCGCACGCCGGGCTTCGTACTGGATCGTGGCCAGGGCGTTCGCGGCTTTGCAGGAGGTGGCGGCAACGTGCTGATCGACGGCGAGCGGCCGACCTCCAAGTCAGCGCCCCTGGACAGCATTCTCCAGCGAATCTCTGCGGAAACCGTGGAGCGGATCGACGTCATCCGCGGCGGAGCGCCGGGCATCGACATGCAGGGCCAGGGCGTGGTGGCCAATGTGATCCGAAAGTCGGGCGCAGCCTCGTCGCAGGCATTCCAGCTGTTCAGCAAGGCCTACGCGGACGGCTTCGTGGGCGGCTTCGTGCGAGCCGAGGCGAACTGGCGCTCTGGCGGGCTTTCGGCAGAGGCCCAGATCAGCGGTCGCAGCGATGTCACCTCCGACAGCGGCGATGGCAAGCTAAGCCGGACTCGCCCGGGGGCCTCGCCCTATGAAGCCGGTGACTTTGACGCAAAGACCCTGTCGCGATTTGTGCAATTCAACAGCGCTGCAGAACGTCGCACCGCCACCGACGTGCTGCGTCTGAATGTCTCGGCGGAACGGGAGACCTCGAACCGGCGTGAGGTGGCCGATCTTGCCGGCGCTGCGGCCAGCCGCTTCCAGGAAGTCACCCGTATTCGCGGCGGCGACACCGAGTTCGAGGTCAATGCTGATTACGAGCGCCCGATCACCGGCGATCTGGCCCTGCAGGTGACCGGACTGCAGCGCCTGGAACGCGAAACCATCGATGCCTCGAGCGTGACGCCGCGACGTTCACAGTCGTCCATCGAAAGCGCCCGGTCATCGGAGAGCATCGGCCGGGGTGTGCTGCGCTGGACGCAGCCGTGGGGGGCGATCGAGGCCGGTGGCGAGGGGGCGCTCAATACCCTGAACGCCAAGGCGGCCCTGGTGCTGGCGGGCCAGGCCTCGCCCGTGCCGTCATCGAATGTCCGCGTCGAGGAACAACGTGGGGAAGCGTTCCTCACGGGCAGCTATCGTCCCATGCCAGGCCTGTCGCTGGAAAGCGGCGTGAGGGTGGAAACCTCGACCATCACCCAGAGCGGTGGCGCCAGTCAGGAGAAGACCCTGACCTTCATCAAACCCAGAGCTTCGGTCTCCTGGGGACTTGGTGACAGCCAGATCCGTCTGCGGATCGAGCGCACGGTGGGACAGCTCGACTTCGAGGATTTTGCCGCAAGTTCCGAGTTTGAGGCGGACTCCGTGACGGCCGGAAACTCGGATCTGGAGCCCGAGCGGTCCTGGGTGACGGAGCTGGCGCTGGAGCGGCAGTTCTGGTCGTCAGGTGCGGCGGTCCTGACCCTGACCCACGGAAAGATTGACGAGGCCATCGACCTTATCCCGGTAGCCGGCCGGTTCGACGGACCCGGAAACATCGGATCCGGAACCCGCGATGAGGCCCGGCTGAACCTGACGGTTCCGCTGGCGAACCTCGGGGTGTCGGAAGCTACGCTGCGCTTCACCGGAACCTGGCGGAAATCAAAGGTCACCGATCCGGTCACGGGACAGCCCCGCCGGATCTCGGGCCAGCGTCCGTTCGAAGGTCAGCTTGAGATCACCCGCAATCTGCCGACCCTCAAGTCGACCCTGGGCATGGAAGCCAACCTGGGGTTCGAGGAGACCTTTTACCGGATCAATGAGATCCGTCGCGTCGAAGAGGCGCCCCTGATCAAGTTCATCTGGGACTGGACGCCCCGGCCCGACCTGTTGATGCGCTTCCAGCTGGAGAACATCACAGCCCGCGAACGCGTCCGCACCCGCACGGTCTTCGTCGGCGCGCGCTCGGCGGGGCTGGTGGACTTCCGGGAGCGCCGCTCCACCCGGCTCAGCCCGATCGTGACCGCCCGCGCTCGCTGGCTGTTCTGATCAGGGCGGCGGGGTTCGGACCGCGCCGTCAAGCCGCATCGTCTCGCCGTTGAAGGCGCTGTTGCGCAGCATGGTGAGCGCCAGGTCGCCCCGAGTGGTGAGCAACGGGACCCGATGGCCAGGATCGGATGCTATCCCGGCCAGTAGATGAATTCGTCCGACTTGGTGGCCTTTTGCTCCAGGGTCTTGTCGATGGTTACCGGCATCTCGCCGGCGGCCGGATAGAGCGGCCCGGGACTGTCCTTGCGATGGGCGACGAGGGCAGCTTTCAATTCGGAGACCTTGGCGGGATTTGCAGCGGCAAGGTTGGTCTGTTCGGTGGGATCGACGGCCAGGTTGAAGAGCCAGTCCTTGCGGGGGCGCTCGGCCGTCTGAAGTTTCCAGCCATCCTTCAACACCGCCAGATAGTGGCCGTCCTGCCAGAAGATCGCCCGCGTCGGCAGACGCGTTGGCGTCTTGCCGGTCAGGTAGGGCATCAGGTTGACGCCATCGATGGGTCGGTCGGCCGGCGCCTTCGCGCCGGTGGCGGCGGCCAGGGTTGGCAACAGATCGATATGGCTGACCGGGTCCGGAATTCGCCCGCCGGCGGGAATCTTTCCGGGCCAGGAGACGAAGTAGGGCACGCGTATCCCGCCCTCGAAGAAGGTCAGTTTCCAGCCGCGATAGGGCTTGTTGATCTCGGGCAGGCCGATGTAGCCCGGCCCGCCATTGTCGCTTGAGAAGACGATGATGGTGTTTTCGTCCATCCCTTCGGCGCGCAGCGTTTCCATCACGCGACCCACGCTGCGGTCTATGGACCTCACCATGGCGGCGTAGACCCGCATCCGGTGATCCTTGATCTGGGGTAGCGCGTCATAGTCGGCTTTCGACGCCTGCAGCGGGCTGTGGACGCCCCAATGGGCCAGATAGAGGAAGAAGGGCCGGTTCTTGTTGGCCTTGATCACCTTCACCGCCTCGTCGGTGTAGTAATCGGTGAGATATCCGCGCGGGGCGAACATCGGGCCTTCATTGAAGCTGGTGGCGTACTCCATCCGGGCCCAGAGAAACTTGTCGATCGGGTCAAAGTCGACCTTGGCGTTGACCACGCCGGGATCCTTCTCCGGCAAGTAGAGCGCGCTGGCGAGCAGCAGGCTTTCGTCGAAGCCCTGGGCGTTGGCGCCAAACGTCTTTCCGCTGCCCAGATGCCACTTCCCGATGTGGACGGTGTGGTAGCCGCGGTCTTTCAGAATTTCGGCGACGGTGACCTCGGAACCGGGCAGGCCCTGGTCAGCCATGGGCGGCAGCTTGGCGGCGGCGTCCTTGTTCGACAGCATCGGGTGCGGCTGCGTGCTGTCGTTGAAGAACAGCGGCAGGATGCGGTTAATACCGGCAGGGGTCGGCGTAAACTCGAAGCCATGCCGGGTGGGGTAGCGACCCGTCATGACCATCGCGCGCGAAGGCGCGCAGGCCGCCGTACCGGAATAGGCCTGGGTCATGGCTGCGCCCCGGGCGGCAAGGGCATCAATGTTGGGGGTAGGTACAGCGCCGCCCGCCACACCGCCGCCGAAAGTGCTGATATCGTTGAACCCCAGATCGTCGACGAGGATCACGACCACGTTGGGCGGCCGATCGCCCGCGGATGGCGTAGCCGGACCCTGCGCCCAGATCACCTCGCGATTCGGCGCTATATGCTCACGGCCGATCTGGGTGACC
>NZ_JBIKNZ010000113.1:0-5438 GCF_044358365.1 Phenylobacterium sp. | reverse complement strand
TCCCGAAGATCACATGACAGAGGATGACCCATGCATGCCGGCCTCCTTCACCAGCATGCAGCTTGAATCACTCCATCACTGATTTGGGAATCCCTCCCGATTCACAGCGTAGGGAAACCGCTCTAGCGTAGACAAGCTAGATCGCTAAACGATCCCGCTCATCCCGGCGAATGCCGGGATGAGCGGGATGGGGGTTAGTTCTTCGCCGGCGCCTTCTTCTTTGCAGGCGACTTCTTCTTGGCCGGCGCCTTCTTGGCCGCTGCCGCCTTCGGTTCCGCCTTGGCCTTGGCCGCACGCGCCGGCTTCTTGGCCTTGCCGCCGCCGCCCTTGGCTACGCGTTCGGCGATCAGTTCGATGGCCTGTTCGAGAGTGACTGAAAGCGGGTCGGCGCCGCGCGGCACATTGGCGTTGGTGGCGCCGTGCTTGATGTAGGGGCCGTAGCGGCCTGACAGCACGCGGATCGGCTGGCCGTCGACCGGGTGCGCGCCCAGTTCCGCCAGCGCCGCCGACTCCGCCCCGCCGCGTCGCCCGGCCCGCTTGGTGGCCAGCAGGTCGACGGCGCGGTTCACGCCAACGTCAAAGACTTCGTCCGCCGATGGCAGGTTGGCATAGGTTCCGTCGTGCAGCACGAAGGGCCCGTATCGGCCTATCCCGGCGACGATTGGTTTGCCGTCTTCCGGGTGATTGCCGACATCGCGCGGCAGGCGCAGCAGGCGCAGGCCCTTGTCCAGGTCCATGTCCGGCGCGGACCAGCCCTTGGGCAGGCTGGAACGCTTCGGTTTCTCGCCCTCACCAAGCTGAACGTAGACGCCGAAGCGGCCGGTCTTCAGGAACACGGTCTCGCCGGTTACCGGATCGATCCCCAGCTCACGATCGCCGGTGGGGCCGTCCTCGCCTTCCTCGGCCACGGTCAGGGGCCGGGTGTGGCGGCACTCGGGATAGTTGGAGCATCCCAGGAACGGGCCATACTTGCTGCTCTTCAGGCCCATACGGCCGCTGTTGCAGACCGGGCAGGCGCGCGGGTCGGAGCCGTCGGCCTTTGCGGGGAACAGGTGCGGGCCCAACGTGGCGTCGAGGGCCGTGAGCACGTCGCTCATGCGCAGTTCGGCGGTCTCGCCGATCTTGGCGTTGAATTCGAGCCAGAACTCGCGGAGCAGCACCTTCCAGTCCAGTTCGCCGGCCGACACCAGGTCCAGGCGTTCTTCCAGTGCGGCGGTGAAGTCATATTCCACGTAGCGGGCGAAATACTCTTCGAGGAAGGCGGTCAGCAGGCGACCCTTGTCTTCCGGAATGAAGCGCTGCTTTTCCATCCGGACATAGGCCCGGTCGCGCAGCACCGTCAGGATCGAGGCATAGGTCGAGGGCCGCCCGATGCCGAGTTCTTCCAGTTTCTTGACGAGGCTGGCTTCGGAATAGCGCGGCGGTGGCTCGGTGAAGTGCTGGTCGGCCTTGGCGGACTTCACCTGGGCGGCGGCGCCTTGCGTCACCTGCGGCAGACGGCCGCCTTCCTCGTCGTCGGGGTCGTCGCGACCCTCTTCATAGACCGCCAGATAGCCGTCGAAGGTCACGACCTGGCCGGTGGCGCGCAGGCCGGTCTTGCCGTCGGCGCTGTCGATATCGATGGTGGTGCGCTCGATCCTGGCGCTTTCCATCTGTGAGGCGATCATCCGCTTCCAGACCAGCTCATAGAGCCGTCCCAGATCGCCCTCGAGCCGCATCTTGCCGGGGTTTCGCGCCAAGCTGGTGGGGCGGATCGCCTCGTGGGCCTCCTGGGCGTTCTTGGCCTTGGTGGAATAGAACCGGGGCTTTTCCGGCACATAGTCCTTGCCGTAGAGGCCGCCGATGACGTCGCGGGCTTCGTCCAGCGCTTCCGGCGCGGTCTGCACGCCGTCGGTTCGCATGTAAGTGATCAGGCCGACGGTTTCCCCACCGATGTCGATGCCTTCATACAGCCGCTGGGCCGCCTGCATGGTCCGCTTGGCGTCGAAACCCAGCTTGCGGGAGGCCTCCTGCTGCAGGGTCGAGGTGGTGAAGGGCGGGGGCGGGGACCGGCGTCCCGGTTTGCGTTCCAGGGCCGTGATCGAGAACGTCGCCGCCCTGACGGCGTCGCGTGCGGCCAGGGCGCTGGTCTCGTTGCCCAGGTCGAACTTCGTCAGGCGCTTGCCATCGTGCTTCACCAGCCGCGCGGTGAAGGGATCGCTGCCGGCGGAGACCTCGGCCTCGACGGTCCAGTATTCCTGGGTCTTGAACCGTTCGATCTCGAGCTCACGGTCCACGACGCAGCGCAGGGCCACCGACTGCACGCGTCCGGCTGAACGCGCGCCGGGCAGCTTGCGCCACAGCACCGGCGAAAGGGTGAAGCCCACCAGATAATCCAGCGCGCGGCGCGCCAGATAGGCGTTGACCAGTTCCATATCCAGCTGGCGCGGATGGGTCATGGCCTCGAGAACGGAAGTCCTGGTGATGGCGTTGAACACCACGCGCTCGACCGGAATGTCCTTCAGGCCGCGCTTTTTATTGAGGATCTCCAGCACGTGCCAGGAAATCGCCTCACCTTCGCGGTCGGGGTCGGTCGCCAGGATCAGGCGGTCGGCGCCCTTGGCGGCCTCGGCGATCTCGGAGAGCCGCTTGGCGGCCTTGCCGTCGATTTCCCAGGACATGTCGAAGTCGTCGTCCGGACGCACCGAGCCGTCTTTCGCGGGCAGGTCGCGAACGTGGCCGTACGAGGCCAGCACCTTGAAGTCGGCGCCAAGGTACTTGTTGATGGTCTTGGCCTTGGCGGGGCTCTCGACGATGACGAGCTTCATGCGGGGGACTGTTCCAGAAAAGAACGCGGAACGTGGGGGCGGCGCCCACGGCCTGTCAACGGTCGGATTACATCGGATTTCACCAGCCCCTTTAGGGGCTAGATTCTTGCCACCATGCCTCCGGGCAGCAGTTCGGCCCGTCCGGCCAGCGCCAGTTCGGTCAGGGCGGCGAAGACCATGGGGGCTGGCGCACCGGTCGCGCGCACCAATTCATCCCGTGAGACGGGGGTCGGCGACAGCAGGTCCGCCAGGCGTTTTCGCAGGCCGTCGTCAGGTTCCGCGGGCGCGTCGCGGTAGGGCGTCGCGGTCGGCGCCTCAAAGCCACGGAGGCCCTCCAGCGCCCGCAGGATGTCGTCGATTCCTTCGCAGATCGCCGCGCCCTGGCGGAGTAGATCGTTGGCGCCTCGGGCTCTCGGATCCAGCGGCGAACCCGGCACAGCCAGTACCTCGCGGCCCTGTTCGCCAGCCAGGCGTGCGGTGATCAGCGATCCGGAACGAAGCTCGGCCTCCACGACCACAACGGCGCGTGAGAGTCCGGCGATGATGCGGTTGCGGCGTGGGAAATCACGGGCGACCGCGATGCGTCCCGGCTCGTTTTCCGACACCACGCACCCTGCCTCACGGATGCGATCGTAAAGCGGACGGTGTTCGGGCGGATAGATGTCGTCCACACCGCCGCCCAGCACGGCGACCGTGCCGGAGGCCATGGCCCCTTCGTGCGCCGCAGCATCGATGCCGCGCGCCATGCCCGAGACCACGACGAAGCCGGCCTGACCCAGCTCCGCCGCCAGCCCCCGGGCAAAGCGTTGCGCCGCCGCAGAGGCTACACGGGCGCCGACAATCGCGACCGCCGGGCGACTCAGGATCCGGGTGTCGCCTCGCGCCCACAACAGGGGTGGCGGCGGGTCCAGGGTTGCCAGAGGCAGGGGGAAGGCCGGCTCGCATGCCGCCAGCATCCGCGCACCAAGCGCCGCGCCCGCGGCCAGTTCACGCTCGGCCTCTGCGACGCTGGGGATCTTCAGGCTTGCCATTCGTCCGCCACGGCGCGCCAGGTCGGGCAGGGCGGCGAGCGCCAGCGACGGCTCGCCGAAGCGGGCTATGAGTTGTGCAAAGGTTACGGATCCAACGTTTTCTGTGCGGACCAGCCGCAGCCAATCGCGGCGCTGAGCGTCGGAAAGGGCCCGTGTCACGCCTGCGGTGTCTCCTGATCCTTGTAGAGCTCGGGCGGCATTGGTGGGCCTCCGTTGTGACCTGCGGTTGGCGATGTCTTGGCGCCGATGCGGGGTTCCTGACCTTTCAGAAGGCGTCGGATGTTGTCTTCGTGGCGAATGAACACAAGCAGCGCCATGAACAGCGTCAGCAGCACTATGGCGTGCGGCCGCCCCAGCACGAGCGCTACTGCCGGCGCCAGGGCGACAGCCACAAGGGCTGCCAGCGATGAGAGCCGGAACACGAACGCCACGATCAGCCAGGCAACCGCAGCCGCAATACCCACCGGCCAGGCAGCCGCCAGAAGCGTGCCCAGAAAGGTTGCTACCCCCTTGCCGCCCTTGAAGTTGAGCCAGACCGGAAACAGGTGGCCGAGAAACGCTGAGCCCGCCGCCAGGGCGATCAGTGTTGCTTCCGGCGCGCCGGCCACAGTCCGCGCCATCAACCAGGCCAGCAGCACCGCCACGGCGCCCTTGCCGCCGTCCCCCAGCAGGGTGATCGCCGCCAGGTCCTTGCGACCGGTCCGCAGCACGTTTGTCGCACCGATGTTGCCGGATCCGACCGACCGGATATCGCCCGCGCCGCCCATGAGGGTTGCGATAACGCCGAACGGAATGGATCCCAAAAGATAGCCGCCGATTATGGCAAGCGCGAAGAGCATTGTGTTCGGCGACATGGACATTCCCCCTGGACACCAAGTCCTAGCGCGCCGCCGGGGGTTCGTCAGCGGTCGCGTTCGCAACCTAGCAGTGTCGAGTTTGATTTCAAGAACATTATAGGAACGTAGGGGCCGGGTCGATCAGATGGCGTAGACCGTCCGACCGTCCACGACGGTACGCAGTACTTTTCCCTGGAGCCTGCGTCCGTCGAACGGAGAGTTCTTGGACTTGGAGATAAGCTTGTCGGCCTGGATCACCACCGGGGCGTTGAGGTCGCAGATCACCAGATCCGCCGGCGCACCCCTGGCGATGCGCCCCGCCGGCAAACCCAGCAGCTTCGCCGGCGCCGAGGTCACGGTCCGGATCAGATCGATCAGCGGAATGCGTCCGTCATGATGGAAAGACAGCAGGGCCGCCAGCAGGGTCTGAAGGCCCACCGCGCCGGGCGCCGCTTCGTCGTAGGGCAGGCGCTTGTCCTCGGCCGGGGCCGGGGCGTGGGCGGAAACAATGACCTGGATTAGGCCGGAGGCGACCGCGTCGATCACCGCTTGCCGATCGCCCTCCGAGCGCAGGGGTGGGTCTACCTTGCAGAAGGTGCGATAGTCCCCGATGTCAATTTCATTGAAGGACAGGTGATTGATCGAGGTGGTGGCCGTGACGGGAAGACCCCGGTCCAGGCCGCGCTTCAGACTCTCCAGGGCCGCGCCCGTTGTGACCTGATCCACAATGAACGGTGCGCCGGTCAGTTCCACCAGCGCCAGAT
>NZ_JBIKNZ010000071.1:0-17827 GCF_044358365.1 Phenylobacterium sp. | reverse complement strand
AAGATCACATGACAGAGGATGACCCATGCATGCCGGCCTCCTTCACCAGCATGCAGCTTGAATCACTCCATCACTGATTTGGGAATCCCTCCCGATTCACAGCGTAGGGAAACCGCTCTAGCCGTCTGCATCGTCGCCCCGGGAAAGGGAGAGTCCGCCGGAGCCGGTATCCCGGCGTCCGGTTGGACAGAACCCTCAAGCGTAGACGCTAGAACTTGTAGCCGACGCCCGCCGACACCACCCAGGGGTCCAGGTTCACCTTGGACTTCAGCGTTCCCCCATTGATGCTGGCATTGGTGTCGAAGAACACCTTCTTCACATCAAGGTTGGCGCTCCAGGGACCGCCGACCGCAACGTCCACTCCGGTCTGAAGAGCATAGCCAAAGCCATCCTTCAGCTTGACGCGGAAGCCATTCAGATTCTTGCCGTTGTGAAACAGCATGTAGTTCACGCCGGCGCCGACATAGGGGCTGACCTGGGCGCCAGGCGCGAAGTGGTACTGCAGCGAGACCACTGGGGGCAGGACCCAGGTCTTGTAGACGGTGACGTCGGTCGCCGGACCCCGAGCCCGTACCTTGTGTTCGGTGGTGGTCGCGATCACCTCGACGGCGACGTGGTCGCTCAGGAAGTAGGACAGACCGAGGGTGGGCTTGTAGTCGGTCTTGACGTCTGCCCGCAGGCCGGTTGCGGCGCCAGCCGCAGTCAGGATCGGGTCGCTCCCCGACGGCGCGACGGCGCTGCCTCGCACGTTCAGCATCACAAGGCCCTTGGCCTTGGGCTGGAAATCCCGGGCGCTGGCGACGCCCGTCGTGGCCAGCGCGGCAGCCAGGGCGATGGCGCTTGTGAGTGTCTTCATGATCTTGGTCCTCCGGTCTCGGGGAAAGGTCCGTACCGGGGCCCCTATCGCGCCGAAGCTGGCCGCCGCATTTGACATAATTCAAACGCATGTTTGAACGGCATGGGTGTGATGGGAAAGTCACGCTCCCGGCGCGCTGGGGCTGCCCGGGTGTGAGGGTTGTGGGCGTGTCCGAAAGCAAGGCATGGGAAAAATACTCAATGGTCCGGGGAGTTCGGGATTTTCGCATTGAGGCTTGGCGGACGGGCCAACGGCGTCGCGATCACCTGCCCGTCCTGTAGCGTGATGCGGCGGGTGCAATGCGCCGCGACATGCTCATCGTGTGTGCAGATCAGAAATGTGGCGGCGTCCTCCTGATTGACCTCCCGCATCAACGCGAGGACCTGATCGGCGGACTCCCGATCCAGCGCACCTGTCGGCTCATCGGCCAGGATGAGATCCGGGCGGTTCATCAGCGCCCGGGCAATCGCCACCCGCTGCTTCTGCCCTCCGGACAGGCGGGGTGCGGGAAAGTCCATCCGGTCGCCGAGGCCGACCCGGACAAGCAGATCCCGCGCGCGCCTGCGCATTGCGGCGGAGATGCCTCCGGCAGGCGCTGCAGCCGGGAAGGCCACGTTTTCGGTGGCTGTGAAATCCGGCAGCAGATGGTGCGACTGGAAGACGAAACCGAGGCGCTGATTGCGGAAGATGGTGCGGCGCGCATCGGAGAGGGTCTCAACCCGCTCCCCGGCGATTTCGAGCGTCCCGCCGGTGGGACGAAGCAGCAGACCGACGATCGACAAGAGGGTCGATTTGCCGGAGCCAGACGCGCCAAGCAGAGCCGTCAACTCGCCAGGCCCAAGCTGTAGATCAACACCCTTCAGCACCGGTGTCGCCTGACCGCCGTTGTAGAAGGTCATTTCGAGGTCGTGAGCCTCCAGTAGCGTGGTCACTGTTGAATGGCTTTCAGTGGATCAAGTCGCGCTGCCGAACGCGCGGGCGCGACAGAGGCCAGCACGGCGCCCAGCGTCGTCAGAATGAGCGCGGCAAGATACCCGCCTTGCTCCGGCGTGATCGGAAGAACCGGTGCTCCGTCGGCCCGTGTCAGCCCCGCCAGCACCCGACACAGGCCGTATCCGAAGACGCAGCCCGCGACCGCACCGATCAAACCAATCATCAGCCCTTGCAGGATGAAAACCTGCGAGACAAAGCCACCCGAAACGCCAAATGCGCGCATGATGCCGATCTCGCTTCGTCGCCGGTAGGTTGACAGGACCATGGCGCTGGCGACGCCGATGATGATTGAAACCAGGGAAAAGCCCTGGATCAACTGGCCGGTCTGGTCCTGGGCGGTCAGGGCTTCATCAAGGCCCAGGTTCCTGTCCTGCCATGGGATCGCCCTCAAACCTGTCGCACCCTGAAGAAAAACTGCCAGAGGACGAGCGCTTTGCGGGTCGGTCAACTTGATCTCGATGTTTGTAACACCCTCGGGCAGCCGGAAGAGGGGTCGCGCCGCCTGGATCGACAGGAACGTCACCCGTTCGTCCAGGGCCTGAACGCCCGTCTTGAAAACGCCCTGGACCGTCAGAAGGCGCTCGACGCCGCGGTCGGTTCTGAACAGCACAGGTTGGCCAGGCGACAAGCCAAGGTCCGCAGCCAGGCGATAGCCGATCAGAAGGCCGCCGCGCTCCAGATCGGCCTTGCCTCCGACCAGCATCGTGGAGATCGGCGTGATGGCGTCGAGCGCCTGCGGGTCAACACCCGTGACCGATACCGGCGCGACCGCTTCTCCCTTCACCAGGAAGGCATTGCCCGTAATCCTCGGACTGACAGCGGTCACGGAGTCCTGCTGTCGAACCAGCGCGACGGTCGACGACCACTCACGGATCTGGTGGCGCTGGAAAGTCGACACCAGGGCGACAGCCTCGGTATCGACGCCGGGCGCGCCCAACACCCGGGCGACCCGCGTCGCCGGCTCCAGAGTCACGTGCGCACTATCGGCGGTCACCCGGTCGGTCAGCGTGACCGCGAGGCCATGGATCAGTGCCGTAATGAATACGAAGATGGTCACGCCTAGCGCGACACCAGCAACCAGCAGAGCGGTCTGCAATGGACTTGAGAGCAAATAGCGCCGCGCCACAGCAAACGCGAACATGCGTTCACTCCCCCATCTTGGCGGCGGGGGCCACCGGCCGCACATGCGCGTTGGGACGGATTCCAGCCGGAGCAAGGACGAGCCGATCACCCGGCGCTAGACCGTGTTCGACGATGGCATTGGGAGAGGGCCAGCGAAGGATCGAGCACGGCGCCCCTCGGGATGGCAATTCCGCCGGCACGCCGGTCGATAACGATTGTGATGTCGATGGAGCGGCCCGGGGCCAGAACTGGACCATCTAGGGGAACCAGCTTTATCAAACGTCCGCCGGTGCTGCTGTCGACCTGCGGCGACACCTCCGTCACGCGAGCTCTGAAGGGCAGATTCGATCCGGTCGGGACCAGCCGGGCCAACTGCCCGGCTCGCAGCGTGTCCGCGTAGCCTTCATCAACCTGGGCCTGGATTTCTGTTCCATGGTCCGAACCGAGCTGGAACAGGGTGGTGGTGGCCGCGACCACCTGACCATTGTCGATCGGTCGGAAGAGGACCACGCCCGCCATGGGCGCGCGCACCGTGAACTGTCCGGCCAGCTCTTCGCTGGCGACCCGGGTCGCGATCGCGGCATCGAGACTGGCCTGAGCCGACTGTAGCCCGGCCCGGGCTTCATCCAGCGCCGCGCGCGTCGCGTATCCGCGGCTTGCCAGGATCCGGGTGCGGTCAAACACCAACTCAGTTCGATGCCGTTCGGCCCTGGCGGCGCGCTCACGTGCGACCAGCGCGTCCGTCTGGGCTTGCTCCACCGTCGCCTTGATGACAGCCAGGGGCTCGCCGAGGGCCACCCGGTCTCCATCATCATGGAGCAGGGTGATCACCTGACCGGGATTCGGCGACCTGATATCCAGCAAGGCCGCGGGGCGGGCCCGACCAACAACGGACAGCGCACGCTCGATGGTCGAGGCGCGCACGGTAAAGACCTCGACTCTTTGCGGACGCGTCATCGACCAGGATGCGCCGATCCCGACACCGGCGGCCACAACCAGCAGGACGCCGATCAGGGCGCCGCGGGTCGACCGTTTTGCCGTTCCGCCCGTCGGGCCAGATCGCCCATCTCCCGATCCCCGGCTATCGTCTGAACTGGGCCCACCCGACTGGAGCAGGGCGTGGTTGGTCGACGACCCGGGGTCAGCGGCGATGTCGATTGAAGCGAGCAAAGGCGCCGCCACGCGCATCAGGCGTTGCGACAACTGCGACTGCAGTTGGCGGTCGAGTCTTGGTCGCGCATGCCACTCTCCAGGGAGCACGGAACGCGCTCCCTGGCTTGAACTCGAAATCAGAGAATGGGTTGCCGTCCCGTTCCGCAATCTGCCTCATACCCACAGACTACAGCGCTTGTCTGTCGGACTGCGTGTGCAACAGCCCCCTAACCGCCGTCGCGATGATAGGTCATCTCATAGGCAAACCTGTCGGCAGGGTGCAGCGAGTCTGACGCCACGATCACCCGGTTCTGCTCGTCCAGATAGCGTCGCAAGGTGCGCAGCGCCGCTGTGCCGGGCTTCACGTGGAGGGATCTGGCCGACTCTTCGTCCAGCACCTGGGCGGTGATCTGCTGCGCGATGCGGGCGGGGCGCACGCCCCAGCGGCGTTCGATCAACTCCTGGACCGCTCCGGGAGATGCACCTATCTCACCGGCGATCTCCGCAAAGCGGGCAGGAATGAACAATCGTGTGCGGGCCAGCATCTCACCGCCGGCGCGGCGGCGCAGGCCATCGGCAACCGCCCAGGGCTCCTCCCCGGCTGTCTCCAGCCAGGCCGATTCCCAGGCATCCAGGGGGCGGCGCATCGTCGCGCTGATCTCCAGCCGCGCGTCGCGGGCGTACTGCATCAGTTCCTGCGGCCCGCCCAGCGGCTGGATGAAGGCGGCGGGGCGTTGGGCGGCGATCACCTTGGTGCCGGCGCCCTGGCGGCGTTCGACCAGTCCCTCGTCGATGAGGATGCGCAGGGCGTCGCGGGCGGTGTGGCGTGAGACGCCTTCCGTGCGGCAGATCTCCAGTTCGGTAGGCAGTTGCGCGCCAACGGGATAGCGCCCGGACCGGATCTCGCTACGAAGCCCGTCGGCCAGAACGTGGTAACGTGGGATACGCGTCATGTTACGGCTATAGCCCATCGCTCACCCCTTGACCTACCCCCCTCAGCGCCGTGATATGGAAATATGTCCGGACAAATTCACACGGTCGCGGAACGCCTTGCCGCCATCCTTGCCCGACCGGTCAGCGACGGGGATCGCGCGCGAGCGCGGTTGCATGTGCTGGACTGGGCCGGATGCGTGAGCGCCGGCGCGGTCGAGCCCGGCGCGGCGGAACCCCGGGCGTTGGCGGTGCTGGAAGGCGCGGGCGCGTGTCGCGTGGTCGGCGGTCGACGGGCAGGGCCACTGGCTGCCGCGCTGGCCAACGGGCCGATGGGCGCGCTGCTGGAAATGGACGATGTGGACAAGCGCGGGCTGTTGCATCCGGGGCCCGTGGTGATGCCGGCCGCACTGGCTGCGGCAGAGGCCGCGAGGGTTGCAGACGGCAACGCCTTTCTGGACGCCGTTGTGCGCGGCTATGAGGCGATGATCCGGGTGGGCCGCGCGGCCGGTCCGGGGCACTATCGCTACTTCCACGCCACCGGAACCTGCGGCCCGTTCGGCGCGGCGGCGGCGGCGGCGTCCCTGTTGGGCCTGTCGCAGCTTGAGACGGCCTGGGCGCTCGCGAACGCCGGGCAACAGGCCGCTGGCCTGTGGCAGGTGCGGCACGAAGCAGTTTTCACCAAGGCGCTGCACGACGGCCGGGCCGCCGCCAACGGCGTCGCCGCCGCGTTCCTGGCGCGCGAGGGCTATGCGGGGCCGCTGAGCCATTTCGAAGGGCCGCAGGGATTCTTCGAGGCGCTGTGCGACGGCGCCGATCCCGAGCCCGTGGTCACGGCGCCCGAGGATGGCTGGGCAATCCATGACGTCAGCTTCAAGCCCCACGCCGCCTGTCGGCATGCCCACGCTGCCATTGATGCAGTGCTGACCCTGCGCGCGCAGGGTCAGGGCCGGACCATGGTTAGGCTGGAAGTCGCCAGCTATCGCGACGCCCTGACCTTCTGCGACCGGCCCGAGCCCCGGACGTCCGGCGAGGCCAAGTTCTCGCTGCAGCACGCGGCGGCAGCGGCGTGGGAACATGGTGACGCCGACCTCGAACGCTTCACTCTGCAGGCGATCGCAGACCCGGACCTGGTAGCGCTGCGGAGCCGGGTTTCGGTGGGCGAAGACACCCGTTCGACGGCGCGCTACCCTGCCCGCTTTGGCGCCAGCGCCGTCGTAGTGCTGGAGGATGGGACCCGGCTGGAGGTGGAGGTCGCCGATGCGCTGGGAGACCCCGAACAGCCGGTGGCGTCCGGGGACCTCGAGGCGAAGGCGCGAAAGCTGATGGCCTGGGGCGGGCTCAATCCAGCGCAAGCGGACCGGCTCTGCGCGGCCTGCCTGGGGCTGGGCGCAACAAGCCAGGTGGCCGAGTTGTCCGCCGCCCTGCCGGGGACCAACGCATGAACCCCGCAGAGGTGCTGGTCGACCATGCCTTGAACCTGTCGTGGGCCGATATGCCGCAGACGGCGCGGAGCGCCGCAGCCACCTTCTTGCACGATACGCTGGGCGTCGGCGTGGCGGGCGCCCGGGCGGCCCATGCGGACGACATTCTGGCCGCCGCGCGGGGCTGGGGCGAGGGCAGCGACGGACGGGTGCTGGGCCGCCCCGGCGTCCGGCTGCCCGCCGTGCAGGCTGCGTTCGTCAACGCCTTCCAGATGCATGGGCAGGAGTTCGACTGCGTTCATGAGCCCGCGGTGCTGCACCCGATGGCGACCCTTGGCGCGGCGCTGATGGCCGAATGCGGGCGGTCAGGTCCCTGTTCCGGCGCGCAGGTGCTGGCCGCGATCATCGCCGGCGCTGACGTTTCCCTGAATCTCGGCGTTGCGGCGACGACGCCGCTGAAGTTCTTCCGTCCGGCGACCTCGGGCCTGTTCGGCGCCATCGCTGGTGTCGCGCGTCTCAAGGGCCTGTCTCGCGAAACCACGCTGGACGCCTTCGGCTACGGCCTGGGATTCGCCTCCGGCACCATGCAGGCGCATCAGGAGGGCAAGCCCGCCCTGCCCGTCCAGATCGCCAACGCCGCCCGCGCCGCCATGATGGCTGTCGACGTGGCCGCCGCCGGCCTGCCCGGGCCGCGCCGGTCGCTGGACGGCGACTTCGGCTACATGACCCTGTTCGAAACAGCGTTCGACTTCGCGCCGGTTCTGGAGACTCTTGGTCAGACCTTCCGGATCACCGAAGTCAGTTGGAAGCCCTTCCCGACCGGTCGCGCTGGACATGGCGGCATCGTGGCGCTTCAGGAGCTGATGGCCGACCACGACGTCACGGCGGAGAACCTGGAGCAACTGACCTGGCGCGCGCCGCCCCTGATCCACCGGCTGGTGGGCCGTCCGGCCGTCCAGCCCATGACCCCGGCCTATGCCCGGTTGTGCCTCCCCTATCTGGCGGCCGTGACTCTGACGCGGGGGACCGTCGGCCTGGGCGACTTCGGGCCGGACAGCCTGTCGGATCCCGGTCTTCAACAGTTGGCCGAACGGGTCACTGTGGTCGCAGACGACAACCTCGATCCTGCCGCCTTCGTCCCGGCCGAGGCGGTGGCCCGCCTGCGTGACGGGCGTGAGGTGCGCGCCTCCGTCACCACTCAACTGGGTTCGCCCGCCTGGCCGCTCACACGAGACCAGCATCTGGAAAAGGCCCGCGCCTGCCTGGCCTTCGCCGACCTTGACCATGTCCATGCGCCGCTGAGCGCCCTGTTCGACCGTTTCGAGACCCTTGAGGACGCCGGCGAGGTGTTCCGCCTCGCCGCCGGAGAAATCTGAATGACCGACACCCACAGCAGTTACTGGCAGGAAATCGACTTCGCCCGGATGACGGCCGAGCATCCGATCGGCGACGCCTTTCCGCTGTTCGCCGCCAGAAGTCGTGACGAGATCCGGGCGCATCAGGAACGCCTGTTCGCACGCTGCGTGGCCCGCGCCTGGGGGACCGCGTTCTATCAGCGCCTGTGGGGCGCGGCGGGTATCCTGCCCGGCGATATCAAGAGCCTGGACGACCTGCCAAGCCTTCCGACCTTCGACAAGTCGGACATCATGACCAGCCTGGATCGCGCGCCCCCATTCGGCGATTTCGCCGGGTTCGAGACCTATGCGCAACGCCCGCCGATGATTTTGCACACCACCTCGGGCACCACCGGCAAACCGCAGGTGTTGCTGTTCGGCCCCAAGAGTCGCGAGGTCCAGGCCCTGATGCTGGGTCGCCTCTATCGCTGGCAAGGCGTGCGACCGGGCGATGTGGTCCATTCGGTCTATGGCCACGGCATGATCAATGGCGGCCACTATGTGCGCGAGGCGGTCACCCACTGGACCAGCGCCGTATTCCTGCCGGCCGGCACCGGAATTGAGACCCGCTCCGCCCAGCAGGTGGAGTTGATGCGGAATTTCGGCGCCAACGTCATCGTGGGCTTCGCTGACTACATCAAGAAGCTGGCCGAGGTGGCGCGCGAGCAGGGCCTGGTCCCCGGCGTCGACATCCCGGTTCGCATGATCACTGGCCACATGGGCCGCGAGGACAAGGACGCCATCTCGGAAGCCTGGGGCGGTGCGGCCTGTTTTGACTGGTACGGCGTCGGCGACACCGGCATCGTGGCGGGCGAAGGGCCAGACCGCGACGGACTCTATGTGATGGAGGACGCCCAGTTCCTGGAGGTCTGCGACCTGGACACCCACAAGCCGGTGGCCGACGGCGAGGTCGGCGACATGGTGGTGACCTGTCTCTACAAGGACGACCTCTATCCGATCATCCGCTTCAACACCCACGACGTGACCCAGGTGAAGACGGGCTCCTCTGCGCTGGACATCAACTTCACCCGTATCGAGGGCTTCCTGGGCCGGTCGGACAACATGGTGAAGATCCGCGGGATCAACATCTTTCCCCAGGGCGTTGGACCGATGCTGGACGAGCACGCCGCGTTTGCGGGTGAGTTCATCTGCCGCGCCCGGCGCGACGCTCAGGGGCGCGACAGCTTCATTGTGGTGGCCGAGACCAACACGCCGCAGGACCCGGACATTGCACGGGCGTTCGGTGATATCCTGAAACGCAAGATCGGCATCGAGGTGGACGTGGAACTGGCCGCCAAGGGTGATACTGCCACCCTCACCCAGATCGATGTGCGCCAGAAGCCAATCCGGCTGATCGATGAGCGCTATGGCTGAGGGCTTTTCCAATCCGATCGTCGAGGCTGGCGTCGTCGGGCTCCGGACGATGTTCGCCGCGCGCGCCGTCACGCCGGTAGAGGCGACGGAGACCTATATGTGGCGGATCGCCCGACTGAATCCTGCGCTGGGCGCCGTGACCGACGTGGATGCGCCTGGCGCCCGGGCCGGCGCGCGGGCGAGCGCGGCGCGTTGGACCAAGGGCCTGCCACTGTCGCCCATCGACGGCGTTCCGGTGCTGGTGAAGGCCAATATCGCGATCACGGGCCTGCCCTGGACCGCCGGGATCGGCGCCTATCGCCACCGCATTGCGCAGGTCGACGCCGAGGTGGTGGCGCGGCTACGGCGCGCGGGCGCGGTTATCCTGGGCTCGGTCAACATGCACGAGGGCGCGCTGGGGGCGACCACGGACAATCCCTGGTTTGGACGCACGCAGAACCCGCATCGCGAGGGGTTTACGCCGGGCGGCTCATCCGGCGGCTCGGGCGCGGCAGCGGCGGCGGGACTGTGCGCCGCGGCGCTGGGCACAGACACCATGGGCAGCGTGCGCATACCCTCGGCCTACTGCGGGATCTTCGGCCACAAGCCAGGGTACGGCGCGGTGTCTGACGCGGGCGCGACGGCGCTGTCGTGGACACTGGACCATATCGGCCCGCACGCGCGCTCGGCCGCCGACTGTGCGGCAATGCTGCATGAGATCGCCGACGTCGCGAAAGACGCGGCCGTTGAGGGGGTTGTTGGCGTACTCGCCTTCGAGGGCCAGGTGGAGGTCGCGCCGGAGGTGGCCGACGCCTTTGCCGATACGCTCGCCCGGGCGCGGACCCTGGGGCTGAAAATCGAGATCGTGCGCCTGTCAGACTATGATTTCGGGCGCATGAGGCGCCTTGGCCTCCTGGTTTCGGAAGCAGAGGGCTTTGTCGTACATCAAGCCATGCTGGCCGATCATCCGGAAGGCTTCTCCGAAACCTTCCGCGGGATGCTGGATTGGGGCGGCAGACAGCCCGCGCACAAACTCGCCAACGCCTATCGCGAAATCGCGCTGGCCGGTTCCGCCGTTCGGGCCATTTTCGCGCCTTACGCCGCCATCCTGATGCCCACCGCCCCCCAGACCGCCTTCGCGTTCGGGGACGCGCCCGCCAACCAGGCCGACTTCACCGCCATCGCCAACTTCACCGGCCTGCCGGCGACGGCGTTCCCGGTGGGGATGACATCGGCGGGCCTGCCGTTGTCGTGCCAGGTGATAGCGCGGAACGAAGCGACGGCCTTGGGGCTGGCGGAACGGCTAGCGGTGAGTGTTGGCGCCCCAGCGGGGTATCGAGGGTGAGCCCTATCCGATGACAGTCCCGAAGATGCGACGCTCACCGAAACGGAAACTGCGGCGTCCGCTTGGCCAGGAACGCATCACGACCCTCGACGAAGTCATCGCCTTCCACCGCGTCCAGCATCCAGGCGTTGGTTTGGGCGTCATCGTCGGCCTGGCCATTCAGGATGCGTCGGATGATCTGCTTGGTCTTGCGGGCTGACCACTGACTGGCGCCGGCGATGGTTTCAGCCTTGGCGGCGACGGCCGCGTCCAGGCCACCAAGGGGCGTCACGGCGTCGATCAGGCCAATGCCCAACGCCTCGTCCGCCGTCAGGATCCGGCCAGTGTAGAGGATGTCCTTCGCCCGCGCCGGGCCGACCACATCCACCAGGCGCTTGGTGTCAGATAGCGCGTACATCAGGCCCAGCTTCGCCGGTGTTATCCCGAGGCGCGCGCGGTCAGACGCGATCCGCAGGTCGCAGCAAAGCGCAAGGCCCAGACCGCCGCCTACGCAGGCGCCATCGATCCGGGCCATGGTCGGCGACTCGAAACTGGCCAGGGCGTCCATGGCCGCAGCGATCTCGCCGAAATAGGCGCCTGCGGTCGCACGGTCGGCATAGACCTCTTCAAACTCCGAAATGTCGGCGCCCGCCGCAAAGGCCTCGCCGGCGCCGGTAAGGACCAGCACCTTCACCCGCGCGGCGCGCGCGGCGTCCAGAACACCGGGAATGCCCTGCCACATGGCGCGGTTCACCGCATTGCGACGCGCCGGTCGATTGAGCGTGAGAGTCGCGATCTCGCCCGAAACCGCCAGGTCCAGCCCCTCAACCTCGGACAAACGCACCTCCTGCCTTCACCTTCAAATGATATAGTTCTAGATCATTTGTCGGGCGCCCGCCCTGAGGAGATTCACCCCCGTGAGCAACATCCGCACCGCGATGCCCGTCCTTGCCCGCCACGAAGGCGAATGGGAAGGGACCTATATCCATATTGATGCCCAGGGCGTCGAGATCGACCGGCACACGGCAGAGCTGAAGTGCATGTTCCCTGCCGACGGTCCCCACGCCTATCACCAGATCAATACCTACACCTGGGACGACGGGCGCCGGGAGGAGATCCACTTCCCGGCTACCTTCCGCGACGGCCGCATCTGGTGGGATACCGACCGGATCGAAGGCTCGGCCTGGGAGATCGATGCCCGGACCGTGGTGCTGACCTGGACGCGCAAGGACATGCCCAGCCACTATCTCTACGAGATGATCCAGATCAGCGCGGACAACAACAACCGCGGACGCACCTGGCACTGGTTCGAGAACGACGTGCTTGTGCGCCGCACGTGCATCAAGGAACGGCGGACAGCGTAGGCCGATCCGGGTCCCGCCTCATATGATCCCTTTGTCGGCCAGTCGCGCGATCGCCTGACGCTGGCGCTCGGCGTAGAAGCTGCGGTCGGGGGTGAGGGTCTGGCCATCAGCGTCCGTCAGCGTATTGCGGGCCTGAACGTCGTGACCTTCCAGGGCGTCGCGCCAGAGCCCCAGCGGCTGGCGCGACAGGATATTGCCCATCCCTGGACGATGGCGATAGCGCCGCAAGCCCGCGATATCGATCTCGGCATAGGCGGCCATGCTCTCGCCATGGCCGGCCTCGGCCAGGACCAGACCCCTATAGTCGATGATCTTGGATGAGCCGTCGGTGGAGGCCTTGGGGATGGCGATTCCCTCAATGCCTGCCGAGTTGGCCGAGACCACATAGGCCAGGTTCTCGATGGCGCGGGCCTGTTTGGCGATGTTCTTGGGGCTTGGGATCGGGGTGGCGATCTCGCTGGAGGAATGCAGCAACAGTTCCGCGCCGCGCAATGTCAGGGCGCGGGCGATGTCGGGATATAGGATTTCTTCCGAGGCGATGGCGCCCAAACGGCCCAGCTCGGTCTCGGCAACGGGGAAAATGCCGTCCAGCCCATAGATCGAAAGGTATCGGTCCCAGACATCATAGGGGCTGGGTGCAAACAACGAGACCAGCCGGCGGTATCGCAGCACCAGCTTGCCCGACGGCTCGATCAGGAACGACGTCTGGAAGTAGAGGCCCGGGAAGTGGGGGTCGCGCTCATAGGCGTTGCCGGACAGGAAAACATCGGCGGACCGCGCCACCTCGCCCAACGCCTGATACTCCGGGCCGTCGATCTCCAGGGCGGCCTTCTCCGCCCAGACGGAAGCCGTCTCGCCCATCGGGAACCCGGTGAGGAAGTATTCCGGCAAGACCACGAGACGCACGTCGGCGCCGACGAAGCGCTTGGAGGCGGTGATCTGCCCGGCGATGCGCTGGATCGAGGCCAGCATGCGCGGCCGGCTGGTTTCCAGGTCTGCGGCATCGTTCACGGCGAAGCAGGTGGTCTGCAGCGCGAGCGCGATGTAGGGCGCGGGGGTGGACATCTAGGGGGCGGTCCTTGCAGCTTGGCGCTCGCATCGCGCGCTTGAGTTGATATACAAATAGGTCAGGTGATGTGCGCCGCGCCGCCGCGCGCACGAGAGGTTGAACGGATGGACGGCAACACGAGCGCGCTGGATCTTTCGGCGGCGCAACTGGACGAGAGTCTTCCGACGCCGCTCTACCATCAGATCTATCTGGTCATGCGCGAGCGGATCCGCAGCGGCGCACTGGCCGCCGGCACCACCCTGCCCGGCGAGCAGGAACTGGCGCGTACCCTGCACGTCTCGCGGATCACGGTGAAACGGGCGCTGAATGAACTCGCCGGCGATCGGCTGGTCACCCGCCATCGGGGGCGCGGCACCATTGTGGCCGGCGACGCGGTTATCCCCATGGTGCGGGGCTCGTTCGACAACCTGCTCGACAGCCTGAAGATCATGGGGCTCGAAACCGAGCTGGAACTGCTGGACGTCCGTGAGATGCCCGCAGACGAGATGGTGGCCGAGCGGCTGGACCTGAGCCCTGGCGATCCCGTCCAGCTGGCCGTGCGCCTGCGCAAACTGAGAGGCGAGCCATTCTCGCATCTGGTGACCTGGGTTCCGGCCGATATCGCAGCGCGTTACACCCGCGAGGAACTGGCTTCGACGCCGTTGCTCAAGTTGCTGCAAAGGGCCGACGCCGAGGTGACGGAGGCCGAGCAGTGGATCGGGGCCGCGGCCGCCCCGCACCAGATCGCCCTGGCTCTTGGCGTCGATATCGGCTCGCCGCTCTTGAAGATCGAGCGCGTGATGCGGGCCGCCCGTGGACGGCCCGTCCAGTTCATCTGCGGCCACTATCGCCCCGACCGGTTCCAGTATCACTTCACCACCCACCGCCGACATCGCTCCGGCCAGACCAGTTGGGGATAGCGCAGGGCCCTACCGCGCCGGCTTTACCCGCCCGGCCTCAACCGCCTTCTTGAAATAGGTCCAGCTTGTCTCGTTCGGCCGGGTGTCGTCACCGGGCGGCGGCGTGCGGTAGACAGGATAGTTGGTGGCGATCTCGTCCTTGAGGACTTGCGGCAGGGCGTCGACGCCTTTGATCGTCTGGCCGACGGCATTGAAGACCAGACTGCCGGCGCGGCTGTTCATCTGCATCCAGGGCAGCCATTGGGCCAACCGCACCCATGCCACAGCCGGCTGCGCCGTGGCCTTTTTCGGATCCAGAATGTCGGAGGCCTCGGCATTGAAGTCGAAGATCTCCATGGCGTGATACTGGTTGCCCACATAGGGCTGATAGTCCCCGCCAAGAGGATTGGTGTAGAACAACGGCACCTCGATCGGCATGAAGACGCGGCCGTTTTCAACGCGAGCGCCGATCGTGAAAGGCTCGCCCTTGTCGTTTCGCACGAACGTCGGACGCTGGTTCACCGGATCGTTGGCGATGTGCAGCACATCGACCGACTTGCCGGTCCAGGGATTGTCCCACGTGCGCAGCACCTTGCCTGTCTTGGGATCAAGATAGAGCATCAGCTCCCGGCTAACCATGCGGTAGCCCACGCCCTTGACGGGATCATTGACCGTCACGCAGGCCCGCACATTCATCCCCTCGAGGTTGAACAACAGACGGTCCGGTTCGCCAGGCACGCGGGAGTAGCCACGACCCGACCAGTGGTAGACCACTGGCTCATTGTCCACCATCGAGCACTGGAATTTGCGGGAGACCTGCAGCGCCTCTTCCGGCTTGGCGATATCGAGCAATCTGGGCGCCTTGGCCGGTGCAGCCATGGCCACAAGCGGCGCCATGCAGGCGGCGGCGGCAAACATCCATATCTTGGTCATGACGGGCCCTTTGAAGATTGAAATAGAGCTAAAACGGTTTGGTCGCGCCCAGGAAACAGACGCTGGCGATGGTGATCCAGTAGACATAGGCCATAAGCCGGCCGATGCTGATTTCGCGGGTCAGTGCGGCCTCTTCCGCGGGATTGGGACCTTCCGCGAGCCGGCGGAAACGAATGGTCCAGGCGCGCATGATGAAGCGCAGACCCAGCCCTATGCAAAGCGCGAAGGCATAGAGCGCCATCTTCGCGCCGTACCAGAGGGTCCCCGGGCCGATGTCGAGCGGTCCGTAGCCCAGCATCGAGGCGATACTCACCAGAAACAGCCCCGGGATCACCACATAGCGGATCGCCTCGTCGATCTTGGTCAAGCGCAGACCCATGTCGGATTCCCGCGCGAGAAAAGCCGACCAGGTGAGGCTGATCCAGGCGATGAAGATCATCCACATCGCCGTCAGCGCGACGCCGTCCAACGGGACGAACCCGTAGATGGTCCCCATGTGCAGTCCCAGCGGCAGCAGGAGAATGATCCCGGTCCGCGCCAGGATGTCGATCCGATAAGCCGTCTCCATGTGGCGGCGGCGTTCATCCAGGGCGAGCTTGGAATTGGTCACATGATAGGAAGTCTGGAAGACCCCCCACTCACCGCCCAGCCAATAGACCATGGCCAGGATATGCGCCCAGCGCAGGACCTCCAGCTCACCTATGTGCACGGGGCTCTCCCCTTCCGGACGATGGCCCCCGTGGCCGGAGAAGCGTCGGTCCCGGCATCGGCAACTCCCCAACCAAGGTTGAAATGATATAACAATAGACCATTTGTCCGGACAACGCGTCAATCCCGCTGCGCTCGATTTCAACCCCGAACTTTCGCCTTGCGCGGCGGGGCCGTTGGTTCCAAATGATATAAGAATAGATCATTTACCTCGGGAGCTGCGATGACCACGGCCCTGATTTCGCTGATGCATGTGCTGGTGTTTGTCTACTGGCTGGGCGGGGATCTGGGCGCGTTCTACACCTCGCGCATGGTGAGCGATCCGGCGCGCCCGGTCGCCGCCCGGGCTGCGGCAGCGCAGGCCCTGACCGCGCTGGATATGGCGCCGCGCACAGCCTTGATCCTGACGCTGCCCACAGGCGTGACACTGGCGAACGTCGCGGGTCATGTCTCGCTGTCGGCGGCGGCGATTGTCGTGATCTGGGTCATTTCCCTGGCATGGCTAGGGCTGGCCTGGCGCATTCACCTGAAGCACCTTGCGCCGGGTGCGATTGTTCGTACGTTGGACCTCTCGATCCGCTGGCTGGTCCTGACCGGGCTGGTTCTGGTAGGCGGCGGCGTCGTCGCAGGCGTAATTGCCGCCCCGCTGTTTCTGGGTCTGAAGCTCATTGTCCTGGCCGCCGCCATCGCCACGGGCCTATGGGTCCGTATCCTGATTGCGCCCTTTGGCCCGGCTTTCTCGGCGCTGCTCTCGTCGGGTCCGACGCCCGAAATCGATCAGGTCATCACCCGGGCACTTGCCCGTGCGCGCCCGGCCGTCATGTTGATATGGGCGCTTCTTGTCACCGCCGCCTTTATCGGCTTCTGGAGACCGCAATGAGCCTCGCCGACCTTCCCGCTCGCCCGGGCTCTGCCGACGCATTCCGTCAGCTTCTGGGCGCCGACGCCGTCAGCGATGATCTGGTCCGCCGGACCCTGCTCAGCCAGGACATCTGGAACACCGGCGACAGCATAGCCGAGCTTGTGGTGGCTCCCCGGGACACGGAATCTCTGAGCCGCGCCGTCGCCGAAGCAACGGGCCGACAGATGGCAGTGGCCGTCCGCGGCGGCGGCATGAGCTACACGGCAGGCTATACCCCCGGCGCGGCGCCCACAGTCATGATCGACCTGGGCCAGATGGATCGGATTCTCGAGATTAACGCCCGGGACATGACCGTAACTGTCGAGGCTGGCTGCACCTGGAAGACGCTCTATGAGACCCTCAAGCCTCTGGGACTGCGGACGCCGTTCTGGGGACCGCTGTCCGGCATCTCGTCGACGATCGGCGGCGGTCTGTCACAGCTCAATGCGATTTTCGGAGCGGGCCATTACGGCACCACCAGCGAGAGCGTAGTCGGTTTGGCAGTGGTGCTGTCCGATGGCCAGGTTCTGCGCACGGGCGCGGCCGGCAAGGGACCTCACCCGTTCTATCGCCACTACGGCCCCGATCTTACGGGGCTGTTCTGTGGCGACGCCGGCGTGTTCGGGGTCAAGGCAGAGATCACGCTGCGCCTGATCCGGGCCCCGGCGTTTGAAGACTGCGTGTCCTTTGCCTTCAGCGAACCCGGGGCCGTGTTCGAGGCCAGCGCCGAGATTACCCGCGCGGGCATTACCTGCGAACTGATCGGCTTTGATCCGGCCCTTGCCGATGTCCGGGTGCGCAGGGCGACGATCCTGTCCGGCGTCATGGCCATGGGATCCGTCGTCAAGAGCGGCGCATCTCTGGCAAAGGGCGTGAAGGACGCGTTCAAGATGGCTGTGGCCGGCCGCGGATTCCTGTCCGGGTCGGAATGGTCGCTGCATCTGGTAGCGGAGGGCCGGTCCGAAGCTGCGGTCGCCGCTGACCTGGCGGAGGTGCGGCGCATCGCCCTTGCCGCGGGCGGACGCGAGACCGAGGCCACGATCCCCCGCGTGATCCGGGCCCAACCCTTTACACCGCTGAACAACATCCTGGGACCCGACGGCGAGCGATGGGTGCCGATCCACGGAATTGTCGCCCTCTCCCAGGCCGAGGCCTGTCGCAAGGCGATCGAAGCGCTGTTCACCAGCCTTGGATCGCGCTTCGAAGCGGCCGGAGTCTATACCGGAATGATGCTCACCACGCTGTCGACCAACGCCTTCCTCATTGAGCCGGTCTTCTTCTGGCCCGAAGCGCGTCACGAGATTCACGACGCCACCGTAGAGGCGGCCATGCTGGCGAAGTTGCGCAAGTACGACGCCAATCCGGATGCGACGGCCCTGGTCGCCGAAGCCCGTCGCGGTGTCGTTGAGGTCTTCGAGACCTTCGG
>NZ_JBIKNZ010000070.1:0-17854 GCF_044358365.1 Phenylobacterium sp. | reverse complement strand
GGACGCCTCAAGGACTGGCGGCGCATCCACACCCGATACGACCGATGCGCACACACCTTCATGTCCGCCATCGCTCTCGCTGCCACCGTCATCTTCTGGCTATGATCAATGAGTCCTGAGCCTAGTTGGCTGAAGGCCCAGCGCTCGAGAGTCTTGCCGCGGTTCGTTTCTCGCCGCTAGGCTTCTCAGGGTTCGCCGTCCGCACCATCACCGTATCTCTACCGAAAGCTTTGCCATCGATTCCTGGTTACGGTGACCCCCGATGGGAATTACCGGAATTACAGGGACGCCATACCCATTGCGGCAACCTGTTCCAGAGCAGCCGAGCCTGTGGCCCGCCCCCTCCACCCCCGGCTCTACGGCCTCCGGCCTCGGCCGGCGGTCCCCCTCCCGCCGCTTCGCGGGGGAGGTAGGGTGTCGCGTTGAGGGGGCGGCGTCGGAGTAACTGCCCGCTTGCGCGGCCCACCTTCTCCCACAAGGGGCGAAGGAAAACGTAGCCCTAAACGACGACGTGTGAGTGCTACGGCGCGTTACGAGACCAGCTCGCCCGCCAGCGCCCGCTCGATCAGGGCGATGGTGCGGTCGACGCCGAAGATGGCGGCGAAGGAGCCGAAGCGGGGGCCCTGGCTCTGGCCCAGGAGAACTTCGTAGAGGGCGGTGAACCACAACCGGAGCGGCTCGAAGCCGGCGTCCTTGCCGACCGCGAAGACCTCGTTCTGGATCGCCTCGGCGTCGGCGCCGGGCGGCAGGGCCTTCAGCTTGGCGACAAGGGCCCGCATGGCGGCGCGTTCGACGTCGGTGGGCGCCCGGAAGCGCTTCGCGGGCTTCACGAAATCCTCGTAGTAGTGGATCGCGTAGCCTGCCATCTGGTCCAGCAGCGGCTCGGACGCCGGGGTCGCGCCGGGCAGGTAGCGGGCGATGAAGGCCCAGAGCAGGTCCTTGGTCGAGGCGTCGGCGGCCGACACCAGGTTCAGCAGCAGGGAGAAGCTGACCGGTGAGCCGCGCTCCGGCGGGGCGCCGCGGTGAACGTGCCAGGCCGGGTTGTCGACCTGTACGGCGTTGTCGCCCTCGGCCTTCTTGCGGTTCAGCGCATCCAGCTGTTGCAGATACTCGTCCGTCGCCTTGGGGATCACGTCGAAGTAGAGCCGCTTGGCCGACTTGGGCGACTGGAACATGTAGTAGGTGAGGCTCTCGGGCGTGCCGTAGCGCAGCCACTCCTCCATGGTCAGGCCGTTGCCCTTGGACTTGGAGATCTTCTGGTTCTGCTCGTCCATGAAGAGTTCGAAGTGGAAGGCTTCCGGCGGCTCGCCGCCCAGGGCCTTCACGATGCGGTTCGAGACGCGGACGCTGTCGACCAGATCCTTGCCCGAGGCTTCGAAATCGACCTCCAGAGCCGTCCAGCGCGCGGCCCAGTCGGGGCGCCATTGCAGCTTGACGTGGCCGCCGGTGACCGGGACCTCGGTCAGGGTTCCATCCTCGTCGGCGAAGACGATGGTTCCAGCCTCGACATTGCGTTCCAGGGTGGGCGCCTGCAGGACGCGGCCGGTCTTCGGGCTGATCGGCAGGAACGGCGAATAGGTGGCCCGGCGCTCTTCGCCCAGGGTGGGCAGCATGATCGCCTGCACCGCATCAAAGCGCGCCAGGATGCGCAGCAGCACCGCGTCGAAGCTACCTGACCTGTAGGTCTCCGTCGAGCTCATAAAGGTATAGTCGAAGCCGAAGCCGTCGAGGAACGCGCGCAGGCGGGCGTTGTTGTGGGCCCCGAAGCTCTCGTATTCCCCGAAGGGGTCGCGGACGGAGGTGACCGGCTTGTCGCGGTCCTCTTCCAGCATCGCGCGGTTGGGCACGTTGTCCGGGATCTTGCGCAGGCCATCCATGTCGTCGGAGAACACGATCAGCTGCGTGGGGATCGCATCCTCGGTCAGTGCGCGGAAGGCGTTGCGCACGATGGTGGGGCGGGTGGCCTCGCCGAAGGTGCCCAGGTGCGGCAGGCCCGAGGCGCCGTAGCCGCACTGGAAGATCACGGGTTTGGCCAGGGCCGGCAGGGTGGCGACGGCCTCGTGGAACTTGCCCTGCATGAAGAGCGCGGAAGCCAGATCACGCTCTGGATCCGACAGGCGCAGACGCGCGATGCGGTCGAGCAGCAGTCGCGCCTGTTCGAACGGCCAGCTTCGGGCGTCACGGGCAGTGGAGGACAGACCTTGCAACATGCCGCGCGGCGTAGAGCCAGAAGGGGCAAAGGGAAAGCCGTTTCGGCGGCGGACGCACGCAATTCTGGCCGGCGAGACCTTTGCGGCACGGCGCCCGCACGATAGGGAACAGACCCATCCTCTCCCGGACCCGATCATGAGCGAGGCCACCACCCCGCGCGGCCTGACCCCCAATGCGCGCGGCGCACTGTGGATGCTGGGCTCCGCCGTGGGCTTTGCGGGCATGACGGTGCTGATCAAATATCTGGGCGACGACTACCCGCCGGCGCTTCAGACCTTCTACCGTCAGGCGGCTGGATTTGCCGTGTTGCTGCCCATCATCCTGCACCATCGCGGTGCGGCTTTCGCCACCACGCGGCCCGGGCTTTTGCTGTTTCGATCCGGGGCCGGGACCATCGGGATGATGCTGTCCTTCTACGCCTTTCAGGAGATGCCGCTGGCCGACGCCAATGCGCTGTCGTTCACCCGCAACCTCTGGCTGGTGCCGCTGGCGGCGTTTGTGGTGCGCGAGCAGGTGGGCGCCCTGCGGATCGGCGCGGCGGTGGTCGGCTTCCTGGGCGTGCTGGTGATGATCCGGCCGGGCGCCGGCGGCGAATTCGCGCTGGGCCTGCCGGCGCTGGCGATGCTGGCGGCGTCATTCCTGTTCGCCCTGACGATCACCGGCATGAAGGTGATGACGCGGGACCACTCGCCGACCGTCCTGCTGGTCTGGGGCGCGACCCTGGGTCTGGTGCTGGCCATCCCCGGCGCCTTCCTGACCTGGCGCTGGCCCGAGCCGATGGATCTGGGCCTGCTGTGCCTGATGGGGGTGATGGGGACGATCACCCAGGCCTGCTATATCAAAGGCATGCAGTTGGGAGACGCCGCCGCCATGGCCCCCATCGACTACACCCGCCTGATCTTCAGCGCGGCGGCGGGATACCTCCTCTTCAGCGAGATCCCGACCATCTGGACCCTGATCGGCGCCGTGATCATCGTGGCGTCGACGCTGTTCATCACGATCCGGGAGCAGCAACTGGCGAGGTCGGCGAGGCTTAGCGCAGTGGCCGAGGTGGATCGGTAGGGGTCGTCGGCCAGGGGCGTCGGCGAAAACTCTGGCCGGTGGCGCTCCCTTCTCCTCCCCCGTCGGGGGAGGGGGACCGCGCGGAGCGGGGTGGAGGGGGCCGCCGTCGCAAGGAGCGCCTATGTGTGCGCCTCGATCATTCGCAGCGCGGCGTCCAGATCCTCGAAAATCAGGCTCGCCGAGATGCGCAGGGTCCGAACGCCGCGTAACGCCAGCCAGGCGTCGCGCTCCGCGTCGCGCGCCTCAGCATCGCCAAGCCAGTGCGTCTGCCCATCAACTTCGACGCAGAATTTGGCGGCGTCGCAATAGAAGTCGAGCACATAGGGACCGATAGGATGTTGGCGGCGAAACCGCATTCCCTGGGTTTTCCCACGCAGCGCGACCCACAGGCGGGCCTCCGGCGGCGTCATCCGGCGGCGAAGCGACCGCGCGCGACGGATTGTCGTCCTCGGGGCGTACATAGGGTCAGAGTGTCAGGCACGCTGCTCCCGGCAAGCCCCCTCCACCCCGCTTCGCGTGGTCCCCCTCCCCCGACGGGGGAGGAGAAGGGAGCGCCTAGTCGCCCTGTAATCGATCCAGATCCTGCTGGGCCGCCTGACGATGCTTCGGCTTGAGGTTTCGCCCGAGCACCGCAACCAGGGCTGCGAACACGGCCGCGTCGTCAGTGAATCCCAGGCCCGCGATGAAATCCGGAACTACATCCACAGGCATCACGAAATAGGCCAGCGCCGCCAGCATCATGCCCTTGGCGGCCAGTGGTGTTTCCTCGTCGCGGGCGCAGTGCCAGACCGAAAGCGCATCGCGGGCGAAGGGGATTCTGGCCGCGACCTTGCGGATCTTGGGCCAGAAGCCGGAGGCCACACGCTCCTCGTTCACCGCGATCACCGAGGGGACCAGAGCCTTGTCGGGTGAGATCACCGACCGGGGATCGAAGGTGACGTCGGGTGACGCTTTTTTGCGGCCGCTCATCGGAGTAAGCCTGCGCCAAATTTCAAGCCACCAGACGAGATCGGAATTTCCATGGAACTCAATTCATCCGTTGCAGCGGTTGTCACCGGCGGCGCCTCGGGCCTCGGCGAAGCCACGGTCCGCGCCCTGGCGGCCCAGGGCGTGAAGGTCGCGATCTTCGACATGAATGAAACCAAGGGTGAGGCCGTCGCCAAGGATGTGGGCGGCGTCTTCTGCAAATGCAATGTCACCTCCGAGGAAGACGTGGACGCCGCCTTCGCCAAGGCCCGCGCCGCGAACGGCCAGGAGCGGATCCTGGTGAACTGCGCCGGCACCGGCAACGCGTTCAAGACCGCCAGCCGCGACAAGCAGACCGGCGAGACCAAGCACTTCCCGCTCGACGCGTTCAACTGGATCATCCAGATCAACCTGGTCGGCACCTTCCGCTGCATCGCCAAGTCGGCGAAGGGCATGCTGGACCTGGAACCGATCAACGGTGAGCGCGGCGCCATCGTCAACACCGCCTCGGTGGCGGCGGAAGACGGCCAGATCGGCCAGGCGGCCTATTCCGCCTCCAAGGGCGGCGTCGTCGGCATGACCCTGCCGATCGCCCGCGACCTGGCCGGCGACGGTATCCGGGTGAACTGCATCCTGCCCGGCATCTTCGAGACCCCCCTGATGGCCGGCGCCCCGCCGCAGGTGAAGGACGCGCTGTCAGCCTCGGTGCCCTTCCCCAAGCGCCTCGGCCGGGCGCCGGAATACGCCCAGCTGGCGCTGACCATGATCACCAACGGCTACTTCAACGGCGAAGACGTCCGCCTGGACGGCGCGATCCGGATGGCGCCGCGCTAGAAAACACGCCGCCGCGAAAGCGGAGCTATCAGCTTCCGACCGCAGAAGGCGCAGAAAACGCAGAATGTTTCTGCGACCTTCTGCGCCTTCTGCGGTTTTCTGTTCCTACCGCCGCCGGCGCACCGGTCGGCTGGAGCCCAGCAGGCCGCCCAGTACGCCGCGGATCAGTTCGCGGCCTACCTGGCTGCCGATGGTGCGCAGCATGGACTTGGCGAAGGTCTCCCCCATGCCCTGGCGGTTGGAGGCCCGCGCGACCGGCGCCCGGCGCTCGGGCTCGTCTTCCACTTCCGGTGCTGCGGCCCTGGCCTCGGCGGCGGTGGCTGAGGCGCGCGCTTTCTGAAGCGCCTCGAACGCTGATTCACGATCCAGCGCCGTATCATAGAGGCCGCGCACCGGGCTCTGGCCCATGATGGCAGCGCGTTCCGCCGGCAGCGCAGGACCCATCCGCGAGTTGGGTGGGCGGATCATGGTCTTCTGGACCACGGTGGGCGCGCCCTTTTCGTCCAGCACTGAAACGAGCGCCTCACCGACGCCGAGCGCCTGGATCGCCTGGGCGGTGTCAAAGGCGGGGTTGGGCCGGAAGCTGTCGGAGGCGGCGCGCAGGCCGCGCTGGTCGGCAGGGGTGTAGGCGCGCAGGGCGTGCTGGATGCGGTTGCCAAGCTGACCAAGGACAGTGTCGGGGATGTCCGCCGGGTTCTGGGTGATGAAATAGACGCCGACGCCCTTGGAGCGGATCAGGCGCACCACCTGTTCCACCTTTTCCAGCAGGGGCCTGGGTGCGTCGCGGAACAGCAGGTGGGCTTCATCGAAGAAGAACACGAGACGCGGCTTCTCCGGATCGCCGATTTCGGGCAGCTCCTCGAAGAGCTCGCTCATCAGCCACAGCAGGAAGGTGGCGTAGAGGCGCGGATTGGCGATCAGCTTGTTGGCCGCCAGCAGGTTGATGTAGCCCTTGCCTGCGGCATCGGTCCGCATGATGTCGGAAAGCTGCAACGCCGGCTCGCCGAACAGGTTCGTGCCGCCCTGGTCCTCCAGCACCAGCAGGCCGCGCTGGATCGTGGCGATGGTGGCGGGCGAGATGTTGCCGTAGCGGGTCGACAGGTCCTTTGCGTTCTCGGCGGCGTGGGCCAGCGCGGCCTGCAGGTCCTTCAGATCCAGCAGCAGGAGGCCCGCCTCATCGGCGGCGCGGAAAACCACCGAGAGCACGCCCTCCTGGACATCATTGAGTTCAAGCATCCGGGAGATCAGCAGCGGCCCCATTTCCGAGACGGTGGCGCGGATGGGATGGCCAGCCTCACCGAACAGGTCCCAGAACACCGTGGGCGCGGCGGCAGGCTTGATCTCGAGGTTCATGGCGGCGGCGCGGGCCAGCATCTTTTCGTTGGGCGTCCCGATGGCGCTGATCCCGGAAAGGTCGCCCTTTACGTCTGCGGCGAAGACCGGAACGCCGGCGTCCGAGAAACCCTGAGCCAGAATCTGGAGCGTGACGGTCTTGCCGGTGCCCGTCGCCCCGGCCACGAGGCCGTGCCGGTTCGAGCGGTTGAGCAGCAGCATCTCCGGGTGGTCGGAAAAGCCGATCAGGACACCGTTGTCGGCCATGGATTGATCCTCGGAGAGCCAGCTTTAGTTACGGGAAACTAACCGGGCGCGGGCCAGGCCGCCACCCCTCGCAAGACGTCAGGTCCGCGCGCCCCTCGGCCAGGGACATCGGGCAAATCCTCTCCCCAAGGCGCCGAAACAAGGGTAGACCCAACCGGAACTTATCCCCCAGAGCCCCCCGCGCGTCTCGAAAGCCGATATGCCCGCCATCACCGCCGAACAGACGTCACGCAACGCCCTGGTGATCCTCGCCACCATCGCCGGTGGCGGTGTTCTCTATGTGCTGGCCGATATCCTGACGCCGCTCGCGCTGGCGGTTTTTGTGGCCCTGATGATCGACGGTTTTGCCCGCGCGCTGCAGGCGCGACTTCCCGGGGTTTCGGTGCGCGCCGCGATGCCCCTGGCGATCCTTCTGTCGGTCGCGATCTTCGTGGGCGCGGCCTTCTTCATCGTCGACAACGCCACCAGTTTCGGGGGCCAGTTGATCACTTATGCGCCGAAGCTCAACGGACTGATCGCCCGGGTCGCGGGCCTGGTCGGCGTGGATATTCCACCAACGATGACACAGCTTGTCCAGCGCCTGGACCCCGCCAGCCACCTGGGTCAGGTGGCTGGCGGTCTGCAGAGCTTTGCGTCAACAGCCGCCTTCGTTCTGGTCTACCTCGGCTTCATTCTCGCCTCCCGGAGGGGGTGGGAACGCAAGGCTGTCGCCCTGTTCGGGACGCGTGAGGAGCGCCATGAGGCCACGGCCGCCTTCCTGCGCATCCGCGATGGCGTTGAGCAGTACCTGTGGGTCCAGACAGTCACCGGCCTGATGATCGCCGTGACCTCGTGGATCGCCATGGCGCTGGTCGGTCTGGACAACGCCCTGTTCTGGGCCATCCTGATCTTCATCGCGTCCTATATTCCGGTGGTGGGCGGGATCGTTGCGGTCGCCCTGCCGCCGATCTTCGCCATGGTGCAGTTTGATACGCTCTGGCAAGCGCTGGTGCTGTTCGGGGTGCTGCAGGTCATCGGGATGTTCGTGGGTAATGTGATCCAGCCCCGAATGCAGGGTCGCAGCCTGAATATGGACCCATTGGTCCTGCTGCTGGCCCTGGCGTTCTGGAGCGCGGTGTGGGGCCTGCCCGGCGCGTTCCTGTCGACACCCCTGACGACGGTCATGATGGTTGTGCTGGCCCAGTTCAAAGGAGCCAGATGGGTCGCCGTGCTGCTGTCGGCGGACGGACAGCCGGGCCCCGCGAGAACCAGGGGCGCCGAGGCGACCGCATCGACGCCAGCATCCCGACCGTCCAACAAGAACCTGTGATCGGGGGCTTAAACTGTGACCGCGTCATTCCTATTTGACTGTTATCGGACGGATCAATCGCCCGACGGGCATCACCGTCCCCCTCCCCCCAGGGCGGAACGAGCCCACAGCGGTTCGCCGACCCCCCACGGCCGAACCCCGCGCCGCCGGAAACTCTCCTCCGGCGGCGTTCTCGTTTCCGGAATCCCGTCATGAGCACGTCATCCCGCAGCGGAATAGGCCTGAGCCGGGCGCTGGCCGCCGAACTGTCTGAAGATCCTTCGCCGAACGCCGCAAAGGCCTTTGCAAGACAGGCCGCCGCCGACGCCCAGCCGGACGACACCCCCGAACTTTCGACGGCAGGCCTTGCCCGCAACCTCGGCGATTTCTGGCGCCGCGCCCAGGACCGCAAGGGACGGACCCCGAATATCCGCCTGACCCCGGCGCTGGACGCCGGGCTGGACCGCCTGGAAATCGTCCAGGACGATGCGCCCTTTCTGGTCGACAGCGTGATGGGTGAGCTCTCCGATCAGGGCCTGTCGGTGCGGGCTATGTTTCATCCGGTCGTCGAGGTGGGTCGCGACCGGCGCGGACAGCGGACCGCTGACGGCATTCTGCGCCGGGAATCCATGATCCAGGTACTCCTGGAACCGGTTGGCGAAGACCGGGAGCGAGCTCTTGTCGACGGGGTCAAGGCCACGCTGGAAGATGTGCGCGCGGCAGTCGATGACTTCCCCGCCATGCTGGCGTTGATGGATCAGGCTGTCGAGGAGTTGGCGCGCTCCGGCAAGGCCCAGCCTCAGGAGATCGACTTCCTGAATTGGCTGCACGCCGAGCACTTCGTGTTTCTGGGAGCGCGCGTCTATGAGTATCCACGCCTGAAGAACGGCGCATATGCGCCGGAGGAGCCCCTCTATCAGCCGCGCGACGGCCTGGGCGTGCTGCGCGACCCCGAGCGCACCGTGCTGCGGCGCGCCAATGAGCCTGCCGTGCTGATGCGGCAGGTTGAGGACCGCATTGTCCGCGATCCGGCGCTGACCATCGCCAAGTCCAACGTCAAGAGCCGGGTCCACCGGCGCGGCTATATGGACTACGTGGGAGTCAAACGCTACGGCGCCGACGGCCTGCCAAGCGGCGAGGTCCGCTTCGTCGGGCTGTTCACAGCCGAAGCCTACGACCAGCCCGCCAACGCCGTGCCGCTGATCCGGGAAAAGGTTGCCCGGGTGGTGGCGCGGATCGGCGCAGCACCCGGCAGCTATAACGAAAAGCGCCTGCGCAACATCGTCGAGAACCACCCCCGCGACGAACTGTTCCAGATCAGCGAGGATGAGATGCTGGCCCAGGCCGTCGGCATCCTGCACCTGTCGGATCGCCCGCGGATAAAGCTGTTCGTGCGCGCCGACCCCTTCGACCGGTTCGCCTCTGTCCTGCTGTTCGTACCCCGGGACCGCTACGATTCCGATCTGCGGCGGCGGGCGGGCGACATTCTGACGAAGGCCTATGGCGGACGGTTGTCGGCCTACTATCCGAGCTTCAGCGACAGCCCGCTGGCGCGGGTTCACTACATCATCGGCTTCACGCCGGGCCAGCATCTTGAGCCCGATCTGCGCCGCGTTGAAGCCGAGATCGCCGAGGCTGCAAGAACGTGGGACGACAGGTTTGCCGCCGTTGTGCGCGCGGGCGGTCTTGGCCCGGATCAGGTTTCAGCCACTGTACGGCGTTTTCACGAGGCCTTCCCCGCCGGCTACCGGGACCGTTTCGATGCGGCGCAGGCGCTGGAGGATGTGGCCGTCATCGATACCTTCCCGGCGGACCGCGCCATCTGCGCGCGGGCCTACCGGACGGGCGCTGATGGCCCACTGCAGTTCCGGTTGAAGCTATATCGGCGGGGTGAGCCCGCGCACCTGGCGGACGTATTGCCGATCCTGGAAAGCATGGGCCTGAAGGCGATCGCCGAGGCAGGGTTCAGGGTTTCACCCCAGAACGCCACACCCGTCTGGGTGCATGATTTCGAGATCGAAGACCCGCGCGGCGGCGATCTGGTCTTCGCCGAAATAAAGACCGCCTTTGAGGACGCCGTGGCTGCGGTCTGGACCGGCCAGACGGAGAACGACGGGTTCAACCGACTGGTGATGGAGCTGGCGCTGCCCTGGCGCGACGCCGCGCTGATCCGCGCCCTGGCCCGCTATCGTCAGCAGTCCGGACTTGATCCATCGCAGCGGGTGCAGGAACAGGCCCTTGCGAGCCACCCCGGCGTCACACGGCTGATTCTCGACCTGTTCCGGATCAAGTTTGATCCTGCGATCGTGGCTGATCTCGCGGCGCGCAAGGCCCGCGCGGTCGCGGTCATGGCCGAGATCGTGGAAGCGCTTCAGTCGGTCGAAAGCCTGGACGACGACCGGGTGCTGCGCCGCCTCGCCCTGCTGGTGGAGGCCATCCAGCGGACAAACTTCTATCAGCAGGCGCCCGGCGGCGACGCCAAGCCTTACATCTCGTTCAAGGTCGCCAGCGACACCCTGGCCGATCTGCCCGCGCCCCGGCCGTTCCGCGAAATCTTCGTCTGGTCGACCGCAGTGGAGGGCGTGCACCTGCGCTTTGGCCCGGTGGCCAGGGGAGGCCTGCGCTGGTCGGACCGGCGCGACGACTTCCGCACCGAGGTTCTGGGTCTGGTCAAGGCCCAGCAGGTCAAGAACGCGGTGATCGTGCCGGTGGGATCGAAGGGCGGCTTCTACCCCAAACAGCTGCCGAAGGGCCCGCCAGACGCCATCCGGGCTGAGGCGGTCAGCGCCTACAAGACCTTCCTGTCCGGCCTGCTGGACCTGACCGACAACCTGACCGCCCTGGGCAAGGTCAACCATCCGGACGGGATCATCGTACATGACGGGGATGATCCCTATCTGGTGGTCGCCGCCGACAAGGGCACGGCGACCTTCTCGGACATCGCCAACGGCGTGGCCGAATCCTACGGTTTCTGGCTGGGCGACGCCTTCGCCTCCGGCGGCTCGGTGGGCTATGACCACAAGGTCATGGGCATCACGGCTCGCGGCGCCTGGGAAGCGGTCAAGCGCCACTTCCGCGAGATGGGCAAGGATATCCAGTCCGAGCCCTTCACCGTCGTCGGCTGCGGCGACATGTCGGGCGACGTGTTCGGCAACGGCATGTTGCTGTCGCGCCAGATCCGGCTGCTGGCCGCCTTTGACCACCGCCATATCTTCCTCGATCCCGACCCTGACCCCGTAAAGAGCTACCTGGAACGCGAACGGATGTTCGCCCTGCCCCGCTCGTCCTGGGACGACTATAGCCGCAAGGCGATGTCGAAAGGCGGCGGGGTCTTTGCCCGGTCACTGAAGACCATTCCGCTTACACCAGAGGTTCGGACCATTCTCGGAACCCAGGCCGAGAGCCTGTCGCCCGCCGAGGTAATCAACCTGATCCTGAAAGCGCCCGCCGACCTGCTCTACCTCGGCGGCATCGGCACCTATGTGAAGGCCCGACAGGAGGGCCATGTCGATGCCGGCGACAAGGCCAATGACGCCGTCCGGGTCAACGGCGCTGATCTGCGCGTGAAGGTGATCGGCGAAGGCGCGAACCTGGGTCTGACCCAAGCCGGCCGGATCGAGTTCGCCGAAGCCGGCGGCCGGGTCGAGACCGACGCCATCGACAACTCCGCCGGGGTGGATTCGTCCGATCACGAGGTGAACATCAAGATCGCCACCGGCATTCTGGAACGTCAGGGCAAGCTGACGCGGGCGCAGCGCAACAGGCTTCTGCCGACCATGACCGGGGACGTCGCCAACCTCGTGCTGGCCCACAACTACGACCAGACCCTGGCGCTCTCGCTGCTGGAGATGGACACTGTTCGTGAGCTGGAACCCCACGCCCGGTTCATGGTCGAGCTGGAGCAGGGTGGCCGGCTGGACCGCGCTGTGGAGGGGCTTCCCGATGCTGCGGCCATCGCCGAGCGGCGGAAGGCCGGCAGGGGGCTGTCGCGGCCGGAACTGGCCGTGTTGCTGGCCTATGGCAAGCTGGAGCTCAAACGCGAGATCGCCACGACCCGGGCCACCGAAGATCCGTTCTTCGAGGGGCGACTGGAGGCCTATTTTCCAAAGCCGCTGCGAAAGTACCGGGAGGCCATACACAGCCACCGGCTGCGTCCGGATATCATCGCCACGGTGATCGCCAACGACATCGTCAACCGCTGCGGGCCCAGTTTCCCGACACGGACCATGACCTCGGCCAACTGCGATGTGACCGCCCTGATCAATGGCTATGAGGTCGCCAAGCAGGCGCTGGACTTCGAACGCCTGTGGGCGGCGGTGGCGGCGCTCGATCTCAAGGTTCCCGCGGCCGGACAGATGGCGCTGTTCCGCCGGTTGAGCGCGGCGCTTCGGGGCGCCACCTTCTGGCTGGCCCGTCGGGCCGGTCGTGAAAACCTGGGGATCGCGGAACTGGCCGCCCGTTATGCGCCGGGGTTCCGCAGCCTGAACGGCCTGATGCCGGATATCCTGTCCCCCGCCGAGCGCGGCTCCGTGGAGCTGCGGATCGGGGAGATCACCGATCTGGGCGCCCCGGCCCGTCTGGCGCAGGAGGTCTCGGTACTGGGACCGCTGACCAACGCCGCCGATCTGGTGGATCTGGCCGAGGCTTCCAGCTGGCCTCTGCCGAATGTGGCGCGACTCTACTACGCCACTGACGCCGCCTTTGCCTTTGACCGGCTGAGGACAGCGGCGGGCGAGTTCCGGGCCGGCGACATCTTTGAACGTACCGCGCTGCGGCGTCTGATCGAGGATCTCCTGGCGGAACAGGCGCAATTGACGCGCGCCATCATGACCTTCGCAGGCAACGCGCAGGCCGGCGATAGTGTCGCCGAGGCGCGGCGCGCGGTAGTCGCCTGGTCGTCGCTGCACCCGGACCTGACCCTGGCGGCGAGTCGGACGGTCGGCGAGATCGAAGCGGGCGGAGCCTGGTCCTTCGCCAAGTTCACCATCGCCAACGCCGCGCTGCGGGAACTGGCGGCGGAAGCAGCTATCGGCCGAAAGCGGCGGCGGTAGAGCCGTCGGGCAGGAAGGGCGGGCGAGTGGTCAGTGCCGGAACACGCGCACGCCGGTGAACACCATGGCCAGGCCGCGTTCGTCGGCGGCGTCGATGACGGCCTGATCACCGATAGAGCCCCCGGGCTGGATGATGGCGGTGCAGCCCGCATCCGCCGCCTGGATCAGACCGTCGGGGAAGGGGAAGAAGGCTTCCGAGGCGCAGGCCGACCCCTTCAGGTCCAGCCCGAAGTCGGCGGCCCGAAGCGCGGCGATGCGTGCTGAGTCCTTGCGGTTCATCTGGCCGGCCCCGATGCCGAGCGTCTGGCCCGCCCGCGCATAGACGATGGCGTTGGACTTGACGTGCTTGGCCACCGTGAAGGCGAACAGCATGTCGGCCACCTCCTCTTCGGTAGGCGCACGCCGGGTGACCACCTTGAGGTCCGCCGGGGTAAGGTGCGCAGTGTCGCGGGTCTGGGTGAGGAAACCGCCTGACACGGACTTGAAGGTCCGCCCCGGCACGGAGGGGTCAGGCAGGCCGCCGGTCACCAGCAGGCGCACATTCTTCTTCTTGCGGAACAGGGCGACGGCGTCATCGTCAGCCGCCGGCGCGATCACCACTTCGGTGAAGACCTCCAGAAGCTGGGCCGCTGTGGCCGCGTCCAGCCGTCCATTGAGCGCGACGATGCCGCCGAACGCGCTGGTAGGATCGCAGGCCAGGGCGCGCTGGTAGGCCTCGAGCATGGTGGCGCCAGTGGCCAGCCCGCAGGGGTTCGCATGTTTGATGATCGCGCACGCCGGGCCGACTGCGGGATCGAACTCGGCGATCAGCTCGAAAGCCGCGTCGGTGTCGTTGATGTTGTTGTAGCTGAGCTCCTTGCCCTGCAGCTGGGTAGCCGTCGCGACGCCTACCGGCGGGTTGGGAAAGCGGTAGAAGGCCGCGGCCTGATGCGGGTTCTCACCATAGCGCATGGTCTGGGCCAGCTGGCCGCCGATCGAGAAGCGCGCGGGCGCAAACTCACCCAGTTCATGGGCGAACCAGGAGGCGATCGAGGCGTCATAGGTGGCTGTGCGGCCATAGGCGCGCGCGGCGAGACGACGTCGCAGGACAAGGGATGTGGCGCCGCCATCCGCCAGTTCGGCCAGCACCTCAGCCATATCCGCAGGATCGGTGCAGACCGCCACATAGCCGTGGTTCTTGGCGGCAGAACGGATCATCGCCGGGCCGCCGATGTCGATGTTCTCGACGCAGGTATCGAAATCAGCACCTGCCGCGACCGTCTGTTCGAACGGGTAGAGGTTCACGTAGACGAGGTCGATGGCGCCAATGCCGTGGAGTTCCATCGCCGCCTTGTGTTCCGGCGCGTCGCGCACGCCCAGCAAGCCGCCGTGAACCAAGGGGTGCAGGGTCTTGACCCGGCCGTCCATCATCTCGGGAAACCCGGTGAGATCGGCGATATCTTTCACCGGCAGACCGGCGTCGGCGATGGCCTTTCGGGTGCCGCCGGTGGAGACCAGTTCGACCCCCAGCGCCGCCAGGGTGCGCGCCGCCTCGACCAGCCCGGTCTTGTCGGACACTGACAAAAGCGCGCGACGGACAATCACCTGATCGGGGGCGGGCGGGAAATCAGGGGCGGCAGGCATCGCGGACTCCGGGCTTCAGGTGTGAAGGGAGCCCAGGCGAGCGGCAGGTGTCGTCATCGCGCTCCCCGGTGGTCACCCACCTCTATCGCCAGTCACGCGAGACAGAGCGGGATTAGGCCCCGGACGACGTCACGTCAACGCGGGGCGGCGCCCCGTCGATCAAATCTGCGATCCGCGTGGACGCGGGTGAGGCCGTGGCCCCCGCCGGCCGCGCCGGAGACAACCGCCACCGCACCCGCGCGCCGGAATCAGCGCGACGCTGTCCTCGCAGAACCAGTTGCTGTCCAGGGCGATCCGACCTGGGCGCAGGCTCCAGGTCCATGTCGAGAACGTCGTTGCGAAGAACCCAGCCCTCAGCCTCGCCGGGTATGCGCAGCAGGACGCTGCGGCGATCCTGGGCGACCAGCGCCCTGACGCCGGGGTGAAGCTGAAACCGCAGGGCATAGGATACGAAGTGCCGGCCATCCGGCCCCTGCGCGCGGGCCGTCGGCGTGAGCCGGTCCTCGCCCCGGAGGTCGTCCGCCTCCAGGTCCAGATAAAGGCGCCGCTGATGTATCAGCCGATGGGCGCGGCTCCAGCCGTGGTGCGCCATATCCAGCCAGACCGCGCCGGGGGACTCTTGGCGCTGGACCTCTACCTGGGTGTCAGCGTTCGCAAGCCTTGGTCCCAGGACGCGGGCCGGGAAGCCGGTGATCTCATCGCCAAGCCGGCCGTCGGCCACCTGGACGGAGGACGCTGTCTCCAGTGTCCGCCCCGAATGGAATTCGATCAGCCGATGTCCGCCGACCAGCACCTGGATGGCCAGCGGCGTGGCCGTCGCATCGGGGCTCCATGGTCCGGACGCAGGGGGGCTGGCATCGGCGATCACCTGCAGGCGTCGCGACTGCATCCGTTGATAGCCACCCAGGGCGCTCTCCAACGGCCGGTCACCGACGGTATCCAGGGCGCGGGCCGCCGCCACATAGGCCGCGCTGCGCAGGCCGCCGCCCTGGCCCGTCGCCAATCCGCCATCGGCAAGCGTGAAGAATCGGACCGCAGCCGACAGGCCATCGATCGCCCGCTGCACAGCCTCGGGTGCGGCCAGGCCCCGCTGGGCCATCGCCTCATCCAGGGTCTGGAGATCGAACAACAGCTCGAGCGTCGTCGACGCCTTTCGCGACACGTGCGCGCCATCTGGCCGAATAGCGCGGGGGAGCGTCCGGGCCAGCCGCTCGAGCGCCCGATCCAGCAGCTTCGTCCCGGCCGGGCCCTTCAGGGCGACACCGGCCACAGCGACGGCCGCGGCGCTCTCTGCAGCACCGGGCCCGAAGCGTCGGCGCAGAAGGTCGCGGGCCTGTCGCGCCAGGTCGGCGGCGATCTGGGCGGTTTCGGCGTCGGAGGCGCGCGCGGTCAGGCTGGGGCCGGCGCAGGCCAGGTTGTAGACACGCCGGGCCATCACCTTGGGATCCCAGGCAAAGCTGTTCCAGCGGCCGAACAGTCGGCGCCACTCCAGCACCAGCCTCAGCGCCTCCGCTGCGCCCTCGGGACCAACCGCGATGAGGTCGGGCAGCCAGTCGAAGCGGTGCAGGGCCTCGGCAAAGGGTCGATCGGGGCTGGGGCGATCCCAGGGGTCGCCGCCGACGCCCACAGCCAGGGTAGCGCCGCCCAGTGCAAAGACGCCGGCCAGTACCCCGCGACCGGCTTCGCTACAGGCCGGTCTGTAGTTACGCGGCTGCAAAGCGAAACCGTCGGGCGCTGGCCGGTTGGAGAGCCAGCGATGCAGATCGGACCCGCGCCACTCCTCGGTGATCGCCCGGCCTGTGGCCACGGCGAGGGCCAGCGCCAGGTCTGACCCTGGAGGACGGCCAAGACGAGATGAACCGGGCACCGCGCGCCTGTCAGCCGCGAAGCGCGGCGATGTTGCCGGCATACTGCGCCGCCCCGCCGCGGAATACGGCGGTTCCCGCGACCAGGGCCGTGGCGCCCGCCGCCACACAGAGCCTTGCCGTCTCCGGCGTGACCCCGCCGTCCACTTCCAGCGGGATATCGCGACCCGTGGCGTCAATCATGGCCCTGAGCGCGGTGATCTTCGCCAGCTGGGAGCGCATGAACGTCTGGCCGCCAAAGCCGGGGTTGATGGACATCACCAGGATAAGGTCCACCTCGTCCATCATCCACTGGATCACCGCGGGATCCGTGGAGGGGTTGAACACCACGCCGGCCTTTGCGCCGAGCTCGCGTATGCGCTTCAGCGTACGGTTCAGGTGTGGGCCCGCCTCGGGGTGGACGCTGATGTAGTCAGCGCCGGCCGCGCGGAACGCCTCGAGATAGGGGTCAGCCGGCGAAATCATGAGGTGAACGTCAAACGGGATCTTCGCGTGAGGTCTGAGCGCCTTCACGACGTCCGGCCCGATCGTAATGTTGGGCACAAAGTGCCCGTCCATCACATCCACATGCACCCAGTCCGCCCCGGCAGCCTCGATGGCGCGGACTTCCTCGCCGAGCCGCGCGAAATCGGCGGCGAGGATCGAGGGGGCGATGAGGGTCTTGGGCGCGGCCATGCCCCGGCATAACCTGATGCGGGCCGGCCTGCCAATGTAGCTCTCCGGACCAAGGACCGGTAGCTCTTGCGGTCTTGTGGATCAAGTCTGGGCCAACTTGTATCAGGACGTTATGTTTGCCTAGCCCTGTTGGAGAAAGCCATGCAATCAATGCTCATTCAATTTCTTCCGCTCATGGTCATTCAATCGATTTACGCAACTATTGTATTCATCATGGCAACGACGCGTCGTATAAACCCGTGGTTCTGGACGATCAGTTCGTTATTTCCAGGCCTCGGCATGTTGGCCTCAGGTCTCTTCATGCTGCTTACGACATTGTCGATGCTTGACCGATTGAATGCTCTCGAGATGAACAAGGCCTTCAACTGATGGCCTGACGCGGCGACCGCCGTTCTCCTCCCCCGTCGGGGGAGGGGGACCGCGCGGAGCGGGGTGGAGGGGGCCGCCGTCGCACGGAGCGCCTATGTGTGCGCCTCGATCATCCGAAGCGCGGCGTCCATATCCTCAAACAACAGGCTCGCCGAGATGCGCAGCGTCCGGATTCCACGCAACGCCAGCCAGGCGTCGCGTTCCGCGTCGCGCGCCTCAGCATCGCCAAGCCAGTGCGTCTGCCCATCAACTTCGACGCAGAATTTGGCGGCGTCGCAATAGAAGTCGAGCACATAGGGACCGATAGGATG
>NZ_JBIKNZ010000069.1:0-17895 GCF_044358365.1 Phenylobacterium sp. | reverse complement strand
CTCGGCAGACGCCCTGCACGCGTTGCTGGTTCAGGATGCCGCAGTCAGGCCTTCGGCGGCCTGACCGGCGACGTCAGTGAACGGAAACGGGCGCCAGCTCATGGGCGAGCGCTGCGGCCATGGCCGCGTTGCGATCGGTCAGAATCGCCAACCGCTCGCCGTTCGCACGATGCACGGCATAGAGGATCTGGTCGGGCGCCAGATCCCCCTCGATCTTGGTCGAGGGCACGCTGGCGAGCACCTCGGCGCCCAGGATCGGCCGGACATAGACCAGGTCGGGTCCGCCCAGAGCCGCGAAGTCTTCGGGAGAGAACACAGGTGTCATCATGACCACCTCCTTGAGATTACAGGGTCAGACCGACGTCCGGATGGGGATCGTCAGAACGCGTTTGGCAGGCTCGGGCCGCGCCAGATCGATGTGCAGCAGGCCATGCTCCAGCAAGGCCGCATCCACCTGCATGCCGTCCGCCAGCACGAAGCTGCGGACAAAGCCGCGCGCGGCGATGCCGCGATGCAGGTAGGCGTCTTCGGCTTTCCCGGCTGCGCCGTCACGCTTGCCGGCGATCACCAGATGGCGATCCTCGACGGTGACCTGCAACTGGTCCGGCGAAAAACCCGCGACAGCCAGCGTAATCCGCAGGCCCCCGTCGCCGCGATCCTCGACGTTGTAGGGCGGATAGCTCTCTGCGGCCGCCTTGGCGGCGCGTTCGATCAGCGTTCGGGTATGCTCGAAGCCCAGCAGGAACGGGCTGTCGAAAATCACGTTGCGGTTCATTCAGGAGCCCTCACAAAAGCGACTCTCCGGTCACGCCACCCGGGTTCGGCCTGGCGCGACTGGATTTCTCTCATGTGGGTACCGTGAACGGGGATATCAACGTGCGGGTGTCGAACCCTCGGTGCGCTGCGCGATCAGCAGGATCGACACGCCGAACGGAAGATCAACATGGCGCAGGAGCCGGGCTTCAAAGGCGAAGAGGCGCCTCAGAAGGCCGTTCAGTACTTCCGGCGGTTCAGTATCGTCGCTGCCGCCGCGTTGGCCGGTCAGGGTCTTCGCCAGCCTTGCTGCCGCGATGGGTGGAAACAGCACCGTATTGAAGTGGGTCGCGCGCCGGACTCTCAGGCCCGCCGCCTCGAAAAGCCGGCGATAGGCGGGCAGGTCGTACCGGCGCTTGTGGTGATGCTGAACGTCGTGCTCGCTCCACATCCAGGGACAGGCCGGCACCGTGGTCACCAGAAACCCGCCCGGCTTGACCAGACCCGCCAGCGCGGCCACCGCACCGGCGTCGTCCTCGACATGTTCGACCACATCAAAGGCGGCGACGAGATCAAACGGCGGACCCAGATCAGGCAGGCCGTCGGGCAGCAGTCCGGCATGGATGCTCAGGCCGGAGCGTTCCGCCGCATGGGCCCGGGACTCCGGGTCGGGCTCCAGGGCCTGCACCGTGCCGAACCCGGAGAGCATGGCGAGGTTCCCGCCTGGCCCGCAGCCGACCTCCAGGATCCTTGCCGACGCCGGCAGGGACAGGCGAGTGATCTCCGCGGCCAGGATCTGACGCCGGGCGGCGAACCACCAGTGGGTTTGTTCAAGGGCTCGCATGCGCGCGTAGGTGTCGCGTTCCATGGCTCAGCCAACACCCGGGTTCGGCGTCTCGCGAACCGGCCTGAAGATCACATAGCGCATGATGATGAAGTTCCAGATGGCGATCAGGATCGCGATCAACACCTCGGCCGCCAGATAGGGGGCGTGCAGATACTCGACCATGCCGTAGAGCAGCCCCGCATTGATTGCCGAGTTCGCCAGAAACAAGGCCACGAACGCCAGCAGCTGGGGGCCGGTGGCGCCCGCGCTCTGCGCCCGGAAGGTCCACAGCTTCTGCAGGCCGAAGCTGACAAAGAACGACACGACCGACGCAATCAGCACCGAGTGAACGTACCAGAGGCCCGCATACTCAGTGAGCACGAACAGGGTTCCGAACAGGGTTAGCGCGGCGGTGACGCCCGAGACGCCAAACCGCACCAGCATCACAAGCGTGGCCCGGGTCTGCGGCGGAACAACCTCTCGCCAGGTTCGGGCAAGGGACCGGATCACGTGTCGTCGAACCCGACGCGCTCGCGCACCAGATAGATCGGCCGGCCCTTCACCTCCTGATACATCCGCCCGATGTACTCGCCGAGCACGCCCAGCGCGATCATCTGCAGGGCGAAACCGAACAGGATCACCACCATCAGCGACGCATAACCCGGCACGCTGCGGCCACCGACCAGGACCTGGGTGACAATCACGGCGGCGAATCCGAGGGCCAGGAAGGCGGCCAGTACGCCCACGCCGGTCCAGACCTTGAGGGGCACGGTGGTGAAGGCGGTCAAGCCGTCGACGGCGAAGCGGATCAGGCCGAAGTAGCGCCAGGACGTCGCCCCCGCCGCCCGCGCCGGCCGCACATAGGGCACGCCCACCTGCCGGAAGCCCACCCAGGCGAACAGGCCCTTCATGAACCGGTTGCGCTCGGGCAACCGGGCCAGCGCCGTCACCACGGCGCGATCCATCAGGCGGAAATCGCCGGTGCTCTCGGGAATCGGGTAGTCCGAAAGCCGGTTGAACAGCCGGTAGAAGGCGCCGGCGCTGAAGCGCTTCATCGGGGTGTCGCTGGCCCGGTCGGCGCGGACGCCGTAGACCACGTCATAGCCCTGTTCCCACAGACTGATGAACTCGCCGATCAGCTCCGGCGGGTCCTGCAGATCGGCGTCGAGGGGCACCACCATGTCGCCGGTGGCGGCCTCGATCCCGGCGGTGAGCGCGGCCTCCTTGCCGAAGTTGCGGGTGAGCGCGACCAGCCTGAGGCGTGGGTCGCCAGCGGCCCGGGCGACGAGCCGGGCATAGGTGTCGTCGCGGCTGCCGTCGTCCACGCAGACGATCTCGAGGGTCACCCCGAGCGGAGCCGCAGCCGCGTCAATCCGCTGGAACAGCAGATCAAGCCCGGCGGCCTCATTGTGCATGGGGATGACCAGGCTGAGGGTGCGCCCGGCGCGGCTGCGGGTGGAGGTTGGCGGCGGGGTCACCGACTCATCGCCCCTTTGGCCGCAGCATCAGCCCGAGGCTGACCACCATGATCAGCAGACAAAGGATGCTTGAGGGGAAGATGTAGCGGGCGTCGGCTGCCGGTCCGGCCAGGAACAGCAGCGCCGGATAGCCAAAGGCGCCCGCCAGCAGGGCCAGCATCAGCCAGGCCAGAGGGCGTACGGCGGCGGCGGCCATCAGGCCCAGCCCCGCGGCCAGCACATAAAGCCATGCCGGGCGTCGCGCGGTTTCGTCGGCGTGCATCCCGATGTAGCGGGTGACGGCCCGGGAGGCCTCGGGATTCTGCAAAGCCAGTCCAAAGGTGTTGGCGTCGATCGCGCCGTGGGTGGGATAGAAGACGCCAGCCTTGGCCAGGCCCATCTGCTCGACCGCCACGGCGGCCCGGTGGGCGATGTAGCATCCGGGCTCACGCAGGATCACCGGCGCCCAACTCTGCTGGATCTGGCCCTGGGCGTCGGTTTCCAACATCGGCGGTACGCCTGGCTTGGGTTCCAGCGTCATCAGCAGGTGGCGCGGATCATAGGCGCGGCGGATCTGTGCCACGGTGATCGGCTTGCCGTTGGTGACGGCCCGGGGGAGATAATTGTATCCCGCACAGGCGGAAATTCCGATCAGGTCGAACTCCTGGGTGGCCACGAAGTTCTGCGCATCGGGTAGCGGAAGCAGGTCAGGCAGCCGCCACTGACTGGACGCCCAGACCCCGCCCAGTCCCAGGACAATCATCAACAGGGCTGCGGCGCGCGCCGGCCAGGCCCGGTCCCGGTTCAGGAACGGTCGCCACACCATCAGCAGCATCGCCGGCGCCAGCAGGACAAAGGCGTTGTAGCGAAGGCCGATTGACAGGGACATCGCCACCACGCCCAGCATCAGCAGCGGGATGGATCGCGCCTGCGCCGCCGCCAGCCACAGCCCCAGACCCAGCAGGGCGAACCCGGCCGTGGGCACATCACGCCACTGCGCCATCAGTGTGCCCAGCAGCGCCGGAACAAAGACCAGGCCGCCGGCGAAAAACAGGCAAAGCACCCAGGCCAGCGCCCGGCGCGCGGTCAGCACATGGATCGTCAGGCCCGCGCCGAACAGCAACACAAACGTCTGCGTCAGAAACAGGCCCCAGCTCTCGGCGCCGAGCATCCGGCTTACCTGGAACATGTAGGTGTGCAGGGGCGGCCAGAGCGCTGTGCGGACACCGAAGAGCGCCTGCTCGTAGGCCAGCAGCGAGTCGTACGACATGTAGCCCGGCCAGCTGGGATAGCAGGCAAGGCCGGTCAGGATCGCGCTCAATGCGGTCAGGGCCAGCCAGGGCGGCCTGTTCAGGATGGATCCCGATCCCGACACGTCCGTCTCACTCCACCGGGGTCTCAAACCCCCAAGGTCACTGATCAGAACTCGATATGCCCCAGCACGCACACGCTGTCGTCGCCGGTGACGCCATAGCCGTCCAGAGGGCCCCTGGTGAGCGCAATATCGGCATTCCAGCCGGTATTGGGGTCAGTGATCTCCGGCACGGCGGTGGGCACGTCGGTGCGGCTTACCCCGCCCTCGCCGCCGCCGACGATCCGGAATGTGGCATCCACCAGCACCACCCGCTCAATGCGCGCCTTGCGCCCGATGTCCCAGCCCCAGCCGTGGATCTGAACGCCGGCGGGCGCGCCGGTGTACTTCTTCTGGACGACGTCGGTATTGCCCTTGCAGATCCCGCTTTGCGGGAACGCAGCGCGCAGGGTCTTGCCCAGCAGGGGCTGGACCCATGCGGGCGCTACGGGCGTTCCTGTGGTCTCGACCTTGTCCTTGACCGGAGCGCCGGCGGCGACCTTGGCCGGCGGCGGTTCGCGCCACTTGGGCTGGTCGCACGCGCTGAGGCCCAGCAGGGCGGCCAGGGCGGGGGCGATGGCAAACGGGGCGTGGTTCATGGCCGATGTTTACGCCGCGCCTCCCATGCCGCGCAACCGCAACGCGGCGACCGGCGACGTGACTTTCGCTTCAACCCCGCCGCCGAGGGCGCCCTAGTGAGACAGCATCAGGGGGACGATGGGATTGTGCAACATGTGTTCGGTCGCCCCGCCGAGCACGAACTCGCGGAACCTGGACTGGCCATAGGCCCCCATCACGAGCAGGTCCGCAGAAGACTCGGCGACATACCGTTCCAGAACGGCGCCGATCCGGTTTCCCGCGGCATCGATCTCGACCGCCCTGGCCTCGATGCCGTGGGCCCTGAGATGGCGTACCGCGTCCGCACCAATGCCGGCATATGTGACCGACTTCTCATTCGTCACCGACAGCACGACCACGTCCTTCGCCTTCGACAGCATGGGCAGGGCGTCTGCCATCGCGCGCGCCGCTGCACGGCTGCCGTCCCAGGCGAGCACGACAGTTCCAAGCGTCCGGGTTGGCAGGTCGGCCGCGCCCGCCCGGAAGAGCAGCACGCTGCGCCCCGATCCAAAGATCACGGTTTCGGCGACGCTGCGCTGGCCGTCAGTAAGCTCCGCCAGCGGCACAATGCAGATATCCCTGGTCCGGGCGTGTTCCGCGATGTTTGCTCCGACCAGGTAGAGGTCTGCGCGTCGGGAGACGATCGCCCCGAAGACGCCTGCCGCCTTCGCCTGCGTTGTAAAGTAGTCGAGCCGCGCCCTGCAGGCCTCCGCGCTCTTGCGCTCTTGATCCTTCGCCATACCGCTCAATCCGATCAGATAGTCGGCGACCCGGTTGCTGACGGCGGGAATGTCGACCTCGATGGCTATGGCGCTGATCGTCCCGCCAATCACCGCTGCGAAGCTCACCGCCTGATCGATGGCGTCTGTCGAGGTGGGGTCCGGGTAGCTGTTGATCTGAAGCAGAATATCCTTGAACGACATGGTCGGCTCTCCTTTTCCGGCCTTGCTGGCTTCCTCCCTGATGCCATGTCGCGACGCGCCCGCCCTTGATCGAGGTCACACCCGCGCGCCGCACGAGCCTTTACATTGCGGCCCGCAGCGCCTAGCCCGGCGCTGCTCTCGGGGAGTAGCCGTCCGCGCAAAAGCGGAGCGCACGTCAACACACTTGGCCTCGCGGCCATGGCGGGCGAGACGGATCATATGGTCCGGATTGGCGAGACCGACGATGCTGACCTCCGGCTACTGGGCCTGCGGGGGTGTGGCGTCGTCGTGTTCACATGGCCCCGGAGATCTCGATTGGAAACCATCCTCGTTTCGTCCGGCATCGTCGCCCTCGCCGAAATCGGCGACAAGACGCAGCTGCTGGCGATCATCCTGGCGGCCAGGTTCCGCAAGCCGGTCCCGATCATTCTCGGCATCCTGGTGGCGACCCTGCTGAATCACGGGGCGGCGGCGACCCTCGGCTTTCTGGTCTCGCAGTGGCTGCAGGGGACGCTGTTCCAGACCCTGGTGGGCGTGGCCTTCATCGTGATGGCCGGCTGGGCGCTGATCCCGGACAAGGAAGACGACGGCGGGGTTGGAAAGATGGCGCAGAGCGGCGTGTTCCTCACCACCCTGGTGGCCTTCTTCCTGGTGGAAATCGGCGACAAGACCCAGATCGCCACCTCGCTGCTGGCGGCGCGCTTCCATGACATCCTGCTGGTCACCATCGGCACCACGCTCGGCATGATGGCGGCCAATGTGCCCGCGGTCCTTCTGGGCGAGGCCGTCACGCGCGTGGTTCCGCTGAAGTATGTGCGGATGGGCGCGGCGGTGGTGTTCGCGATCCTCGGCGCCTGGGTGCTGCTGGTGACCTACAAGGTGCTGTGAGCGGGGGTGGGTGGAAATTGCTTACTGATTTTCCAGGGTTTTTTCGACGGTGTGTTCCAGGTGATAGGGCCAGATGCAGTATTTTAGTGCCCGATTGGGAAGTAGCGCACGTTGTCTGACGGGCGGTGGCCTGCCACTCTAGTTTGATGACAGACACGGCGAACGTCGTGGTGGCGACGCGCGTCACCTACTACCATCCCAACGACGAAGCGGCCTTCTTCGACTGGCTGGCGCGAATGGAGTGCGTTGAAGGGTTCGACGGCGCGGGTCGTGACCTCTTCATTCGGCTCAAACGACGCCCCACAAAACACGATCTTCAAGAACTTCTGGCCTTCTGCTTCCGCTACGGGATCGACCTGGCGCAGCTCGCGAAGTTCGAGCGGCCCTCAAACAAGACGTGGCTTAGGGACCCACAGAAATACTGGCACGGCGGCATGTTCGGTGAAGCTAAGGTCCACGTCGAATGAACCGCGCCGAGCAGATTGCGGCGATGGCGCCGCAGCTTGTCGCTGAGGTCCGCATGTACGCGACGGACGAGGGCGGTCGAAAGTCAGTAGCCCTGCCCGGCTGGGGTTGCCCCTGCATGACATCAACAACCGTACCGCTTGAGGGCTACGACGGTTGGCCACAGCTTGGCGATACTCCGCTGAAAGCCAGCGACGAGCGCCTGTTGGGCTTCGTCTTCCTGAGTGGTGACGAAGCAGCGGAAGTTATGCGGCGCGCGGGGGTGTCCTATCTCTGGGAAGGCGGGTTCATAGGAGAGGCCCACGTCGTCGCGTAATGCCTCACTACACGACCTGACTTCGGCCTCCGTCCGCGAGAGATCCCGCCGCCAACTTCAAAAGGCGAAATCCGCCTTATTCGAACCGGCGAGGCCTCCGCAGAAGGTCCTCCATGTGCCGGGCCCCATGCAACACGCGCCAGATCGCGATGCCGTCGCCGTCTGCAAGCGGCTCGTAGAAGATGATGTAGGGCCTCACGACCAGGCTGCGTGGGCTGCCTTCGAACTCCGCCCGCTCCCGGCCGATGTAGGGCGCCGACGCCACCACCTCCAGTGCGCCGTAGATGCGGGCGAGGAAGGTATCGGCGATGGCGGGCGAACTCTCGTTCGCGATGTAGGCCCAGATGTCGAGAAGGTCGGATCGCGCCAGAGGCGCGCGCAGTATGCGAGCCATGAAGCGTTGAAGCCGTTACCGCCCAGCCCGCGCATCGCGCAACAGCATGTCCAGCGGCTCGAGCGGCGTTGCCTCGCCGCGCGTGACCTGCGCGCGTCCGGCCGCCAGTTTCGCGGCCAAGTCATCGAAGTTGTCGGCCAGGAACTGGTCAATCTCAGCGTCCGTGTCCGGAAGCGCAGCCTTCTGTACGTTGTTCGCTCTGGCAGTCATGAGCACCGTTTAGCACACTTCTACGACCGCCCCAAAAGGCGAAGGCCCGCAGCGGAAACTGCGGGCCTCCATGGTGGAGCTTAGCGGAGTCGAACCGCTGACCTATTGCATGCCATGCAATCGCTCTACCAGCTGAGCTAAAGCCCCGAAGATTTCGGGTCTCCCCGGAGGGCTGGCCCCCCGGGAAGGCGCGGAACCTATTCAAAGCGTCCCCTGCGATCAAGCCCGTATGTCAGGCTTTTTTCGCAAGAGGACGTTCTGCCGTCCGTCAGCGGTCGTCGTCACCGTCCGGAAGGCCTTCGATTTCCGACTCATCGAAGTCGTCGTCGTCCTCATCTTCCAGGAACGGAACGTCGGCGTCGTCCTCGACTTCTTCCTCGTCGGTGAACTCGCCAAGGTCCTCGGAGACGGCGGCCGGCTCGGCGGCGTCATCGTCATCGTCGACCACGCCGAGGGTGGGATCGTTGACGACTTCGTCCAGCTCGGGCGTGACGGTGTCCTCTTCTTCTTCGTCCTCGTCGGTTTCCTTCTCGACCACCTGATCTTCGGCCTCCTCGGCCTCAGGCACGATGGAGCGGGCGCGGACGCGACGGTTGCGCACGGCTTCATCGGGATCAAAGTCATGCGCGCACTTCGGGCAGTGCGCCGGGCGTTTACCCAGGTCGTAGAACTTAGCCTGGCAGTTCGGGCAGATTTGCTTGGTGCCCAGTTCCGGATTGGCCAAAGGCGGCGACCCTCTTAAAATTGTATGTGGTTGCGCGGAAAAGCGGCGTCCCTTGCCACGCGACGGGGCGGCTGTCAAAGCATCCCGCCTCGGCATTTCCCCATTCGACAAGGCATCTTCGGCATATGACCGCGGCCCACCTCACCGCACGGCGCGCAGGACCTCTCAAAGGGACCGTCCGCGCGCCAGGGGACAAATCCATCAGCCACCGGGCGCTGATCCTGGGCGCGCTGGCGCAGGGCGTGACCGAGATCGAGGGCCTGCTGGAGGGCGACGACGTCAAGCGTACGGCCGCGGCCATGTCCGCCTTCGGGGCCGGCGTGGAACGTCTGGGCGAGGGGCGCTGGCGGGTCGAGGGTCGCGGCGGCTTCGCCGAGCCTGTCGATGTGGTGGACTGCGGCAACGCCGGCACCGGCGTGCGTCTGATCATGGGCGCAGCGGCCGGGTTCGACATGTCGGTCACCTTCACGGGCGATTCGTCCCTGCGGGGGCGGCCCATGAACCGGGTGCTGAAACCGCTGGGCGAAATGGGCGCCAGCTGGATCTGCCGGCAGGGCGGGCGACTGCCCCTGACGCTGCGGGGCGGTAACCTGAAGCACATCGCCTACCGACTGCCGGAGCCCTCGGCCCAGGTGAAGTCGGCGGTGCTGCTGGCCGGGCTGCACGCGGCTGGGGGCGCCGAGGTGATCGAGCCGGAAGCCACGCGCGATCACACCGAACGGATGCTGCGGGCCTTCGGCGCCGAGGTGGACGTGCGCGACGAGGCCGACGGGCGCCGTATCGTCCTGCCGCCGGGCCAGAAACTTGCCGGAACCCGCATTCACGTGCCGGGCGACCCGTCCTCCGCCGCCTTCCTGCTGGTCGCGGCCCTGGTGACCCCGGGGTCGGAGGTGACCGTGCAGGGCATGTTGCTGAACCCGTTGCGGATCGGCCTGCTGGACACGCTTGGCGAGATGGGCGCTGACCTGTCCGTGACCAATGTCCGTGACGAAGGCGGCGAGACGGTCGCCGACGTGACCGCCCGCCACTCCGACCTCGAGGGTGTCGAGGTGCCGCCGGAGCGGGCGCCTTCGATGATCGACGAGTACCCGATCCTGGGCGTGGCGGCGGCCTTCGCCCGCGGCAAGACGGTCATGCGCGGCATCGGCGAGATGCGGGTCAAGGAAAGCGACCGGATCGCCCTGATGGCGGCGGGGCTTTCGGCCTGCGGCATCGGCGTCGAGGAGGAGGCCGAGACCCTGACGGTGGTCGGCGCCAAGCAGAGCAATCATCTGGTGGCCGGCGGCGCGGGCGTCACCACCCACGGCGATCACCGTATCGCCATGAGCCACCTGATCCTGGGCCTGGCCGCGGAAGGGCCGGTCTCCGTGGACGAGCCCGGCATGATCGCCACCAGCTTCCCGGGGTTCGTGAGCCTGATGCGGGGGCTGGGCGCGGACATCGAGGGGGCATGACCCCCGCCTTCGTCATCGCCGTGGATGGTCCTGCGGCGTCCGGCAAGGGCACGGTGGCCACGCGGCTGGGGCGGGAGCTGGGTCTGCCGGTGCTGGATACCGGCCTGCTTTACCGGGCCGTAGGCGTGTTGACGCAGGGTGCAGGCGAAGACCCGGATGATCCTGCGGCCGCTGCAGCGATCGCCATACTGCTGACCGCCGAGCGGCTGGAGGATCCTGCGCTTCGCACCCGGGCGGCGGGCGAACTGGCCAGCCGGGTGGCGATCCACCCCGGGGTGCGGGCGGCCCTCCTGGATTTCCAGCGCGCGTTCGCCCACCAGCCTGGCGGCGCCGTGCTGGACGGCCGGGACATCGGCACGGTGATCTGTCCGGAGGCGCCGGCGAAGCTCTACGTCACGGCGACGCCGGAGGTGCGCGCCGGGCGCCGCTGGAAGCAGCTGACCGGCCAGGGCGAGGTCGTGAGTTTCGATGACGTGCTGGCCGATATCCATCGACGCGACGCCCGCGATGGGGGCCGTGACAATGCCCCGCTGCGGCGCGCCGACGACGCCGCCTTGCTCGACACCACTGAAATGTCTATAGAGCTCGCCGCCGATGCGGCCCGCCGTATCGTTGAGGCGGCGCGCGCCCGTTGGGAGAAATCCCGGTCCGGGTAATCCAAACGCGCCTTTCCCTCTGACGTCTGCGGGCAAATTTCCCGGCGTGAGGTCTTCCTCGCGCCTTCGGTTGCAACCCTTAACCCGACGTCGGGACTCCGTCCGATCGCGATTGCGGTGCGGATCTCGCGTGATTTGAAGATGAAAGACCCTATGGCTGACGACATGAGCCTCTCTCCCTCCCGCGATGATTTCGCAGCACTGCTCGACGAGTCCCTTGGCGGACGTGACTTCATGGAAGGCCAGGTGGTCCACGGACTGGTTGTGGCCATCGAGAAGGACTTCGCGATCATCGACGTCGGTCTGAAGACCGAAGGCCGGGTTTCGCTGAAGGAATTCGGCATCGGCGACGGCGAGAGCCGCGATCCGCCGAAGGTCGGCGACTCGGTCGAGGTGTTCCTGGAACGCGTCGAAAACGCCATGGGCGAAGCTGTCATCAGCCGCGAGAAGGCCCGCCGCGAAGAGGCCTGGACGCGTCTTGAAGTCGTTTATGAAAAGAACGAGCCGGTGATGGGCGCCATCGTCGGCCGCGTGAAGGGCGGCTTCACCGTTGACCTGGGCGGCGCCTCGGCGTTCCTGCCGGGTTCGCAGGTGGATATCCGTCCCGTGCGCGACGTCGGCCCGCTGATGGGCAAGGAACAGCCGTTCGCGATCCTCAAGATGGACCGCCCGCGCGGCAACATCGTGGTCTCTCGCCGTGCGATCCTGGAAGAAGCCCGCGCCGAACAGCGCACCGAACTGGTTGGCCAGCTGCAGGAAGGCGAAGTCCGCGACGGCGTGGTCAAGAACATCACCGACTACGGCGCGTTCGTGGACTTGGGCGGCATCGACGGCCTGCTGCACGTCACCGACATGAGCTGGAAGCGCGTCAATCACCCCAGCCAGGTGCTGGCGGTGGGCGACACCGTCAAGGTGCAGATCGTCAAGATCAACCCGGACACCCAGCGCATCTCTCTGGGCATGAAGCAGCTCCAGTCCGATCCGTGGGACGGCGTGGAAGCCAAGTATCCGATGGGCGCGAAGTTCACCGGCCGCATCACCAACATCACTGACTACGGCGCCTTCGTGGAGCTGGAAGCCGGCGTCGAGGGCCTGGTGCACGTCTCCGAAATGTCCTGGACCAAGAAGAACGTCCACCCGGGCAAGATCGTTTCCACCTCTCAGGAAGTGGATGTGGTCGTGCTGGACGTCGATCCGTCCAAGCGTCGCGTCAGCCTCGGCCTGAAGCAGGCCATGGCCAACCCGTGGGAAGCCTTCGTGGCCACCCACCCGGTCGGCTCGACCGTCGAGGGCGAAGTCAAGAACGCCACCGAGTTCGGCCTGTTCATCGGTCTGGAAAACGACATCGACGGCATGGTCCACCTGTCCGATCTGGACTGGGCGATCCCCGGCGAGGAAGCTATCGCCAAGTACAACAAGGGCGAGATGGTCAAGGCCCGCGTGCTGGACGTGGATGTCGAGAAGGAGCGTATCTCGCTCGGCATCAAGCAGCTTGGCGGCGACCCGATGCAGGGCGACACCTTCCGCAAGGGCCAGACCGTGACAGTCACGGTCACCGAGATCACCTCGGGCGGTATCGAGGTGAAGTTCGGTGAGGACGACGCGCCCATGTCGGCCTTCATCCGCAAGTCGGACCTGAGCCGCGACCGCGCCGATCAGCGCCCCGAGCGTTTCGCCGTCGGCGATCGCATGGACGCCCAGATCACCAACATCGACAAGGCCGCCCGCCGGGTGTCCCTGTCCGTGAAGGCCCTGGAAATGGTCGAGGAAAAGGAAGCCATCGAGAAGTTCGGCTCGTCCGACTCAGGCGCCTCGCTCGGCGATATCCTGGGCGCCGCGCTGCGCGAGAAGGCTCAGAAGGAATAGGCTTCACCACGCTGTGAGGCGACAGGACGGCGGATCGGGAAACCGGTCCGCCGTTTTTCTTTATTGGATGCCCGCGCGCCCGGGTCGGGTTCGGGTCACAGCGTTCGGGCTTGACCCCAAGGTGTTGAATTCCTTATTCCGCCTTGATCCGTGCGCGGGCTTCCTCCTATGGTCGCGCTGGTTCGAGGGGCCCCATGATCAAGTCTGAGCTCATCACAAAACTGGCGGAAGAAAACCCGCACCTGACCCAGCGTGATATAGAGCGCGTCGTTGGCGTGATTCTCGAGCGGATGATCCAGGCGCTGGAAGACGGCGGTCGCGTCGAGCTCCGCGGCTTCGGCGCGCTTTCGGTGCGCTCGCGCGAGGCGCGGGCCGGACGTAACCCCAGGACGGGTGAAACCGTGGATGTCCAGGCCAAGCACGTGCCGTTCTTCAAGAGCGGCAAGGAACTTCGAGAGCGACTCAACGCCGACGACGAATAACCCCGGTCTGGAGCCCCCCTCATGTCGATCGTGTCCGAGTTTCGTGAGTTCATCGCCAGGGGAAATGTGATCGATCTTGCCGTGGGCGTGATCATCGGCGGCGCCTTTGGCAAGATCGTCACCAGCATGGTCGACCAGATCATCATGCCGCCGGTCGGGTTGATGCTGGGCGGTCTGGACTTTTCCAAGCTGCAGTGGGTCCTGCGGCCCGACGACGCTGCAACCCCCACCTCGGAACTGGTGGCGATCCAGTATGGCGCCTTCGTCAACACCATGATCCAGTTCCTGATCATCGCCTGGGTCGTGTTCCTGCTGGTCAAGGGCGTGAACAGCCTTCGTCGCGCGGAAGCGGCCGCCCCCGAGGCTGCGCCTGCACCACCCGCCCAGGAGGTGCTGCTGGCCGAGATCCGTGATCTTCTGAAAAAGTAGGCCCGTAATCAGGTCTTGCGGCGACGAGGGTTAAACCCCTAATCCGCAGCCATGACACCGGCGACCAAGATCTGCGGGGTATCCACCCCCGAGGCCGTGCGCGCGACCGTCGAGGGCGGCGCAGCCTTCCTGGGATTCATGTTCTTCGCCAGAAGCCCGCGCAACATCGCGCCCGATGCCGCCAACCGGCTGGCGCCGCCGGCGCGGGCGGCCGGCGTGAAGATCGTGGCGGTCACGGTCGATCCGTCCGACGACGAGATCGACGCCATCATGGCCGGCCTCGGCCCCGACCTGATCCAGCTCCACGGCAAGGAAACTCCGGCGCGGGTGCGAGAGATCGCCCAGCGAACCGGAAGCGGGATCATCAAGGTGATCGCGGTCGCCGAGGCCTCCGATGTGGACGCCGCCAAGGCTTACGAGCCGCTCGTCGAGCACCTGATGTTTGAAACCAGACCGCCGAAGGATGCAGACCGGCCCGGCGGCCTGGGCGTTGCCTTTGACTGGACGCTGCTGAAGGGCCGGCGGTTCGAGCGGCCCTGGTTCCTGGCCGGCGGCCTCAATCCCTGGAATGTGGCCGATGCCATTGCGGCATCCGGCGCGCCGATTCTCGACGTTTCCTCTGGCGTGGAGCGCGGTCCCGGACTAAAGGACCCCGCCTTGATCCAGGCATTTCTTGACGCCGCCCGCCGCGTCACGTGAGCTGATTGTGAACGCCCCGACCCGACCCAACGACTATACGGCCTATCCCGACGCTTCCGGACGCTTCGGCGACTATGGCGGCCGTTATGTTCCCGAGACCCTGATGCCTCTGGTCCACGAGCTGGACGCCGCCTACCGGGCGGCCCAGGCGGATCCGGCGTTCCAGGCCGAGCTGGACAGTTTCCTGACCCACTATGTGGGCCGGCCCTCGCCTCTGTACCTGGCCAGCCGGCTGACCGACCACTTCGGTGGGGCGAAGATCTATTTCAAGCGTGAGGAGCTGAATCACACCGGCTCGCACAAGATCAACAATTGCATGGGCCAGATTCTGCTGGCCCGCCGGATGGGCAAGACCCGGATCATCGCCGAGACCGGCGCCGGCCAGCACGGCGTGGCTTCGGCCACTGTCTGCGCCCGGTTTGGGTTGCCGTGCATCGTCTACATGGGCGCGGTCGACGTTGAGCGGCAGAAGCCCAATGTCTTCCGCATGAATCTGCTGGGCGCCCGCGTCGAGGCGGTCACCTCGGGCTCGGCGACGCTCAAGGACGCCATGAACGAGGCCCTGCGCGACTGGGTCACCAATGTCCACGACACCTACTATCTGATCGGCACCGCGGCGGGCATGCATCCCTATCCGGAGATGGTGCGCGACTTCCAGTCGGTGATCGGTCGCGAGACCCGCGATCAGATGCTGGCTACGGAGGGCCGCCTGCCGGATGCGGTGGTGGCCTGCGTGGGCGGCGGTTCCAACGCCATCGGCATTTTCCACCCCTTCCTCAATGACGAGAGCGTCAAGCTGATCGGGGTTGAGGCGGCGGGTGAAGGCATGGACACCGGACGACATGCGGCCGCGATCAACGGCGGCCGTCCCGGGGTCCTGCACGGCAACATGACCTATCTGCTGCAGGACCGGGCGGGCCAGATCACCGAGGCGCACTCGATCTCCGCCGGCCTGGACTATCCCGGCATCGGACCCGAGCATTCCTGGCTACACGATGTGGGACGCGCTTCCTACCTGACCGCCACAGACAATGAGTCCCTGGAAGCCTTCAAGCTTTGCGCCCAGCTTGAGGGTATCCTGCCCGCCATCGAGACCGCCCACGCACTTGCCAGGATTGGCGACATCGCCCGCGACGTGGGCAAGGGCGGCATCATCGTGCTGAACCTGTCGGGCCGCGGCGACAAGGATGTGGGCACGGTCGCGGCGCACCTGGGGATGCAGATTTGAGCACGTTGCGCGCTGCCTCCCCCGCGAAGCGGCGGGAGGGGGACCACGCCCCGCAGAGGGCGTGGTGGAGGGGGCAGGCCGCCTGCCCGGCGCCGACGCTTCCGATGACTCAGTACCTGGGGCTTGCCCCCTCCACCACCCGCTCTACGGCGGGCGGTCCCCCTCCCGCCGCTTCGTGGGGGAGGTAAGGCGATGAAGGATCGTATTGATCGCCGCTTCGCCGCGCTGAAGTCCGAGGGCCGGGCGGCGTTCGTGACCTATGTGATGGCCGGCGATCCGGACGCCGCGACCGCGCTTGAGATCGTGCGCGGACTGCCGGGCGCCGGCGCCGACATCATCGAACTGGGCTTCCCGTTCTCGGATCCCATGGCCGAGGGCCCTCCGATCCAGCGCGCGGCGCAGCGGGCGCTGGCCAAGGGCATGACCCTGCAGGGCGTGCTGGATCTGGCCCGCGCCTTCCGTGAAGGCGACGCAGACACGCCGGTCATCCTGATGGGCTACACCAATCCGCTGGTCACCTGGGGCTATGAGGCCTTCGCCCGCGACGCGGCGGCCGCCGGGATCGACGGCATGATCGTCGTCGACTGTCCGCCAGAGGAGGCCGAGCCGCTGGCCGATGCTCTGGACGCCGCGGGGCTCTCGCTCATCCGCCTGGCGACCCCAACCACCGACGATGCGCGCCTGCCGGTGGTGATCCGCCGCACGTCGGGGTTTGTCTACTATGTCTCCGTCGCGGGCGTGACCGGCGTCAAGTCGGCCGACGCCTCTGCGGTGGCGCCTCATGTCGAGCGCGTGCGCAAGGCCTCTGGACTGCCGGTGGCGGTGGGCTTTGGCATCAAGACGCCGGAAATCGCCGCCGCGATCGCCCGGGTCGCTGATGGCGTCGTCGTGGGCTCGGCCCTTGTGGATGAGGTTGCCGAAGCCCTCGGACTGAACGAAGACGTGACCGGACGGGTCCTTTCCAAAGTCAATTCCCTGGCTAAGGCTGTTCGTCTTGCGCGTCGGAGCCTCACGGCGGTTTGAAATCCATGGCGATGGCTGATCATCGAAACGACAAACCCGGTCGTCCTGCCCCGCGTGAACGTCGCGGCTGGCTGTCGCGAATTGCGCCCGGGGTTCGAAACTTCGCCAAGCGCGACACGCCGGAGAACCTCTGGGTCAAATGCCCCGACACCGGCGAGATGCTGTATCGCCCCGATCTGGAGGCGGCCCTGTGGGTCACCCCCTCGGGCCATCATATGCGGATCGGCGCGAAGATCCGGCTGGACGGCACCTTCGACGAGGCGCGCTACGAGCGGCTGGCGACGCCCTCGGTGGTCGAGGACCCCCTGGGTTTCCCGGACGACAAATCCTACGGGGACCGGCTGAAGGCTGCCCGAAAGGCGACGGGTGAACAGGACGCCATGGCCGTCGCCTTCGGGCACATCGTGGGCCAGCCTGCGGTGGTCGTCGTCCAGGACTTCGCCTTTATGGGCGGTTCGCTGGGCATGGCGGCGGGTGAAACCTTCATCATGGCCGCCAAGGAAGCTGTGAAGCGTCAGGTTCCGCTGGTGATATTCACGGCCGCCGGTGGCGCGCGCATGCAGGAGGGCACGCTGGCCCTGATGCAGATGGCCCGCACCACCCTGGCGCTGAACGAGGTGAAGTCGGCGGGACTGCCCTATGTGGTGGTGATGACGGACCCGACCACCGGCGGGGTGACGGCCTCCTACGCCATGCTGGGTGATGTCCATCTGGCCGAGCCCAATGCGACGATCGGTTTTTCGGGTCGGCGGGTGATCGAGCAGACGATCCGCGAGACCCTGCCTCAGGGCTTCCAGCGTTCGGAGTTCCTGGTGGAGCACGGCATGATCGACCAGGTGGTCAAACGCGCCGACATCCCAGAAAAACTGAGCTCGATCCTCAAGACTCTCATGATGGGGCGCGAACGTCTTTCCGCCGCCTGACGCAATCTTCCCCGACGTGACTGTCCTCTCCTCCCCCATCGGGGGAGGGGGACCGCGGAACGCGGTGGAGGGGGCTGCCGTCGCACAGCGGCGGAGCGACCGCGCACGGCCCATTGTCGCTCTTGGGACGTGCACCGGGCTGAGACTGCCGGATGCGTGGCTCCCGGCGAGGGGGGGGCCCCCCCCCCCCCCCGGGCCCCCCCCCCCCCC
>NZ_JBIKNZ010000068.1:0-17970 GCF_044358365.1 Phenylobacterium sp. | reverse complement strand
GGGCAGGTCGGCCGGCCCGTGATTGGCGAAAGCCGGCGCGATCTCCTCCTGGCCGTCGGGCAGGGCGACCCAGGCCTGGATGCCGTGCAGGGTTCCGCCCTGGGCCCGGTGTGTCTCGAACCGTTCGGAGTGGGTGATGCCCGAGCCTGCGGTCATCCAGTTGACCTCGCCCGGGTGGATCGGCTGGACGGCCCCCACGCTGTCGCGGTGGGTGATCTCGCCCTCGAACAGATAGGTGACGGTGGAAATCCCGATGTGAGGATGCGGTCGAACGTCCACCTCGCGCCCGAAGCCGGGCTGGAACGCGGAAGGACCCATATGGTCGAAGAACACGAAGGGACCCACCATCCGCCGCTTCACAAACGGCAGCACGCGGCCAACCTCGAAACCGCCGAGGTCCTTGCGGCGCTGGTCGATGATGAGGTCGATCATCTACTTCTTGGAGGACGCCGTCCCAAGGTACCTGCCGGTGGTGTCACGCCGAGGGCCTTCACTCAACGACGACCGAGGGGCCTGACTCAACGCCGACGCACCCCTTGGCGGGTTCTTCGGACCATCGGCCTTGGGTGAATACCCATCCCGTAGAACTTGGATATAGGTATTGGAGGACTTTCGCTTTTCCATTGCCGCTAATCCTGCTTCACCGGATCGTCCCAGAAGAACTCCAACCAGATATAGTCGTTCCGATGGAAGATCGCACCCTTGGAATTGGCGATGGGCTGAGCAAAATGACCCTCTGGGTCAATCTCCCATAATTCTTCGAGATAGAAGTCGCCGGAGTGCGGATGCGCGGAGGCAAATGACTCACCGCCAAAGTATCCGCCAATCCTGCCGCCATCAGCCAGATGCACGATCACCCAGCAGGGTTCATTCGTACTGAAGTAGGCGTCGAATGCCGTTTTCTGCTCGCCAAGAAGCCAGCCGCCGCGCAGCCCATAGCGTTGCAGCAGGCGGAATGCGAGGGGCCAAATCAACGGCCCCGCGATGCAGGCCAACAACCCGTTTCCAATGATGGCCGGCCAGTAGGGGCTGCGCTCTATTAGGTACTGGCTGTTCAGGTAGATCGGCCAAGCAAAAACGAAAGCATTGAGAAGTGAGAAGCCGACCACATCGATCAGGGCTTCCGTTGCGGTGGTCGCGCGTCGGTCAAGGAACCGATGCAGCTTTAATGACAGAAAGCCCGGCAGAAACAGGACAATCAACGCCCAGAACTGGACCGGGGTTAGCGTCGCGATTTTGCTGAGGTCTCCCATCGGCCGGCCTACCCCTGCGAACTCACATAGGCGCTGACAAGTCCCAACGGCGCGGCGGTGGTGTTCTTGACCGAGCGGATCACGATCCGGCTCTCGATGTTCGAGACCAGCCCCAGGCTCAGGATCTTGTCGCGGAGTAAGTTGTCGAAGGCGTGCATGTCGCGGGTGACGATGCGCAGCTCATAGTCGCAGGCGCCGGTGACCGTGGCGCACTGGACCACCTCGGCCAGCTTGGTGATGGCGGTTTCGAAGGCGTCGAGATTATCTCTGGTGGGCAGGCTTAGCTTGACGGTGCAATAGACCTCGAAACTCAGGCCCAGCTTGTCGCGGTCGAGGATGGTCACCCGGCGCTGGATCACGCCCGCATCCTCCAGGCGCTTGATCCGCCGCCAGCACGGGCTGGAGGATAACCCCACCCTTTCGGCGATCTCGGCCACCGACAGTCCGGCGTCATGCTGGACCAGATCCAGAATCTTGGCATCGACTGCGTCAAGAACCTCGGGCAATTTTTCCTCCTGCAGTGGGTATGAAAGCGTGGTGTTCTTGCCCCGGAAACCGTGCTCCGGGGCATGATTTTAGCAAGCAATTCCAGCGAGCTTATAGGATCGTGCACGTCGCGGGGAGAGGCCCAGAAGGAAAAAAATTGCGATGCGGCACCAGGATGTGACGCTCGACGACAAGTTTCTGCTCACGGACGGTCGGGTGTTCATCACCGGCGTCCAGACGCTGCTGCGTGTTCTGATCGATCAGCACCGGCTGGATCAGGCCGCAGGACTCAATACGGCGGGTTTTGTCAGCGGCTATCGCGGCTCGCCCCTCGGCGGGCTTGACCAGCAGGCCGCACGCGCCGCGAAACATCTGAAAGCCGCCGAGGTGGTGTTCAGGGAGGGCCTCAACGAGGACCTCGCCGCCACCGCCGTCTGGGGCAGCCAGCAGGCCAACCTCTTCCCGGGCGCCCTGTTCGATGGCGTCTATGGCATGTGGTACGGCAAGGCGCCGGGCGTGGACCGCACGGGCGATGCTTTCAAGCACGCCAACTTCGCCGGCGTCTTCCCCAGGGGCGGCGTGCTGGCGGTCGCCGGCGATGACCACACCTGCAAGTCCTCGACCCTGCCGTCGCAATCGGAGTTCGCGTTCCAGGACTTCGAGATGCCGGTGCTGTCGCCGGCCGATGTGCAGGAGGTGCTGGATTACGGCCTGATGGGTATCGCCATGTCGCGGTTCTCCGGCCTCTGGGTGGGCATTATCGCGCTCGCCGACACCATGGATTCCGGGGCGACCATCGATGTGTCGCTGTCGCGGCATCAGATCGTCATCCCTGAGGGCTTCCGGATGCCGCTGGGTGGCCTCGGCATCCGGCTGAAGGATCAGCCGCTGGACAAGGAGCGTCGCCTCCGCACCCAGAAACTGCCCGCCGCCCTAGCGTTCGCCCGCGCCAACCGGATCGACCGGGTGGTGCTGGGCTCCAGCCGCCCGCGCCTGGGCATCGTCTGCCAGGGCCAGGCCTACAAGGACGTGATCGAGGCCCTGGCGGCCATGCGGATCAGCCCGGAGGAGGCTGCCGATCTCGGCGTCGCCATTTACAAGGTCGGCATGCCCTGGCCGCTTGAGCCTCTGGGATTGCGCGGGTTTGCGGCCGGCCTCGAGACCCTGATGGTGATCGAACACAAGCGCGCCCTGATCGAGACCCAGGCGCGTGCAGCGCTCTACGACCTTCCGGCCCATGCGCGGCCCACGATCATTGGCAAGACCGACGAGACGGGCGCGCCGCTGCTCTCCGAACTCAATTCGCTGTCGGTGGCGGAGATCGCGCTGGCCATCGCCGACCGACTGCCGCCCGGCCCGCATATGGACCGGGTCTACGACTATCTGAGCCGGGTGTCGGCCGCCTCGATGGCGGCGGTCACGCTATCCAGCGACCAGCAGCGCAAGCCCTTCTTCTGCTCGGGCTGCCCACATAACACCTCAACCCGCCTGCCGGAGGGCTCGCGCGCCCTGGCGGGCATCGGCTGTCACTACATGGCCAGCTTCAACGATCCGTCCACCGACCTGAACAGCCACATGGGCGGCGAGGGTCTGAGCTGGGTTGGCGCATCGCCCTTCACCACCGAGAAGCACGTCTTCGTCAACCTGGGCGACGGGACCTACAATCACTCAGGGTCGCTGGCGGTCCGCGCGGCGATCGCGTCCGGCGCCAATATGACCTACAAGCTGCTGTTCAACGACGCCGTGGCCATGACCGGCGGCCAGGCGGCCGAGAGCGGCTTCACCGTCCCCCAGATCACGCGTCAACTGGCGGCAGAGGGCGTTCGCAAGGTGGTGATCGTGGCCGCTGAGCCCGAACGCTACCAAACCGTCACCGACCTGGCTCCCGGGGTAGAGGTCAAGCCGCGCCGCGAGCTGATGGCGGTGCAGCGCAGCCTGCGCGAGGTGCCGGGCGTTACGGTGCTGATCTACGATCAGGTCTGCGCCACCGAGAAACGCCGCCGCCGCAAACGCGGAACCATGGCGGCTGCCCCGATGCGGGTGATGATCAATCCGCTGGTCTGCGAGGGCTGTGGCGATTGTTCGAAGGCGTCAAACTGCGTGTCGGTCGAACCCCTCGACACCGAATTCGGCCGCAAGCGCCGGATCAATCCGTCGACGTGCAATCAGGACTACACCTGCCTCGATGGCTTCTGCCCGTCGTTCATCACCCTGGAGGGCGCCGAGAATCCGCACCATGAGACGAAACCCGCCCTGACGGCGGACGCGACCCCGCTGCCGGAGTTCCACCCTCAAAACGGCGTGCAAAACATCGTCTTCACCGGCGTCGGCGGCACGGGCGTGACCACCGTGGCTTCGATCCTGGCCATGGCGGCCCACGTGGACGGGCGCGCCGCGTCATCGGTGGACATGACCGGCCTGGCGCAGAAGGGCGGGGCGGTGTTCAGCCATGTCCGCATCGGCGAGACCGAGACCAGCGTGATCGGCGGGCGCGTGCCGGCCGCCAGCGCCCACGTGCTGATCGCCTGCGACGTGCTGTCGGCGGCGGGGCCGGACGCGCTCAGCCTCTATGCCAGGGACCGCACGGTGGCTGTCGGCAACGCCGACTTCGCGCCCACGGCCGATTTCGTTGCGGACCGGGACGTGCGCTTTGATGCCGACGAGCAGGGGCGCCGGATCGCCGCCGCGACGAAATCATATGCTTCCGCGCCGGCCAGCGAGTTGGCCGTGAGCCACATGGGCGACGCCATCTACGCCAACATGATCATGCTGGGGTTCGCCTGGCAGAAGGGCGTGATCCCGGTGTCCAGCCGCGCGCTCTATCGGGCGATCAAGCTGAACGGCGTCGAGGCCGAGCTGAACCTTCAGGCCTTCGAACTGGGACGCAAGGTGTCGGTGGATCCAGGCTTGGCCGCGCCGGCAGAGATGGCGACGCCGACGCCGGAGACGATGCCGCTGGATCAGCTGATCGCGTCGCGGGCTGAAGAGCTGACCGCCTATCAGAACCGGGCCTACGCCACCCGCTATCTGAAACGCATCGAGGCCATCGCCGCCGCCGAACGCGCCGTGGGCGACACCGATGACCTCACCCGCGCCGCCGCGGTCAGCCTCTACAAGCTGATGGCCTACAAGGACGAGTACGAGGTGGCCCGCCTCTACACCGATGGTCGCTTCGCGAAGTACCGCGCGGAGACCTGGACCGGCGGCAAGGCCAAGGTGTGGTTGGCCCCGCCGCTGATCGCGAAGAAGGGCCCTGACGGCAAGCCGCAGAAGATCGCCTTCCCGGGTTGGATGCTTGACGCGGTGTTCCCGGTGCTGGCCCGGCTGAAGGGCCTGCGCGGCTCGGCCCTGGATATGTTCGGCTACAGCGAAGAGCGGGCGATGGAGCGGGGGTTGATCGCGGCGTTCGAGGCGGAGCTGGACCGGATTGTGGCGGGCCTGACGCAGGAGCGCCTTGAGACGGCCGTCAAGCTGGCTCAGGTTCCGCAGACCATCCGCGGGTATGGTCATGTGAAAGAGGCTTCGGTGGGGCCGGCGAAGGCTGAGGCGGCGCGCCTGTGGGGTGTGTGGGAGGCGGCGTCGACTTGAATGGCCATCCCATGAGGTTGGCGCCTTCCCTGATCGACACCATCAACCTACCTCGACGCTGATGACCCCATCGGCCCGTTCGACCACTCGGATCCCCGCCGACGGATCTACCTCGCCAAGATCTACATCCTCCCCAGGCGCGATCACCCAGGTCTGCCGGCCTGCCACCGCCAGCACCAGGCTGCCGGTTCCCCAGGTCTTTGCCGCATAGGCCTTAAGCGCGCTGTACATCGGCTCGCGGCGCCAGGCGCGGGCGTTGGACGGGTCACAGCGCGCGATCAGGCGGGCGCCGTCCGGGTCCTGATCCAGCACCACCTTCGTCAGATCCGGACGGAAGCGGCGCGGCATCTCCGGGTCCATCAGCCACACGCACTCGAAGCTACGGCAACTGGCGGGGCGGTCGGGATGTATGCTGCAGCCGGCGCCGGTGCGGTGATGGACACACCAAGCGGCCATCGGCTTCTGCAATTCTTCAACGGCGAAGACCTTGCAGCACAGGCCACAGGGGCCGCAGACTTTGGTGCGCCCGGCCATCCTATCTCGCCACGCCCACCCAGATGATGTGGCGGGCGCCCTTGCCGGAGGGGCTGGCGCGGACCTGGACCTCTTCCACCGCGAAACCGGCGCGGCGCATGCGCCCGGCGAAGGGTTGGTCGGGACCTGCGGACCAGACGGCCAGCACGCCGCCGTGCTTCACGGCCTTGCGCATGACGGCCAGGCCGCTGACGGAATAGAGGCTGTCGTTGGCGTCGCGGTTCAGGCCGTCGGGGCCGTTGTCGGTGTCCATCAGGATGGCGTCATAGGGCGGATTGGCGTCGGCCAGCAGCTGGGCGACATCGACCTGACGCGGGATGACGCGCTTGTCCCCCAGCGCGCCGTTATAGAGATGGGCCAGCGGCCCCTTGGCCCAGGTGATCACTTGCGGCACCAGTTCGGCCACGGTGATCTGGGCGTCCTTCGGCAGGTCGGCCAGCGCCGCGCGCAGGGTGAAGCCCATGCCTAGCCCGCCGATCAGCATGCGCGGCGCCTTGCGGTCCTGGATCTTGGCCCAGGCCAGATTGGCCAGCGCGATTTCCGAGCCGGAGAGGCGGCTGTTCATCAGCTCGATCGTGCCGGACATGATCGAGAAATCCTGCCCCCGCTGCATGAGCCTCAGCTCCCCGCCGCCGGGGATTTGCGCAGTGTCGAGGTGGATCCAGGGGTTCATAGCGGTGTCTTAGCGGGAAGGGGGCAGAGCCGATAGGACGCTTGCATCTGGCTGCCCGAGGCCGCAGCTTCTGGCGAAACGCTGGAGGAGACGCCCATGGATCACGACTGGCCCACCATTGTCGCCGATCTGGAGCAGTTGCTGAAACTGCGCTCGATCCCCTTCGGCATGAAGATGTTCACCGACCGGGCCGAGATGGAGGCGATCCCGCGGATCCGTCGGCCGCAGCACGTGCACACCCTGGATCAGGTGGTGGGCCAGGCCTCGCGGCTGGGCTGGACCGTGGGCATAACCGCCGATGATCTGGTCGGCGCCCAGTGTCGCGCTGTGGTGGGGCTGGGCAACGCCAAGACGCCGGAGTGGCAGTCGGGCAAGCATATGACCGGGGTCTGGTTCGATACGGTCGAGGACGCCACGGCGCACCAGTCTGCCATGCACTGCGTGCCGGATGGCCAGTATGACGCGCTGGCCGTGGGGCCGCTGGCCTCGGGAAAGCTGAAGGACCCGGACATCGCGCTGTTCTACGCGACGCCCGGCGCGATGATGTACTTCATCAACGGGCTGCAATGGTCGGGCTACAAGAAGTTCGACTGGGGCGTGGTGGGCGAGAGCGCCTGCGCCGACAGCTGGGGCCGGGCGCTGACCACGCGGACGCCCAGTCTCTCGATCCCCTGCTTTGCGGAGCGCCGCTATGGCGGGGTGCTGGACGACGAGATGCTGATGGCCACGCCGCCGGAGCACCTGATGAAGGCGATCACCGGCATGCGGGCGCTGTCGAAGAACGGCTTCCGCTATCCCTTCCCGCAGTACGGCGTGCAGCAGGATGTGCGGGCCGGGATGGCGGTGAGCTACGCGCCCTGACGGTCAGGCGCCCGGCTTGTCGGCGGTGACGGCCTCGCGCATTTGCGCCGTTCCCATGCTGGGCGCCCCGTCGGCGCGTCCCAACGCGAACTCAGGTGGCACGATCTCGGGGCCTTCTCCTGCGGGCAGGGGCGGTGTGTAGTAGCCCAGGGCGTAGGACCCCATGGCGTAGCCGATCAGGCCCTGGAGCTCGGGATCCAGAGTGCGCGCGATCTCGGGCGGACAGGAGAGGTACTGGTTCTCCTCCTGTCGCAGCCAACCCAGGGTGTAGGTGATGTTGAGGCCCCAGCGGTCCTCATCGCTGACATTGGCGCCGCCGCTGTGGAAGACGGTGCCGGTATAGATCAGCACCGAGCCGCGCTGCATCACGGCGCGGCCGATCTCGGCGGGCTCAGCGACCCGCTTGTCCGGCCAGTCGATGGAGCCGGGGATGACCTGGGTGGCGCCATTGGCCTCGGTGAAGTCGGTGAGCGCCCAGATGGTGTTGAGCTGCGGCTCGATCCCCTTGAGGTAGCGGCCCCAGGCCCAGCGGTCGCGGTGGATCGGCTGGGCCGGCTCGCCGGGCATGATGCGGATCAGCTGGGTCAGATGCAGCTGGTAGCGCTCGCAGTTGGGTAGCAGCACCTTGTCGCAGATGGCTCGGATGCGGGTGTCCAGCACGGCGGCGCGGGCCGTCTTCGACCGCGCGACGAGGGCGCCGGTGCGCGTGGTTTTGCGGCCGGTGAAGCCGTCGCGGCCAGGGCTGGTGGCCTCCACATAGGGGCGAAGCTCCTCGCGGAACGCGTCAGCCTCGGCGGGGCTGATCACATTGTCGAGGATCAGGGCGCCGTCGCGGTCCAGCACCGCCATGATGTCGTCGATGGGCGTATCGGCGGGGAGGTGGGTCAAACTGGGCATGGCGGGGTCTCCGGACCGTTGTTGCTTCAGGACAGGTTCGCGTCATCGAGCGGACGCAGGAGAGGTTTCAGCAAGGTGGCGAGAGCTTGCCGCTCGCGTGATGCGGGCCAGTGTTCGGGCTCCAGCGTGGCGCGGGCGCCGACGCCGTCCACCGCGGCGACGACAGCGTCGGCCAGCTGGTTGGCCTGTTCGGGGGAAAGTCCCGCCAAATCGCTGAAACTATCGGCCAGTTGATCCACGATCCGGACATAGTAGGCGCGGTGCCTGGCGCGTAGGCGCTCATTGCCCATCGCCCCGCCCCAGAACGCCAGCCAGACCCGCCATTCGGTGCGGGAAGCCTCATCGAGCGGCAGGATGTCGCAGGCTATCTCGAACACGGCCTCGCCCGGGGGCATGCATTTCGGCAGGGTTGTCTGCTGTTCGAGGATCCTCCGGATCATCTCGTCCAGAGCGGCAAGCAGCACCGCATCCTTGCCGTCGAAATAGTGGGTGACGGCCCCGGTGGTGACGCCGGCTGATCGCGCGACATCGCGAAGCCGCGCGTTCTCCAGGCCGCCATCGCCAATCACGCGGATCGCGGCTTCGGCGATGGAAAGTCTCTGGGCTTCGGCGTCGACCTGTTTTGGCATAACCGTAATTATGCAAAATTCATCCGTTCTGGCAGCCCTCGGATCGACCCGCGCCCGCATAGACGTCAAACGTCGCTCAAGGCCCGACAGGCGAACGCCATGCGGATCGCGCCCACAGATTCCGGGACCGGCGCGACCCAGGGGGTGGGGATGAAGCCCGGGGGCTGCCAGGACTTTCCGGTCAGCGCAGGCCTGGCGTGGAAGGTCTCCTCGACGACGCGGGAGAGGCGTTTGCGGCAATCGTATTCACCCAGACTGCGGACCGAGCGGAAGCTGAACCCGTCGCGCTGGAGTGTCCGGCCCGCATCATAGGCCGTCCAGACCCGGCGCAGGCCGGTGTCGGCCGGAGTTGCAGCGCGCATGTAGACGTTGGTGTCGTCGCTGGCCGTCACCAGGGTCCAGCCAGATTTCTCCAGCGCGGTCGTGCCGGGCATAGACAGGGAAGGCGCGAAACCCGCCAGTCCGACCGCGGCGCTGATCGCGAGCATCGTCAGACCCAAATGTCGCATATTCGTCCGGGTATCCTGCATGGGGCCATTACGCCGGCCATCAGCGTCACTCGTCCAGTGGAAAGCGCGGGCCGGCGCAGGGCCATGAAAAAGGGGCCCGAGGGCCCCCGAAGGTTCGCGTAGGCGGCGGTTCGCTCAGGCGACAAGGCCGACCGTCGCGAAACCGACTACGAGACCGGCCATCGCGAGCGTCAGCAGGGCGGGGGAGTTCCTGTGGATCTGGCGGGCGACGGCGGCGAGCGACATGGTGCGACTTTCAGTTTTCGGCAGAACCCCTTGGGGAGCGGGGCCATCCGTCTGGACAACAATCGTGTAGCATCGCAGCCGGTTCCACGATGATCAGCGATTTCACTGGACCGCTCTGCGCTTTCGAAAGGTAGGGCTTCGCCGGAGTCGGCGCCAGTTAAGGATTGGACATCCTGCGCGGCGGTTTACTCGGCCTTCGCGGCCGCCCGCGCGGCGTTCAGGAATGCGGTCCGGAAGGCTCCAATTTCCCGGTCGGTCGCCCTGGGCCAGGCGGCGTTGGTGACGATCACGATCCGGTCGTCGCGGAAGGTGGTGATCGATTGTCCGAAGATGCCGACGGCCTCGTAGCTGCCGTTGGGTCGCATCCACCAGAAGTAGCCGTAGCCGCTGGGGATGCCGTTGGTGATCTGGGTGGTGGTTGCGGCTGCGGTCCAGTCGGCCGGCAGCACCTGGGTCCCATTAGCCTTGCCGCCGTCCAGGATGAATTGCCCCACCCGGCCGTAGTCGCGAAGCGTCATCGACATGCAGCAGCCGCCCCGTTCGCGCCCGGCGGGGTCGACCATCCAGATAGCGTCCTGGCCCATGCCATAGGGCTTCCAGATCTTCTCCGAGGCGTAGTCCGACAGGCTCTTGCCCACCGCGTTGGAGACCAGGATTCCCACCAGATCAGTCTCGCCGGTGTTGTAGTGGAACATGGTCCCCGGTGGGTGGACCCGCGGAAGGCGGCTCATGTAGCGCACCAGCGGATTGACGCCGGGCTCCACCGTCATGGTGGTGGATTGGGCGACGTCTGATTTCGGATCCGTGTAGTCCTCGTTCCAGGCGACGCCGGAACTCATCATCAGCAACTGGCGCACGGAGACGCCGTCGTAGCCGGAGCCCTTGAGCTCGGGGATGTAGTCGGTGACCGGGGCTTCGAGGCTGCGGATCTTGCCGTCCTGGATCGCAGCTCCCACGAGGGTGGATGTCACAGACTTGGCGACGGAGAAGGATGTCCAGCGGTCGCGGGGCTTCCGGCCCATGCCGTACCGCTCCATCAGCACCTTGCCGTCCTTGAGGATCAGCACGCCGGAGACATTGTTGGCCTTCATGAAGGTGTCGGCCGTCCAGGTCTTGCCGCCGTAATCGAAGGTGACGTCGATCTGCCGTTTCGCCATCGGCAGCGGGCGGACACGATCTCCGCGCTTGATCGTGTTGACCTTGTAGACGGTTTCGATCGCGCGGTAGCCGTCGCTCTGTTGCTGCGGCGTCCAGACCAGGATCGAGGGTGTCTCCGGCTTCAGGGCGACCTGGGCCAATACGGGCGACGCCGTCAGAGCGATCGCGAGGCTCAGGGCCAGGTTGGGCTTGCGCATGGGGCTTCTCCCGGGTTCGGCCTCTGATCCGGGCCTGCCGTACCCGATATGCCTCCCGCGCAAACGGCAATCAATGATGATGAAAATTCATCACGACTATTTTGATGTTTAATCTGCGGATGACTTGCGGCTTCGGCTTGCGCTCCCACCTTAAGAAAGCGGACCGGGCCCCTCTGGCGATCTTTCCTCCCCCGAAAGATCGTGATGTCGGACCGCTAGAGAGTGCGCTCGGCGGCCATTTGGCTCTCCCCCAGCCCGGCCCCGGGCGCCCTCTCCGCTTACAGAGGTGGTTTCAATGGCAGGATCGATTTTCGAACGGTTGTGGGTAGCTCTGCTACGCTCGGATGCTATTGCGAAGGATCGCTATGGCGTCGTCAGTGTCAGGGAGGTTCTGGGCCCCGCGCGCCGGAACGACCCGTGGTCCAATCACAGTGCACCGATCCCGGTGCGCGCCCCCCGAAGAGGCAAACATTGACCCTCGCCAGCCAAGCGCCCGCCAGCACGCCGGGAACTGCCGGCAGCGCGGGCTGGAACCCCCTGGACACCCTGCAACTGGACGCCCTGGTTTCTGCCTGCGCCCTCGTCGCCTATGCAGACGGCTGGGTTACGGTCGAGGAACGCAAGAGCGCCAGCGCCCGGATGCAACGCGTGGATGCGACCACCGTGTTCGGCGGCGAGCGATGCCTGATGGCGTTTGATGTGCTGATCCGACAGTTCGAGCAGGACTCGATCGCGGCCGCCGAACGCGCCGAGGCGGCGATCCTCAAGCTGGCCGGCAAACCGGAACTCGGCCGTCTGGTCGTGGAGTCTGCCTGTCGGGTGGCCGTCGCCGACGGCGGCCTGGACCGGGCGGAGCGCGAGGCGATCCTGGATGTATGCCAGCTCCTGAACCTTGACCCGGCGCCGTTCGGCGTCATTGCACCTGATGGGAGACGATAATGCGTATCGGATCCACGCCCTATCTCCCGCCATTCCGGGCGCTGGACGTTCAGGTGGCGACACTTGAACGCCTGCAGGCGGCCGGGTTCGCCAGTTCGCCGACGAACGTCCCGGTTAAACCAGTCAACGCAGCGCCGGGCGAGACGCATCTGCGCCGCGTATCGGCGCACACCCTCGACATCCGGGTCTGACGCCTTCGGTCAGGTCAGGGGCAGGGCGGCCGCGCGTTCGGCCAGCAGGGCGCGTTCCAGATCAGTTTCACCGGCCAGTCCTGCTGCGGCGATCAGCGTCAGATCGATGATGTCGCGCTGGGCGTGGCTGCCGCCGAATCGCGCCGCACGATTGCGCACGGTCCGCAGGCGTTCGACGGCGACACCGTAGCGGCCCTGCCCAAAGGCCTGGACCGCTTCCGCAATCGGCAATCCAACCTCACGGGTGATCCCGGTGTTCTCCCCCGTCCCGGCGGCGACGGCGCGCAGGGTGGCGACGGTGGTCTCGGCTTCAGCATCGCGACCTGCTCCCACCAGCGCCAGCATCGCATGGACGTCATCGAAGGCGTACTGACCGTGCGGATGGAGGGCGTAGTTGTCGGCCAGTCGGGCCCACCGGTCCCCGACCTCAACATTGTGCAATTTGAGCCGCCAGAGCAGTGCCGAAGCGTCGACCATGTCGAACGCCATGGTGGAACCTTCGCCATAGATCGGGCCGTCGTACAGGCGCAGCACCTCGTCGATGTCGCCCAGACCCAGATGAAAAAGGGCCAGGTGCCACCAGTTGTGGATGGCGAAGAAGCTCTCGGGAGTCCAGTCGGGCGCATTCTCCCGCATCCATCTGACCCCCTCGGCGCGGCGGTCCTGCATCTCCAGCACGTGGGCGACCGCATGTTGCGCCCAGCCGTTGCGGGGCTGCAGTTCAATCGCGCGACGGCCGGACGCCTCGGCGCGGGCGTATTGGCCGGTTTCCTCCAGCCCGAAGGCGTGCAGACCCAGAATGGCGTGATGATCCGGCATGCCCTCTGACCAGGCGGGCAGGGCGCGAGCGATCCGGTCGCGCAGCATGCGATTGTCGCCGGTCAGGAAGTCCATCTGCTGGCCCGCCTGCAGCGCCAACACGTCATGCGGAAACGCAATGGACACATCTTCCAGGATCCGTCCCGCCGCCTGAAACTCGCCCGCTGCAATGGCCTGGATCGCCGCCACGTGGCCGGCTTCGCGCGCCGTAGCGGCCAGGCCGTCGGTCGCGGCCACGGCGCCAAGGCCCATGGCGCGAACCTTCGGGTCAGAGCCGACCAGCGTCATATAGGCCTTGAGCACATGGGCCATGACGAAATCCGGACTATCGGCCAGGGCCGAGCGCAACAGCGGAAAGGGCTCGCCGGAATAGCAATGGTAGGCGCCCAGCGCCTCGCAATAGAGCTCCGCCGCCCTGGCGCTGGCGCCGGAAAGGGCTAATCCCTGCCGATCCGCTGGTTGCATGAATTCGTCCTTCAAGCGCGTTGCTCGCCGCTTGTAACACCGGATTGGCGACTTCGCGCGGGTTCCCAAAGCCGGTCTTCCGCGATAGGCGAACGTCATGGTCGAGTTCGATTTTGATGTTGTGGTGGTGGGCGCGGGCGCTGTGGGTTTGGCCTGCGGCTATACCCTTGGACAGCGTGGCCTGACAGTCGCGGTGCTTGAGAAGGACGCCGCCATTGGCCAGGGCGTCTCCTCGCGAAACTCCGAGGTCGTGCATGGCGGGCTCTACTATCCGACGGGATCGCTGAAGGCGCGGCTCTGCGTGGAGGGGCGTCGCCGGCTCTATGCGTTCTGCGACAGACATCACGTGGAATATGACCGTTGCGGCAAGCTGGTGGTGGCCGAAAGTGAGGCCGATCTGGCGCGCCTCGAAATCATCATGGCCCAGGCGCAGACCAATGACGTCGAGGGCATGGCGGTGCTCACCAAGGCTCAGGCGCTGGCGCTCGAACCGGAACTGGCCTGCGTCGGGGCCCTGATCTCACCGCAGAGCGGGGTGTTCGATAGCCATGCCTATATGCTGGCCCTGGAGGGCGAGATCGAGGCCGCGGGCGGGGCGGTGGTGCTTTCGACGCCGTTCGAAGGCGCGACGCCGCTGGAGGGCGGGGGCTTTGAGGTGCGCGCGGGCGGCGCTGAGCCCACGGTGCTGACCTGCCGCTATCTGGTCACCGCGCCCGGGCTGTCGGCGCAAGGTGTGGCGGCAACGATCGAGGGGTTCCCGGCCGCTATCATCCCCAAGCTCCACTTCGGCAAGGGCATCTACTTCCGGCTCTCGGGCAAGGCGCCCTTCGCCCGGCTGATCTATCCGCCGCCGATCCCGGGGGCGCTGGGCACTCACTACCGCCGCGACATGGGTGGGCAGGGAGTGTTCGGCCCCGACCTGAACTTCGTCGACACCCTCGACTACTCGGTCGATCCCGGCGCGGCGCCGGCCTTCTACGCCTATATCCGCAAGTTCTGGCCGGGTCTGCCCGACGGCGTGCTCAGCCCCGACTACGCCGGCATCCGCCCCAAGATCCACGGGCCGGGCGAGACGCAACCGGACTTCCGGCTGGACGGGGCGGACGTGCATGGGCTGCCGGGGCTGGTCGCTCTGTTCGGAATCGAGAGCCCAGGGCTGACCTCGTCGCTGGCGATTGGCGAAGAGGTGGCGGTCAGGCTGGGGCTATGAAGGGGCAAGGCGACGCCGGCCCACCTACATGATGTATAAGCGGCGCATACTCGATTTGCCTTGTCGTCTGGTTATTTTGTATATACATTTTAAGTGTGGCCGTTGAGTTCGATCCCGCGAAGGACGCCGCCAATCTGGCCAAGCACGGCATTCCGCTGTCCGAGGCCGAAGGGTTCGATTTCACGGTCTCTGTAATTACGCGTGATGATCGCTTCGACTATGGCGAGGCGCGCTTTCGCGCCTTCGGATACGCCGACGGCCAGGGCCGCTGCCTCGTGTTCACCGTGATCAATGCAACGACCATTCGCGCCATCAGCTATCGGCGCGCCAGACACAAGGAGCTGAAGCGCTATGGCCTCTAAGGCGGTGACTCCAGATCACGAAGACTTCGACGACAATCCCGAGTGGACAAAGGTGGATTTCGACAGGGCGCGCCCTGCCTCCGAGGTGTTGCCGCAAGGCCTCTTTCAGGCGCTCATCAGAGGGCGCGGCCCGGCAAAATCGCCCACCAAGACGCCGGTCTCAATCCGCCTGTCAGCGCGCGTTCTCGATCACTATCGTGCCCAGGGTGCGGGCTGGCAGACGCGCTTGAATGCGGATCTCGAGGCATTGATTGGTGACGGCGACAAATGAGAGGCGTGACCGGGTCAAATCAACCATAGCATGTACTTTTCTGTGTTTTCGTCCGCGCATTGACTCTCGGAAGTGTGAGAATAGTCTCCGCATAGTTGGGTATGCCAGATTTGGAGACCAGGAAATTGAAACTCCGACGAGCGCTGCCATGCTTCGCTGTTGCCATCAGCGCTGTGCTCATAGCCGTGCCAGCCATCGCGCGCTCATCCGCGAGTGATCCAACTTTCACCAAGATACCAACGACCGACCGCCTGACCCTCGTCGGTGTTTACAGCGAATCCGCGCCAGTCATGAAGTTGATGTTGTCCGGGCTCGCGGTGGCTGCAGCAATCGCCCTGACGATCTGGCTAATCCAGTTTGTCAGGTTGCACCAGCGCAAGGTCGACGGCGCGGGAAGTGCTATCGCCTACTTGTCCGGCCAAGCGGCTGCGGCCCCGTTATTCGGCCTGTTAGGCATGAGCTATGGGCTCGTCTCCATCTGTGTCGGTATCACCAACAAGCGGCCTGGACCGGACCTGATTGCTCTGGCGCCGGGCTTGGCGGAGGCCTTTCTTTCCTTGACCCTTGGAATCCTGGCGGCCGGGATCGCAACCGTCGCCTGCCATCACCTCAAGGCCCGTCTGCAGGCCTTCGCAGAGGCTTAGTCCCGCTGGAAAGCCCACCGATCGGCACGGCACCCTCAGCCCCGACTATGCCGGCATCCGCCCCAAGATCCACGGCCCCGGCGAAACCCAGCCCGACTTCCGGCTGGATGGTGAGGATGTGCATGGGCTGCCGGGGTTGGTGGTGCTGTTCGGCATCGAGAGCCCGGGGCTCACCTTGCCGCTGGCGATCGGGGAAGAGGTGGCGGGGCGGTTGGGGGTTTGAACGGGCTACTCGCGTCCCAGCCACGAGCGAGAGAGTTTGCGAGATGTCCCATGGGGTGGTACATTAGCGCCTGATTGGAGCGGCAGATGATCATCAGCTTTCGGGATGAGAGTCTGCGGGCCTACTTTATCGATGACATTCGAACCAGGACGGTGCCGGCAGACCTGGCGGCGCGCGTGTTTCGGAAGCTGCAGATGCTGGACGATGCGACGACCGATCAGGATTTGCGCTCGCCGCCCAGCAATCAATTCGAGAAGTTGCGGGGTCCATTGGCCGGGTTTCATTCGATCCGTGTGAACCAGCAATGGCGACTGATTTTTCGGTGGGATGGCGCGCGCGGCGAAGCGCATGGCGTCTATCTCGATGACCATAGCTACAGGTGAGTCCGTCCATGTTGATGACCAAGGCCCAGCCCGCGTCTGTCGCCGAGATCCTGGTGGAGGAATTTATGGCGCCGCTAGGTTTGACCCAGGCCGCGCTGGCGGACGCCATGGGCGTGCCACGCAAGCACGTGAATGAGTTGTGCAACGGTCGGCGCAGCATCACTGTGCCCACGGCGCTGATCCTCGCCCGGGTGTTCGGCTCCAGCGCGGATTTCTGGCTCAACCTGCAGCGGCGCAACGATCTCTGGGCGGCGATGCATAGCCCGCGTGAGCTGCAGCGGATCGCGCGGGCGAGGCCGCTGGGCGTGGCGGCGTAGGTTGATCGCGGAATCTATTTTTCCCGTTGGCTTGCTGACTGCGCCGCCATGGCAAACACCCGTTTGAAACCGCTTCCGTCCGCGCCATAGTCACTCCCAAAGGGAGCCCCACATGAAGAACCGCATCACCGATCTGCTCGGCGTGAAATACCCCATCGTCCAGGCGCCGATGGGCTGGATCGCTCGGGCGCAGCTGGCCAGCGCCGTGTCCAACGCGGGCGGCTTTGGCGTAATCGAAACGTCCTCCGGCCGCCTCGACGAGGTGCGTGAGGAGGTGAAGAAGATGCGCACCCTTACCGACAAGCCGTGGGGCATCAATGTCGCCCAGGCGTTTGTGCGCGACCCGGACATCGTCAAGTTCGTGGCCGATCAGGGCGTCAAGTTCGTCACCACCTCGGCGGGCGACCCCAACCGCTACTGCGAGGCGCTGAAGGGCGCGGGCCTCACCGTGTTCCACGTGGTGCCGTCTATGGCGGCGGCGCAGAAGGCCATCGAGGCGGGCGTCGACGGGCTGGTGGTCGAGGGCGGCGAGGGCGGTGGGTTCAAGAACGGCCGTGATGTGGCCACCATGGTGCTGTTGCCGCTGGTGCGTTCCCGGACAGATCTGCCGATCATCGCGGCAGGCGGCATCACCGATGGTCGCAGTATGGCCGCTGCCTTCGCCCTGGGCGCCGAGGGCGTGCAGATGGGTACGCGCATGGTCTCGGCCGCCGAGAGCCCGGTTCACCAGAACTGGAAGGACAGCATTGTCGGCGCCAGGGAAACCGACACGGTGTTCCTCAACCGCCACGGCCCCGGCCCGGCGCTCAGGGCGTTGCGAACCGAAAAGACCACACGGTTCGAACTGGAGCCGCCGGCCAACATCATGGGTGAGATGGCGAACGCCCTGCAGCTCTACTTCGGCGGCGACATGGAAGCCGCCATCGCCCTGACCGGCCAGGTCGCCGGGCGGATCGATTCCGTTAAGCCGGTGGCGCAGATTCTCAGCGAGACGATCGCGGAGTTCGAGACGGTGATGACGGAGCTGGGCGCCAGGTACGGGCGGGCCAGGTCTCTCGCCTGAACCGCGCCTATTTCCGGTCGTTCAGCCAGCTGCGGACCGTCTTGTTGACCAG
>NZ_JBIKNZ010000067.1:0-18102 GCF_044358365.1 Phenylobacterium sp. | reverse complement strand
AAACGCCTAAGTCCACGATCCGCAACAAGGACAAGCCGACCGCGTGAGCGTCGCCACAGATACCGGAGCCAGCCTGGCCCGCCAGGCCAACGAACTCGCCCGCGACCTGGCGGTGGCGAGTCCGCGTGTCTATTGGCTGGACCTTTCGGTGACCGCCGCCGTGACCTGGTTGAGTCTGGCGGTCGCCACGACCAGCCAATCTACAGGCTGGATGCTGACGGCGGGCGTGGTCTGTATCCTCGCCCTCTATCGCGGCATCAGCTTCATCCATGAGCTTACCCACCTGCGGCGCGACGACGTGCCGGGCTTTCACTTCGCCTGGAATGTGCTGATCGGCGTGCCCTGGCTGACGCCGTCGCTGCTCTACGAAGGCGTCCACATCCTGCATCACGCCAAGGACCGCTACGGCACTGCGCGCGATCCCGAGTACCACCCGCTGGCCCGCAGGCCGCCCCATGAGCTGGCCGCCTTTGTGGGCATCGCCTTCCTGGCGCCCATCGGCGTGTTCCTGCGGTTTGCGGTTCTGGCGCCCTTGAGCTTTCTGATCCCGCCGCTGCGCCGGTTCGTGATCGCCAGAACTTCCGGCATGGTCATCAACACCGGCTTCTCGCGTGACGATTTCGACCGTGCGCGCAGCGCGCCCTGGCTGGCTCAGGAGATCGGCGCCTGGCTCTGGAGCTGGACCGTGCTGGGTCTGACTGCGGTCGGCGTGATCCCGCTGCGCGCCCTGATCATCGCCATGGTGATCTTCAGCCTGATGACCGTGCTGAACCAGCTACGCACGGCCGTCGCCCATTACTGGGAGAATGATGGGGAACAGATGGCTGTGCTGGATCAGTTTCTGGACACCGTGAATGTCCCGCCGCCAGCCATGCTGCCGTTCCTGTGGGCGCCGGTGGGCCTGCGCTATCATGCCCTGCACCACCTGATGCCGAGGTTGCCGTACCACAATCTGGGGACCGCGCATCGGCGACTGGTAGAGGCCCTGCCGGCCGATCACCACTACCGGCAGGTCGAGCAGCGGGAACTGATCCCGGCGCTGTCGCATCTGCTGGGTCGGATGCAGGGTCGGCGCTGATGCTTGTTTTCCCCAACGCACCTCTCGGAAATACCCATTGAACCCACGGTCTCAAGACGGCGCAGACATCAGCAAGACTCGGCGCGCACCTTCCTCCCCTTGCGGGACCGTTGCATAATTCCAGATAGCGAGAGAGCTCGACGCCACGCCCCTTCACCCCTTGTGGGAGAAGGTGGCCTCGCGAAGCGAGGTCGGATGAGGGGTCGATAATCCTCTCCGATAAGGCATTGAAATCATTTCGATAGGGCGGCGCGACCCCTCATCCGGCCGCCTTCGGCGCCCACCTTCTCCCACAAGGGGCGAAGGGGCGCATAGGCCAATTCTGGCACCAGCCTGAATTACACAATGGTCCCGCAAGGGGAGAAGGGATTCGGCGTCAAGCGAAGCGGACGTGGTGCAGTTCTGTGACGCTCTCGCCATCAAAATCTGCAAGATTCAGCCCCTCAAGATCGCCTCGAATATCGACGCTCCGCAGCGACGCGGCCACGTGTTCCGCATCCTCTCGCGCCTTGAAGGCTCCCACCGTCACGTGAGGCAGGAACGGAATGTCAGGACGCAGTTTGGATTCAAGGATTCCCGAATAAAGCCGAGCGTGAAGCGCCCGCATGGCATCCGCACCTTCGGACGGCAGAAGGAAAAGGTGGCTGCCATGACCAGATGGATCATCAACAGCCGCCGCCCGGGAAAGTCGGAACGCCAAGGTCGTCGTGCCTTCGATAACCTTACGAGCGTGCGCAAGAACATCTTCGACCGCTATGCCGGTGAACGGGAAGACGAACGTGAAGTGCGGCGGCACGAAAGCGTACTGCGGGTCGTGAGCCCGCCTGATGCTGTCGATCCAGTCGCGATCGGAAGCTTGGATCGAGAGCCTCGAAAAGATCACCAACACGTCAGCGCTCCAGCAAGGCGGGGAGGGTCTCAGACCGCGTCAGCAGCGCCCAGCCTTTCGATCCGGGTCGCCGCGGCTTCCAGTGCGCTCACCGCGCGACCCTCGATCCGCGACCGCTCATTCTCCAGCCGGGTCACCTCGGCCTGCAGGCCCTCCAGCCGGTTCCGCGCATCATAGAGTTCGTCGGCCAGCAACAGGGCGCCCATCAGGAACAGTCGGGTGTCGCCCAGCTGCCCCATGTCCTGGGAAATCTGGCGAACCTGTTGGTCGAAGATCCGCGCCAGCTCCACCAGATGCGGTTCCTGCCCGTCTTCGCACCCGACGGCATAGGGGCGACCGTTCACGTCCACATTGATCTGGGCCAAGGGTCAGGCCTCCGTCGTCTGGCCGGCGAGTGCGGCGCGAATTTCCTCGATAGCATTGCCCAGAGCCACAGAGGCCTGGGCCCCGGCCTCTTCCAGCTCTCGCTCGCGGGCGCGGGCCTGGTCAAGTTCGGCCGCAAGCCGGGCGCGGTCCAGATCGAACCGTCCCCCGGCATCGTCGCCGACGGCCTTCAGACGCTGGGACAATCTCTGCTCCAATACATGCACCGCACTCTCAAGCCGTCTGGCGGCAAGATCGAGCGCGCTATCGCCTGGGGTCATGGCAGTCTCCGAAGGCCGTCTGGACCCTGTATGCCACAGACGCAGCAATCTGCGAATTCGAGGCGGTTTTCTTGACCCGTCCGCGCCCGCGTGCGAGGCGAGCGCCCCTGACAACCCTTGACCAGCCCCTAAAGGTCCGATGCCCGCGCCGCTGAAAACCATGGCCGACGCCATCCGTGTTCTTTCAATGGACGCCGTCCACAAAGCCAAATCCGGCCACCAGGGCATGCCGATGGGCATGGCCGACGTCGCCACCGTGCTGTTCACGAAGTTCCTGAAGTATGACGCGGCGCGTCCCGACTGGGCCGACCGCGACCGCTTCGTGCTGTCGGCGGGCCACGGCTCAATGCTGCTGTACGCCCTGCTGCACCTGACCGGCGTCAAGGCCGTGACCATGGAGCAGATCAGGAATTTCCGGCAGCTGGGCTCCAACACGCCCGGTCACCCCGAGTACGGCCACACGCCCGGCGTCGAGACGACCACTGGCCCGTTAGGTCAGGGCCTGGCCACCGCGGTCGGCATGGCGATGGCCGAGCGGCACGTGAACGCCCGTTTCGGCGACGCCCTGGTTGATCACCGCACCTGGGTCATCGCCGGCGACGGCTGCTTGATGGAAGGCGTCAGCCATGAGGCGATCAGCCTGGCCGGGCGGCTGAAACTGTCGAAGCTCACTGTCCTGTTCGACGACAACAACACCACCATCGACGGTGAGGCCACGATCTCGGAAACCGGCGACCAGCTGGCCCGCTTCAAGGCCGCGGGCTGGGCGGTCAAGGCGGTGGACGGCCACGACCATGGCAAGATCGCGGCGGCGCTGCGCTGGGCGACCCGCCAGGACCGACCCACGATGATCGCCTGCAAGACCCTGATCTCGAAGGGCGCCGGGCCCAAGGAAGGCGACCCCCACAGCCACGGCTATACCCTGTTCGACGATCAGATCGCCGACGCGCGCAAGGCCATGGGCTGGACCGCCCCGCCCTTCACTGTGCCGGACGATATTCTGAAGTCCTGGCGCGCCGCCGGCCGCAAGGGCGCCAGGGTGCGCAAGTCCTGGGAGGCCGGGCTCTCGCAGTCGGCCCACAAATCCGAGTTCGAGCGCGCCATGGCAGGCGACCTGCCCGGCGGCGCCTACGCCGAAATCGACGCCCACATCGCGAAAGCCGAGGCCGAAAAGCCCGCTGCGGCCACCCGCCAGCACTCCGGCTCGGCCCTCGACAGGCTGATCCCGGCCATCCCGGAAATGGTCGGCGGCTCAGCCGACCTGACCGGCTCCAACAATACCATCGTCAAGGGCATGGGCGCGTTTGACGCCCCCGATTACACCGGGCGCTACGTCCACTACGGCGTGCGCGAGTTCGGCATGGCGGCGGCCATGAACGGCATGGCCCTGCACGGGGGCGTGATCCCCTATTCGGGCACCTTCCTGGTGTTCTCCGACTACAGCCGTCCCGCGATCCGTCTGGGCGCCCTGATGGGTGCGCGGGTGATCCATGTGATGACCCACGACAGCATCGGCGTCGGCGAGGACGGGCCAACCCACCAGCCGGTCGAGCACGTGGCGTCCCTGCGCGCTATCCCGAACCTGCTGGTCTTCCGCCCGGCAGACGCCGTGGAGACGGCGGAGTGCTGGAAACTGGCTCTGGCCGCCCGCGACACGCCCTCCGTCATGGCGCTGTCCCGCCAGAAGGTTCCTGCCGTTCGCACGATCGTCGCCGGGGAGAACCTGTCGGCCCGCGGCGCCTATCAGCTGGCCGGCGCCGAACGCCCGGCCCTGGTGACGATCTTCGCGTCCGGCACCGAGGTCTCGGTCGCCATGGAGGCCCGCGCCATGCTGGAAGCCGAGGGGATCGGAACCCGCGTGGTGTCCACCCCCTGCTGGGAGCTGTTCGCCGCCCAGTCGACAGACTATCAGGCCGCTGTCATCGGCGAGACCGAGGTCAGGGTCGCCGTCGAGGCCGGCGTCAGCATGGGCTGGGCCCGCTTCATCGGCGAAGACGGCGTCTTCGTCGGCATGGACGGGTTCGGCGCCAGCGCCCCCGCCGAGGTGCTCTATAAGCACTTCGGCATCACCGCCGAAGGCGTGGCAGCGGCTGCGAAGGCGAAACTCTAGACTATGCGTCTCGGCACCCCGCTTTCGCCGACCGCTGTCCGGGTCATGCTGCTGGGCTCGGGGGAGCTGGGCAAGGAGCTCGCTATCGAATTCCAGCGCCTGGGCTGCGAGGTCATCGCCGTGGATCGCTACGCCGACGCCCCGGCCATGCAGGTGGCGCACCGCGGTCACGTCATCGCCATGACGGATGCGGAGGCCCTGCGCGCCCTGGTCGAGGCCGAGCAGCCGCACCTGATCGTACCGGAGATCGAGGCGATCGCTACGAACGAGCTGGCGCGTATCGAGGCTGACGGACTGGCGACGGTGATTCCCACCGCCCGCGCCGCGCAACTGACCATGAACCGCGAGGGCATCCGCAAGCTGGCCGCCGAAGAGCTGGGCCTGACCACCAGCGCCTATGCCTTCGCCTCGACCGAGGCCGAACTCGCGGCCGGCGCCGAAGCCGTCGGCTTTCCTTGCTTCGTGAAGCCCGTGATGAGTTCCTCCGGCAAGGGCCAGTCGTACGTCGAGACGCCGGATCAGATCGCCGCAGCCTGGGCCTATGCCTTGGCCTCCGGTCGCGTGGAGCAGGCCCGGGTGATCGTCGAGGGCCGCGTCGATTTCGACTTCGAGATCACCCAGCTCACGGTCCGCAGCCTGCGAGGGGGCCAGGTGGAGACCAGCTTCTGCGACCCCATCGGTCACCGCCAGGTGAAGGGCGACTATGTGGAAAGCTGGCAACCCCAGGCCATGTCGCCAAAGGCCCTCGCCCGCTCACGCGACATAGCCAGGGCCGTCACCGATGCGCTGGGCGGCCTCGGCCTGTTCGGCGTGGAGCTGTTCGTGAAAGGCGACGAGGTCTGGTTCTCGGAAGTCTCGCCCCGCCCGCATGACACGGGCCTGGTCACCCTGGCCACCCAGCACCAGAGCGAGTTCGCCCTGCACGCCCGCGCGATCCTGGGCCTGCCCGTCGACGTCTCGTTGCGCGAGCCTGGCGCCAGTGCCGTGATCTACGGCGGGATGGAAGCCACAGGCATAGCCTTCGACGGCGTTGCCGAGGCTCTCAGCGTCCCGGGCGCCGACCTTCGCCTGTTCGGCAAGCCCGAGAGCTTCGAGCGCCGCCGCATGGGCGTAGCCCTGGCGCGCGGCGACAGTGTCGATCAGGCCCGCGAACGCGCCCGCGTGGCCGCGTCCCGGGTCAAACCCGTGGCAGGCTAGACCGGCGCGAACACCGGGACAGGCGCACCGCCTTCGGTCGGCTGGAACTTCACCTTGACCTTCATGCCGATCGCAAGTCCATCCGGCGCCACGTCGACGAAGTTGGTCATCATCGTGGGGCCCTCGTTCAGCGTCACATAGCCGATGGCGTAGGGACCGGTCGGCGAGCGGTACATGACCGAATAGGTGTAGATCACCCCCTCGCCCGGGCTCTCCTCCCAGACCGTATCGTCCGAGTGGCAGTTCGGGCAGATTGTGCGCGGATACCAGTGGGCCTCGCCACAGGCATTGCAGCGCTTGATCAGGAAGCGGCCCTCCTCGGCGGCGTCGAAGAACGGCTTGGATTCCAGGTTTACGGCAGGGGCCGGGATCGGCCGGGTCATGATTTCGGACATGCTCAGGACTCCCGTTCCATGATGGCGGTGGCGGCGCCGTGGCGCACGCCCAGCGAACCGCCCGTACCGTGGGCGATGGCCAGATCGCAGTTGGCCACCTGCACCTTGGGGTGCGCCTCGCCGCGCAACTGACGCACGGCCTCGATGATCTTGGTGATGCCGCCGCGATTGGTCGGGTGATTGTTGCAGAGCCCGCCGCCGTCAGTGTTGAACGGCAGCTTGCCGACGCCGGAGATCAGATTGCCGTCGGCCACGAACCTGCCGCCCTCACCCTTCTTGCAGAAGCCGAGGTCCTCGATCTGCATCAGCACCGTGATGGTGAAGCTGTCGTAGATCGACGCATACTTGATGTCCGAAGGCGTGACGCCGGCTTCCGCGAACGCCGCAGGTCCCGACCAGACAGCGCCAGAGGTCGTCAGGTCCAGGCCCTTGCCGCCCATCTGCAGCTTCGGCGCCTCACCGGCCCCGATCAGTTTCACCATCGGCCGCTTCAGTGTCCGCGCCACCTCAGGCGACGTCACCACCACCGCCCCGCCGCCATCCGTCACCACGCAGCAGTCCAGCAGGTGCAGCGGATCCGCGATCATCCGCGAGTTCAGCACATCCTCAACCGTGACCACGCTCTTCAGGAACGCATGCTCGTTCCATTGCGCATGATGGCTAGCCGCCACCTTGATCCAGGCCAGCTGCTCCGAGGTGGTGCCATACTCGTGCATGTGGCGCATGGCGCACATGCCGTAGGTGTTGTGGGTCGAGCCGCCATAGATGCTCTCGAAGCCCTGCTCCGGCGCGCCGTCGGTGAGGCCCGCCGGCGGACGCCCGCCGCCGCCGCCGCCCGGCCGGTTGCCGCCATTGCGGGGCCGACCCGCCAGGGTGATCAGCGCCACGCTGCACTTGCCCGCCGCAATCGCCTGGGCGGCGTGGTGCAGGTGGACGATGTAGGACGAGCCGCCGGTCTCGGTGGTGTCCATGTGGCGGACATTTTTCAGGCCCATGTAGTCGACCATCGACATGGCCCCGAACCCGGGCGCATCGCCGGCGCAGAAGTAGCCGTCGACATCGTCAAAGCTCAGCCCGGCATCCGCCAGCGCACCGCGCGCGCTTTCGGCGTGAAGCTGGGCCGTCGTCTTGTCCGGCGCATCGCGTGTGGGGTGCTCATAGACCCCCATCACATAGGCCTTGCCCTTGATACTCATCCGCTCCCCCGTGATTTCTTTGGTCGATAGCCCGCCAAACCCCCCAGTGTCATCCCGGTTTTCACCGCAGGTGAAAGACCGGGACCCATAAACGCCGGGGTCAGAGATTCGGTACGGCGGCCCCGCTTCGACCTTGTCCGGACCGGCCGGCGTCTATGGGTCCCGGTCTTCGCGGGGCCGCGAAACCGGGATGACACCCCGTAGTGTGATCACCCCGCCTTGATCCGCGCATCCCTGAGCGCCGTGCGCCGCACCTTGCCCGCGTCGTCGCGCACCGGTTCATCCACGAACTCGAACGACTTCGGCCGCTTGTAGGTCACCAGCCGGTCCGCCAGATGCGCCTTCAGGTCCTCGGGCGTGACCTCGCCCTGCACATTGACGATGGCGTGGATGCGGGCGCCCAGGTCGTCGTCCGGCAGGCCGATCACCGCGCACGACTGCACCGCCGGATGCTCCTCCAGCGCCGCCTCGATCTCGGCGGGATAGACGTTGGAGCCCCCCACCAGGATCATGTCCGTGCGCCGGTCGGCCAGATAGAGATAGCCCTCGACGTCGAAAGACCCCAGGTCGCCCAGGCTCTCCCAGCCGTCAGAGATCGTCCGCGCGTCGGCGCCCAGATATCTGTAGGTCTCCGCCACGCCCGGGGCCCGGCGCATGTAGATCTCGCCCACCTCGCCGGGCGGCAGTTCGGCGCCGTCCTCCCCCACGACCTTCATCTCGCCGACGGCCACGCGGCCCACCGATCCCCGGTGCGTCAGCCACTCCGAACCCGAAATGATGGAGATCGCCTGGGCCTCGGTGCCCGCATAGAGCTCCATCACCTCACCCGGCGCGATCCAGTGGATGAAGGCTTCCTTCAGCCAGGGCGGACAGGGCGCCGCCATGTGCCAGAGGGTGTGAACGCTCGAAATGTCATACCGCCCGCGCACATCCTCCGGCAGATGCCAGATCCGGTTCATCATGGTCGGCACCAGGTAGAGCCATTCCACCTTGCGCGCCGCAATCTCCGCCAGCGTGCCCTCCGGATCGAACCGCGGCGTCAGCACCACATGGGCCCCCGCCTGGGTCGCGCTCATGGTCAGGGTGAATGGGGCGTTGTGATAGAGCGGCGCCGGCAGCAGCACCGTTTGGCCCGTGCGGATCCCGTAGAACGGCACCTCGGTCGCCTCCTTCAACGACAGCCCCGGCTGGCCCGCCAGGATCAGCTTCGGGCGGCCCGTTGATCCCCCGCTCGTGGGCGCCTTCGAGATCGGCGGGATCTGGTCGGGCAGGTCGCTGTCATCATCGGAGAGGGCGAGCAGATCGGCCACAGACACCACCGGGCGGTCGACCTCGTGGGTGAACTCCGCGATCACCAGCGGCGCCTTTGCCAGTTCAATGATCGCCTGCAGCTCCCCCTTGGGCAGCCGGAACGACACCGGCTGCGGCGTGGCCCCCAGCTTCCAGATCCCGTAGCAGATCGCCACGAACCCCACGGAGTTGGGTAGGCCCACGGTCACCAGATCCCCGAACTTCACCCCGCGGGCCGCCAGGCCCCGGGCGACGCGGTTCGACAGGCGATGCAGCTGCCGATAGGTGAGTGTCTCTGCCCCACAGCTGACCGCCGGCGCATCCGGCCGGCGCGCCGCATGTAACGCCAGCTTGGCGCCAAAGGAGATCATCTGATCGGTCATCGCATCCGCCCCGTGCTTCGCCGCCACTCTCGACGCCCCCGACTCCGCGGGCAAGGGCCGAAGCCGGCTGACTGGCCCCTTGGCTTTCGCAACGTCAGTTTCCCATGTCCCGACACCCGACGGAGATCACGACCATGCTCGAAGGCAATCAGGCGGCCCTGTTCGAAGAGCGGCAGAAGGGCACCCTGCCGGGCGAACTCGGCATCGCGTGGGAGGATGTTTCCAACGGCCACGCCGCCGGCGGCTTCACCGTGGGCAAGCAGCACATGGCGGCCAACGGCTTCCTGCACGCCGCCTCTATCGTGGCCCTGGTGGACAGCGCCTGCGGCTACAGCTGCGTGGCCTCCCTGCCCGAGGGCGCCAGCGGCTTCACTACCGTCGAGATCAAGACCAACTACCTGGGCACGGCCAGGATCGGCGAACAGGTCACCTGCGAGGCGCGCCTGCTGCACGGCGGCCGTATGACCCAGGTCTGGGACGCGGAGGCCACAAACGCCACCACCGGCAAGATCATGGCCGTCTTCCGCTGCACCCAAATGATCCTCTACCCCCGCTGAAATCCGCGCCACCTGCCCCCTTGCGCCCCCGGGCCGCGATGATTAGGTTCCGCGCTCGCTCGACGGGACCCCTTGTGGTCCCGTTTGCTGGCTCTGGAGAGGTGGCTGAGTGGTTGAAAGTACCGCACTCGAAATGCGGCGTACCTGGAAGGGTATCGTGGGTTCGAATCCCACCCTCTCCGCCATAAGCCTGCCGCGCTAGGCGCGCCCAAGCAAACGCAAAGCCCTTACCTCCCCCTCAAAGCGGCGGGAGGGGGACCGCACGCCGAAGGGCGGGGGATGGAGGGGGCGGGCCACAGGCTCGGCTGCTCTGGAACAGCTTGCCGCAATGGGTATGGCGTCCCTGTAATTCCCTGGCTGCCCAATGTCGCGCGCCACCGGCGCCAGCTCTTCGCAATCGAATCGCAACATTTGCACAACGCAGCGGCAAAACCCCTGATCAATTAGGGGTAGCGGAGGATGCTGCGCATGATCGAACGATATCCGCGAATGATGCGGCTCATGCACTGGAGTGCGGCGGCGCTTATCCTGCCGGCGCTGCTGATCGGCCTTGCGCTTGGCTATGAACTTGTCGCGCCGCGCAGCAAAGCCGCAGAATGGTGGACGGATGTGCATGTCCTGCTGGGTGTGAGCGTGCTGGGGGTCATGGTCATGCGGCTCGTCATTACGTGGCGCTCCGCCAAGCCGCCGACCGCCGGTACGCGCACGGAAATTCTGACGGCGCGCAGTGGCGACAGGATCGACGGCCTCAATCGAATGCGCGCCGGTCCTACTGAACCACGGGCGTAGAGCACGCCCCTGAAAGGTCTCCCTCATCATGCAAATCAAAATTCGCTCTGCGGTCCAACCGTTAATCCTCACGATGGCGCTGTGCGCGCCATTGGTCGCCATGGCGCAGGATGCATCGCTGCTGAAGAATGGCGGCTTTGAAGACCTGCAGCCAGGATCGCCCGAAACGCTGCAGGCCTGGCGCCCCGACAAGGCTGAATCCGGATATGTGCTGACGACGCAGGACGTCCATGATGGCAAGCAAGCGCTTGAAATCGGCTTTGACGAGAAGACCTCCACAGTCGGCTATGCCGGGACGATCCAGAGTATTGCACTGCCTGATCTTGCGGGCCGAACCCTGGCAGTCTCAGGCTGGCTGAAACGGAGTAATGTCGCGAGCACAGCCGGCCTCTGGATGGCGTTTTTCGATGCCGACGGTAAGCGGTCTGTCTATGTTAACGACTATGACAAGCCATGGATTGACGCCAGGGGCTGGAACTTGCGTACCATCAGAGCCAAGGCGCCGGTTGGAACTGTCCGCATGCTGATCGGCGCGTCGATTTCCGACAAGAGCGGTAAGTTGCTGGTAGACGCTATCACGATGGAAGCCATACAGCACTGAAGGAGCATGCATATGCCGAGTGCGGCAGTCAGCACTGTCGATATGACGCTCGCGGGCGTCAGGATTCTCATTGTTGAAGACGAACCCGAGATTTCAGAGATTGTCGATGCGTTCTTTCGCCGTGAAAGCGCCGATTGCCTGATTGTCGGCGATGGCGAAAGCGCGGTCGATACGGCGCGCTGGTGGCGACCGGATATCGTCATCCTCGATCTGCGCCTGCCCGGGCGCGATGGCATGTCAGTGCTGGCGGAGCTGCGCGCCGGTGCGGTCCAGCCCGGTGTCATCATCTTGAGTGCGCTGGGCGAGCAAATCGACAAGCTGGCGGGGTTTCGGCTCGGGTGCGATGATTATGTCGTCAAGCCCTTCAACCCGCTCGAAATCGTTGCGCGCGCCAAGGTGCTCGCCGGGCGGCAACGGCGCCAGGCGGCTCACGCCGTCATGTCCTTTGGCAACATCCGCATCGACATCGACGCATTCTGCGCCTTCGCCGGATCGCAGCCGCTCGACCTGACGCCGACCGAGTTCAAGTTGCTGCACCTGTTCGTTGAGCGCGGCGGCAGGCTGATCACGCGCGGCCAGATTGTGGATATCGCGCTTGGCGAGGAAGCCTTTGACCGGTCAGTCGATCCACATATCAGCCGACTGCGGCAGAAGATCGAACGCTTGCCGGGCAGTGGGGTAACCCTCACCAGCATTCGCGGCCAGGGCTATCGACTGGATCTGGCATGATCCAGGGTTTGCGGGCGAGGATCGCGCTCAGCGCCATCATCATCAGCGTGTTCGCAGCACTGGTCGCGGCATTTGCGCCGGATTATGTCTATGCCCTGCGCGACCAGCTGTTCATGGCGAGCCTGGCGCCCGCGGACAAAATGCAATTGGCGCGCCTGCTTGATACGTGGGGGCAGTGCTCGCCGCTGGTTTATGACTTCAAGATGGATCACGGCTTTGCGCCCTGGCACCTGAATTACGGCTGGGCATTGGGTGGTATTATCCTGCTGACTGCCGTCTGCTGCGCCGGGTTTGCGGTCATTTCTGCAGGTAGAATTGCCGCGCCCATCGAAGCGCTTGCCAGCAGCGCGCGCAAAATCGCAGCGGGTGACCGCCAGGCCCCGCCGGCGATAGGGCGGGGGGCGCCGCGGGAAATTGCCGAACTGCACCGCGATTTTGCAGCGATGACCCGTGCCTTGTCCGCTGCCGACAATGATGTGCACATGCGCTCCGCCGCCATTGCGCATGAACTGCGCACGCCCTTGTCGGTGTTGCGCGGCCGGTTGATCGGGGTGCAATCGGGCGTTTTCGTGCTTGACGCCGCCTTGCTGGATAGCCTGTTGCGCCAGATCGGCCTTGTCGATCAACTTGTCGCTGACCTCAATCTGCTGGCGTCGCCGCTGGGTACAGACATGCATCTCGACCGCGAACCGGTCGCGCTCGACGGCCTCGCCGCGTCAGTCGTCGAAACGTTGCAGCACGATGCGGCTGAACGGGGCGGTTCGCTGCTGCTGGATGCCACGCCTATCGTCGCGCGGGTTGATCCGGGGCGTATCGAGCGCGCGCTGGTCAATCTGGTTGCCAACGCCATTCGCTATGCGCCGGGAACCGACATTCAGGTGTCGGTGCGCCCCGCCGCCGATAAGATCCTGCTCGCGGTGCGCGACAATGGCCCCGGATGGCCGAGCGACGACCCGCAATCCCTGGCCGCCGCCTTTGCGCGCGGCGATGAATCGCGCTCGCGCCAGTCCGGTGGCTCGGGGCTGGGGCTGGCGATCGTCAGCGCCATCGCCCGCGCGCACGGCGGCTCGCTGCGGCTGAGTGCGGCCGATGGCGGCGGGGCACTGGCTGAAATCATCATCCCCGTCGGCGGCATGGGCGAAGACTGAGCCACCGTCTGCCTGTCGCAACACCATTGCAACCATCCGCCAACGCTGCCGCAGCCCTGGCGCCCTATTGCGCCCCAAACGGAGGTGCGGATGAAATATCGAATTGCCATCAGTATTGCCGCGATGATCGGCTGGTGCAGCCCGTCCAGCGCGCAGACAGCAGCCGACTCAACTGCCCGCGCGAGTTATCCGGCGGCATTTTTTGCCGATGTTCAGGCGCAAAATGCGCTCGACATGCTGGACCGCGTGCCGGGGTTCACGCTGGTTGCGAGCGAAAACCTGCGCGGCTTTGGTGATGCAGCGGGCAATGTCCTGATCAATGGCGCGCGACCAGCGACCAAGGACGTCATGCTTTCCGAAGTGTTGCGGCGCATTCCTGCCAGAACAGTGGAGCGGATCGACCTGCTCGACGGAGCCGCCACTGGCCTGCAGGGCGGCGGTAGTCGGCTGGTTGCGAACGTCATCCTCAAGGGCTCTGCCGGCAGCAGCGGCACGCTGCGCCTGCGCGGCCAGACAACGCAGGGGGATCGCTTCGGGCCATCCGCCGCCGGATCATGGAAGGGATCGCTTGGCGGCGCCGCCCTTTCGGCGAGCCTGAAAGGCGGTACTGACGGGCTCACGCTGCTCAGCGGCCAGCAGCGGCTGGTCGACGGTTTGGGAACGGCGATCGAGTCTGGTCCGTTGATTGATCGCCGAAGCTATACCAACTACGCAGGATCGCTCAGCGTTGCCGCCCCGATTGCGGGGGTGAGCACCACGCTGGCGACATCGCTGCGATCCAGCAATTTTCGTCGCAGATCTCGTTTCGATGCCTTTCCAGCTGGCACGGTCTCGCCCGCAAGAACCCAGATCGAAGCCGATGATGACCCCAGTCGCAGCGCAGAACTCTCACTGGAACTGAAACGCCCTGTCGGTCGCGGCGAAGCCAAGCTGATCGGACTGCAGACCTGGACGAACAATACGGTCTCAGAACTGGCCGGGGCCGAGTTTCCGTCCGGGGCAATCGCGAGCTCGCGCTTCACATCGAACGATAACCAGTCGGAAAGCATCCTGCGAGCGACCTGGGCGCCGCGCTGGCCAAAGCTTGCAGTGGACGTGGCCCTCGAGGGGGTACGCACGACCCTGGTGGCCAACACGGACTTCGTGCAGATCGACAATCAAGGCACGACGCCGCTGGATGCTGACCGAACCCGCGTGGCGGAAACACGGGGCTCCGCAGCTCTTTCGGCAAACTATTCAGGCATCGCCGAGGTATCCATCGAAGGGACCGTTGCGATTGAGATGTCGCGCATCGCCCAGGCGGAGCCGCTGCAATCCGCCAATACATATCGGTTTTTCAAACCGCGCTTTGTGGTGACGTGGAACCCAACCAGCCGAACGACGCTGAGTCTGCGGGCGGAGCGCAAAGTCGGTCAGCTCGACTTTGGCGATTTCGTCGGCGCCCAACAGGTTGCCGATGGCTCCTCGACCCAGACCAATAGCGCACTCCAGCCATCGCAGACCGATGGGCTGCGACTGACGGCCGAACGCCGCTGGGGTACTCGGGGCAGCGTCAGCGTTACCCTTGTCGGTGAGCGGCTGACCAACGTGATCGACGTCCGGCCAGTCGGCGAAGGCCAGGGTGTTGGCAATATCCCGTCAGCCAGCAGCTTTGGCGTAGATGTGCTCGCCACGGTTCCTCTTGGCTTTTTTCTGCGTGGGGCGGAACTGACGATTGATGCCGCCTGGCGAAAGACTTCGGTGCGCGATCCGTTCAACGGGGCTGTACGCCCGCTGCAAGGGGCCGAGTTCGCCGACACGACGGTCAGCTATCGCCATATCGTCAACCCGCACGTCACCTATGGCGGCAGTTTCAGCCTTGCCCCGCCCTACCGCACATTCCGTAGCCAGTTGATAGGCGAGTTCAAGCGTGGGCCAGATTTTTCGATCTTTAGCGAATGGAACATAGGGCTTGCGACCAAGCTGCGCGTCGAAGTCAACCAGTTGTTCGGCAGCAGCATTGATCGCGAACTGACCCGCTATAACGGTCTGCGCGGTATAGCGCCGATTAACAGTATCGAGATCCGCGACCGCACCAGCCGCCGCGCATTTGCCCTTCAGATCGAAAGGACGTTCTGACCGAACCAACTGAAACGGGTGTCCGGTAGTCCGAGATTGGAGGTTACGGTGAAACTTTACTTAACCCCTGCGGGCCGCCCTAAAGAGACAGGATCAGCACACGCCCACCGGCATAGCGCCGCAAGGCTGCAGAAAATCCACCCAGCCCCTCTAAGCTACGTCCGAACCTGTCGTAGCTCTGTGGTCCTCTCCCGGACATGACCGCGACAACCCCTGATCGTGACGCACAGATGCTGGCCGAACTGGCAGAGCTGGACTTCAGCGCGGTCCGACACGTTCATGCGCAGCTGATGGCCGCCAGCGAGGCCGGCGAGGTTGCTGATCTCAGCCGGTCCTACCAGCGCGCCTCGCGTTGCCTGCGCCAGACCCTGGCGCTGAAGGCGAAGCTGGCTGCTGACGCCACGAACCTGAGGGTGCGCACCATACCCCGGCCCGGGATCGACCTGGCCGCGCAGAAACGTGAATTCCTGGCCGACGACGCCGAGGGCGACCGGATCATGGAGCTTCAGGCGGCGGTGGGCGAGGTGATCCATGCCCACGCCGCCGACGCCGCAACCCGCGCCGGGCTCACCGAGCGCCTCGATCGTGAGATCGACGACTGGACCGAGGCCGACGACTTCACCACCGCCGACCTCGACGCCCAGGTGCAGCGCGCCTGCCGCACCCTGGGCCTGCCCGAAGACCTGGCCGACCACTGGCGCGATCTCCACCAGCGGCACGACGAAGATCAGGACGGCGATGGCGATGACCTTGAAGGCGCAGATGACCCCGGCGGCGAAGACGCCCCCGCCGCCCGGCCGCCTGCCGCCGACACCGGCTGACCGCGCGAGGGCCCGGGCCGGGTCCCGCCTTGCCTTCGCAGGCGCTCGCGACTAGGTTCCGCGCCCTTATCCCCTGCCGAGATCTTTCACACCGTGAGCACCCAATCCGCCCTTCTGAAGGTGATGAGCGACGCCGCGCGCAAGGCGGCGCGGGGGCTCAATCGTGATTTCGGCGAGCTGGCCGAGCTGCAGGTGGCCAAGAAGGCGCCCGCCGACTTCGTCACCGCCGCCGACCTCAAGGCCGAGCAGGTGATCTTCGAGGAGCTGTCGCGGGCCCGGCCCGGCTACAGCTTCCACGGCGAGGAGCGGGGGCTGATCGAGGGCACCGACAAGACCCACACCTGGATCGTCGACCCGCTGGACGGCACCACCAACTTCCTGCACGCCATCCCCCACTTCGCCATCAACATCGCCCTGCAGCGCGATGGTGCGATCGTGGCGGCGGTGACCTACAATCCGATCACCAACGAGCTGTTCTGGGCCGAAAAGGGCCGCGGCGCCTTCGTCAACGACCACCGCCTGCGGGTGGCGGCGCGGCAGAGGTTGGACGAGGCCGTGATATCTACCGGCGTCCCACACCTCGGCCACGGCCAGCACGCCCACTTCCTCAAGGAACTGCACCAGATGACTCAAAGGGTGGCCGGCGTGCGCAGCCTGGGCGCCACGGCGCTGGATCTGGCCTGGGTCGCGGCCGGCCGCCTCGACGCCTTCTGGGATCGGGGCTCCTCCGCCTGGGACTACGCGGCCGGCATGTTGCTGGTGACCGAAGCCGGCGGGAAGGTGACGGACGCGGACGGCGGCGAGGCCATCCTGTCGACGGGCTCCATCCTCGCCGGCAACCTGGATATCCATCCCCTTCTGCTGAGTCGTCTCACTGCCGCAAAGTAGCGCTAGGATGGCCTGATGATCACACGCCGCACCCTCACCGCCGCAACCCTGGCCGCCGCCGCCATGCCCGCCCTTGCAAAGCCGAAGTCAAAGCCCCTGGTCATCGCCCATCGCGGCGCCAGCGGCGAACGGCCCGAGCACACTCTGATGGCCTATCGTCTGGCCATCTCGGAGGGCTGTGATTTCATCGAGCCGGATCTGGTGGTGACGAAGGATGGGCATTTCGTGGTCCGCCACGAGAACGAGATCGGCGGCACGACGGATGTGGCCGCCCGCCCCGAGTTCGCCGCCCGCAAGACCGACAAGGTGATCGACGGCGAAAAGCTCAGCGGCTGGTTCACCGAAGACTTCACCCTCGCCGAACTCAAGACCCTGCGGGCGCGGGAGCGGCTGCCGCAGCTGCGGCCCGGCAGCGCGAAGTTCGACGGCCAGGACGTGATCCCCACCTATCAGGAGGTGATCGACCTGGCGAAGGCCGAGAGCCGCCGCGTGGGCCGCGTGATCGGCACCTATCCGGAAATGAAGCACCCGACCTACTTCGCCGGCATCGGCCTGCCGATGGAGCAGCGGCTGGCGGACATGCTGAAGGTCAACGACCTGAACAGCCGCACGGCGCCTGTCTTCGTCCAGTGTTTCGAAGTGGCGCCGCTGAAGGCCTATGGCCTGATCGGCAAGGCCCGCCGGGTGATGCTGGTGAGCCAGGGTCCCGCCCCCGTCGATGTGAAATCCGCCGCCGGTATCAAGGCCATCGCCGCCTTCGCCGAGGGTCTGGGGCCGGAGTGGCCGTTGGTGATTCCCACCACCGGCGGCGTGCTGGGCCAGCCCACTGCCCTGGTGCGCGAGGCCCATGCCGCAGGGCTGGCAGTGCATCCCTGGACCATCCGGGCCGAGAACGCTTTCCTGCCCAAGAGCCTGCAGCGCGGGACCTCCCCCGCCGACCACGGCGACGCCATCGCTGTTGTAAAGGCCCTCTACGCCGCCGGCGTCGACGGCGTCTTCAGCGACTTCACCGCCTTGGCCGTGGCGGCACGGGCCTAGAGCCGGTTGAGGAAAAGTGGGAACCGGTTTTCCGCCCGCAACCCGCTATAAACATATGAGGGCGATCACGTTCTTCGAGATTGGATTGTTTCAATCCAGTCTCGAAGAACGTGATCTAGAGCGGTTTCCCTACGCTGTGAATCGGGAGGGATTCCCAAATCAGTGATGGAGTGATTCAAGCTGCATGCTGGTGAAGGAGGCCGGCATGCATGGGTCATCCTCTGTCATGTG
>NZ_JBIKNZ010000020.1:0-51490 GCF_044358365.1 Phenylobacterium sp. | reverse complement strand
CGCTGTATCGCCGCTCGGACGGCGTACGTGGTCGTGGCGCTGCCATGGAGTATCTGGCCCATAGGTCCTCCCGGAATGAAGGATCAGCTTGGCTGATTCCCCCACACTCCGGGACCAGACACCTAGAACGGCCAGACATGGCGTTTGCGGCTATAGCCAAGGTAGCCGACGTTTGCGCCCAGTCGCAGGCCCACGCCGGCGCGGATCGGAGCCAGGGTGACGCCGTTGGCGCGCTGATAGTTCACGCCGAGACCACCCACCAGATATGCGGAACCTTCCACGCCCGGGAATCGCTGGAAGATCGTCTCGGGCGCCTGCAGATCGTAGCATAGGGTGAACACCCGGCTGGCGTTGCCGCCGAAGTCCCAGCCGGCGGAGGGGCCCTGCCAGAACACCTCCATGGGCGGCCGATCCTTCATGTAGAGCAGACCTCGGCCATAGCGGGCGCCCAGAACGAACGCGCCGGATCCCTCCTCGCCGGCGATGTAGGCCGTGGGCTTGCCGTTCTTGGAGAACAGTCGTTCGACCGCGGCGCCTGCCGATTCGGCGGTGACGCCGAGGAAGTCCGAGACGCCCTTGACGATCTCGTCCTGCTCATACGTGGGGGGATTGCTGGCGGGATAGTTGGTCTGGACCCCAGGTGACGGCAAGGCGCCGTCCGAGGCTTGCTGTGCACGAACCAGGTTGGGCGCGCCAAGGGCGACCAGCCCGGTGACGATCAGTTTGCGACGGTCCATAGGCGCTCTGAGGCCTCCGAAATCATGAATCAAAACCCGCCCCGTGAGCCTGCATGCGGCGCTGCGCCTTAACGCACGATTAACCACGACGGTCGGGCGGCTTTGTTGCGGCGCGAGATGTGCTAAACGCGGCGCGCAATGAGCACCCCACTTTCCCATATCCGCAACTTCTCCATCGTCGCGCACATCGACCACGGCAAGTCCACGCTGTCCGACCGCCTGATCCAGGAGACCGGCGCCTTGACCCAGCGCGAGATGACCGAGCAGGTCCTCGACAATATGGAGATCGAGCGCGAGCGCGGCATCACCATCAAGGCCCAGACCGTCCGGCTTGAGTACAAGGCCGACGATGGCGAGACCTATATCCTCAACCTGATGGATACCCCCGGCCACGTCGACTTCGCCTATGAGGTCTCGCGGTCTCTGGCGGCGTGCGAGGGCTCGATCCTGGTGGTGGATTCCAGCCAGGGCGTGGAAGCCCAGACCCTGGCCAACGTCTATCAGGCCATCGACAACAACCACGAGATCGTCCCGGTCCTCAACAAGATCGACCTGCCCGCCGCCGAGCCGGAGCGAATCCGCCAGCAGATCGAGGATGTGATCGGGCTGGACGCCTCTGACGCTGTCCTGTGCTCAGCCAAGACCGGCGTTGGCATCCACGAGGTGCTGGAGGCGGTCGTGAAGCGCCTGCCCCCGCCCAAGGGCGACCGCGAGGCCCCGCTGAAGGCGCTGCTGGTCGATGCCTGGTACGACGCCTATCTGGGCGTCATCGTGCTGGTGCGCGTGATCGACGGCGTTTTGCGCGCCGGCCAGCGCGTGCGGATGATGCAGCAGGGCTCCACCCACCTGATCGACCGGATCGGGGTGTTCCGGCCCAAGCGCACCGACCTGGCGGAACTCGGCCCCGGCGAGATCGGCTTCATCACCGCCCAGATCAAGGAAGTGGCCCACGCCGCCGTCGGCGACACCATTACTGAGGAGAAACGTCCGGCCGCCGAGGCCCTGCCGGGCTTCCGTGAAGTGCAGTCCGTCGTGTTCTGCGGCCTGTTCCCGGTGGACGCCGCCAAGTTCGAGGACCTGCGCGCCGCCATCGGCCGCCTGCGCTTGAACGACGCCTCGTTCACCTATGAGATGGAGACCAGCGCGGCGCTGGGCTTCGGCTTCCGATGCGGGTTCTTGGGGTTGCTGCACCTGGAGATCATTCAGGAGCGCCTTAGCCGCGAGTTCGACCTTGACCTGATCGCGACGGCGCCCAGCGTCGTCTACAAGATCGGCATGAACGATGGCTCGGTCATTGAGCTGCACAATCCCGCCGACCTGCCTGACCCGGTGAAGATCGCCTCCATCGCCGAGCCATGGATCAAGGCCACCATCCTGACGCCGGACGAATATCTGGGCTCGGTGATCAAGCTCTGCCAGGACCGGCGGGGGTCACAGCGTGAGCTGAGTTACGTCGGCTCGCGGGCGCTGGTGGTCTATGACCTTCCGCTCAACGAGGTGGTGTTTGACTTCTACGATCGCCTCAAGAGCATCTCCAAGGGCTACGCCTCGTTCGACTACTCCATCGAGGACTACAAGGTCGGCGACCTCGTGAAGATGTCGATCCTGGTCAACTCCGAACCGGTCGATGCGCTCTCCATGCTGGTCCACCGTGATCGCGCGGAGGCGCGTGGCCGCGGCATGGTCGAGAAGATGAAGGACCTCATCAACCCGCACATGTTCCAGATCCCGATCCAGGCAGCGATCGGCGGCAGGATCATCGCCCGGGAGACCGTACGTGCGCTCCGCAAAGACGTGACCGCCAAGTGCTACGGCGGCGACGCCAGCCGAAAGAAGAAGCTGTTGGAGAAACAAAAGGCCGGCAAGAAGCGCATGCGCCAGTTCGGCAAGGTCGAGATCCCGCAGGAAGCCTTCATCGCGGCGCTGAAAATGGATGCCGACTAGGCGCCTGGGCCGACTAGAGTTGGTTGAATTCCCCACAGCGGCACTTGACGACGACGTCGCGCAGGAATGCGCGGTCCGCGCGTATCAGATCGTTCCGGCACGCGCCGCAGACGTAGTGGCTGCCTTCGGAATTGACCGGGGCCTCGTCGGCAGTGAGCACGCTTCGCTGTCCGACGAACAGGCTGGGAAAGGTGCGCATGGGAACCGACAACATGACCGCTGCTCCAGAATAGGCCAGGCGGGATCGCCTCGTCTTTCGCACTGCAACATTCATTCTACGATTTTTGTTGCGTCGCTATGACACGGAGCCATTCCGGGCTGCGAAGCCGCCAGAAGCTTGATAACAGGATCATTGAGCCGACGCTGACCCGTTTCACGAGGAATCCCATGCGCAAGACTATACTGATCACAGCCGCCGCCGCCCTGCTGCTTTCGGCCTGCAACACAGTCGCCGGTGTCGGTCGAGACGCCCAGTCTGCCGGCAAGGCTGTGACCAAGGCCGCAAAGAAATAGCCGGGATGGCCTTACGATCTCACCTGCGAAGGCGTATGTGACCCCCATGGCTGAGATCATTTACCCGTTGATGCGTTCGATCACGCGTGGTCTTGCGCACAAGTGCCCGGCTTGCGGGAAGGGCCAGATTTTTGGACGGTATCTCAAGGTTCAGCCGCACTGCAAAAACTGCGACCATGAGCTGGCGCTTTATCCTGCGGACGACGGGCCAGCCTATCTGACCATCCTGCTGATCGGCCACCTGATCATCGCGCCCTTGCTGATCTTCCCGATCATCTGGGAGAGTGATCCGCGGATTTCCCTTCCCATCATCCTGAGCACACTCACCATCGTGGTTCTGGCGATGTTGCCGCGGGTGAAGGGCGGCTGGATCGGCTTGATGTACGCGCTGCAGGTCACCACGCACGACGAAACGCTGCACACCGCCGACGCAGCTGAGTGATCCCGGCCACGGCCTGAAACTCCGGCCTTGGCTTCTTCCTCCAGAACCCCGTAGCATCGCAGCCGGTATGCAGACGGGGACAAAAACATGACGGCGAGCGAGACCGGGGTTGATACCCAGGCGCCTGAGGGGTTGGCTCGTCCTGGCCTGACCGCTACGCAACGCGCGAAGGCGATCCTGGGCGGTTCCGCCGGCAATCTGGTGGAGTGGTACGACTGGTTCGTCTATTCGGCCTTCGCCATCTATTTCTCGCAACACTTCTTCCCCGGCGGCGACGATCTGGCAGGCTTGCTGAAGACCATGGCGGTCTTTGCCGTGGGCTTCTTCGCCCGGCCGCTGGGCGCCTGGCTGATGGGCGTCTACGCCGACCACGCGGGGCGCAAGACTGCGCTTACGGCGGCGGTCACCCTGATGTGTGGCGGCTCCCTGATCATCGCAGTGCTGCCCAGTTACGAGACCATCGGGGTCGCCGCGCCGATCCTACTGGTGTTCGCACGCATCCTGCAGGGCCTTTCCGTCGGCGGCGAATACGGCGCCAGCGCCACTTACCTGTCGGAAATGGCGGGGCGCAAACGGCGCGGTTTCTGGTCCAGTTTCCAGTTTGTCACCATGGTGATGGGGCAGCTGATGGCGCTGGGTCTGCTGGCGTTGTTGCAGACGACGATGGACAAGGCCGACCTTGACGCCTGGGGCTGGCGTATCCCGTTCTTCATCGGCGCGGCTCTGGCGGTGGTTGTGTTCTGGATCCGAAGCCGGATGGATGAGAGCCAGTCCTACGAGAACGCCAAGGCCGCCGGTGTCCCGCGGGCGGGCACCATGCTGCTGTTCACCCACTTTCCGAAACAGACAGCGACGATCATCCTGCTGACCGCAGGTGGGTCGCTGGCCTTCTATGCTTTCACCACCTACATGCCGAAATTCCTGACTGGCACGTCCGGATTCTCGGCGCCGACCGCTACGGCGATCACGGCAGGGGCGCTGGTGGTCTACCTCTTGTCCCTGCCCCTGTTTGGCTGGATCAGCGATCACCTGGGTCGCAAAGTGACGCTCTATGTGGCCTTCGGCGGCGGAGCAGCAGCCACTTTTCCGGCGCTTACGGCGATTGCCGCCACCGACAACGCCTGGGTGGCGTTCGTACTGATCTCGGCCCTGGTGTTCCTGCTATCGGGATACAATTCGGTGAGCGCGGTGGTGAAGGCCGAACTCTTTCCCACCAACGTCCGGGCTCTGGGCGTCGCCCTGCCCTATGGCATCGCCACGGCTGTTTTCGGCGGCACCGCCGAGCCCATCGCGCTGGCGTTCAAGCAGGCCGGCGTCGAGAGTGGCTTCTTCATCTATGTGGCGCTGGGACTGGCGGTCTCACTGGTAGCCAGCCTGTTCCTGCCCGACACCCGCAAGCACAGTATGATCCTGGAAGACTGAGGCGGCCCGGCGCTATAATCCCAGCTCGGCGCGCACCTTCTTCGTCAGCTTGCCCGCCATAAGGCTGTGGGCGGTTGCTAGCCAGGCGACGACATCCTCGGCGTCCACATCGTCCAGATCGACATTCACCCAGTGGCCCTTGGCGAAATAGGGCGCCTGTTTGCCGGGGCCATCCTCGGTGAGCACCAAGAACCCGATGGGGCTGACCTTGAAGGAGAGGCCTCCCTTCAAACCGCAGACCGCGAACACCTTGCCCCCCACCTTGTAGACATCGGAGTCGCCCCATTGCACGACGGCGGTCACCGCCGGCAGCGCGAGCGCGGCGACGGCGACCTCCTGGCGGGTCACGCCGTGACGCCGACGCCGATCGGGCAGCTGACGCCCGTGCCGCCGATGCCGCAGTAGCCGTTCGGGTTCTTGGCCAGGTACTGCTGATGATAATCCTCGGCGAAATAGAAGGGGCCGGCCTGGGCGATCTCGCTGGTGATCTGGCCGTAACCCTGCTTGCCGAGTTCGACCTGATAGGTGGCCCGGGAAGCTTCGGTCGCCGATAGCTGGGCGTCAGATGTGACATAGACACCCGAGCGATACTGGGTTCCGATGTCATTACCCTGACGCATGCCCTGCGTCGGGTCGTGCCCCTCCCAGAAGACCTTCAGCAGATTGGCGAAAGTCACCACCTTGGGATCAAAAATCACCATCACCGACTCGGTGTGGCCGGTCCGCCCGGAGCATGTTTCCTCATAGGTGGGGTTCGGCGTGATGCCCTGCTGATAGCCAACTGCAGTCACCACAACGCCCGGAACCTGCCAGAAGATACGTTCGACCCCCCAGAAGCAGCCCATGGCGAAATAGGCGGTCTCCAAGCCCTCCGCGTAGGGGCCCTTCAGCGCCTCACCGTTCACAAAGTGGCGCTGCGCCGTGGGGATGGGATTGGGCCGCCCCGGCAAGGCCGTGGCCGCTGTCGGAAGATCCATGGGTTTCTTGAAAAACATCTTGCGCCTCCGAACCGTCAGGTCACACCTTAGATGGGAGACCGAACGAAGTATTGCACCCCACAGACTGTAGCCTATCCAGCGCAGTTGCCAGGGTGAAAAGCTGCCTGTGTCACGCAAGAAAGTATGCCATGTCGCTCTACAAGACCCTGCTGATCGCCGGCGTAATAGCCGGCCTGTCGACCGCCAGCGCCCTGGCCGCAGGCAGCGGCGGCGGAAGTGGAGGCGGGGAGATGCCATCCGCGTCCACTCCGCGATATGATCCCGCGGAGGAATACGCCAAGGCCGTCAATGCGTTGCAGGCGAGGGACTACAAGACTGCCGCCCGGGCTGCGGGCAACGTCACGACGGCGGCCCCAAAGAACCTCGACGGCTGGCGCCTGCTGGGCATAGCCCAGGCGGGAGCCGAAAACTGGAAGGGCGCGCGCAGGGCCTATGAGCGGGCCGTCAAGCTGTCGCCCGACGATCTGCCCAGCCGGGGCGGCCTGGCCCTCTCGCTGGCCAATCTCAAGGACCCCAGGGCACAGGCGGAACTGGACTGGCTGAAGGCCAAATCCGGATCGTGTGGCGCAGGCTGTGATCCGGCCATGCTGAAGGCCATGACCGCCGAAGTCGAACGGGCGATGGCAGGCGCCGCACCGGGCCCCAGCGCATCAAAGACCTACGACACCCTGATCTTCGCCAGCGATCGCGGCGACAGCGCTTATATGGCGGCTGTGAGCCTGATCAACGAGCGACGGTATGAAGAGGCTCTTGCGTCTCTAGACAAAGCGCGACTGGCCTTCGGGCCACATCCCGATGTGCTGACGTACCAAGGCTACACCTGGCGCAAGCTGGGTCAGTTCGACAGGGCGGAGTCCTACTATCGTCAGGCGCTGGCCATCGCGCCGGACCACCGGGGGGCGACCGAATACTATGGCGAACTGAAGGTGGAACGCGGTGACCGGGAAGGCGCGCGGCTGATGCTGGCCAAACTGGACCGCGTCTGCGCCTTTGCCTGCGCCGAGGCTGAGGAGCTGCGCCGTTGGATCGACGCCGGCGGCGAACCGGGGCGCTGACGCTCCTCCTGGTGGTGGGTGCGTGGGCGGCGATGGCGGCCGATCCCGGCACGCCGCTGCGGGCCATGCGCTGGATGTCCCCTGAGGCGAACCTGCGCAACGCCCTGAGCGAGACCCCCACAGAGTGTCTGCGCCCGCCCCAGACGCCGCGCGCCGCGCAGGCGGTCAAGATCGGCCGCGCCGCCTTTCGCACGCCGCTCCTGTTGGGCGGACAGGCGGCTCGGGCCGGTGTCACCTGCGAAAGTTGCCACCGCGCTGGCCGGGGCAATCCGGACTTCCAGTTCCCGGGCGCCTCAGGCCCGCCCGGCACGGCCGACGTGACCCTCTCACTGTTCTCAAGCCATCGCGGCAACGGCGTCCACGACCCCCGCCCAATTCCGGATCTTTCCGGCCCGCGTAGCGCCCTGAAGGTCGCGCCAGAAGACCTGCCCGGCTTTATCCGGGGCCTGATCGTCGAGGAGTTTGATGGCCCGGAGCCGCCAGCGGCTGTGCTGGAAGGCCTCGTCGCCTACATCAGCGCCCTGGATCCCGCCGCTTGCCCGCATCACCCGAGCACGCCTGTAACCCTGGCCGCCACGATGGCCGATGCTCGCCTCGCCGTCGCCGCCGCAGGCGCCGCGCTGGCCGAAGGTGACCGAGCCACCGCCAACCTGATGATCGCCGCCGCCCGCACGCAGCTCGGCCTGATCGACGAACGCTATGGCGCCTTTCCGGATGACCGGGTCCGCCTCCGCCGCGCAGACGCAGACCTCGCCGCTGTGCAGTCCGGCATCCGGGAACGCCGACCCGACGCTGCGGCTCAACTTGCTGGCAACAGCGATAGCATGACGACGCTGGAGGTCAGACTCGCGCGCCGGGAACCGGCGTCTCTCTTCAATCCCGAACAACTTGCCAGGGCCGCAAACCGTCGCTTGCCCCCGAGGGCTTCCTGACTATATTGCGCGCCTTCCGCCGGGGACCCACTCCCCCGCGCGGCAGACGGTGCGGTGGCCGAGTGGTTGAAGGCGCACGCTTGGAAAGCGTGTTTAGGGGAAACTCTAACGTGGGTTCGAATCCCACTCGCACCGCCACCGACAGTGCCGCCGCAACAGCTAACACGCCCCAGCCCACCGACGAGGGCGCAAAGGCTCCGGCAAAGCCATGCCAAGGCATGATACGCCCTACGCCCAGCAAAAGACCCGCAAGCGCAGCAACGCAGGCCACACTATAGCTGGCCCATGCCACCGGACGCAGCGCTCCGCACAGCGCAAAGGCAAAGACTAGATGCACGAACGCCGCCGCGGGCAACGGTGACAGAGCGATCACCGTCAGCGTGAAGGGAGCCGCCTTTGCGCCCAGCATTGCGGGCGCGGCCATGGCTAAACTCCACAGTGCAACCCCACACAGGAATACAACCAGGGTCCACGCGCCCGGGAGGCCCCGCGCTTTTGCCGCGACAAAGCCTGCCAGCAAAGAACTCGCCAGCGCAGTAAGGCCCAGCGCGCCGATATACGCCATTATGCCAAGAGCTGTATCCATCGTTGACAGCATATCATGCGTTTCTGTTCACGTCGTTAACATTCAGGTGGCCCGTTCGCAGCCCGGAACCTTGGTTTTCCAGCAATCTTCGCAATTGGCATGCCAATTGCGAAGCACGTGGCACGACACGGTCATCTCGACCGCCCTCGTGAAAGGAGCCAAGCCATGTTGATCCCGATCGCCGCCCTGCTGCTCACCTATGCTGTGACGCTGGCGCTAGCGGGGCTGGCCGCCTTTGTGTTGCGCCGCCCGCTTTCAATCCTGTTGTCTGAACTGTGCGGAACTGAAGAGCGGTCGTCGTTCTGGACGGTGTGGTCGATGGTGATGATGATCGCGCTGCCGCTGCTATTCGTCTCGATGGCGCGGATTGCCACGGATCCCACCGTACTGATCCAGGGCACAGTGGCGGCTACCCTGGCGGGTATCCTGATGGCGATGGCCGGCATGGGACTGGCCGTTTGGCGCCGCGTGCCGCAGCCCAACATTAACTGAGGAGGCCGCTATGCGTGTGATGATCGTGGGCGGCGGGTTTATCGGCGGACATCTGGCCGGTCGACTGCGCGCTGAAGACTGCGTCGTAAAGATCGCCGGGAGGCACGGACATGATATCGCCTGCGATCTGACCCGTGAGGACGCCGCCATATGGGCCGAGCGCCTGCAGGGCTATGACGCTGTGGTAAACTGCGCAGGCGTGCTGGCTGCAGGGGCCGATTACGACGGTTTGCACTCGCGCGGTGCGATGGCCTTGTTCGATGGCGCCGCGCAGGCCGGAGTGGATCGCGTGATTCAGATCTCCGCCTTGGGCGCTAAGGATGGCACTTCCGCTTACCATTCCAGCAAGCGCGCTGCAGACGAACATCTGACCACATTGGGATTGGGCTGGGCGATTGTGCGCCCCTCGCTGGTGGTAGGGCGCGGCGGGGGCAGCACGACGCTGTTCAGCGCTCTGGCAGTCTTGCCGGTGTTGCCGGATATAGGCGGCGGCCCGGTCGCTCCCATCGCCATCGACGATCTTGTGGAAGCGGTTTGGCGCTTGCTGCAGCGCCCCTTGCCCATGGCTGTAGTGGTGGATGCAGTCGGGCCCGAAAAGATGCGGATCGTGGACCTGACGAGGATTTTACGACGTTGGCACGGGCTTGGCCCGACGCGCAGCCTGCAGGTTCCGCGCTGGATACTTCGCGCGGTCGCCAGACTCGGTATTGGGCCGATGACCCTCGAGAGCTTGACCATGTTGGAGGCGGGCAATTACGCGCCGGTCGATCCTTTGGTAGCCACACTTGGTTTTACGCCGCAGCCTGTCGCGCAAGCTTTGGCCCGTCACCCAGCAACCCAGAGCGATACGCTGGCGGCCCGCCTGTTACCACTTGCGCCCGCTTTGCGGGGCTTGCTCGCGGCAGTGTGGCTGGCTGGCGGGTTGGTACCTCTGTTGCTCACCCCCATGACCCAGAACATCCAATTGCTCGCTCGCCTTGGGCTGGCAGGCACTGGGGCAGTGGGCACCGTCTGGGCCGGATCGCTGGCTGATATCGCGATAGGCCTGGCGCTGCTCCTGCACTGGCGCGGGGCCGCATTGGCAGGTGTGGTGCTGATGAGCGTCTACAGCCTGATCCTCTTCGCCATTGCGCCAGAACTCTTGGCCGATCCCTTTGGGGCCTTGGTCAAAAATCTCGCGGTTCTCGGCCTGTCTTTGGCCGTCCATGCGATGGAGAAACCCAATGCATGATTATCTGCTCCTCAAGACGGTCCATATCCTTAGCTCCACCCTGTTGTTCGGCACAGGGCTTGGCACCGCGTTCCATGGCTGGATGGCCAATCGCTCGGGCGTGCTGGCAGCTCGTCGGGTGGTCAATCGCAACGTGGAGCTCGCTGATTGGCTGTTCACCACACCCGCAGTAATCGTGCAGCCAGTAACGGGAGTTTGGTTGGCGAACCTGGCCGGTTACCCACTGACAACGCCATGGCTGCTGGCTGCCATTGTGCTCTACGTCCTTGTGGGAGCCTGCTGGCTGCCGGTGGTGGCGATCCAGATCCGGATGCGCCGCATCGCCGAGGCTACCCCTGACGGCACAAAACTGCCCATACACTATAACCGCCTCGCGCGCTGGTGGTTCGCACTTGGATGGCCGGCCTTTATCGGAGTCATCATCATTTTCTGGCTAATGGTTGCCAAACCGGAGCTTGCATTGTGACCGAACCGCTATTCCGCCGTCTGCTGGGAGACGCCATCGAAGACCTGCCGTCAGTACTGCGTCGTGCCCACGATTCCAATGACTGCCAGAGGTGGGTTGGAAAGGCGCAAGTTGTGGCTAGCCGCAATCCGATCGCCCGCGCTCTGTGCTGGATGATGGGCTTGCCAAAGGCTGGAAACGATATCCCTGTAACCGTGGTGTTCGAGCGACATGGGGAGGCCGAAGTCTGGCGTCGCGACTTTGCGGGCCGAACCTACCATAGCCGGCTTGTCGCGCGCGACGGCCTGATTGTGGAGAAGATGGGGCCTGCCACCAACCGGTTTCGGGTGTGCGTGAAAGACGGAAGGCTACATCTCGATTTGGTGGCCTTCCGGTTTTTTGGGCTGCCGTTTCCGTCATGGATCAGCCCGCAGTTTCCCGCCGCCGAAAGTGAAGTGGATGGGCGCTATCGTTTTGACGTGCCTATTTTTCTGCCCTTTCTGGGTTTTGCCATCCGTTACATCGGCTTGATGGAGGAGCTTCATGATTGACCAAGGCCCCATCATTCTGTTCGACGCCCAATGCGTGCTGTGCTCTGCCAATGCACAGTTTATCCTGAAGCATGATCGGCTAGCCCGCTATCGCTTGGCTTCGATGCAAGGGGAGGTCGGTGCGGCGCTCTTTCGGCAGCACGGGATAGATCCGGCAAATCCGGATACGATCCTGCTGATCGACGGAGACCGGGTACTACGTGACAGTGAGGCCGTGATCGCGATCTACACGGGGCTTGGCTGGCCTTGGCGCATTGCGGGCCTAGGTCTGCTCACGCCGAGAGTCCTACGCGATCCTGTTTACCACTGGATCGCGCGCAATCGCTACCGGCTGTTTGGCAAGCGTGAGACCTGCTGGGTTCCTGCCGCCGAATACGCGGAAAGGGTCTTGTGATGAACGGGTCTAATCTGCTCCGCGGACGTGTGATTGGTGGCATGACCCTTGCCCTGGTCATCGCGCTCAGCGCCTACATCTTGATCAGTGCCAGCAAGGCCAACAACGTGGCCTTTGCCAGCCTTTGGTTTCTCGCGGTTCTACCCGCCTATCTCTGCGCGCTTATTTGCTATGTGGGAGATCCGGCGGGCGACAAACCGTCGTCTTTCTATTGGTCTGTGCCGCCAATTTTCGGCGGGCTCGTGGTTATGGGCTCGGTAGTGTTTCTGCACGAAGGGGTCATTTGCATCATCATGCTCGCCCCGATCTGGCTGTGCTCTGGCTATGCCGGTGCCTTCATCCTGCGGCGCGTGCGGAAGGGGCGGACCGATCCCGCAAAGTTCCACGCCTCTTTGCTTTTCCTACCGCTGATGTGCGGCAGCCTGGAAAGTCAGATTCCGATCCCCGAAAAGCAGGTGACGCTAACGCGCTCCATCGTGATCCACGCCACCCCGGCTCAAATCTGGCCCTACGCGGTGGCCAATGCACATATCAGCCCGGATGAAGGTCAATGGAATTTCGCGCAGAGCATTGTCGGTATACCGCGCCCACGCGCTACCACTATCAGCGGGCATGGTGTGGGCGTTGTGCGCAAAGCCTACTGGGGCGATCACATCAATTTCGAGGAAAGGATCACCCAATGGCAACCGGGCCAACGGCTTGGTTGGGCCTTTGTCTTTAGCAACAGCTCACTTCAGGATTACACCGACAGACATATCTCGCCCGACGGGCAGTTCCTCAAGATTGACACTGGCGAATACACGCTGACACCGTTGAATGACGGCACAACCAAGCTCACACTACGGACCAATTACATCGCCAAGACGCATGTCAATCTTTATGCGCAAATGTGGGGCGAGATCCTGCTGGGCGATATCGAAAGCAACATTCTGACAATCATCAAGCAGCGTGCCGAAGCGGCAAAGGCTAGGCTTTAATCCTTCGGCTTTCGTACGTTGTATCGATCAACATATGACCGGTTTCAACAGGAAGTCTTTGGGCCCTTCGAACCGTCGCTGTTTGGTTGCGCCACATGACCATAGCGACGGGACCCAGTGTCCGCTTTCCCAAGCTCCTTGTTTTGCAACCAGCCCACCCATTTGCAACCTTTGCAGCGTCCTTCAAGGCTGCCCCAAAGCTGACCTTCTCTTTTGCCCCTTGCCCAGCCAAGAGCTGCCTTCCAGTAACCGACCCAATTTCGTTGGTAATTCCTGCCCGGTGGAGCGTTCGCTGAATGTCGAGTTTTGGCGATGAACCTGCCGTTGGACGGGGGACGCGTGAATGGCGAGTTTGTCCCACTTGCTGTTGTTCAGCATTGGCAGAATGCTCCGGAACTAACAGTTGCTTGAGGGATGGACCGAAATTGCCGATCTGCAGAAGGCCGGAGCAGATCATAGGGCGATAGCGAACTCGTAGTGATCATCACTATCAGGCGTGGCCCGCCACCCAACTAGGGAACTCATCTCAGTCTGGGATTGGCAGGTTAACTTCCCGTGGCCGGCAAAAGCCCTTCCCCGCCTCAATCAGGCGGATGCCGTCGCTTCGACCCAGGCCTGATGAGCCGCCGCTCGGAAGGGACTGTCAGCTTAAGTCGTCCTAGCCGCAGCAGCACCTGCCCGGAGCCAAGATCATGCCGCGGCGGTCGCAGCCGCCCAGGCCCGATGAGCCTCAGCCCGGATCAGGCGAAGGGTCGGTCGGCGACCAGGTGGGGTTGGAGATTGAAGGTGTTGTAGATCGGGGCGTGGGTGGCCAGGAACCTCTGGGCTGAGCCCTGGGATTTGAATTTCTGCTGCTTCCGTTCTCGTCGTCGGATCGCCAGGTGGGAGTTCTCGGCCCGATTGTTCTCCCGCATACCGCCTGGCCGGTGGACGCCTTTGAGGCCGAGGTCCCGGACTGCGGCGCTATAGGACGCCAGCTTGTCCGTCGTGATCGTTTCGGGGTGGATGCCCTGTGTCTTGAGCAGTTTCCCGAGGAGCTTCAGGGCGGCGTGTTTGTTGCGCCGTTTCTGGACCAGCACATCCAGGACTTCGCCCTCGTCGTCCACCGCGCGCCAAAGCCACATCTTCTGTCCGCCGATCCGGACGTACATCTCATCCAGATGCCACCGGCCCGTCGGCGGACACCGGCGCCGGCGTAGGTTCGCCGCGATCTGAGGCCCGAACTTCAGCGTCCAGCAGCGTATCGTCTCGTAGCTGACCTCGATCCCTCGCTGGGCCAGCAATTCCTCGACGTCTCGATAGCTGAGCGTGAACCGGTAGTAGAGCCAGACCGCATAGCGGATCACATCCGCAGGGAACCGGTGGCGTTTGAACGAGATCGGCTTCACCGGCAGCTCTCCATCCTGGCCACAGCGCCATATCTGGAGACATCTTGCCGTTAGACTGACAGCACCCTTGGTGGAGTTTGCCGTGAGCCGGCTCGGATCTCGCACAGGACCGATATGAGATCGCTACGCGAGAACCTTGGCAGTACCGTCTCGGCGCCAACGAACCTGTGGAGAATAGATGTTGAAATCGCGATGGAGAGCGCCAGTTCGGAAGAACTCCTCGACGATCTCGAACCGGTCGAGCCCCCTTTCCAACGCGAATGCCAGCGGATCGAGTGGCGCAGGGGCTCGATGGAGCCAGTCGATCCATTGCCTCCAGAGCGGCTTCCTGTAGTCGGAGTAGTTTGCGCAGTTGCCTGTCCAGAAGGTCGGACCGACTCCGTCTTTATCTAGTAGCCGCAGACTAAACCTGATCCACACGTCCGGCTGGTCGCCGTACTGGTAGTCGAAGCCTAGACTTTCGACTCGGTCCGCCGAGACCCGCTCAAACTCGAATTCCCCGAGCCGGCGCTCGCCCTTTCGGCCGGGCTGGCGCTCCCGCCGCACCCAGCCCGACGCGAGAGCCGCAGGGACCAGTTCGCTGGCGATCGCAGCCATCATAGCCTTCGGCGAAATCCACCCTGGCCCATGCTTGCGATGCTTCTTCGGCTTCCGTCTCGGCAAACGTGGCCAGGGATCCCAGGCCTCCAGCGTCCTCACGATCCGGGCGTCCAGAGCTTTCAGTTTGACGTACGGTAGGCGCGCGATCCACGCCGCCCTATCGATAAGGATCTTCAGCCAGGACTTCATGATAACCAATCTGCCCAAATGGAAAGGCTGCAGCGACTCCGATGTCCCGCGGCAGGAAGTGATCCACGCGATAGCGATCTCCGAATTGGTGGTAGGCTGCCAACTGGTTCCGGCTCAACCGAGCCCTCGGTCCAAACTTCTGCTCGCTCATCAAACCGATCGCCGTGTCCTGGTCCAGAACCGTGTAGCGAGGCCCTCCATTCACCTCGACGTGCCGGCCCCCCGGCTGCGGCCTCTCGCCATTTGCAAGCGTTCGGACACGCCCCATCGACTCGCCCAACTTGCCCTTCGCCGTGATCGGAAGGCTATTGCTGTATTTGCGTCCCGCGTATCCAAACGGCGCAGCCACATATCCGCCGGCGAGCGCGGCCTGGCTGGCCCGTCTCCAGTCTACAGGTCGCCCGTTCAGCGCATCCTGGACGATTGAGGTCGTTGCGCCACCGATCGCTCCGGCTTGTCCGGGCCGTCCTCGAGCGGAAGCAAGCGCCGCGACCGTGCCACCTGCCGCCGAGCCAACATAGTCGCCGACGGAGCCGGGGCGTCGGTTCTGAAGGTCAATCAAAGCCTGGCTCACAACACCCCCGCCTGCGCCAACGCCGCCGAGCACAGCAGCCTCTCTTGCAATCATCGGCGCGGCCTGGGCGATGCGGACGCCTCCAGCGAGCATAGCATCGACAGGCCCGAGGGCGACGAGCCCTAAGCCTGTGCCACCAATTTCGCCGACCGTACGTGCGGTCCGGTAGTTCTTCTCATCATACTGATCACGAGCCTGCTCCGTGGCCCAGCGGCTCCGCCAAGCATCGCCGACATCTGCGCCCTGGGCCGCGTCGATGAGAGCCCGTCCACCGGCGTAGGCGCGATCACCCAGCCCCAGCGTGAATACATCCTGCGCGCCTCTGGCCGCGGCCAGCGTCTGATCGATACCCTGCTGAACCAAGGACTTCGCGGCGGGCTGCGACGCTTGCCGCGACGGGCTGGCGGGCCGAATGGCGGTCGAACCGGGACGCTTCTGAGTGCCCGCGGAGTTCTTCGACGGCTTTGACGAAAGCAGCTCAGACCCGAGACGATTGACTTCGGACTGAGTGCGCACAACGAGATCGCGCCCTGTTCGGATGGCATCGCCGTAAGCTCTGTGCGTTGCGGCCTCGGCCTCCCGACCAAAGTTCGCGACCTCACGCTGCCGTCGCTTCACGAACTCGTCCATGGTTTCAAGCACGCCACCGCGCGCAGGCCTGTAGCCAGCCATCTCAACCCCCTTTGCCATTCCCGAAAATGGGTCTCGGTACGCCGCAAACGCCGACACCCCATCAATGCCAAGCTTCCCACAACGCGAGCAGCAGTTCAAGAACAAATAAAGAACATTTGAATTGAAGGTCAGTCACCGCCTGATTGCCTCCACCCCACGCGGTCGTGAAAGTCACGAGGCGGGTTTCATTTGAAAATTCTGAAACTTGTGAACATTGTAGCGTATCTCGCTACATTTCTGTAGCCAACCGTAGCGTGATACGCTACAAAGCTCCATGATCACGAGCTGGAAGTCGCCAGCGGCCCGGGAGGTCTTCGAAGGCCGGGTCCCCAAAGGTTTTCCAGCCGATCTGGCCAAGACGACACGCCGGCGGCTTGGCTACCTCCACGCTGCAGCGCGGCTGGAGGATCTGCGATCGCCGCCTGGAAATCGGCTGCATGCCCTGACCGGCGACCGCGAGGGTCAGTATTCGCTCAGCGTGAACGACCAGTTTCGTATCTGCTTCGTCTGGACGGCTGAGGGGCCAGCCGAGGTGGAGTTCGTAGACTATCACTGATGAGATCAACAATCTGGACGGAAGGCGTAAGACCGATGGCCACCGCATATGACTACGCCGGCTTCGCAAGTCCGGCCCCGCATCCGGGTGAGTACCTACGCGAGGACTACCTACCGAGCTACAAGCTGACGGCGGGAAGTCTTGCACGGGCCATGGGGCTGCGCGACCGCGCGCGGATCGAACGGCTGGTTCGGGAGAAGCAGGCGATCACTGCCGATACGGCGCTGCGGCTGGCGCGGGTATTCGACACCACACCGGAGTTCTGGATCAACCTGCAGGTCGCTCACGATCTCTCCAAAGCCGCCATCAGCGCCAGGGAGGAGCTTGCGGCGATCAAGCCGCTAGCGGCGGCTTGATGCGGTGATCAGGCGGGCGAACCGGAGACGAGTTCTCATTGGACTGACAGCACCGCCAATCAGACCCGGAACGGGTCTCTCAATTCCCCACTCCGAGACAAGACTTGGATAAATCGGCGCTATTTGCCGCGAGGAACTGACAGGTTAACTTCGCCGAACCACAGAGGCCCCTCCCCGACCGAATGATCACGCAGTGGTGGTCGCAGCGTCCCACGCCCGATGAGCCTCGGTCCGGAACTGGCGCAGGGTAGGTCGGCGGATCAGATGGGGCTGGAGATTGAAGGTATTGTAAATCGAGGCGTGGGTGGCGAGGAACCTTTGGGCTGAGCCTTGGGATTTGAACTTCTGCTGCTTCCGTTCTAGTCGTCGGATCACCAGGTGTGAGTTCTCGGCCCGATTATTCTCCCGCATTCCACCAGGCCGATGGACGGACTTGAGCCCGAGCTCGCGGACTGCGGCGCCATAGGACGCCAACTTGTCCGTGGTGATGGTTTCGGGGTGGACACCCTGGCTGTTGAGCAACTTCCTCAGCAGCTTCAGGGTGGAATGTTTGTTGCGCCGTTTCTGGACCCGGACATCCAGGACTTCGCCCTCGTCGTCCACGGCCCGCAACAGCCAGATCTTTTGTCCGCCGATCCGGACGTACATCTCATCCAAATGCCACCGGCCGGTTGGCAAACACCGGCGCCGGCGCAGGTTCGCCGAGATCATTGGACCGAACTGCAGCGTTCGGCAGCGGATCGTCTCATAGCTGACTTCGATGCCCCGCTGGACCAGCAGTTCCTCGACGTCTCGGAAGCCCAGCGTAAAGCGGTATTAGAGCCAGACGGCATGGCGGATCACGTCAGCTGGGAACCGGTGGCGTTTGAATGAGATCGGCTGCATCGGCAGCTCCATACTAGCCGCAGGGCCAATTCTCGAGACATCTTGCCGTTAGACTGACAGCACCCTTGGGCGCACCACAAGCAATGACAGGTCGGCAAGGACGATGGCGTGGCTTAGGCTTTCCTCAAGTCCAGCGGCGGTGTCGATCACCATCAGGTCGACGTGGTCGCGCACGGCCTGCCTCTGAACGGCGCAGAGATCGCGACCCGTTGTCTGGACCTCGGCCGGACCCTCGCCGCAGCGTGGTTTCAGCACCTCGTCGGCCGAAAGCTGGGTATCGGCGTCCGCAACCAGCAAACGGCGACAGCCAAGATGGGCCGAAAGCGCCAGATGTACCGCAAGCGTCGTTTTGCCGGAGCCGCCTTTACGGGAGATCAACGCGATCGTTCGCACAGTTCACCACCCCTTGGCGGGGGCTGGCCCGCCAAAATGGTTAATGCGTCCACCTCTTTGCCGACAATTGCGATAATTTATTTTTGGACAACTATAATACTTGCAGCAGAGTCGACTGTGTGGTGTTGGGAATTGTCGGGCCAGGTCTTCCGAGCCGCAGAACCGCCGGGGCTACGCGCAGGGTTCGCGCGGCGCCGGGGCAGGCGCCCAAATCCAATCAGCCTCGTCCTGTTCGGTCGGCCAGCAGGAGAATCAAGCTCGCGAAGATGACGCTCGGGTTGCGAATTGGCCCGTTACCTTCTGGACGCCAACTATCGTCTCCAAAAGGCTCAGAAGCAGCTTCACGGAGCATTTTGAAGGGTCAAAATCAGGCTTGAGATCCAGCTTCCCGACAATTTTTACGTCAGCTTTCGACAGTTCCGCAGCACACATGCTCCAGTCGCCGGACTCGCGGGCTCTGACAGGCCCCTCACCCATCACCTCGACGTCAATGTGCCGCGGATCGAGGCAAATTTCCTTGAAGAGTTCATAAAGTTGATACTCGGCCCCCTCCAGCACCCGGAGGAACCAGCCACCATGCGCCACCAGGTCGCCGCTGATGTCGAGCTTGGCATTGTTTGGAACCGAAGTCGCGAGAATGGCCTCGATCTCTGCCGGTAAACTGCTCAATATCGCAGGCTACGCGCGACTCACATAGATCAATAGATACAACCCTGATCTATCCGAGCCAATTATCGAAAGCTGCGAGCGTTGACCATTTGGCATCGAAACAATCCCGATTATACTCAACAATTATTCAGTATTCGGATGTATCGAACGATTATTCTTAGTATATTTTCCTTTTTCCAATTTTCACGAGCAATTTGAAAAGTATAAAATGAACTATTTCGCTGTATATATTGATTTTTTTTCAATATAATCAGCAAGAATAATTGGCAGAAAATCCTCGACCAGCTTCTTCGCGTCTGGATCGGTTTGTTCAATTCCTGATGTCGCCAGGCCGGACGATGCTGCCACAAGGATCCCCCTGATCGCCAGAAGTTCATTTTTGGTCAGCTTGGTAGCTTCGAAGAAAGACAGAAAACGAGCGTTGGCGCGTTCCTCGAATTCTCGAATCTTGGAGAGAATAGCCCGCCTCAACTCGGGGTCTCCACGACAAGCCATCCGCAGTTCGATGATCGCCATATGCGAGGGTGAGCCGGTCACTTTGAACGGACTCTTGAAGCGTTGGATCAGATGTTCACGTACGTCCGTGATGGTTTCGAGCTGGCCGGAATGCGCCTCCTGAAATTCCTGTATGTGATCCACGACCGCCTCGAACAGAACCAGCGGCGTTGGGAAATAGTACTGGCGGGGGCCCGCGCTCACATCGGCCAACTCGGCCACCCTGGCCATGGTTGTCGCCGCATATCCTTCGCGCGCCAGTAAATCTATGGCCGCCACGATCAAGCGGGTGCGGGTTACAGTTGATCGCAGTTGCTTTGTAGTTCGCATTCCGCCACCCTCTCCTACAGGAGCCTCGGGACTCATCAAGGCGCACCAGTTTGCATGGAAAACGCCCACCAAGAACTGGGCAACTGGTGCGAATAAATCATTCGAAGCTCTTTATTCAAAAAATTGGTTTACAATAAATTGACTTTGCAAGCGGCGGCGACCTCTCACTACGCAATGAAAGACCTCGTCGCCAGAGCGGCCAACGGGGCCGATACCGGTCCCGGATGTCTGGGCCCGCGTCCATACCCGGGCGTCAGAATATATGCATCCGCTTGAAGCTGTCATGCACTAGGTGTTTGGCCCCGGGCTTTGATGGATTGGGTTGAACCTGAATCGTTCGGGCTCTTTTGTCCATATTTTGCAGATGAACTTCTAGGGAGTGACGCTCTTCAGGGTCTTCAGGCGCCGACCATAGTTGTAGGCGTCGATGAACACGGTGAGGTGAGCCTCGAGCTACTTGTTGCTGTTGTCGTGGTAGAGCTTGACGGTGACCTCCTTGATGGTCCGGTTCATCCGTTCGACTTGGCCGTTGGTTCAGGGATGCTTCACTTTCGTAAGCCGGTGCTCGATGCCGTTCTCACGACAGCGCATGTCGAACATATGCGTTATGTAGCGCGCGGTCGGGCCGTCGGCGTAGCGCAGCCGTAAGGTGAACTGGATGGCGTTGTCCGTCAGGACGGTATGTATCTTGTAGGAGATCGCCTCGATCACGCTTTCCAGGAACGCGGACGCCAAAGTCCGGCCTTTCCACTTCGCAACCGTCTTCTGGTTGATCCCGTGCCGCCCGGCCAGCACCCTCAGGCTCTCTTGACTATGCTGTATCGCTCGACGGACTGCCGCAGTCGTGCGGGCGCTTCCGTGGAGTATCTGGCCCATAGTGCTTACTTCCATTCGACGGAAAAAATTGCACAATCAAAGCCCGGGACCAAACATCTAGAGGTTAACGGTCGAGCTGCGATCTGGACCTGATCAGCAGACGGGCAATTCTCAGGGCGAATTGCTTGGCGCTGAATGGTTTTGCCAGATAGTCACGGGCGCCTTTTGCGATTGATCGCTGCACATCATCCCTTTCGTTAAGGGCCGTCAGCATCAGCGTGCGGACGTCTTGCCCCACGCTCAATTCGCGCATCCGGTCCAGTACGCCGAAGCCGTCCAGAAATGGCATGTTCACATCCAGCACCATCACATCCGGCTGAAACGCCTGGAGTTGGTCGAGCGCCTCAAGACCATCCGCCGCCTCGCAGGTGACACAGCCCATCTGCTCCAGGTTTCGGACCAGGATCTCCCTGATGTCCGGGTCATCGTCTACGATCAGAACCCTGTGTCCCGGTTGGGTCTCAATTTCCAAAGCTTGCCACCTCTTCGACGGACCGAGCCGCACCAGAGGGGGCCGCGCATATAACGTCAAGAAGCGAAGTAGCCTGAGCGGGCTTTTTCGCAAATCCGTCAAAATCAGCAAACGCCTGGAGGTCTCCCCCGCCTTCCCCCACCGTGAACGCAATCACCGGGGTATCTGCATTCGGCCCACGCCCATTGCGTATTCCTCGCAGCGCTCGCTCCCGAACCTCCGCCGGATACCTCCTCGATTGTCTTCCCATAATGGCTCTTCCTTCTCACAGTTCAGAGCCTCCGGGAAACTCGGGGCGGTTCACTCCCGCCAAGGCGACTCTCCCGGAGCCTCCTTATCGGGCCCGTCGCTCAGCCGCCTTGGCCTGGCAGAGTTATCTGGAGCCCCCCCTTCGACTGACACTACCCCCGCCAGTATCTGGAAGGCGACCGCTACCCGCCCGGGTGCAGCCCTGGCGCTTCCTGGCCTGTCCGGGCGACATACTCCGAGTAGCCGCCGCCGTACTGGTGGACACCCTCGGGCGTCAGCTCCAGCACGCGGTTCGACAGGGCCGCCAGGAAGTGACGGTCGTGCGAAACAAACAGCATAGTGCCCTCGAAGTCCGCCAGGGCGGCGACCAGCATCTCCTTCGTCACCATGTCGAGGTGGTTGGTGGGCTCATCGAGGACCAGAAGGTTCGGCGGATCGAACAGCATCTTGGCCATCACCAGACGCGCCTTCTCGCCGCCGGACAGAACGCGGCAGGGCTTTTCAACGTCATCACCGGAGAAGCCGAAGCATCCCGCCAGGGTGCGTAGCGCACCCTGGCCCGCCTGCGGGAACGAACTGTCCAGGGACTCGAAGATCGTCTCCTCGCCGTCCAGCAGATCCATGGAGTGCTGGGCGAAGTAGCCCATCCTGACACTGGCGCCGATGCCGACCGTGCCCTGGTCGGGCGCGGTGGCGCCGGCTACGAGCTTCAGCAGCGTCGACTTGCCGGCGCCGTTGGCGCCAAGGACGCACCAGCGTTCCCTGCGCCGCACCAGTAAATCCAGGCCTTCATAGATCGTCTGGTCGCCATAGCCCTTGTGGACATTGCGCAGATTGATCACGTCGTCGCCCGACCGCGGCGGGCTCCGGAACTCGAACTGGACCGACTGGCGGCGGCGCGGCGCCTCGACGCGTTCGATCTTGTCCAGCTTCTTGACCCGGCTCTGGACCTGGGCGGCGTGGCTGGCGCGCGCCTTGAACTTCTCGATGAACTTGATTTCCTTGGCCAGCATCGCCTGCTGGCGCTCGTACTGCGCCTGGCGCTGCTGTTCGCCGAGCGCGCGCTGCTGGTCGTAGAAGTCGAGATCGCCGGAGTAGGTGATGAGGTCGCCGCCGTCGATCTCCACCACCTTGCCGATAATGCGGTTCATGAAGGCGCGGTCATGCGACGTCATCAAAAGCGCGCCGTCGTAATTCTTGAGGAAGGCCTCCAGCCAGATCAGGCTCTCCAGGTCCAGGTGGTTGCTGGGCTCGTCCAGCAACATGCCGTCAGGCCGCATCAGCAGGATGCGGGCCAGCGCCACGCGCATCTTCCAGCCGCCTGACAAGAGGCCAACATCGCCGTCCATGCGCTCCTGGCTGAAACTCAGGCCGGCCAGCACCTCGCGCGCCCGCGCGTCCAGAGCATAGCCGTCCAGCGCCTGGAAACGCTCCATCACCTCACCATAGCGTTCCATGATGGCGTCCAGCTGGTCGGCCTGGTCCGGATCGACCATGGCCGCCTCGAGCCTGGCCATTTCGGTCGCCAGCGCGCTGACGGGCCCGACGCCATCCATCACCGCGGCGACCGCGCTCTGGCCCGACATCTCGCCGACGTCCTGGCTGAAGTAGCCGATCGTCATTCCCGGATCGATCACGACCAGTCCGTCATCGGGCTGCTCCTGTCCGGTGATCATGCGGAAGAGCGTCGTCTTGCCGGCGCCGTTCGGGCCGACCAGCCCGACCTTTTCGCCCTTCTGGACACCCATCGAGGCTTCGATGAACAGGATCTGGTGGCCGTTCTGCTTGGAGATGTTGTCGAGGCGGATCATGGGGCGGTCTGCTAGCCCGGGGATGATAAGAACGCCAGCCTCGGTCCATGGCCTGTGGGCTCCCGAACGTTGCGGATGGATCACAACCCGCTTTTCCAGAGGGTCTCTACACTCATCAACGGCGTTTTGGCGGACCTCTGAAAAGAGGCACTGGACCGGGTAAAGCCCCGAGCTGGACTGTTGGCGCCCATTGCGGTCGACGATCGCTGATCGGGCGATCTCGCCGCCGCCGCGACCGATCGGGCGCCTGGCCTTCATCCGGAGGTGATGTCCAGGCCTTAGGCCCTGGCCCGGCTACTGGTTCTGACCCTTGGCTTTGCGACTTATCAAGGCGCGCACCTGATGGATACGTCCGACTGGCTTCTCAATCTGCCGCCGCTGTTTCGGCAATCAGGAGCTGGATGTGAAAGTCTCGACCTCCGACCTCGCGGGCCCATCTGCATCGAACGACCCGGTGATCCTGGCCATCGCTTCGGTGGCGCGCGAGGCGGCACAGTGGCGCGGCCTTAACGCCGGGGACCTGGACCGCAGGGTCGCGGATCGGCTGGATGCTCAGGGCGTGGCGGGCGTCGAGGCCGGCGCTGTAACTTTCCTGGCGGCTCTCCTCGCCCCGGCGGCGGCCCCAGACACCGAGGTGGGTGGCGATTCCACCATCCGCCTTTCGGCCGATGAGCTGGCGCTTGTAGGCACTGTGGCCCTAGAGGCGGTGGAGAACGCGCGCCGTTACGCCAGCCCGCCGGGGCGCGCCTTGAAGATCTGGGTCAAGATAGAGCGCAGCGAGGCGCGGGTGCGCCTGAGCGTTCGCGATAACGGCATGGGGATGATCGACCTGTCCCCTGACCCCATGCGCGGACGCGGTCTGATCGCCGCCGTCGCCGAGCGATTGAACGGCTTCGCACGCCTGGGCGCCGCCCACTTCGGTGGCGCGATGGTGGTGTTGACCTTCACACCGGGCGCCAAAGAAGCTTAGTCATGCGGCTTGAAGAGGAGCGGACAAGATGGACAGAGCGGTTCCCGGCGCGACGCCTGCGCTCGAACACTTCGACGTCCTGATCGTGGGCGCGGGCATCTCCGGGATCGGCGCCGCCTATCACCTGCGCGACCAGTGTCCGGACAAGTCCTATGTCGTTCTGGATGCGCTGGACGGGTGTGGCGGCACCTGGCGCACTCATCGCTATCCGGGCATCCGCTCTGACAGCGACCTCTACACCTTCGGCTATCGCTTCAAGCCCTGGATCGGGCCGCCCATCGCCGCTGCCTCCGCAATCCTGGACTACATGGAAGAGGTGATCGACGAGAACGATCTGGCGCGCCACATCCGCTACGGCCACCGCATCGTCGAGGCCGCCTGGGACACGGCTGCGGCCCTATGGACGGTCCGCGCGCGCCGCAACGACGGCGTCGAGGCGACCTTCGCCTGCAACTTCCTCTGGATGGGCCAGGGCTACTACCGCCACGACCAAGGCTATACGCCCGAATGGCCGGGCATGGCCGGGTTCAAGGGCCGCATCGTCCACCCCCAGAGCTGGCCCGACGATCTGGACTACCACGGCAAGCGCGTCCTGCTGATTGGCTCAGGGGCCACGGCCGCAACCCTGCTCCCAGCCATCGCCGACGACTGCGCGCATGTGACCCTGTTGCAGCGCTCGCCGACCTATTTCATTCCCGGCCGCAACGCCAACGAGCTGGCCGATCAACTCAACGCCCTTGATGTCGATCCCGCCTGGACCCACGAGATCGTGCGGCGAAAGCTGCTTCAGGATCAGGCTGCGTTCACCCTGCGGTCGCGGGAAGAGCCCGACACGGTCAAGGCCGAACTGCTGGCGGGAGTCAGCGCCTTCGTCGGCCCCGAGCTCACCGAACGCCACTTCACCCCGCGCTATCGCCCCTGGCGACAGCGCATCGCCTTCGTTCCCGACGGCGACCTGTTCCGCTCCGTAATGTCGGGCAAGGCCAGCGTCGCCGACGGCGAGATCGAGACCTTCACCGCTACCGGCGTGCGCCTGAAGTCCGGCGAGACGCTCGAGGCCGACATCATCGTCACCGCCACCGGTTTCGATCTGAGCGTTCTGGGCGACATTCCGATCATGGTAGACGGCCGGGCGGTCGATCTGGCGGACTCGGTCACCTATCGCGGCATGATGTTCACCGGCGTGCCCAATCTGATCTGGGTGTTCGGCTATTTCCGGGCGAGCTGGACGCTCAGGGTCGATCTGGTCTCGGACTTCGTCTGCCGCCTGCTCAAACACATGGATGACCGCAGCGTGCGCAAGGTCGAGGTGGCCCTGCGCCCCGAGGATCAGGACATGCCGCGTCTGCCCTGGGTGGATCCCGACGACTTCAACCCCGGCTATCTGATGCGCGGCATGTCGCGCATGCCAAAGGCTGGCGACAAGCCGGAATGGCGCCATACCCAGGACTACTGGGCCGAGCGCACGGCCCTGCCGAAGATCGATCTCGACGGCCCGGAATTCCTCTACGGTTCGTAGCAAGCCCGCGGTCACCATTGAGCCGGAATGCATGTCGCTGCGGCGCCGAACGGACGTCGTGTTGTCGTTCGACTATCATTCCTGACCCGCGTCACAGCGCCCATCGGGCTAAGATTTCGACAAGTTGCAACGCCATCATCAATGGTTCGCGCCACCGTGGCGCAAGCGTCTCCATGAGCTTCTAGACGCCCCTCCTGAACCTTGGGGGCTTCAACATGAATTCAAGATCTGGTTTCCGCCGCGCCACGCTGAACAGCGCAGCACTTTCCGTCCTGATGCTCGCCGCCGCCGGCGCATCGCAGGCCTGGGCGGCTCCGGCGGACGATGCCGATGCCGACACCGCAACCGGACTGACCGAAGTGGTCGTCACCGCCCAGAAGCGCGAGACCAATCTCCAGCGGACACCCATCGCGATTACGGTGAACAGCAGCGAGGACCTCGAGAACCGGCGGGTCAAGAGCCTGGCGGACCTTGGCGATGGCTCCATCCCGTCTTTGCGCATCGCCCCGTTCTTCACCCGCAACTCCGCCTTCACCATCGGTATTCGGGGTATCTTTCCCTCCTCCGACGCCAATCAGCCCGCGCGGGACACCGCTACGGGCGTCTATATTGATGGCGTCTATCTGGGACGCCCGCAGGGGCTTGGCGCCGCGCTCTTCGACATTGAACGGATCGAGGTGCTGAAAGGTCCGCAGGGTACCCTGTTCGGGCGCAACTCCACCGGCGGCGCGCTGAACATCGTCACAAAGAAGCCCTCAGGCGAGTTCCAGCTGCGCCAGACCATCGGGGCCAGGAACTTTGAAGGCTATTCGACCGAAACGCACCTCGACCTGCCGGAAGTCGCCAACGTCAGCGTGAAGCTCGACTTCCTGGCGACGAAGCGCGACGGCACCGTCGACAACCCTGCCAATGGCGAACTCGACTACAACAGCTATGATCGCCGGGGCTTTCACGCCCGCGCTCTGTGGGCGCCGTCAGACACATTCACGGCGGACTACCAGTTCGACGTCTCCTATGACGGCAACACGCCCTACTATGTGCAACTCGTAAACATCGGCGAGGGCGGCGCGCGACTTGCGCCCCTGGCCCTGGTCCAGTCCGACCGCGCCAAGGTCTCGGACGTCGGCGTCCCACTGCAGGTCAGCGAGGGCAACATCTGGGGCCATAGCCTGGCCCTGACCTGGGAGCCCTGGGCCGACGCCGAGATCAAGTCGATCACGTCCTACCGCAAGCTGAAGCAGACCCAGTTCGACAACGGCACAGCCCACGCGGTGCCGTTCGCGCCCAATGGCCAGTTTGCGCGCTACAGCCTTGCCGCTTCCTACCAGCACCAGTTCAGCCAGGAAGTGCAGCTCGCCGGCAAGCTTCCGCAACTGGTCTACGTCGTCGGCGCGTACTTCTTCCGCGAGACCGGGGGCGACAACGCCTGGGCGCCCAACACGCTTCAGTGGAACGCTACCGGCTCCGGGTTCACCCGCTTGCCAAACTTTGACGCCGGCGCCGCGACCCGGTTCCCGGACCGCGAGAGCTATGCAGTGGCTGAGTCTCTGGCGTTCTTCGGGCAAACCACCTGGACCCCGCCTGTTCTGGATGACCGGCTGCACCTGACCGTCGGCGCCCGCTACACCATGGACGACAAGAACGGCACCCTGCTCAAGGTGAACGGCGCGCCGGACGGCTCGACTTTCGACTTCTCGTCCAACCGGTTGGATCCGGCGGTCTCCATAGCGTTCGACGCAACCGAGACCATCCACCTCTATGGAAAGTGGGGCACCGCCTATCGGGCGGGCGGCGCCAATTCCCGGTCCCTGACCTTCCGGTCATTTGGCCCTGAGGAAGTGGAACAGTTCGAACTCGGCGTGAAGTCAGAGTTCTGGGATCGCCGCGCGCGCTTAAACCTGGCGGCCTATCGGACGAACTACACGGACATTCAGGTCGACTTCAATCGCAACGCCATCATCGCCAGCGGCACACGGACCGTCAACGAGACGGTCAATGCGCCAGGTACCGCCAAGATCCAGGGTTATGAAGCAGACCTGACCGTCAATCCAATCGCTGGCCTGACCTTGACGGCCAGCTATGCCTATACCAAGGCCGAACTTCCAGCGACTGTGAACCCGTTCAACAACGTGGTGACACCGCTCAACATCGTCTACACGCCGCGCAATTCATACAGCTTCTCGGGGAACTACGTTATCCCGATGGATAACTTCGAGATCCTGGCGCACGTCGATGCCAATATTTCCGATGGATACAACTCTGGAAACTCAGTCGTTACATCACCGCAGACAGATGACTCATTCATCGTAAATGCCCGTTTGGCGATCACGAACCTTCAGATCAGCAACGGTCCCACGCTCGAGTTTTCGCTCTGGTCGCGAAATATTCTCAATGAATCTCACCTGTTCTTTAAGAGCTTCAACACTGCCACGCGATGGACGTCGGGCATCTACAACGAGCCCAGAACCTACGGTCTGGATCTGACCATCCGCTACTGACCTTACGTTGCAACGCTCATGGCTCTTTCGAGGATATTGAAGATGCGCAGGATCGCAGGAATAGCCGTTTTCACCGCCCTGCTCGCGACCAGCCCGGTCGCGCTTGCGGAGGCGATCACGGCGTCGCACGTCGAGCGGACCTCACCGGGCAAGGTGGTTATCGCCTGGACCGGCAAAGACCCGGTTGATGTCTATGTTTCGGATCGCCCGGACGCTTCGCTCGCTCAGGCCACCAAGGTGTCTGCGGCAGATCGCGATGGCCGCCACGAGGCGGATGTGGCGGCTGGCGGACGCCCCTATTTCACCCTGCGCAACACGCTGAGCGGCGAAACGGTTCACGTCGCAGAACGTCTGGTGCCACTGGAGCAGGGCTCAAACTTCCGGGATGTCGGTGGCTATCAGGCTGCGGGCGGCAAGCATGTGCGTTGGGGCAAGATCTATCGGTCCGGCGGCACCCCGATGCTGACCAATGCCGATATCCGCCGCGTACAGGGTCTGGTCAGCGAGATGGTCGATCTGAGGTCAACGGAGGAGCGGTCGCTGGCGCCGACGCGCGTCGAGGGCGTGAACTACTCGGCCGTCGGCTATTCGATGACGAGGATATCTTCCCTGACCCCGACGACCACGTCGACAATGGGCAGTTCGTACCGCAACTTCCCGGCGATGCTGGCGCCGCACCTGAAGATCGTTTTCGCCAGGCTGCTCGCGAACCAGGGCGCGGTTGTCTACAATTGTTCGGCGGGACAGGATCGTACCGGCTTCGCCACGGCGATGGTGTTGAGCGCGCTGGGCGTATCCCGCGACGAGATCCTCAAGGACTATCACCTGTCGACGACCTATCGGCGGCCAGAGTACGAAATGCCGCGCTTCGACGCTGCGGCCCAGGCCGCCAATCCGGTTGCGGCTTTCTTCGCCAACGACCAGAAAGACCCGGCCGCCGCCGCGCCCAGCCCGCTGTTCGACACCAACCGTCGCGCCTTCCTCGAGGTGGCGCTTGATGAGGTCGAGACGAAGTGGGGCTCCGTCGACAAATATCTGGCCAGGGAAGTCGGCATCGGCCCGGTTGAGCTGGCCCGGTTGCGCGCGATCTACCTTCAGTAGGACCCCGCGTCGCCGGCGAGAAGATCCAGTACAACGGCGGCGTGGTCGCTGGGGAACCAGCCGTCCTGATCAGGCTGGTCCAGCGCGCGGCCTGTTCCGGTGGAGCGCCAGCCGCCTTGCTGCAGCAGAACGCAATGGTCGATCGCCAGCCCTGACGACGGCGACGTACCCGCTCGAGGGCCGTGAAGGGTCGCAGGCGTGGCGGGAAGTTCGAGCGCCGCAAGCGCACTGTCCGCCGCAGTGGCGTTCAGGTCACCCGCCAGCACAAGTCCGCCTTCATGGTCAGCCGTGGCCCATATCAGCGCGGCTGTGAGCTGGGCGGCGCGGACGCCCTCGGCCTTGGCCCCGCCCAGATGCGTGAGATGCAGGTTCAGAATCCGCAGGGGATGACCCGACGCGACCAGATCGACCCGCTGGGCGATGCGCTGCCCATCCCTGGGGTCGCTGACCAGTGCGCACAGGTTGGCTCGCGCCGAAGGGTCGCGGGTCAGGATGGCCAGGCCAGACGTACTCATCACGCGAAGCGGGCCGTGCCGGCGCAGCTTTCGCCGGGACGGGGCCTTGTGCGGGAACATCCCCAGGACCGACGCCAACCTATCCACCGTACTCACGCCGCCCCCGGCAAAGCATTCCTGAAGGCAGACGACGTCAGCGCGCAAAGCGTCAAGCCCTTCGGCCATTTGGACCAGGCGGCGGGGATATTCGCCTTCATTCTTCCAGGTGTTGAGGGTGACGATACGCAAGGGCCGGGCCCCCGTCAGGCGCGACGAAGGCCCTCGACCCAGACCTCCTGAACCACCGGAAGGTCGCCGCGTGTTCGCACCCGCAACAGGTCCGCCCGCCGACCGGCTGCGATCACGCCACGATCTGAAAGCCGGGCCGCGCGGGCCGGGCCAGAAGTGACCGTGGCCACTGCGCGCGGCAGGCTCCAGTCGAACTCAGGGCGGGTCAGGGCGAAGGCGCACTCGATCAGACTGCGCGGAACGTAGTCGGAGGCGAAGGCGTCCAGCAGGCCTTCGCGCGCCAGTTCCGAGGCTGGCACGTTCCCGGAGTAGGACCCCCCGCGAATGAGATTTGGGCCACCCATCACAATGACCATCCCGCGCTCGCGCGCCTGTCGCGCCGCCTCCAGCGTAACCGGGAACTCCGCGACCGTGGCGCCAAGATCGGCCGCAGCATCAATGTGGGCGACGTCCTCATCGTCATGGCTGGCCAATGGCGCGCCGTAGGCGGCTGCGACCTCGGATACCAGCCGGCGATGGCGATCGGCGTTGCGCGCCTGCCGGTCACGGATCTCGGCCATGCGTTGATCAACCGCGCTTTCAGTCATGCCGTCGGCACGCCAAGCGGCCAGATATTTCTCGAGGTTCCGGTACTGTCGCTGACCGGGTGTGTGATCCATGAGCGAGAACAGCGCCGTCATCGGATGCTTCGCAAAGCCCTCGAGCTCTTGAGGCAGGTCGTCGGCCGGCGTTTCACACCGCCAGTGGACCTTGTGGTCCCCCTTCAACAGACCGCTCGCCTCGGCTTGCGCCAACCCGTCAGCCAGGCGGGTGAGATTGCCGTGATTGCGCGAGGCCGCGGAGTTGAATGACCCGATGCTGAGGCTGTCGAAAACGGTCGTCACACCTACCGAGAGACAGCAGCCATCGTGGGTGACGGCGGCGGAAACAGGATCCCAGCCGATATTGGGGCGGGGGAAGAAGTGCTTTTCAAGATTGTCCGTATGAAGATCGATCACGCCGGGCATGAGGACATCGCCTTCCATGTCCTCGCCCGCGCAACTGAGCCCGGAATCGACGGAGACTACCTTGCCGTCGCGAACCAGCACCGATCCGACAAAACAGTCGTCGCCGGTCACTACCCGCGCATTCCTGAACGCCAACTCCACGACAGATCCTTCGTTCTGATTGCAGATCAGTCCCGCACGGGATCGGGAAACTCGATCTCGACTTCGGTTGTGGAGCGCGAGATTCCGTACTCCAGCGGACGACCAAGACCGTCGATGTTCAGGTAGCAATGAACCAGCAAAGGGACATGCCTCGGCACCTGAAGCCGCGCGGCCTCGTCAACAGTCGGCAGCCGTGCCGATATGGCCGTCCGGCGGCGGGTATAGTCGGGAATGCCCGACGCAATCAGCGTCTGGGTGATTGTGCCGTGGGTCTTGTAGGTCTCGATGAAGGCCGGCAGGCGCGCTTGACTGAAGTGATGCTGACTGAGCCCCGTCGGCTCATCGTCCACGAACCGGCATCGCTCCAGGTAAATGACCGGCTCTCCAACGCGCAGACCCAGCTGAGCTGCGACCTTGGCGTCCGATGGCCGCACCAGAAGCTTGATGATCTCGGTGCGCGGCGTGCGGCCGTCCTGCTGTACCGCCTCGGTAAACCGTGGCCGACGCTGCAGGCGCATCAGCGATGAGGGACGTTTGACGTAGCTTCCACGGCCCTGGGTGGACTCAACGATGCCCTTTTCCTGGAGATCAGACAGGGCGCGCCGCACTGTGTGCCGGTTGACCATGAATTCCCGGGATAGCTCGAACTCCGTCGGCAGCTTGTCGCCTGGCGTGATCTCGCGCGCCTGGATGCGACGCTCCAGAGACCATGAGATTTCCCGCCAAAGAACCATGGGAAAAGCTCTTACCAACAATCTTTAACAGTTCTGCGACGGTCATCTAGACAAGTTTTTCTACTGTCAGATAATGTTCATCAACCCGTTATTGCGACATTTTCTAGGACAACGTAATAATCGAGCTCAATGAATACAACAACATGGTTAGTTGTCGGAGTTCGATGATGACGGTCAGCCACCCCGCCGGGCCCAGCCCTGAACGTCGAGCCTGGCTGTCTGTCCTGGCAAAGGCAGCCCCGAAAGACGTGTTCGCCGCGTGGGAGGCCATCGCCGAACCGCCGGGCTACGGCACGCTCAGGGCCCCGGAAATCGGCATGGTTCTGGTGCGGGGGCGGATGGGCGGTTCAGGTGACGCCTTCAACCTGGGTGAAATGACCGTCACCCGCGCGGCCGTCCGGCTGGACACGGGCGAAACCGGGGTCGGGTATGTGTCGGGGCGAAATCGTCGCCACGCAGAGATCGCCGCTGCGGTGGACGCGATGATGCAGTCGCCCGCCCTGCGGCCCTTGGTGGAAGGCGCCGTCGTCGCCCGACTGGCCGGGGCCCAGCAGTCGCGTCGCGATGCGGCGGCGCGCAAGGCAGCCGCCACCAAGGTCGATTTCTTCACCATGGTCCGCACGCGAGGGCCCGCCTGATGTCTATCGCCTTTGATCTGGCCCGCGTGGCCGCCGGGTTCTCGGACCCGACCCGTGAGAGCCAGCAGGTCTTCCGGAAACTCATGGACGCCATGGCGCGCCCCGGCACGATCTATGATCTGTCCCAGGCGCCTGAGCCGCCTCATGGCATGCACAGGGCAGCGGGCGCTGTCGCGCTCACCCTCTTCGATTTCGAAACCCCAATCTGGCTGGATCCGGGGCTGCACACCGAAGCCGTCGAAGGCTGGCTGCAGTTCCACTGTGGCGCGCCCCGCGTGGCTGAGCCCCGGCAAGCCGCGTTTGCTCTGGTGGCGGATCTACACGCCGCGCCCCTCCTGGCGGACTTCAATGCCGGCGACGCCAAGTATCCTGACCGGTCAACCACGCTGGTGATCCAGCTGCCCTCGCTCGAAGGCGGACAGCGCGTCACCCTGACCGGCCCCGGGATCAAGTCGGAAGCCACCCTGGCTCTTGATGGTCTGCGCCCGGGTTTCTGGGGCGAGGTTCAGGAGAACCACGCCCGGTTCCAGTTCGGCGTCGATCTGATTTTCGTCGCCGGGGATCGCCTGACGGCCCTTCCCCGTTCCACCCGCATCGTCTGAGGAGACAGAGATGGCCTATGTCGCTGTAAAGGGCGGAGAGCGGGCGATAACCAACGCCCACCGCTGGCTGGCCGAGGACCGTCGGGGCGACCCGACGATTCCCGAGATCGAGGTCGATCAGATCCGCGAGCAGCTTTCCCTCTCCATTGATCGGGTGATGAGCGAGGGCTCCTGCTATGATCGTGATCTCGCGGCGCTCGCGGTCAAGCAGGCGCGCGGCGATCTGCCGGAAGCGATCTTCCTGACCCGGGCCTATCGCACGACATTGCCGAGGTTCGGTGCGTCGTTGCCGCTGGAGACGGGCCAGATGGCTGTGCGCCGGCGGATCTCGGCGGCGTTCAAGGACATTCCCGGCGGTCAGGTGCTTGGCCCGACGTTCGACTACACCCACCGCCTGCTGGATTTCACCCTGGCCGCCAATGGCGAGACCCCGCTGGAAGGCGCGCTGGAGGCTGAGGAGCCCCAGGCCTATCCCATGGCGACAATCGCTTCGGTTTTCGCTCACGAGGACCTGCTTGAGCCCGACACGCAAACCGGGGCGGCAGCCGAGCCCTTCGACCTGACACGGGAGCCGATGGCCTTCCCGGCGGGACGGGATCAGCGCCTGCAGGCCCTTGCCCGCGGTGATGAAGGTTTCCTGCTCTCGCTGGCCTATTCGTCGCAGCGTGGCTGGGGCTCCACCCACCCGCTCTGCGCCGAGATCCGGCTGGGAGAGGTCGCGGTGGAGTTCGTGCCCGATGAGCTGGGCTTCGCCATCGAGATCGGTGAACTGACGCTCACAGAGTGCCAGATGATTTCCACGGGCGCTGGCGGGATCGAGACAGCGCCACAGTTCACGCGGGGTTACGGCCTGACGTTCGGCCACTGCGAGCGCAAGGCGATGTCCATGGCCATCGTCGACCGGGCGCTCCGCGACGCGGCGCAGGGCGAGGCCTCGGCGCCGGTGCAGGACGAGGAGTTCGTGCTCTACCACTCCGACAATGTCGAGGCGTCAGGCTTCGTCCAGCACTTGAAACTGCCCCACTATGTGGACTTCCAGGCCGATCTCCAGCTGATCCGCCGCCTGCGCAGGGAACACGCCGATCGGCAGGCCGCAATGAAGGAAGCGGCAGAATGACCGCCCGCACCAACGAACCTGAACGCTACTACAACTACGCCTACCTGGATGAGCAGACCAAGCGGATGATCCGCCGCGCGATCCTCAAGGCTCTGGCCATACCTGGCTACCAGGCGCCGTTCGGATCCCGCGAGATGCCGGTGCCCTACGGCTGGGGAACGGGCGGCATCCAGCTGACCGCCGCCATCATCGGTCCCGACGATGTCTACAAGTGCATCGACCAGGGCGCCGACGACACCACCAACGCGGTCTCCATCCGCAGGTTCTTTGCCCAGGTCGCCGACGTCGCCACCACCGAGGACACGGCCGCCGCGACGATCATCCAGACTCGGCACAGGATCCCGGAACAGGGCCTGACCGAGGGCCAGGTTCTGGTCTTCCAGGTCCCCCAGCCGGAGCCACTGCGCGGGCTCGAGGCGCGTGAGACCGAGACGCGGGCCATGCATGCCTATGAAGAGTACGGGCTTCAGTACGTCTCGCTCTACGAGAGCGTCGCCACCTATGGGCGGATCGCCTCGACAGTGGGCTATCCCACCATGATCGACGAGCGCTACCTGATGAGCCCCTCGCCGATCCCGAAGTTTGACAATCCCAAGCTGGACGACAATCCGGCCATCCTGCTGTTTGGCGCCGGGCGGGAGAAACGCATCTACGCCGTGCCGCCCTATACGCGGGTCCGCAGCCTGGATTTCGACGACTACCCCTTCGAGACCCAGACCTGGGAAGAAGACTGCGCGCTGTGTGGCGCCACCGAGAGCTATCTCGACGAGGTGGTTCTCGATGATTCCGGTGAGCGGATGTTCGTCTGCTCGGACAGTAACTTCTGCTCGGATCGTCGGGCTGCCGGACATGCCGGATCAATGGCTGGCCACCAGCTGGCGACACTCGACAAGGCGCCCGTATGACGATGGCCACGATTGAACGCTCACCGGCCCAGACCGCCGCCGGGATGGGTCAGGAAGCACCGCTACTGCGGGTGAGCAACCTGTCAAAATGGTATGGCCACGTGGTCGGCTGCCGCGACGTTTCGTTTGAACTTCGGGCCGGCGAAGTGCTCGGGATTGTCGGCGAGAGCGGCTCTGGCAAGACCACGCTGCTGAACGTCATCTCCGGTCGCCTCCCGCCGACGTCGGGGGTTGTCGAGTTTGACGCCTCGCGGTTCGGCCTCACCGACATCTATGGCCTCAACGAACCTGACCGCCGGCGGATGCAGCGAGAGGACTGGGGTTTTGTGCACCAGAACCCGCGCGACGGCCTGCGGATGCGAGTGTCCGGCGGCGCCAATGTCGCCGAGCCGCTGATGAACCTCGGCAACCGCCACTATGGCAAGATGCGCCAGGCTACGCTGGAATGGCTGGACCGGGTGGAGCTGGACACCAGCCGGATCGACGACAAGCCGCGCAACTTCTCCGGCGGCATGCAGCAGCGCATCCAGGTGGCTCGAAACCTGATCCACGGGCCGCGCCTTGTGTTCATGGACGAGCCCACCGGCGGACTGGACGTTTCCGTGCAGGCGCGGTTGCTGGACCTGCTTCGCGAGCTGGTCAGGGACCTTGGCCTGGCTGTGATTATCGTCACCCATGACATGGCCGTCGCCCGCCTGATGGCCGACCGGTTGATCGTCATGAAGAGCGGCTATGTGGTGGAAACAGGTCTGACGGACCAGGTCCTGGACGACCCCCAACACCCCTACAGCCAACTCCTCGTTTCCTCCGTCCTGCAGATCTAGGTCACCATGAGCGCCCAGCCCCTGATCGTGGTGGAGGATCTCGCCAAGACCTTCACGCTTCACAACGCCGAGTCGGCGACCATTCCCGTGTTCGAGCGGCTGGACCTCGAGGTCTCGCCCGGAGAATGCGTGGTGCTGGCCGGTGAGTCCGGCGTCGGCAAGTCGACGCTGATGCGATCCATTTTTGGCAACTATCTGCCCACCCGGGGCTCGGTCCGGGTGCTGCATGACGGCGCCTATGTCGACATCACCCGCGCCCTGCCCCACCAGGTGCTGGACGTACGGCGACGCACCCTGGGTTATGTCAGTCAGTTCCTGCGGGTGATCCCCCGGATCTCGACGCTTCAGCTGACCATGGAGCCCCTGCTGGAAAACGGCGTCGATGCTGTGGAGGCGCAGCAACGCGCCGAGGCCCTGTTGTCAGCGCTGCGCCTGCCCCGCGCCCACTGGGACCTGCCCCCGGCCACCTTCTCCGGCGGGGAGCAGCAGCGGGTGAACATCGCCCGCAGCTTCATCCGCAATTATCCGGTCATGCTGCTGGATGAGCCGACCGCATCGCTGGACGCCGAGAACCGCGCCATCGTGGTCACCCTGATCCGCGAGGCCCTGGACCGGGGCGCGGCGATGATCGGCATTTTCCACGACAGCGACGTGCGCGACGCTGTCGCCACCCGGCTGTTTGGTGTGTCCGAATTCAAGGCGGCGGCTTAGGGCCATGGAACGGCGCATCTACTCGGAAAACATCGTCTCTCCAACCGGCCTGATCCGCGGTGAGGTCGTGCTGCAGGGCGAGAACATTCTCGCCGTCGAGGCGCGCAATGCGCCATCGACGTCGGCGCTCGACTGGGGCGCCGACTGGCTGGTTCCTGGTCTGGTGGATATCCACACCGACAATCTGGAAAAGCACTATCAGCCGCGCCCGGGCGCGCTCTGGGACGCCTATGGCGCCGCGCTGGCCCATGATGGACAGTGCGCCTCGGCCGGGATCACCACGGTGCTGGATTCCCTGAGTCTGCATGGACGCAAGGAGGGCCTTGATCGCAAGGAAGCCCTTGGACCGATGATCGCCGGCATGGATCGCGCCCAGGCGGATGGCGCGCTGCGCGCCGAACATCTGCTTCACCTGCGCTGTGAGGTGACCAATCCTGAGTTGCTGTCCCTTCTGGAGCCCCATGCCGACAATGCGCGGCTCAAACTTCTGTCGGTGATGGACCATACCCCCGGTCAGCGGCAAACGAGCGACGTCGCCAGACTCGTCAGTCGGCTTGTGACTGCTGGCCACAGCGAGACGGAAATCGCCGATATCACGGCTGAACGCCACGAAGGCCGTGCCCCCGAGTTGGCCTACGCCAACCGCCGCAGCGTCGTGGCCTTTGCACGCGAATATGGCGTGCCGATCTGTGCGCACGATGACGCGACCGACGCTCATGTGGACGAAGCCCATCAGGACGGCTGCGTGATCGCCGAGTTCCCGGTCACTCTGAGCGCTGCGCTGCGGTCCAGGAGCTATGGTATGGCGATCTGCATGGGCGGCCCGAATTTCGTGCGCGGCAGCTCCCATTCCGGCAACCTCTCCGCGCGCGAATGCGCCCAGCATGGCGTGCTCGACATTCTGGCCTCTGACTATGTGCCGCTCTCGATGCTGCGTTCCGCCTTCATGCTGATCGACGATTTTGCCTGGGCGCCCGAGCGGGCGCTGGCTACGGTCGCTGCCACGCCGGCGCGTAGCCTGGGCCTGAACGACCGCGGCCAAATCGCTGCGGGTCAGCGCGCAGACCTGTTGCGGGTCGCCCGGCGCACCGCCGGCTGGCCGGTGCCGGCGGAAGTCTGGCGGCAGGGCATTCGGGTGGCATGACGGCGCGTTACGGCATCTATTTCGCACCCAGGCCCACGACCTCGCTGTGGTCGAAGGCCTCCGCCTGGCTCGGCCGCGACGCGGAGGACGGCCAGGCGCTCGAAAGACCGATGCTGCCAGCGCTTGAGGGGCTCGATCTGGATGCAATGACCGCTGACCCCAGAGGCTACGGTTTCCACGCCACCCTGAAGGCGCCATTCGAGCTCGCGCCGGGTTGCACCGAAGATGATCTGCTGGCCGAGACCAGCCGCCTTTCTGGCCGGATCGCGCCATTTACAGCGCCCATTGCTCCTGCCCCACTCGGCCCCTTTCTCGCGTTCCAGATCCCGGGGCCGTCACCGGAAATGCATGCGCTGCACAGCCTTTGTGTCTGCACGCTGGATCCCTTCCGGGCGCCTATGACGGACTTCGATCTGGCGCGTCGCCGGAAGGCTGGCCTGAGCCCCGAGCAGGACGCGCACATGCTCAAGTGGGGATATCCCTACGTGTACGAGGACTTCCGGTTTCACATGACTCTCACGGGTCGTATCCGTGATGATCAGGTCCGGATGAAGGTGCTGTCCGCCCTGCAGAACCACTTCGTTGCAGAGACCGGGCCCACGCTGTTCGATAACCTGGCCATCTTCCGGCAACCGGATCGCGCGTCGCCTTTCACCGTCCTCGGCCGGTTCGATTTCGGCGAGGGAACGGCCTCGTTCTAGCCTCGCAACGCCGCGACCAGGAGGGCAATCCCTTCCGCCGGGGTTCCGTCGTTCCTGACCACCACGAGGTCTCCGCCCGACAGGTCGATATCAGGCGCGCGCTCAAGCCGCGCCGCAATCTCTGCCGCCGTCTCGCGACCGCGCTCTGCCAGTCTCTGGGCCAGAAGATCGCGGTCCGCATCGACAAGGATCACTCGAATACCGGTGAAGCGCGACCGGGCTTCGCTGACAACGGCGCGGGAACCGTTCACGACTATTGTTCGGCCGAGCGCCAGGTCATCCGCAATACCGGCGGAAACGCCATAGGCCAGCCCGTTGGCGCGCCAGCTGAGGGCGTAGTGTCCTGACCTCTCGCGTTCCGAGAAACTGGCGTCATCGAGCGCGATATGATCCTCGCCGCCGGCTCCTGCCGGGCGGGTGATCTCGCGGCGGACGAACACAAAGCGATCATCGTCGGCCAGCGCGGACCGGGCGCCATCCAGCAGGGTGTCCTTGCCGACCCCAGATGGTCCCACCACCAGGACCAGCAAGCCGCTCTCAGCTGTGCTTTTCGACGAAGGCGTCAGCATCAAGGGTTCTGAAGTCCTCAAGGGCGTCGGACAGCCGGTCATGGCTCCAGTCCCACCAACTGATCGCCAGCAGACCATCCTGGACGGCTTTGGGGAAGCGTTCCCGGATCGGCTTGGACGGTACGCCGGCCACGATGGTGAAGGGGGGAACATCCTTGGAGACGACCGCGCCCGCGCCGACAACCGATCCGGTTCCGATGGACACGCCCGGCAGCACCGTCACCCCGTGACCAAGCCACACGTCGTGACCGAGGGTCACCGCATGGGAACGTCGCCACTCGAAGAACTCATCATCGTCCGTTGGACCCAGACCATACGACCGGGCGCGATAGCTGAAGTGATGCTGCGCCGCCCGCCATGTGGGATGGTTGCCCGGATTGATCCGGACGTCCCGCGCGATCGAACAGAACTTGCCGATCTCGGTGTAGGCAGCCGAGGAGTCGTTTACGATATAGCTGTAGGCGCCGATCACCACTTCCGACAGGCTGGTGCGGGCGCCAACGCGGGTCCAGGGGCCCATGACCGAGTCGTGGACCTGAGCGTCCGCGTGCACCGATGGGAACGCTGCGTCCCGGATTTCTTCAGGCCCGGCATGGAGATAGCGATCAAAGTAGAGATCACCGGGTTCGAGGGGGCGATCCGCCAGGCGCAGGACCATCAGGCAGCTTCAACGATGCTGAAGGGCGCCGTCTCGGGCGTCATACGTCCAGCGTAGACCCGGTCCAGCACGGTCTGGGTCAAGCCAGCAGGCGGTCCGTCAAACACAATCGCGCCCTTGGACATCGCCACAATGCGGGTGCAGTAGCGCCGTGCAATCTCCAGACTGTGGAGATTGACGATCACCGGAACATTGCGCTCGCGGCAGATCTTCTGGAGCGCATCCATCACCACCTCGGCGTTGACGGGGTCCAGTGAGGCGACCGGCTCGTCTGCCAGAACCAGTTCCGGTTCCTGCAGCATGGCGCGCGCAATGGCGACACGCTGCTGCTGACCGCCCGAGAGCGTCCCGGCCCGCTGCAAGGCCGCGTGCGCCATGTCCAGCGCGTCCAGTTCCAGGATGGCGCGCGCGCGGTCAGCGGCCGGAAAGAACTTCATCAGCGAACTCGCCAGGGGACGTTCTGCCACCACCCCCACCAGCACATTGGTGATCACGTCCAGGCGAGGGCAGAGATTGAATTGCTGGAAGATCATGGCGCAGCGCCGGCGCCATTGCCGGAGCGCCGCGCCGTTCAGGCGGCTGACGTCGCGCCCGTCCCAGCTGATGTGTCCATCCGTCGGATCCGTGAGCCGGTTGACCATCCTGAGCAGGGTGGATTTCCCCGCGCCCGAGCGCCCGATGATCCCGACCAGCTCGCCTCGCTGGCAGCTGAAACTCACATTGTCGACGGCGAGGGTATCGCCGAATCTCTTGGTGACGCCATGCAGCTCAAGCATTGGGACTCCGGGGTTCTCGTCCGTCCCCAACCGTAGTCCCGCCGCATGACTTCAGCGTGACGCCCCCGTGACGACGATCAGCACCCTGGCCCGATTTGTCGCACCGGGCTTGCTTCAGGCCAGCCGCTGCCGCAGCGATTGCGACACCATGTCCAGAGCAGCGACACAGATCATGTACAGGCCGATGATGAAAACCACCTGATCGAAGGCGAAGATGCGGATGCGCTCTTCAAGCTCGAAGCCGATGCCGCCTGCGCCCACGATCCCGAGCACGGCGGCGTTGCGGAAGTTGCTCTCCAGGAAGAACAGCACCTGACTGGCCATCACCGGAACAACCTGGGGCGCCAGCCCATAGCGCAGGGCCATCAGCGGTGAAACGCCGGCCGCGCGAACCCCGTCCAGTGGTTTTTCGTCAGCATTCTCGATCGCCTCGGAAAACAGCTTAGCCAGGCTGGGAATGTCCGCCAGCGCCAGGGCAATCACCCCGCCGAACGGACCCAGTCCGAAGGCCGAAACCAGGATCAGCGCCCACACCAGAGACGGCACGCCGCGAAACCAGTCGAGCGACCGGCGAAACACGAAGTGCAACACCGGCTGGCCCACCACAGTCTTGGCGCCGATGACACCCAGCGGCAGGGCGACAAGCGTCGCGATCACCGTTCCCGCGAGCGCCATGGCGAAGGTCTCGGCCAGGGCCGTCAGAATTCGCGGCAGATCGCCGCCGTCCGAGGGCGGCATCGAGTTCGCAAGGAAAACTGCGAGTTTTCCAAAGCCCGAGAGCACCGACGCCGGCGCCAGTTGCAGGTCGACACACATCGCCACGAACGCTGCGGCGGCGGCGACCGCAAGAGCCCAGTTGATCAAGCGTCGACGCCAGTTGGGCTGCAAGGCATCGGGTGCGACCTGGCGCGCGCGGGCAAGCTGACCCGGGTTCACCGGCTTTCCCCCAATCCGATGAGGCGATGCCGGATGGCTTCCGACGCGATGTCGATCAGGAAGATCATCCCGACGATCAGCAGCAGTATCGCCAGATAGGTGTCGAACTCCGTGTAGGTGATGGCCCGCTGCAGTTCGATGCCGATCCCCCCGGCGCCAACAATGCCCAGGGCGGCCGCACCGGCCAGATTCCCTTCCAGCCGGATCAGGGCGTAGGAGGTGTAGTTGGGAAGCACCTGCGGCACGACGCCGTAGCGGATCATTGCGGCATAGCCGGCGCCAGAAGCTCTCATGCCTTCGAGCTGACGCGGATCGACCTCCTCGTTGATCTCGGAGAACAGCTTGCCGAGACTGCCCATGGTCGACACAGCCAGCGTAATGACGCCGGCGAGCGGGCCGGCGCCGAAGGCCGCCACCAGGATCAGGGCCAGCACAAGATCGGGCAGCGTTCGAATGGCCTCAAGCGTGCGACGGACCGTGAACCGCACGGCCGCGATCGGCATCAGGTTTCTCGCGCACAGGAAGGAGGCCAGCAATCCGCCGATGGCGCCCAGGATCGTGGCGACGATGGCCATTTCCACTGTCTGCCAACCCAGCCGCAGCCAGCGCGGCAGGTCATAGTACCACCAGGCCAATGACCCTTCGGTGCGACGATCCGCCAGCAGGGCCTCGCCCTTCAGGTCCGGTATCATCCGATTGAGAAACTCGCCGATCCGCCCCAGCGGATCGTCGCCGATATCCGAGGAGAAGAACTGGCTGCGCTGGAACGAGATCAGGAGAATCGCCGAGAAGATCAGGAGCCCGGCCAGGGTCTGCAGTCGCTGACGACGCAGCGTTTGCCGGCGTAGCGCTTCGAACGCCGTTACTGCGGACGAGGTCTCGCTCAACGCGTCGCCACCAGCGCGAGGGGTTCGGCGGGTTGAAACTCCGCTGCTTTCGGCGACCAGGAGGTCGCCCATGCGAAGGCTGCCGCATTCTCCAGATGCATGGGCATGTGGAGGCCGATCAGGCGATACCGGGTCTCGTCGGCGATATCTCGCCGCACGACAATGGCGCGGTCGGCCTGGGGCCGGATCTTTGTAATGATGCGAAGATCAGCGCAGGGCGCCGCCTCCTTGGGCGACTTCTGAAAACAAAGTCGTTGCCAGGCCGCAGCATGAAGCACCATGGCGTCAGCCTTGTTTGCCCGCAGGTCCGAAACCGCCGCATCCCCGTCCACGGCGACCAGCTCGCGGCCCCAGAACGCAGACGGGGCGTCGCGCTGGGACAGCGCCAGCTTCGGCAGGCTCATCGCAGCCGGCGTGCTGCCGCCAAACGCCAGGGATTTCCCGCGAAGGTCTGCCAGCGTCTTGAACGGACTTGTCGCCTTTACCCCCAGCACCACCGGGATCCTGTTCAATCCGCCCTGGGATCGAACCGTCAGGATCGCCCGCGTCGTGGCCTGGACCGGTGCGAAAGCGGCGGGGTCCAGCACGGCAAGATCGATCTCATTCGCCGCAAGCGCCTTGGCCGCAGCCGTCGCATCAGTCAACGGACACCGCAGAACCGTGACATCGAGGCGCTTTGCGAGATGGTCGTAATAGGCGCGTTCTCCCGCCGGGAGCGACGCAGCAGGCGCCGCACAGGCGCCGGACGCCCCGGTCAGGGCTGCGACCCGGAGCGTCGACGACGGCGCACCGGCCCCTGTGGCGGCCAGGCACGCCAGGGCCAGAAGGGCGACCCGGAGCCGCTTCAAGGCCGACCGCCCGCACTGCGACGCTGGGTGATGTCTGCGGCTCTCAAGGCGATGATGTCCTTGTAGTGATCCCGGTTGACCGAGGTGTAGGTCGAGCCGTCCAACTGGCCGATATCGGTCCACAGTTCCGGATCGTCGTAAGGGAGCGAAGCCAGGGCCCCACGCGCCAGATCGATCATCGGCTGCGGCCGGTCAGTCCGGACTACGACCGCGTCGCTGGGGATCGGCCCCGCTGTCCAGATGATCCTGAAGTCCTTGAGGTTGATGAAACCCCGACGGGCCATGGAGTGAAGGGCGCCACGCGTGAAACCGTGCTCTGGATCCCCGCCGGTGGCCTGAAGCACCGCGGCGTCGAACTGGCCGTTGGACAGGGCCATTACAGCCTGTGTGTGCCCGCCTGCGAAGGAGGTCTTGCCGAAGTAGGTGTCCGGATCCAGACCCTGTTCGCGGAACTTCGACCTCGGCACCAGGTAGCCAGACGTAGAGTTGAAATCCACGTACCCGAGAGACTTGCCTTTCATGTCGGCCAGCGACTTGATGGGGCTGTCGGCCCGGACGACCAGTGCGGAATAGTAACCTGTCTCCCCCTCGGCCTGACGCGGTGTCAGGATCGGGGCGACCAGGCTGCCGACCTGGGCGTCGACATTAGCGTAGCCGCCACCGGCGATCTGGGCAAGATCGACCTGACCCGACGAGAGCGCCTGGATAACCCCGTTGTAGTCCGAGGATTCGTAGAGTTTGACCGGAAGGCCGAGCGCGGCGGTCAGATGCTCCCGATAGACGCTGCGACGCTTGACCAGCATGGGGTCGTCATTGGTGCCGCTGACCGCCATGCGGACTTCCTTGATACCGCTGCGCCAACCGCCGGCATCCGGCTGCGCGGGTTTGCCACAGGCGGCGACAGCCAGCACCGCGACGCCGGTCATAGCTATCAGGAGTGATCGACCCATGGGTATGTCGCCTCAAGCCTCTTCTGCCAGAAGCCTTGTCGATCTTCACCGTTGACTGCCGGCCATGTCGCAGGCGTGACATTCAGATGACGATCTGACTTCGGAGAGCCAACTTGGCGCATTGCGGCTGGTGGTTTGCAGGCTCATCCCCAGAGGACCGGGGTCGGCGCGCCGATCCGACCCTCGAGGTACCCTATCGGGTTCGCCACATCGCCAGCCTGCAACAGCGGGCCGTCCAGGTCGACGAAGTCACAGAGCTGCGCCACCAGCACCGCCGGCGCCATGGACAGTGAGCTGCCGGCCATGCAGCCGATCATCAGCCGATATCCCTGAGCCAGACCCGAGCGGGCGCAGGCGAGCGCCTCGGTCAGCCCGCCGGTCTTGTCGAGCTTGATGTTGAGCACCTGGTGTTTTCCGGCCAGCGCCGCGAGGTTCGCCCGGTCATCAAACGCCTCGTCCGCCGCGACCGGGACAGGCAGGTTCAGGCCGCGCAGGATGTCATCCTCACCGGCGGCCACCGGCTGCTCCAGCAGGGCGACATTCAGCGCCTGAAATGAACCGGCGAACCGGCGTAGCTCCGCCTCGCCCCAGGCCTCGTTCGGGTCGACAATCAGCCGCGATTGGGGCAGCTCCTCATGGACGATCCGCACAGGGTCCAGACTGCGGTCCCGCGCCATCTGTCGCAGCGCCGCCTCGTCCATCATCCCGCAGGTGTAGGCCGTCTCGACCGGCCGGCAGCTGCCGAGGCCAGCGGCCCGCCAGGCCGGGACGCCGGACTGCTTGGCCTGCAGGTCCCATAGCGCACAGTCCAGCGCGTTTCGGGCGCCGCCGGAGGGCAGCAGCAACTGCGCCTGCGCGCGGGAAACCCCCGCCTCGATCTGGTCGCGAACAGCCTCGAGCTGGGCGATCAGTGTGGCCTGGGTCTCGCCGGCATAGTCCACCCCGATGGCCTCGCCGCAGCCCCGATGTCCCTGCGCGTCGGTGAGGACCACATGCACGCAATCAGTCTGCGTCTCGGTGATGCGCGAAATCCTGAAGGGCGTACGCATGGGCCAGCTGACCCGCGAGAGCTCCAGCCTCAGCATGCCGCGACAATGCCCGCGACAATCGGCCCCAGATCAGACCGCATCGGGTCAAAGCAGGGAAGCCCCTCTGCCTGTTCGCAATCGCGCAGGATCGCGGCGCCTTCCTCGCGGCTGACGGACGAGGTGTTCAGCGCGATCGCCACGCACTTCGCCGCCGGGTTGGTGCGTCGCGCCATCTGGACGTTGAGGTTGATCACCGTGGACAGCGGCGGGATCATGAACCCCGGATATTCGTCGATCTCGGTCCGGAAGGGGTCATGGCACAGCACCAGGGCGTCGGGCTGCGAGCCGTGCAGCAGGCCCAGCGAAACGCCGGCGTAGCCCGGATGCACCAGGGAGCCCTGCCCCTCGATGATGTCCCAATGGTCGGGGTCATTGGCCGGCGACAGGGTCTCGGCCGCGCCCGCCAGGAAGTCGGCCACCACGGCGTCGATCGCCACCCCGGCGCCGCTGATCATGATCCCCGTCTGGCCGGTGGCGCGGAAAGTGGCCTTGTGGCCAGCCGCCTGGAAGGCGCGGGCGAGCGCCAGTGTCGTATACTTCTTGCCCAGGGCGCAGTCGGCGCCGACGGCCAGCAGGCGCTTGCCCGGGCGTTTCTGGCCGGTCCCCACCGGGAACGCGGTTTCACCATGCCGCACGTTGTGCAGGGTGCGACCGGTCCGGCGTGCAGCCTCGGCGATCTCCGGTACCGACTCCAGACGGGTGTGCATGCCGCTGACGATATCGAGCCCCGCCTCCAGGGCCTGCACCAGCGCCGGGATCCACTTCGGATTGATATGGCCGCCCACGGGCGCCACCCCGATCAGCAGAGAGCGCGCGCCCGCGGCGAAGGCGGTCTTGGCGTCAAGGTCGGTCTGGGCGTCGCCCAGGAAGATCAGATAGGGCAGTGCGAAACTCACGGAAGCCTCGGGCCAGGGACGAACGCGACGTTACGCCGCAGGAGCCAGAAGACCGGAACACCGGTCAACAGCAAGTCGTGACCCCGGCCGGCTCCCTACCCCCGCTCAAGCTGCGTAAGCTCGTACCAGGTCTGCATATAGCCGCCGACCCCGCCCTGCAGCATGACGCCGTCGGCGTCGTCGGTGATCCATACGTCATAGGGCGGATGGGTTCCCGCCATGCCACTGGCTCCGTCGTCGACGAACTGGAAATGCCGGGCGGCGAATGTGCCCGCCGCCACCGTGATGGTTTCGCGCTTGAGGAACACCACCCCGATGTTGACCTCGGCGATCATCGGCGGGCTGGCGCCGCGATGGTCTGGCGACGGTACCTTGACCCGGACCGTGCGTGCCTGGCCGGGCGTGGCTTCCAGGCCCAGTTTGGCCAGCAGATATCCGTCGGCCACGACCGGGTGCGTGCCCATCCCGTCGATCGGCCCGTCAAGTTCCACCCGCTGCGACAGGCGGCCGATGGAGGGGCCGTAGGACTCACATTCCACGAAACCCGGACCGAACCGGAACCAGCCCGAACCCATGAACCGGTCGCCCACCGTCAGCCGGACATGGCAGTCCATGGGCTTACCGTGTTCGTCCAGCGAATAGACGATGTCGCGCATCACCGCCGGGTCCGGCTCCTCGATGCAGCAGTGGGCGCGCAGGGTGGTCTTGCCGTCGGTATGGTGGGTGAAGCGGAAGTCCTCGAAGCCGCGACGCTGGTTCAGCATCTCCGGCTTCTTCGAGGTGTAGACAATGGTCCCGCGAATGGATCTGTGCAGCACGCCCTGGCCTTTCAGAAATTTGTCCGAACAAATCGCAAAGTGGCCGCTCTCGCAAGTCAGGACTGGGGACGCTGCCGGATCGCTGACCGCTCCCGTCCCCGTGAGCCGCCACGTCCAGTCAGGTCAGTCTCGCTTCACCTCATCGCAGAGCGTGCGCTTGAAGAGGCGACCGTCCCGGATCCAGTGCCAGGTTCGCGCCCGGCTTCTACCATCCGGCGCGGTCACGATGATCTCGTAGAACCGCGCGCCCGGCTCATCCTTGCGTTCGAGATCCAGCAGGATCAGCCCCTCTTTCGTCTCCCAGGCCCAGCCGCAGAACGTGGCGGCGTCCCACCAGAGCCGGTCGCCGCGCAGTTCGCCTTCCAGCTTTGCTGAAACCTCCCGGCCATCGGGCCAGACGAACCGGTTCTGCTGGATGTAGGCGAACGGCCCCGTGTCCGGAAACGCAAAGACCACCTCGCTGCCGTGCCGGTCGATCTGAGCAGCGTTCTCATCCAGGTGCGTATAAGTCCCGGTCCAGCGCCCCTCATGACGCAGGATGGACGGGAACACCGCCGCCAGCGCGGCCCGGTTGCCCATCAGCCCGCAGCCTTGTCGCGGATAGCGTCGGCGCTCTCCCAGATCTTGCCGCCAAGATAGAGGCCAATGGACGCCGTAGCCTCCAGCACCTCCATCGTCGCGTACATCCCGCTGGAGACATAAGGGTCGCCCGACATCAGCGCCCTGGCATCGTCCGCGTCGGTGGCGCGCACCAGGAAGTACGACCCGATCAGCGGCTGTGACCCCGGCTGTCGCAGCGGTCCAGCCAGCACATAGCGCCGCCAGTTCACCTCCACATGACGCAGGTGCCCATCCAGTTTCTCCGCCCGCGCCAACCGTGCTCCGGGACCATCGCGGCAGATGATCAGGTAGAGCGGACTGTCATGGCGTTCGACCGTAGGGGGTTCGTCATCAACGGTCATGGGCGCCTCTTGCCAGCGCCGCAGAAGCGAGCGCAAATGATCTAATTCTATACCATTAAGGGGCAGCGACGTGGCAGAGGGCAAGGGCTATTCGGAGTTCAGGACCGGCTGGCCGGTCGTGCTCGCCTCGATGCTCGGCATCGGGCTGGGTCTGTCTCCCGTGCCCTTCTACACCATCGGCATGCTGGCGCCGGAGCTGGCCCGCGAGTTCGGCTGGGCGTTCGGCGATATCATGGCCGGTCTGCCGATCATGACCTTCGCGGTGTTGCTGGCAAGCCCGGCAGTGGGGTTTCTCGCCGACCGCGTGGGCGTGCGCCCCATCGCCCTGATCTCGTTGATCCTCTTTGCCTTCAGCTTCATGGCGTTCGCCGCCAACCCGGGCGATATCCGCTTCTTCTACGCCAACTGGGCGATCATGGCCGTGCTCGGCGCCGGCACCCTGCCGATCACCTGGACCCGGGCGGTGAACAACCGGTTCGAGACGCGAAAGGGCTTCGCGCTCGGTCTGTCGCTGCTGGGCACCGGTGTCTTCGGATTTCTGGTGAAGCCTTTCACCGCCTTCATGATCGACGCCTACGGCTGGCGCGCCGCCTATATCGCGGTCGGCGCCCTGCCGCTTGTACTGGCCCTGCCGGTGGCCTGGTTCGCCTTTCATGACGTCGGCGACCGTCGCCAGACCGCCGTCGAACGCCGCGATAACGCCGCTCTACGCGCCGCAGCAACGCCCGGCCTGACCTTTCCAGAGACGCTGAAGACCTGGCGCTTCTGGGTGCTGGCCGTCGCCTTTGTGCCGATCAGTTTTGCCGTCGGCGGACCGATCCCCAACATGGAAAACATCGTCAAGACCGCCGGCTTTTCCGGATCCGAGGTGGTGAGCCTGGTGTCGCTGATCGGCCTGTCGGTGATCGTCGGCCGCGTGGTCGGCGGCTGGCTGATAGACCGGTTCTGGGCCCCGGGAATCGCGTTTGTAATGCTGGCGGCGCCCGCCCTGGCTTGCTGGATGTTCGCCCACGGCGACCTCACCTACGCCACGGCGGCCGGTTCGATCTTCCTGATCGGCTTCGCCGCAGGCGTGGAGTACGACCTGATGGCCTTCCTGGTCGCGCGCTACTTCGGCCTGAAGAGCTATGGCGCAATTTACGGCAGCCTGTACGGCTTCTTCGCGCTCGGCGCCGGGATCGGGCCCGTCGTGTTTGGCCGGGCCTTCGACGCCAACGGCAACTACGACAGCCCGCTGATGCTGTCGGCAGGCCTGCTGGTGCTAGGGGCGGCCTTGTTGCTTCTTCTGGGCCGATACCGGGTGTTCAACGCGACGCCCGCAGATTGACGTTCAGTCCGTCTGGGCCTCTATCCGCGCCGCCGCCAGCCAACGGTCATGCGCCTTCAGCAGGCTGACGGCCCGCGCGTGAATGCTCACTGGATCCAGAGTGTCGAACGGCGCCCTGGCCCGCGCCGGCGTGCGATCATGCCAGGGGGCGTAAAGCCGCTCCCAGCGGGCGATACGACAGGCGCGCACCAGGTGGGCGCCGTCCCACTCCGGCGTCAGCGACACGGAACCGAAGTCTGCTTCCGGTGGCGGTCCGCCCCCCGGGCCTGTCGCCCGCGCCGCCATCACGCGATTGCGGCGATGGAGTGCGAGCGCGATCCGTCCACCAATTCCCTCCCCTTCCGCCGTCAGCTCACGGAGGCCCAGCCCGTCGAGGGCAGCGGCGACAGCGTCCGTCCAGCCCTCCAGCCCAGTCGGCGGCGCCTTCCAGCCTTCGGCGGAGAGCCCATGTCCCGGCAGGTCAAGTGTGATCACCGGCCCCTCGTCCGGGGTCGGCGGCGTCGACAGGTCGCCCGCTGCGTGCAGCCGAAGCACCGGCTGACCGGGGGCCCCTGAAGCCCGCCAGGCCAGCGCCTCGGCGCCCACGGCCACGAAACCTCGATCCGTCAGAACCGGCGCCGGGGATGCCGCCGCGCCAGGATGCGCCGCCAGATGGTCGGCACAGGCGGCCTGGATCTCGGGCAGTCCCGCGAACGCCCGTCCCAGACCCTCCATCTCAGGCCGATCCAGATGCGCACGCAGCACATCGAACTCTGTCGTGGCGATCAACGCCGGCGCTACCAGCCGCGGCAGCCAGTCCGCCAGTCGAAAATCGAACGCCGCCTGATAGACCGCCCGATAGGCGTCGCCGGCGTCCAGCAGGTCCATGCAGTTGGCGTGGACGCCCTCCTTCGGCGTTACCGGATAGCGCATCCGCGCGCCGGGCGTTGGCGAACTCCAGGGGAAGAACAGCACCTGCTCCTCCATCCGCGCCCACAGCCAGGCCATGTGCGACCCGTCCCAGGACGGTTGAAAGCTGGGTAGATAGTTGGCGGTGAAGTCGGCGCGCTCGTCCTCGGTCCAGGCCGGCAGGCCCTCCAGCGCCACCGCCGCCGTGCGGTCGGGAAAGAGGCCTGCGAACGCGCACGCCGTCGCCGCGCCGGTGTGGAACCCGTAGAGGCCCACACGCTTCAGGCCCAGCACATCGGCGAGCCCGCGAAGATGTCGCCCATAGTCGGCGCTCGTCGGGCGCTCACCCGGCAAGGGATCGGACATCCCGGCGCCAGGCGTATCCGGCGCGATGGCGCACAGGCCCCGCGCGGCGCAGGCCTCGGCCACGGCGATCACCGCCCGGGACGCCTGGGGCGATCCATGCAGCACGAACACCGCCGGGCCCTCGCCGAAACGGCGATAGAGAACTTCTCGCCCTTCGACGACCGCGAAATGGCGAGACCCGCTCATCCTGCTTCCGACATCCGTACCAGCGCCTTGCCGCGATTTTCGCCGCGCATCAGCCGGGCGAACTGCTCCGGCGCGCTCGCCACGCCCTCGCTGACGTCATCCACCGACACCAGCTTGCCCTCGGCAATCCAGGGCCGCGCCAACTCCACCCACTCCGACCAGCGCGGATAGAAGTCATAGACCACCAGGCCCAGCATGGCTGCGCGCTTGCCGATGACCATACCCACAGGCATCTGCGCCGGGGGCGCATCGGCGTGGTAGTGCTCGGCCATCCCGCACAGCACCACCCGGCCATAGGTCTGTAGCCGCTGCATCGCCGGCATAAGGATCGACAGCCCGACATTCTCGAAGTGTGCTGTGGGCCCCGGCGCCGTCGCCGTTGCAAAGGCTTCGGTCCAGTCCGCCCGGCGGTAGTCGATCGCCGCATCGAAGCCGTAGACGTCGGTCAGCAGCGCGCATTTTTCTGCACCACCGGCCAGGCCCACAGTGCGCGCGCCGAGGTTGCGGGCGATCTGTCCAGCTGTGCCGCCCACCGGCCCAGCCGCCGCGTCGACGCTGAAGATGTCTCCGGCCCCCACCTTCGCCAGCTGCGTCACGCCCGCCCAGGCCGTCAGACCCGGCATGCCCAGCACCCCCAGATGCGCCGCCGCCGGCAGATCCCGCGAGACCCGGCGGGTCTCTGGGGCGGCCATGACACCCATCTCGGTCCAGCCCATCTCGCCCACCACCCGGTCGCCGACCGCAAA
>NZ_JBIKNZ010000066.1:0-18512 GCF_044358365.1 Phenylobacterium sp. | reverse complement strand
GCCGCGACGGCGTAGCCAGTTTCAAGGCGCTGGGATTGATGTGAGCAGAAGAGAAGAACCTCCCCCATTCATGGGGGAGGTTGGCGAGCCAATCGCGGCCGGTATCATCATTCGGGCGGTGGCCGTTCAGGCCCGGATAGGTCATGACATCGCCCATGCCCTTCCAGACGCCCCGGAGCTCTGAATGACCCTCGCAAACAAGACCGCCCTGATCACCGGATCCACCAGCGGGATCGGCCTGGCCATCGCCCGCGCCATGGCCAGGGAAGGCGCAAATGTGGTTCTCAACGGGTTTGGCGACCCCGCCGCCATCGAGGCAGAGCGCGCCCGCATCGAGGCCGAATTCGGGGTCAAGGCCAGCTATGACGGCGCGGACATGAGCGATGGCGCAGCCATTGCCGCCATGATCGCTGCGGCCGAGGCAAGGTTTGGCGGGGTGGACATCCTGGTCAACAACGCCGGGATCCAGCACGTCGCGCCCATCGACGAGTTCCCGGTCGACAAATGGAACCAGATCCTGGCGATCAATCTGTCTTCGGCCTTCCACGCCATGCGTGCGGCGATCCCGGGGATGAAGGCGCGCCAGTGGGGTCGGATCATCTCCACCGCCTCGGCCCACAGCCTGGTCGCCTCGCCCTTCAAGTCGGCCTATGTGGCGGCGAAGCACGGTCTGGTCGGTCTCACCAAGACGGCAGCGCTCGAAGTGGCGGCCTCGAAGATCACCGTCAACTGCATCAGCCCCGGCTACGTCTGGACGCCGCTGGTGGAGAAGCAGATCCCTGACACCATGGCCGCCCGCGGCATGACCAAGGCGCAGGTGATCAACGACGTCCTGCTGGCCGCCCAACCCACCAAGCAGTTCGTGACCCCGGATCAGGTGGCGGCCATGGCCGTCTTCCTGTGCTCGGACGCCGCCAGCCAGATCACAGGCGCAAACCTGTCGATGGACGGTGGCTGGACGGCGGCCTGAGGCTCAGCTCTCAACAACGAAGCTGAGGCCCGCATGGGCCTGCAGTCGGTCCACCAGCCGACCTTGCAGCGCCGCGCCCGGGGTCCAGACGCCGCCCGCAACGTCGGGCGCCCGCACCAGGCAGATCGCCGCCTCGGCCAGCATCTTGGACGTGGAACCATATCCCGGGTCCATGTCGCCCTTTACCGATACCCGCACCTGGCGGCCGTCGGCGGCGATGCCCACGAACAGGATATCGTAGAATCCTGCCTCACGTTCGGCCTTGGTCGGGCCGTCGCCCGGCTTGGGCACGCCGCCCGGCAACGAGGCCATGTCGGTGAATCCCGGTCCGCCCGACTCTGGCGAACTCATCACCATTTCGTCGTAGACGAAGTCCTGGCCATAGGCGTGACCCATCAGCAAATTCGAGCGGTGCACGTTCTTGGAATTGATCACCGCCATCATGAACGGCGCAACAGGTCCGACGTCGGGATCTTCCCCGGCCTCCTGACCGGTGGGCTGGGCGGGGCCCTGAAAGCCCGGCGTCAGTCCGAAGGGGCTCATCATAACCGCCAGCATCGACGGATCCTTCTGGATTGCGGCCATGGTGGCCGCCCCGCTGGCCGCCGTGCCGCCCGACAGGCCGCCCTGCATGCCCCGCACCCGCCCCTTCACGCGTGGAACAACCCCACCCAGCTTCGACTTCGCCGTTTCCTGGCAGAAGTAGACGCCCAGTTCGAACGGCACCGAGTCAAAGCCCACCGAGTGCAGGATCCGCGCGCCGGACGCCTTGGCCGCTGCGTCATGGGCGTCGATCATCTGACGCATCCAGTTGGGCTCGCCACTCAGGTCCAGATAATCCGTGCCGGCCTTCGCACAGGCCGCCACCAGGTCCGAGCCATAGAGCTGATAGGGACCAACCGTCGTGACGATCGCCTTGGCGCGGTTAACCATTGCCGCGACCGAGTCCGCGTCCGACGCGTCGGCCACGATCAGGGGCGTATCCTTGGGCGCGCCGATCTCGTCTCGCACCTCGGCCAGTTTCGCCGCCGAGCGCCCGGCCATCGCCCATTTGACTTCGCCGCCGACGCCATATCGCGCAGCCAGATGCTCGGCGACGAGGCGGCCAGTGTATCCGGTAGCGCCATAGACGATGATGTCGAACTCTGCGGCGGGGTTCATGATCGCGGCTCCTTTTTCGGCGCCGACCTTACAAATTTACATCGTCAACGCAACGCCTGCCGTTAGTCTCGGCACATGAGCATCGATCTCGGAATCATCGAAGGTTTCTTCGGTCGTCCCTACAGCTGGAATGGGCGGGCCGACATGGTTCGGGCGCTGGCGCCGCATGGCTACGGCTTCTACCTCTACGCCCCGAAGGCGGACGGTTACTTACGCCGCCGTTGGCGCGAGCCCTATCCCGACGCCGAACTCGCAGCGCTGGGCGCCTTCGCCGGGACCTGTCGCGACGCCGGGGTTCGCTTCGGCGTGGGCCTCAGCCCATATGAGCTGTTCCTCGGTTTCGACGCGGACGCCAAGGCTGCGCTCGCCGCCAAGCTGGACCAGCTCGAATGCCTGGGCCTGGCCGATCTAGGGGTATTCTTCGACGACATGAAGGGCGACCTGCCCGGCCTGGCCGCGCGCCAGGTCGAGATCATCCACTGGATCGCCGGGCGCACGACCGCATCACGGGTCATCGCCTGCCCCAGCTACTACACCGACGACCCGGTGCTGGACCGGGCGTTCGGCCAGCGGCCTGCCAACTATCTGGAAGATCTGGGCGCCGGCCTCGATCCCGCGATCCAGCTCATGTGGACCGGCGAAGAGGTTTGCTCCCGCGAGTATTCACCTGGCCATCTGGCGCGCGTAACCGAGCAAATGCGCCGCAAACCGTTCCTCTGGGACAACTATCCCGTCAATGACGGCCCGCGGATGAGCCAGCATCTGCATCTGCGGGCCTTCACGGGCCGCCCGGCGTCGATCGCCGCCCACATCTCCGGCCACGCCATCAACACGGCCTCGCAAGCTGTACTGTCGCGCATTCCGGCCCTGACGCTGGCGGAGAGCTACGCGCGGGGCGAGGCTTACGAGTATCTGGCGGCCTTCCGCCGCGCGGCGACAGCTGTGCTCGGACCGGACCTTGCCGATGCCGTGGAACGCACATTGTTGCTGCTTGAGGATACGGGCCTGAAGGGTCTTGATGATCAGCGCAAGGCGCGCCTGCACGCTCGCTTCGCCGCCTTTGATCACCCGGCGGCCCGCGAGATCACCGCCTGGCTGGATGGGGCCTTCAACCTGGGCGCGGAAGAATTGCAGACACAGTGACCACACGCCGCGCCCTGCTCTCACGCGCGGCGCTTCTGGCCTCCGGCGCGGCCGGCGTCTGGCTGGTGCGCGATCGTCTGCCCTGGCCGCCGCTGGACGTGCGACTGGCCAACGGTCGCGACACACCCTGGATGGCTATGTCCCCGGGCGGCGGACTGATCGATCTCACCGTGGCTGTGAACGGCGTACCTATCCGCGCGATCGTCGATTCCGGCGCGCAGATGACCGCCGTCGACGGCGGGCTCGCCCATCGTCTGGGACTGCGCCGGCCTTTGACGGCGCCTATGCTGGCTTTTGGCGTGAGCGGAAAACCGGACCTGACCCACTCGGTCACCCTGCACCTCGCCATGCCCGGACTTTCAGTCAGTGGGCTACACGCTGCGGCACTGGATCTGGCGGGTGTTTCGGCCCTCAGCGGGCGAGACTTTCAGATGCTGATTGGCCGTGACCTCCTGCGCCATCTCGTGGTCGAGGCCGACTTTCCTGGCGCACGCGTCCGGTTCCTGAGTGCAAGCGCCTATAGTCCCCCACGAGACGCCATCGACCTCCCACTCCGACGACGCGGCGGCGCGCCCGTTGTGGCCGTGAAGATTGAGGACGCCGATCCGGTCGATGTGCTGGTCGACACAGGTTCCAGCCGCCTGCTGGCGCTGTCCGAAGGCGCCGCGCGCAAGACAGGCCTGCTTTCCCCGGGCCGCACGCAGGGCGCGGCGCACTCTGTCAATCTGGGCGGGTTCAGCCTGAACCGGATCGTCACCGCGCGCTCCGTCCGGATTGGAGTTCTGGATCTCCCGTCGGTGGACATTCAGATCTATCGCCCCGCGTTCGGCGCTGGCGGCCCGGAAGGCCTCCTGGGCACGGGGCTTTTCCGCCAGTTCCGCATGGGTCTTGATCTTGGCGGGAAGAGGCTGGTTCTGCTCAGGCCTCCGCTGCGTGTGATCCCGACGCCCGGCTAAAGCCCTTTCCGTTTCGAATTTCCGGCCTATCCTGCGCGGTAACGGATTGGAATATCCGGTTTGTCGGGAGGCTCTGAAATGACTTTACGCGCTCTGGTGCTCCTCTCTGCCTGCCTTGGTCTGGCCCTGCCCGCCGCCGCCCAGACTCAGCCCCCCGCCGCCAAGGCTTCTGCATGGAAGGCGCCGCGGAACGTCTGGGGCCACCCGGACCTCTCCGGCGTCTGGACCAACGCCACCATCACCCGTCTGGAACGCGATCCGCGCTTCGGCGACCGGCTTGTCCTGTCCGAAGCTGAAGCGCGCCAGATCGAAGGCGTGACGGCCAGGGCAATGGACGCCGCGGGCCGACCAACCGACCAGAAGACCGGGGTCGATGATCTGCCCACCTGCGGCGACGGCTCCAGCGGCCCGGCCTGCGGTTACAACGCGTTCTGGGTGGCGCCGGGAACCAAGGTGATCCGCATCGGCGGCGAGGCCCGCTCGTCCATCCTGGTTGAACCAAAGAACGGCCGCTTGCCCCTGAGCGCCGCCGCCCTCGCCCGCCAGCGCGCGGCGTTCGGCAATGGCCGTCTGGGCAACTTCGATGGGCCGGAACGGCGGCCCCTGGGCGAGCGTTGCCTGGTGGGTTTTGGCTCGACGTCAGGCCCGCCGATGTTGCCAGTGCTCTACAACAACCACTACCAGATCGCCCAGACCGGCGATGAGGTGATGATCCAGATCGAAATGGTCCATGACACACGGATCATCCGCCTGAACAGCACGCACAAACCGGCGTCTGTCCGGCAGTGGATGGGCGACAGCATCGGGCGCTGGGAAGGTGACACCCTGGTGGTCGAGACCGCCAACTTCCGGCGTGACCAGACTTTCCGCGGCGCCACCGAGAACATGCGGGTGATCGAACGCTTCACCCGTATTTCCCCGCAGCAGATCAAATACACGTTCGAGGTCATCGATCCCGCGACCTTCACCGAGCCGGTCAAGGGCGAGCAGGCGTTCAATGCGTCAAGCGAGATGGTCTATGAGTACGCCTGCCACGAGGGCAACTATGCGCTGCACGGCATCCTCGCCGGCGCCCGCGAGGAGGAACGCCAGGGCCGTGAGATGGAGGGCAATCGGGGTGCGGTGAAGGAGGAAGGCGCGGAGTAGCGGGCTCAGGCGCGCTGATCCACCACATCGGCCACCATCAGCTTGTTCTTCCGCCACCCGCCCCAGCGGTAGTAGGCCAGCGCCAGACTGGCGGAGCCGATGGTTCCCAGCGGAAAGCTCCACCAGATCGCGGCGGCTCCGATAAGGGGCAACAGCATCAGCGCAAACGGCACCCGCATGACCCACATGGTGGTGGCGTAGATCAGTGTCGGCGCAAGCATTGCCGAATTGGCGCGCACCATCGCCGAAAGGCCGTTGGTGATCGCCAGGAAGATCCAGCCCCAGAGGACGATCTCGTTGATGTTCCGCGCGATCTTCAGTTCTTCGCCACCCTCGGGCAGGAACAGCTTCAGGGGAAGGTCGCCGGACGCATAGACCAACGCGGCGGCCAGCAAAGTGAAGCCGACGGACACGAGGCACCCCTGAAAGGCAATCCGGCCAACACGGTCCCAACGGCCCGCGCCAATACAGATCGCCGCCATCGCCGACATGGACTGGGCGATCGCGCCCGAGGGCATCTGAACATAGCCCCACAGCTGGGCGGCGGCGGCATAGGCGGCGGCCGTCGCGGCGCCCTGGGCATTCACCAGGCTGAGCAGGACGAAGTACGCGCCCTGAACGATGATGTTCTCGGCCGCCATGGGCGCACCCTTGGTGACCAGCATCCAGATCAGCGCGCCATCCGGCTTGAGGTTGTGCAGGTCTTCCTGCCTGAGCGCCAATGGATGGCGCCGGACATAGAGGTAGCCGACCAGGGCCAGGAGGGCGACGCCATAGGCCAGGATGCCGCCCACCGCGACGCCTGCAATCCCCATCTTAGGCAGGCCCGCCGCGCCGACCAGCAGGGCCGGCGACAGGATCAGCCCCAGTACGATGGCGATCAGCGAGAACCGGAACGGCGTCCGCGCGTCGCCCACCCCGCGCAGCATCATCATGAGGAACGAGAAGATGAACACCGGCGGCATCGAGAGGCAGGTGTAGCGCAGGTAGTCGATGGCCATCGCCCGGGCCGATAGCGGCAGGTGGATCAGGTCCAGCAGGGCTGGCGCGAAAACATAGCCAAGGGCCGCCGACAGGAACGAGGCGATCAGCGCAAAGGTTATGGCGTTGCCGGTAAGCTTCTTGACCACGCTGCGGTCGCCGTGGCCCAGCGCCTGGCCGATGGCAATCCCCGCCGCCGAGCCTACGCCCATGACGCTGCCGGTCAGCATCCACATGAAGAGATTGGCGTTCACCACGGCGGTCAGCGCATCCGGCCCCAGCACATGGCTGACCCACACCGCCCCCCAGCTTCCCGAAAGCGACATCAGGGTGTTGGTGGCCAGCAAGGGCATGCCAAACCGGATCAGCGTGGGCGCGACCGGCCCGTCCAGGAACCGGCGCTCGTCCACCTGGGATCGCGCCGGCGCCGGGGTCGTCTCGATCGCTGAGTCTTCAAGGGCCATGGGTGAAACTGGGAATCCGACTCAGCGACGACGCCTCACCATAGCGACCCTGACACGCCCGCGCTCTAACTCTGGGACATTACAGTTTCATGGTCCTCAATCGCAGCGCGTTGCCGATCACACTGACCGACGAAAGGGCCATAGCTGCCGCCGACACCTGGGGCGATAGCAGGAGGCCAAAGGCCGGATAGAGCAGGCCAGCGGCCAGCGGCACGCCGGCGATGTTGTAGATGAAGGCGAAGACCAGGTTCTGGCGGATATTGCGCATCACCGCCTTTGACAGCCGCCGCGCCTTCACCAGCCCCAGCAGGTCGCCGGACAGCAGCGTCACGCCTGCACTTTCCTTGGCCACGTCGGCGCCCGCGCCCATGGCGATCCCGACGTCGGCCGCGGCCAGCGCCGGGGCGTCGTTCACCCCGTCGCCAGCCATCGCGACGGCGCGACCTTCTCCGCGCAACCGTTCAACGACGGCGGCCTTGCCCTGGGGCAGCACCCCGGCCTCGACATCCTCGATCCCCAGGCGCCTGGCCACCGCCATCGCCGTGGTCCGGTTGTCGCCGGTCATCATCACCAGCCGCACACCATCAGCCCTCAACAGGCGAACGGCCTCCGCCGAAGTGGCCTTGATCGGGTCGGCGATGGCGAAGACCCCGGCGGCCACGCCGTCAACGCCCGCGAAGATCGCGGTAGCACCGTCGAGGCGCAGCGACTCGGCTTCGGCGTCGAGCGCGGCGACATTGATCCCCTGCTCGGCCAGGAAAGGGCCGGACCCCAGCGCCACGCGCCGTCCGTCGATCTCGCCCATCACACCCTTGCCCACAGGCGAGTCGAAGGCGGCAGGTTCCGCGAGCGTCAGGCCGCGCTCACCGGCTGCCCGCAAGATGGCGGTGGCCAAGGGATGCTCACTGCCACGCTCAAGGCTGGCCGCCAGCCGCAGCAGTCCAGCCTCGTCAAACCCCCTCGCGGGTCGAATGGCTGTCACCGCCGGTCGGCCCTCGGTCAGGGTGCCGGTCTTGTCGACGATCAGGGTGTCAATTCTCTCCAGCCGCTCCAGGGCGGCAGCGTCACGGATCAGCACCCCCGCCTGGGCGCCTCGCCCGACGCCCACCATGATCGAAATCGGCGTCGCAAGGCCCAGCGCACAGGGGCAAGCGATAATCAACACCGAGACCGCCGCGACAAGACCATAGGCCAGACGCGGCTCCGGCCCTACCAGCCCCCAGACCGCGAACGCCGCCACTGCGGCAGCCAGGACCGCCGGGACAAACCAGCCGGAAACCTTGTCAGCCATTCGCTGGATCGGGGCGCGGCTGCGCTGGGCCTCGGCCACCATCTGCACGATCCGCGACAACAGGGTCTCCGCGCCGACCTTGTCCGCGCGCATGACAAACGAGCCTGTCCCGTTCAGCGACCCACCAACTACGGTGTCGCCCTCGGCCTTTGTCACCGGCATGGATTCGCCCGTCAGCATGGATTCATCGATCGCTACGCGACCTTCCAGCAGCACGCCGTCGGTAGGCGCCTGTTCCCCCGGACGCACCCGCAGGCGGTCGCCGACCTGAACCTGATCCAGGCTCACCTCTTCGTCGGTTCCGTCAGCCTTCACCCGCTGCGCGGTCTTCGGCGTCAGATCCATCAGCGCCCGGATCGCACCCGATGTCTGGGCCCTGGCGCGCAACTCCAGCACCTGGCCCAGTAGCACCAGTACGGTGATCACAGCCGCGGCCTCGAAATAAACCGCGACCGTCCCGCCCTGGCCGCGGAACGCTGCCGGGAATATCCCCGGCGCCAACAGCGCCACCACGCTGTAGGTCCACGCCACGCCGACGCCCAGGGCGATCAGGGTGAACATGTTGAGGTTTCGGGTCTTCAGCGACGCCCAGCCGCGTACAAAAAATGGCGAGCCCGCCCAGAGCACCACCGGCGTGGCCAGGGCAGCCTGAAACCAACCCGATGCGACCGGCGCCACGAACCGGTGAAGGTTGAAGGCGTGACTGCCCATCTCCAGAATAAAGACGGGGACAGTCAGGGCGAGGGCGATCCAGAACCGCCGGCTCATGTCGATCAACTCGGGATCGGGGCCGGCATCGGCGGTGAAAACCTCAGGCTCGAGCGCCATGCCGCAGATCGGGCAGCTTCCGGAGCCTTCCTGGCGGACCTCCGGATGCATCGGGCAGGTATAGATAGTCCCGGCCGGGACCGGTGTGGGCGGTTCACTCACCGTGCCGAGATAACGGGCGGGATCGCCGACAAACCTGGTCCGACAGCCACCGGAGCAGAAGTGAAAAACCTTCCCTGCGTGTTCGGCATGGTGCGGTGACCTTGCGGGATCAACGGTCATCCCGCAGACCGGATCAATCACGCTATGCGTCACAACTTGCGCTTTGGCCGCAGGCGCTTGGGCAGGTTTCACGACAGGCACTCCGTTGGTCTCCGGACCCTTGAAATATACCCCCAGTGGGCATAACTCAGATACCGGTTTGGGGTATGTGAACGCCGCTGTGGAGACTTGGATGCAACGCGAGGGAAAACCCCGCCTGCTGAACCGCCTGAGCCGGATCGAGGGTCAGGTTAGGGGCATTGCCCGGATGGTCGAGGACGACCGCTATTGCATCGACGTGCTGACGCAGATCAGAGCCGTGCGCGCCGCATTGGCGAAGGTCGAAACCGAGATCTTGCGCGACCACCTGGGTCACTGCATCGAGGGCGCCATCGTCTCAGGCGACAAGACCGAGCAACGGAAAAAGGCCGAGGAATTGATTCAACTCATGGAACGCACGGCGCGCTGAGCCATGATCGACGAGCCCGATCACAACCGCGTTGATGGCCTTGAAGAGCTTGGCTCTGGTGATCAGCGTCAGCCTGATCAGTCCGGATCGCACGCACTAACCCCTGCGCCGCGCGACCGCCAGGCTCTTCAGATCACGACCCAGGCGGATCCAGAGCAGGATCAGGCCGGTGATCACCACGGGCAGGGTCAAGGCGGCCGCAGCAATGATCAGCGGGTTGTTGAAGTTGTCGCCTGTCTTGAAATCGAGGATGTGGATCCGCCAGAAGAAATCGTAGAAGCGCCAGACGTCGGACCGTCGGCTCACCACCTCGCCGGTCTCGGGCGACAGGTAGAAACTGGTCTTCTCGGCATCATCAAAGTCCACACGCCAGAGCGGTCCGGGCTTGCCCGCCTCCTGCGGCGCCACGGCGAACCACTGCGGCTCAGCCGGCTGTCCGCGGCCCTGATACTGAACGCCGGCCAGCAGCCGCGCCTCCGATTTTGCAAGCGGCGCCACGTGCCGGCCGGTTATCGCGTCAACCACATGGACCGCGCCGCCGGCATCCTTCAGTCGCCATTGCGGGCCGCGCAGGGTGGACCTAACCGTCGCCTCGACCGGTTCGACACCCAGGCCTCTTGCAGCCGCCTCATAGCTCACGAGCCCGGACATCGGCAGGGCCGCCGGCTGAAACTGCGCGACATGGTGTTCGCCGCGCACCCGCTCGATGGGGATGGCGGTCATCACCAGTCCGCCGACCACCCAGCCCAGGACCTGAAGGCCGACAACCAAAGCCAGCCATTTGTGGATTTGCGTGGACAAGCGCCCCATATCCAAACTCCCGAACCGCCATCATCGGCACTGGCATCCCCTCCGATTGTCTTGAACCCTTAGGTCCGCAGTGTCCCTGTCAAAATCCATCCTGTTGGGCCGCCGCAACCTGCTGCAGGGGTTTGCGTCCCTCGGCGGGGGCGCGCTCGTGACATCGCTTCTACCGGCGTGGGCCCGCAGCCAGACACCCGGCCTCAAGGCCCCCCAGGCCCTGACCGGCGAGGACATCGCCCTCAGCATCGGCCACGCCCACCTGAAAATCGGCGGCCGCGCAACCCATGCCATTGGCGTCAACGGCACAGTCCCCGGCCCGCTGATCCGCCTCAAGGAAGGCCAGGACGTTCGCATCGCGGTGACGAACACCCTGACCGACGAGGATACCTCGATCCACTGGCACGGCCTGTTGCTGCCCTTCCAGATGGACGGCGTTCCGGGGGTGAGTTTCCCGGGGATCAAACCGGGCGAAACGTTCGTCTACGAATTCCCGATCCGCCAGGCGGGGACCTACTGGTATCACAGCCATTCCGGCCTCCAGGAATTGCTGGGCCACTACGCACCACTAGTGATCGACCCGGCCGGCGCCGAGCCCGCCCCCTATGATCGGGAGCATGTGGTGGTGCTCTCCGACTACAGTTTCCTGCACCCCCACGTGATGATGAAGAAGCTGAAGCAGCGGGCCGGCTACTTCAACCGCCAGAAGCAGACGATCGCCGGATTGGCCTCGGGCAAGGACCAGACCCTCGCCGAACGCGCCGAGTGGGGCGCCATGCGCATGGATCCCACCGATATTCTGGACGTCACCGGCGCGACCTACAGTTATCTGATCAACGGCCACGGCCTGGCCGAGAACTGGACCGGCCTGTTCCGGCTCGGAGAGCGCGTGCGCCTGCGGATCATCAACGCCGGGGCGATGACCATCTTCAACCTGCGGATCCCGGGTCTGCGTATGACGGTGGTCCAGGCGGATGGACTGGATGTGAAGCCGGTCAGCGTCGACGAACTGCAGATCGCCAACGCAGAGACCTACGACGTCATCGTTGAGCCCACCGAGGACCGGGCGTATGCGCTGGTGGCCGAGGCCGCTGATCGTTCCGGGCTGGTCCGGGCAACCCTGGCCCCTCGCCCGGGCATGGTCGCGCAGGCCCCGCGCCTGCGTGAACGTCCCCTGCTCAAGATGCGCGACATGGGCATGGACATGGCCGGGATGCACGGGCCCGGCGGGCATAGCGACATGGACATGTCGATGCTGAACCCGACGAACGCGCCACAGGTGAAAATGGGCCCTGGCGTGCAGATGATCTCGCCGATGCCGGTGGACCGCACCGCCGACCGCCCCACGGGCCTGGAAAGCGTTGAGGGTAAGGTTCTGACCTACGCCGACCTGATCGCACTCACGCCAAACCCCGATACGCGTCCGCCCTCGCGTAGTCTGGAACTTCACCTGACCGGCAACATGGAACGCTTCATGTGGGCCTTCGACGGGGAGAAATTCAGCGAGGTGACAAAGCCGATACCCTTCCGCCGCGATGAACGGGTGCGGGTCACGCTGGTCAACGACAGCATGATGAACCACCCCATCCACCTGCACGGCCACTTCTTCGAGGTCGTCAACGGCCACCCGGGCCAGCACCCCCGCAAGCACACCGTCAATGTGATGCCGGGCGGAAAGGTCGCCTTCGATATGACCGCCGACGCGCCGGGAGACTGGGCGTTCCACTGTCACATGCTGCTGCACATGCACGCGGGCATGTTCAAGGTCATTACCGTCAGGCCTCTTGAGGGCGAGGCATGATGGTTCGCATGGTCATCGCCCTCCTTCTCGCGACCAGCGTCAGCCCGGCGCTGGCACAGGCGCCGGATCCGCACGCGGGACACACCATGCCGGCTCCGGCAAAGCCGGCAGCGCCTGACCCGCATGCCGGACACACAATGTCGGCTCCGGCAAAGCCGGCAGCGCCTGACCCGCATGCCGGACACACAATGTCGGCGCCTGTCCAGGCTGCCGATCCTCACGCGGGTCACAGGATGCCCGCACCGGCGGCGGATCCACATGCCGGACACATCATGTCCGGTCCGCCAGCCGCCGGCGACGCGCCGCCTCCGGTTCCATCCGACCACGCCGCAGAGCGCTTCTATACCCCCGGCGCCATGGCCCGGGCGCGCGAGGTCCTGCGCCGTGAGCATGGCGCGATGACCTGGACGACGGTGATGCTGGACCGCGCCGAGTTTCGTCCCTCAGACGGCGGTGACGGCTTTGCCTGGGAGGGTCGGGTTTCGTACGGCGGCGACATCCACCGACTGGTCACAAAGACCGAAGGCGACGGCGCGTCGGGGCATATCGAAGAGGCGGAAGTTCAGGCGCTCTACAGCCGCGCCATTGGACCCTACTTTAACCTGCAGGCCGGCCTTCGGCAGGATTTCCAGCCCCGACCGCGCCGGACCCATGCCGTGCTCGGGCTGGAGGGTCTTGCACCCTACTGGATCGATGTCGACGGGGCTGTTTTCCTGTCGAACAAGGGCGAGGTCTCGGTCCGGTTCGAGGCTTCTCACGACCTGCGGCTGACCCAGCGGCTGGTGCTGGAATCCGCCGTGGAGGTCAATTTCCAGGCTCAGGATGTGGCGGCCCAGGACCTTGGCTCCGGACTATCGGATATCGAGGCCGGTCTTCGGCTGCGTTACGCCGTAACCCCGGAGTTCTCGCCCTACATCGGGGTCAATCACACGCGCACTGTCGGCGGAACCGCCGATGCCGCCCTTCAGGCAGGCGAGCGCGTTCGCGAAACCCGCCTTGTGCTCGGTCTGCGCGCCTGGTTCTAGCGACGAGGCGCCAGCTTCAGCGCCAGAGCCGCCCCGACGGCGACGCCGACTGTCAGGCCGATGGCGCCCATTGTCAGAGCCTCGGCAGCCATTGCCGCGCGCGCGCGTTTGCGGGCTGCACGCGCCAGCGACACCAGCTTCGCAGGGCCACCCGTGTCTTCCTGATAGCCTTCGTAAACATCATAGTAGCCGGGTTTTCCAGCCATCTTGTTTGCTCTGTTGATCGTTTCCATCAAAACCCCGGCACGGACGCACGCCCGCAAAATCATTTAGCCAAACTGAACGCGCCAGATGGCGGATCGATGGCGGTTTCAGCCTGACACACAAGATATTAAAACGCGGTCGACGACCTTATAGGAGCGATATGACATATCATCGACCAGTCCTCATCGCACTCATGTGGGCGTTGTTTGCAGAAACAGCGCTGGCTCAGCCGGCGCCGGCCATATCCGCCCAGCGGTTGTCCGACATCACCCGCGAATTGGCGTCCGAACCCTATGCCGGGCGTGCTCCCGGTGGCCCGGGCGAGCAGAAGACCATCGACTTCATCGTGGGTCAGTTCAAGGCGCTCGGCCTGAAGCCCGCCGGCGACAACGGCGGCTGGACGCAGTCCGTCCCGCTCAGGCGTTATCAGACAACGCCTGGCGGCGACTACGCGATCTCGGTCCGCGGCCAGATCACGCCGCTCAGGGAACAGACCGACCTTCGGATCGAAACGCAGCAACCGGTCGATCAGGTGGTCATCAAGGCCGCGCCATTGGTCTTCGTGGGCTATGGCGTCAGCGCGCCTGAGCGCAACTGGGACGACTTCAAGGGCGTCGATGTCCGCGGCAAGATGTTGCTGGTCCTGATCAACGACCCCGATTTCGAGGCTGCCGCAGACGAGCCCGTCGCCGGCAAGTTCGGCGGCCGCGCCGCCACCTTCTATGGCCGCTGGGTCTACAAGTACGAGGAGGCGGTGCGGCGCGGCGCGTTGGGGATGCTGATCATCCACGAGACGGCTGGCGCCGCCTACGGCTGGAGCACCGTCATCGCGGGTAACAACGAGACCTACGACGTCGTCAGAACCAATCCCGCTGCCGAGAAATTGAAACTCCAGGGCTGGATCCAGCGGGACCAGGCCGTCGAACTGTTCCGCAAGGCCGGGCTGGACTTCGAGGCCGAGAAGGTGCGCGCCCGCTCGGCTGCGTTCAAACCTGTAGAGCTCAAGGACGCCAGCTTTTCAGCAGACTACGGCAATGAGTTCACCATGCTGGAGAGCCGCAACGTCGTGGCCGCCCTGCCCGGCGCCCGGCGACCTGATGAAACCATCCTCTATGCCGCTCACTGGGACGGGTTTGGCGTGGGCGCGCCTGATGCGAACGGCGCCGTGATCCGTCCCGGCGCTGTCGACGACGCGGTGGGCGTGGCCGGGGTGATCGAAACGGCCCGGGCCTTTGCCGCCGGCCCCCGCCCCGACCGCACCATCCTGTTCGCCGCCTGGACCGCCGAGGAACGCGGCCTGCTGGGCAGCGAGTTCTATGCGCAGCGCAACGAGGCGGCCCTTACGAAAATGGTAGCCAACTACACCTTCGATGTCCTGCAAACGTCCGGACCGTCCCGCGATCTGGTGCTGGTGGGCGCCGGGCAGAACGAACTTGAACCCGAGGTCGCCGTCATCGCCGCGCGCTATGGCCGCACCATCACGCCAGACCCGAAGCCCGAACGCGCCCTGTTCTATCGGGCCGACCATTTCTCCCTGGCCAAGCGTGGGGTGCCGGTCATGCTGTTCATGGGGATGGGCGGCGGCGCGGATCTGATCAACGGCGGTCGTGAGGCCGGCGACCGCTGGGTCGAGGACTACACCGCCCGGTGCTACCACCAGACCTGCGACCGCTGGGAGCCCACCCAGAACTATCAGGGCGCCGCCGACGACGTGAACCTCGCCTTCGAGGCCGGCCGCGCCCTGGCCAACTCGGCCCGCTGGCCCGACTGGAACGCCAGCTCGGAGTTCAAGCCGATCCGCGCGAAATCGGCGGCGGCGCGGCGCTAGAGAAAAGAGGTCCTCCTGGCGGCGGAGCGGCCAACTTTCGTATTTCCGCATCTTGCACGCTTGGCATTCCGCCGCGTCACAAGCCCATCGTTCCGCCGCAACGGCTGGCGGAGGATTGCGCATGGCGAAAATGGCTGAAGGCTTCAAGACCAGGCTCGCGCCCGAGGACGAGTATCCGCACGATCCGGGAGAAGCCAAAAACTACAACGAAAGCATGTACTTCAACGTCTTTGACCCGGCGAAGAACACCGGCGGCTGGTTCCGTATCGGCAATCGGCCCAATGAGAACTATGCCGAGATCAGCGTCTGCCTCTACCTGCCCGATGGCCGGGTGGCGTTCACGTTCGGGCGGCCGGCCATCGAGGGCAACCGCGAAATGGCTGCGGGTGGCCTGAGGATCGAGGTGGTCGAACCCTTCAAACGCCTGAAGGTGAGCTTCTCGGGCAAGGCGCTTCTGCTGGCGCGGCCGCATGAAATGGCGGACCCGAAGAAGGCCTATCGCGAAAATCCCAGCGTGCCGTGCACGGTCGAGCTGGACTACGAAGGCGTATCGCCGATGTACGGCGGAGAAACGGTCAAGGCCGACGGGTCGTCCCTGGACATCGACCCGGAAAAGTCCTTCGCCAAGGCTCACTACGAACAGCACTGCGCGGCGAAAGGCGTCGTGACCGTGGGCGACGAGCGGTTCGAGATCTCCGGATTTGGGTTGCGGGACAAGTCCTGGGGACCACGGCACTGGCAGGCGATCGACTGGTATCGCTGGTGTCCGATGAATTTCGGCCGGGACTTCGGGATGATGCTGTCGGTGATCGGCGACGGCAAGGGCGGGGCCAGGCAAGGCGGCATGGTGTTCCGTGACGGGATCTACGACCTGATCGAGGAATGCGTGATCGACACCGATTGGGACGCCAACGGCTATCAGACCGCGCTCAGGGCCAGGGTGAAGACCGTGGCCGGCAAGAGCTATGAGGTGACCGGCAAGGTCGTTTCCCTGATCCCGCTCCGTAACCGGCGCAAGACGCCGGACGGCCAGGAACTGCAGACCCGGATCACCGAGGGCATGACCGAGTACCGTTGCGGCGACCTGGTAGGCTACGGCCTCAGCGAATACCTCGATCAGATCGTGGATGGCGCGCCCAGCGGCCGGACAGCCGGGTACTAGGATGAACGAAAGCTCCGTGAACGACCCCGGATTCGACCCGGACGCGCTGCGCGAAAAGTACCGGCAGGAGCGGGAGAAGCGGCTCCGGTCCGATGGCGAGGCGCAGTATGTGGAACTGTCCGGCCGCTTTGCGCGGTACGCGGAGGACGATCCCTACGCCGACCCCGGCTTCACCCGCGCGCCCCTGACCGACGAGGTCGAGGTGGCGATCATCGGGGGCGGGTTCTCGGGCCTTCTGGCCGCGGCGCGGCTGCGGGAACAGGGCATCGACGACTTCCGCATTATCGAGGCTGGCGCAGACTTCGGCGGCACCTGGTACTGGAACCGATATCCGGGCGCTCAGTGCGACATCGAGAGCTACTGCTACCTGCCGCTGCTGGAAGAGCTGGGCTACATCCCGAAAGAGAAGTACGCCTACGTCGGCGAGATCTTCGAACACTCCCAGCGGATCGGGCAAGCCTACGGCCTCTACGACGTCGCCTGCTTTCAGACCCGCGTGAGCGCGCTCGCCTGGGATGAGGGTCTCAAGCGCTGGCGTATCCGCACCAATCGCGGCGACGACATGAAGGCGCGTTTCGTCATCATGGCGCTGGGGACGGCAAGCCGGGCCAAGCTGCCGGGCATCCCCGGGCTCGAGGACTTCAAGGGTCATAGCTTCCACACCAGCCGCTGGGACTATGACTACACAGGCGGCGACACCACCGGCGGGCTGACGAAACTGGCCAACAAGCGCGTTGCCGTGATCGGCACCGGCGCCACGGCGATCCAGTGCGTGCCCTTTGTCGGCCGACACGCCCGGCAACTCTACGTCTTCCAGCGCACCCCCTCCTCAGTGGACCTTCGGGGCAACAAGCCGACCGACGAAGCCTGGTCCAGGTCCCTTGAGCCGGGTTGGCAGGCGGCGCGGCGACGCAACTTCGCCGACATCGTCGAGGGCAAGCCGTTCACGGAAGACCTGGTCAACGACGGATGGACCGACATTTTCCGCAGCCTTGCCGCCGGCATTCGGGCCGCAGTCGCGCGGGGCGAAAAGCTGTCTCCCCAGGAGGCCGCGCGACAGGCCGAGCTGGGCGATTTCATGAAGATGAACCGGATTCGCGCCCGGGTGGACGAGACGGTGACCGATCCGGCCGCCGCAGAGGCCCTGAAGCCCTGGTATCGCCAGTTCTGCAAGCGCCCGACCTTCAACGACGAGTTCCTACCCACCTTCAACCGGCCGAACGTAAGCCTTGTGGATGTGAGCGCTGCCAAGGGCGTCGAGCGCATCACCCGGACCGGGGTGGTGGCCAATGGCGTCGAGTATCCCGTCGATTGCATTATCTACGCATCGGGCTTCGAGATCTCCACCGCGTTCAGGCGGCGGATCGGGTTCGAGATCAACGGGCGGGACGGGCTGTCGCTCTACGACTACTACAAGGACGGCTTCCGCACGCTGCACGGCCACTCCAGCCGCAACTTCCCCAACTGGTTCTACATCGGCGTCGGGCAGAACGGACTGAGCGTAAACATGACCGCCATGTTCGACGATCAGGCCAGGCACATCGCCTACATCATCGCCGAGGCGCGGAAACGCCGGGCCGTCACGGTTGAGCCGACCGCCGAGGCCGAGGAAGCCTGGGTTGAGACCATCCGCTCGGTCGCAGTCCTCAACCGCAACTTCCAGAACGCCTGCACGCCCGGCTACTACAACAACGAGGGCGGCGAGCGCTCGGGAGGCCTGAACGGCCAGACGTACACGCCGGGTATCAACAAGTTCAACGCCTTGCTCGCAGAATGGCGCGCGAAAGGGGATCTGGCGGGGCTGGAGTTGCAAGGACCCTAGGATCTGCCCTCAATTTGCAGTCAACAATTTCAACAACATCCGCTCATCCCGGCGGATGCCGGGAACCAGATCTCAAGGCTGGGAGGCTGACTGGAATCGCTGCGCGAACATGGAACCCGCCCCGGCGCCATTCCATCTGGGTCCCCTGAGTTCTCAAACGAAGTGCAACACTCTGGCGAGGGAGTGTTGCCATGGGATGCCGCTACCAGCAGCTCGATCTGGAAGAGAGATGTACGATTGCCCGCCTTCGCGAAGGCGG